>BTVJ01000015.1:0-135662 GCA_045863395.1 Myxococcales bacterium
CTACCAAACACGTCGATCTGGAGCCCTTCCAATACGGGGAGTCCCTCCTCACGGTGACTTCAATCGGGCAGTTACGGGCCTGCCCGAAGATCCGTGTGTCCTATTCCGCGGGGTTGCAGCCTGGCTGGGGGAGTGGTCCATTCTACCCCCACACCTATCAGAAGGAGATAATTGCCGACGGACCGTGCATGAATCCCGGGGAGTCTGCCACCTGGGTCGTTGCGGGCCGCGGCCCATCGGGTCATCACAGTATCGAGGTAGAGGTGACGAGTACGCCTGTTCAAGTTGAGGGCGTCACATTCAAAAAGGGCACGCAATACAAGAAGGTACTCGTGTTCCCAGGAAACTCGGACATCAAGGAGGTAAGAGAACTTCTCACGGTTGTAGAGACTCCGATGATGGAGTACTCCGATGATGAGACGATTTCTTTGCACGTGAAAGGGGAGGTGGTGAATCCGCCAATGCCCGCGGAGCTGAACGTGGACTTGGTGCTTCCTGGACCCGTGAGCCTCGATTCGGACTTCTCGATGAGCCTGCTGATCGGCAACAAGGGCGACACGCCCGTACCCGACGTTGCCGTGGAGGTGACACCTTCGCCGGGACTCACGGTCGAGACGTCCAGCAGCGACGGAGTGTGCGAAGGCTCCATCTGCGCCCTTGGCGAGCTCGGCGCGGGGGAGGTCGCCACCGCGACCGTCACCGGCGTAGCGGACACCGTAGGACAGGCCTCGGTAAAGGCCGTCGTCACCAGCGGGGGCATCGTCGTGACCAGCAAGACGGCACTCATCGACGTGGTCGCCGCCTGCAAGCTCCCAAGCGACGATGGGAAGCCGTGCGACGATGGCGATCCCTGCACGAAGGGTGACGTCTGCGCCCCTGAAGGGGGCTGCAAGGGCACCGCCACTTTCTGCCCTGGCGCGGGAGCCTGCAACGTCGGGAAGTGCAGTCCCGAGACGGGCGCGTGCGAGGTCGTCGCAGCGTCGGATGGGTCTTCGTGCGCCGGGGACCCCTGCATGATCTGCCAGTCGGGAGCCTGCCTCCCGAAGGTCTGCGAGCCGTCCAGCGCCGCGGCCATGAACCCCTGCTTGTCGACGACTTGCACTGGGGGCGAGTGCGTCGATGCACCGAAGGAGGGCTCGTGCGGCGGTCCGGGCCAGTGTCAGGACGGGGAGTGCCTGTGCCCCCAGAGTGTGGCGGCCGCCAAGGACGAGTGCCTCGTCACGTCGCTGGTGGGAGGGATGTGCGCGGACGTGCTCAGAACCGGTGAGCCGTGTGCCGGCGCCGCCCCGTGTCAGAAGGACCCCGTGTGCGTGGCATCGGGGAGCGGCGCTGCGTGTGTCGGCACCCCCGTCACCTCGGGGACGCTCAACGGCGTCGACTGCGGTCCGCCTCCGACACCCATCGACGTCGTAGGGTCCGCGGGGGGAGATGGCACGTTCACAGCCCTGCCCGGCGAGCCTGTCGTCGTGTTCGACCTGGATGTCACTGCCCCTGCCGGCCTTCCGCTCACCCTCGTGGGCGTGAGTGTCGTGGGCAAGGCCAAGGTGACGGGCATGGAGACGACCAACGTCGTCGGGGACGCCTTCGAGCCCGAGGCGGAGGTCGCCACATTCACCAGCGGCAAAGCGACCATGCTCGAGACCGCGAAGGCCCTTGTCCAACCCTCCCTGGTTCCGGTCGCGGGTTCGTCGGGGTCACCCACGGGAACCTCCTACCAGTCCACCTTCAAGCTCCAGACACCCATCGTCCTTCCGTCCGGGTCGACGACGACGGTGCAGGGCACGGCGACGCCAACTGCGGCGGCCCTGCTGCTCGGGGGCGGCGTAATCGTTGGCCGGCGGGGCGGGCCCACGGAGGGGACGAGGTCAGGGGGATCCGGCAGCCCGTGGCCACCCTGGAGCGCCGTGACGATGGCGCTTGCCACATTGGCCCTTCTGGCGGCACGGCGGGTGGCGGGCGGCCTGATCGCGGCGCTCGTCGTCGGGCTCCTCGCCTTGTCCTGCGGGAGCGGAGACGCAACGGACAGCGGAGGAGGCGGTCACGCGGGGAAGGACGCCACGGACGATGCACTTGCCGACACCGAGGGTGAGCCTGGGACTGATGCGTCTGGGCCATGGGACGCGGTCGGCGACACTGCCGACGTTTCGGGTGGCTCGTTGGACGACGCGGTCGGCGACACCGTTGCCGATACTGGCGGCGAGCCGCTCAGTGACGTGATCGGCGATGGTGCCGGTGATGCCACGGTCGAGCCAAGCGCCGATGCTGCTACCGACTCTGGCGGAGACGCGGGACCGATCCCCGGCCCCATCGAGATCGTGATCGAGGTCACGGCACTTCACTTCGAGACGTTGGACGGCGAACCGCTCGACGTCGAGGTCTCCATCCAAGGCCCGACCGTCCGAATCGTCCCCCCATGACCCATGAACCAAGCGCCCGGAGCCCGGGCACGCCGGTCGTCGGCTGGCAGCAATGGTCCTGGAGATTCCTGTGGCGTCGCACAGTCGTGCGCCACTCCGGTGCTGTCTCCATCTGGACGTCGTGATTCTCTCGGTGTCCGACTGCCGAGGGGTTCCGCCCCGCCCCCGAACCCTCGCAGCCACCGGCTCGTCCCAGCGTGTACCCGCCGGTCACCCCCGGGTCGGAGCCCGAGGACGGGCACCGGCCCTACCCGAGCAAGGCCCGCGTCTCCTCGAAGTCCTCGAAGAAGCCCAAGGCGAGGCGCGTGACCTGCTCGTCGGTGAGCGCCACGCCCGCAAACTTCACCGCGCGCCGCATGGCGACCAGATCCCCGAAGCCCGAGCTGAGCCCGTCGGTCACCATGGCGTCGGCCGCGGTCAAAAGGCGGATGTAGCCCTCGTGGGGCTGCCCCGCCGGCGGCCTGTGGTGGTCATTGATGATCGCGATGACGTCCGCGGTCAGGCTCCAGCGCTCGGCGACACGCACGCTGGCCTCCACGTGGTGGGCGTGGAAGGAGCGGGCGAGCGCCTGCCGCGACGGGGTCATGTCGCGGCGCTGCTCCCGCGCCAGGGACGCCGCCACGTCGAGCAGCACCAGCTTTCCCACGTCGTGGAAGAGCCCCGCGGTGAACGCCACGTCCGGGTCGAGCCGCAGCTCAGTCGCCAGGAGCCGCGCCAGATACCCCGACCCGACCGCGTGCTCCCACAACGCGCGCGCCTCCTGCTGGAGCGCCGGGTGGGCCTTGAGCACGCGCCCCCGGAACGTGGCCATCATCACCACGTCCCGGGTCCCGCTGAGCCCCATCTTGGACATGGCGGCGCGCACGGACTTGCTCTCGACCAGGCTTCGATAGAACGGGGAGTTGGCGACCCGCAGCACCTCGGCAGCCACCGAGGGGTCCGACTCGATGATGCTCGCGAGCTGGCGGACAGACGCCCTGGGGTCCGCGGCGGCCCGCTGGAGCTGCACGGCCACCCGCGGCATCATGGGGATCTGCACCCTCCCCTGCGCCATGGCCGCCGCCACCGCCCGCTCGAAGTGCTCGTCGTCCGATGTCGGTGCGCCCCGGTCCTGCTCGACCTCCATCTCTCGGAGCAGGCGCCCCATCGCCACGTCGCGTGCGCTCGGCCCCTTGGGTCGCGAGTCGCTCCGCAGCTCGGCGGCCAGGTACTCGCGGAGTGCGTGATCGGGGTTGGACACGGACACACGGTCGGGCTTCGCCAGCACGACGTCCGAATCCCGCGGCTCCTCGGGCAGACGGTCGGTGAACTCGTACCGCCGCTGCGCCGCTGCCTGCTGCCTCGCGAGCAGGGCCATGCCGCGCCGGCGGCTACCCCACAGGCCTCCCCACCAACGGCCGAGCCACCCCATACCCGTCACGCGACGTCGACGATGACGACGGTGACGTTGTCTTCCCCCGTGCGGTTCGCCAGCTCGATGAGCCGCTGGCAGGCCGCCTGGGGGTCCACGACCGCGTCCAGGACCTGGGCCAGCTCCGCCTTCGTCACCCCTTTGGTGAGGCCGTCGGTACAGAGCAGCCAGCGATCACCCCGGTTCAGGAGCCAGGTGCTGGTCTCGACGTAGATGTCCTGGCGGTGCCCGATGTGGTTGGCAAGCTGGTTGACGTTCTCCGGCTCCACGTGATCCACGGTGACCTGCCTGAGCCCCTGGCCGCGCCGATGGCAATAGATACGGCTGTCCCCGACATGCACGACCGTCGCCTGCCGCTGGGCCTCGTCGACGTGGAGCACGCTCAGCGTGCAGCCCATGCGGTGGTGGCTCCCCTTCTCCTGCGCCGCGGTCCACACCGCGTTGTTCGCGCTGCGGACCAGGTCCAGGAGGGTGCGCTCCCCGTGGAACCGCTCGGGCGGGTACTGGAAGTAGAGCCAGAGCTGATCGACGGTCATGCGCGAGGCCTGCGCCCCCGCCTTGTGCCCGCCCATGCCGTCGGCCACGGCGAAGATAGCACCCCGGCGGGCGTCGCGGACCCGCTTCTCTCCGTGGAACACCCGGTAGGCGTCCTCGTTTCGGTCCCTCTTCTTGCCCGTGTCGGTCGCGTGCCCGACCAGAAGCTCACCCACGCTCCCTCCTGCCACGCTGCCCCCTGCCCGAACGACGTCTGGTGTCCCCCAATCAACAGGGAGCGACCGCCTCGATCCAAGCCCCCCGACTCCGGACGGCCGCTCATTGTAGCAAACACACCGCGGCAGCGTGAGGGCAAGGTTGCGGTCAGGGTTGCAGTCAGCGCTCCGCCTGCGCAACGGGGTGGTCACCACCGGAGAGCCTGAGCAGCACCGGACCCGCTGGATCGTCCGGGGGCACGAGGAGCGGCAGCAGGTTGTGCCACGCCGCGCGGGAGAGGCGCGCCTCGGCCCCGCCCTTGACGCGGCACGCCGCCGACTCCCCACGCAGCCGGAGGGACGCGGGGTCCAGCAGCTCGCGCGTTCCGTCCGACAGCAGCAGCTCGACCGCGGTGGGGAGCGAGGGGTCCCCGACGACCCGCAGGTTGCGCACGACGTAGGGGGTGCCCTCCACCTGCACGTAGGCCCAGTGGGACCCGATGCGGACGATGACCTCGCCGTCGGCCCGCACGGAGAGGCCGGCGTTGAGCGCCGCCACCGTGCGCTCGTGGGTGATGGCCTCACCGCGATGGGTCCACCGGCAGTCCCCGTCCAGCCCGAGGCCGCTCCCTCGCCGCAGCAGATCGAGGATCGCGTCGTCCAAAGGTGCCTCCAATCAGAGGCCGCAGCCGGCGGCCTCCGGCGCGCACACGCCCGAAAAGCTGGAGCTTGCGCAGGCCGGTGTGAACGCGGTGGCGGTGCTTCCGCAGGCCTCGATGGCGCAGGACCAGAGCGACGACACGCCAGGCACCGCCCCCCCGGACATGCCGCCGAGGCACCCGAACATGCACTGCTGCTTCGCGAGACCGAAGCCGCCGCACGCCGTGATGCACGAGGTGGTGGCGGCGCAGTCGTACAGGCTCCCGACCGGCCCGTTGCAGGTGCCCGCCACGTCGGCGCAGGCGAACCAGCTCGCGACGGCCAGGCACTCCTGGCTGTCCGCCGCGTTGTTCTCGTCGAGGTCGCACAGCCCGAAGCGGCAGTCGTTCCACAGGATGGCGTCCATGCCCCCCGACGGCGAGAGCTGGTCGAAGCACGCGTCGATGCAGGCCTGGTTGCCGCCGCAGGCGCTCAGGCACCCCCCGTTGTAGATGTCGCCGCAGGACTTCGTGCCCACGTAGAAGCAGTCCGCGTACTCCTGGAGACACCAGGTCAGGTAGCAGTCCGTGAACTGGGCGTCGGGCACCGACGCGCAGTGCTGCACGAGGCAGCTCTGCCACGCGTTCCAGTGGGCCTTGGTGTCAGGGGGCAGCGCGTTGAGGCACCCGGCGTAGCAGAGGGAGTTGTTGAAGCAGCTCTGGATGCACGGCCCCAGGTCCGCGGGACAGCTCTGGCCCACCTTGCAGCCGCAGCCCTTCTCGCCGAGGCACGTATAGACGTCGTCGCAGGAGACCACTGGCGAGCAGACCGGTTCGAGCTGGCAGTCGTGGTCGGCGCAGTCCGTCTTGCCGTCGAGATCGTTGTCCTTCCCGTCGTCGCAGTCCTCCACGCACGCGACGGTGCCCACGCAGTCGGGGTCCGCGCAGTCGGTCTTGCCGTCCAGGTCGTCGTCCACGCCGTTGATGCAGTTCTCGATGCACCCGGGCTTGCCGGCGCAGTCCGAGTCCGCGCAGTCGGTGAGCCCGTCCACGTCGTCGTCCTTGCCGTTGCCGCAGATCTCGAAGCAGCCTTGCTGCTTCACGCAGTCCGGGTCGTAACAGTCGGTGAGCCCGTCCAGATCGTCGTCCACCCCGTTGGTGCACACCTCCGGGCTGGGAGTCACATCGGCGCCCTGGGTATCCGGCGCGCCGGTGTCCGGCGCGCCGGTGTCCGGCGCGCCGGTGTCCTGCGCGCCGGTGTCCTCGCCCGCGTCCACGGCCCCGCCCGCGTCGCTCCCCGCGTCACCCTCGCCCGTCTCGGGGCCTCCAGTGTCCTGCGTGACGTCGGGCAGGCTCGTGTCGGTCCCCGCGTCCCCAGCTCCCGTGTCGGTGCCTGGGCCTCCGTCAGCCGCGTCGGGCCCTCCCGCACCGTCCGGCGCCCCCGCGTCGGGCCCGCCGCCGTCCGCACCGCCGTCCGCGAGCCCGTCAGGAGCGCCTCCATCCGACGTGTCCAGGGCCGCGGCGTCGGTTGCGACGTCCGCTGGCGTCCCGGCGTCGTCCATGCCCCCAATGTCCAGGACGAGCCCGCCCCCCCCGTCGCTGGAGCCGCCCCCCGCGACATCTCCAGCGCCCTGGGTCCCCCCGTCCGCCTGCCCTCCAGCGCCGCTGTCACAGGCGGACACCGCCAACACGACGCAAACGAGCCAGCCAGCGGTCTTGAAGTGTGCGTGCCTCATGCGCGCTCCCTCCCCCGAGGATGGCGCCACCATACACCCGAAGCCCCCGCCAGGCCAGGAGATCAGGCGTCGACCCCGGTGTGCGGGGCAGGCAGCGTGGAGACGAGCCCCTCCCCCTGGTAGCGGTAGCTCGGGTCGCCTCGAAGGTCGGTGCGGATGCGCTCGACGATGGGCCGCGGGTCGACGAACACAGGGTAGAGCTCCGCGGGATCATAAGCGTTTCCGCGCTCGTAGAGCCCCCCGCAGATCGACCGCAGGCGGCACTGCCCGCAGCACTCCGCGTAGAGGTGCCCCCACTCGGTCTGCCGCACGCTGCCCTTCTCGTCGAGGAAGTGGACGATGCGCTCCTCGTCCTTGACGATCTTGCGCGTCTCCGTGGAGCAGTGCGCGTACTCGGTCATGTAGCAGAGCGGCACGCGCTCCACGCGGAAGGTGCACCCGTGGGCCTCCAGGTGCCGCATCGCCCGCAGCAGCGACACCTCGAAGTCCGCCAGCCGCGGCGTGAAGAACTGGTTCTCGCTGGCCTTGCCCAGATCCGGGTCCAGGTTGTTCCACACGTAGTGGCGCACGAAGGGGAAGTTCTTGGTGTGGTAGCGGACGTTCTCGTCCAGGTGGTCCGCGTTGAACTTGTTGATCACCTGGTTGATGTTGCAGGCGACGCCAGCGGCGTCCAGGTTCTTGAGGGCCGCCGTCGCCTTGCGCAGCGACCCCCGCGACCCGCGCAGCCAGTCCTCGAGATCCGGTCGCACGCTGTAGATGCTGACGTGCGCGTGCTGGAGCCCCGCCTCCGCCAGCTCTCGCGCAACCTCCGGATCCTCCAGGAGCTGCCCGTTGGTGATCATGCGCACGTGCAGCGACGTGGTGCGCGCGTAGCGGATGATCTCGGGCAGAATCGGCGACAGGGTCGGCTCGCCGCCGGTCAAGATGATGCCGAAGTAGCCCCGCTCGACGAAGTCGTCGATCAGACCGCGGATGTCCTCGAAGCTGTGCACGTACGGCGTGGTCGGGTTGGAGCAGAACCCGCACGCCTGGTTGCAGTGCCGGACGACCTGGATGTAGCCGATGTTGGCCAAGGTCGGAGCCTCCCGGCGCTCAGGCGCACGCCGCCCGCGCCTCGGAGGCGAGCGGCTGGAGCGCCTTGAACCCGTGGTTGCGCAGATAGTTGATGTGCATCCCCCGGCACGTGGTGTCCAGCGCGCAGCCGCGGCACCGCTTGCTCTTCGCGTAGTACTCGCTGACCACGAAGTGCTCTACATAGTGATCGATGTCCAGGTCTCCGGCCCGGTCGACCAGGTGACGGGGCAGCGTGTGGTGGTCCGCAGGGCGTGAGGCGCTCCCGGCGATGCACGCAGGCACGTTCTTGAGGGGGACCCCCAGGCCCGCCAGCCTGGCCAGCGTATCGGGATCCGGGTCCACCTCACGTGACTCGCTCAGGTATTCGTGGTTGCCGAGGCGCAGGGTCAGGCGCCCCTCCAGGGAGCCCACGCCGTGCTCCAGCAGCCACGCGGCCATCACCGCGTCCACCTCCGCCTCGACGGCCAGCCCCGGCGGCAGCACGGGGCCCAGCGCCTCCAGCGCCTCGACGGTCCGCACCACCAGCGTGGTGACGCGCCCGGGGTCCGCCGCCAGCGCGAGGACCTCGGCGACGGTCGGCACCTCCGCGCGCACGACCGCCCCCGGGAAGGCGTCCCCCACGTAGCCCCGCACCGCCTCCAGCGAGCCGCGCACCTCGACGCTCATCGGCCGCTGCCGCGCGAACGCCTCCTCGGCACGCGGCCCCATGGACGGGACGTCGAGGTCCACCGACACCCGCTGGAAGCCCCCCGCCTCGTGCTTCTCGCGGAACGGGAGCATGGTCCCCCGGCACAGCCCGTTCAGGAAGCAGTGGTCGCACCGCTCCCCGAAGCAGTCGGGCTTCGTGCCGGTCTTCATGAAGCCCTCGAAGTTGTTGCGCCCCCCGTTGACCTCCGAGTGGAGCTTGTGCGGGTCCTGGATCAGGTGCTCGTACCCCTCGAGCTGGGCGACGGGCAGCCGGTTCGTCCACATGAAGACGCCGGGCTGCTTGCTGACCTCGAACGCCCGCTGCAGGTCGTCGTGGTGGGCCTCGATGTCGAAGAAGAGCTGGTCGCGGAACTCCTCGAACCCCCGCCCGAAGGGCACGATGTGCAGCAGGTCGAACTCCCGGATCCCCATCGCCATGTAGAAGTCGACGATGTCCCGCAGGTACCTCACGTTGAGCTTGTTGATGACCACGTCGACGTTGACGACGACCCCGCCGACGGCCTGGAGGTTGCGGATGCCCTGGTTGCCCCGCTCGAAGGCACCGGGCAGGCCGACCAGCCGGTCGTGCAACCGCGGTGTGTGCCCGTGCATGGAGAAGGTCGCCTCGTTGAGCCCGGCGAGCTTCGCCTTCCGCGCGAAGTCCGGGTAGGCGAACATCTGCCCGTTGGTCACGGTCTGGATCCAGTCGTATCCGAGTGATCGGCCGTACCGGATGAGCTTGATGAACTCCGGGTGGACCGACGCCTCCCCGCCCGACAGGATCAGCCGCTCGCCCCCCTTGTCACGCCCCTCCTTGATGAAGGCCATCAGCTCCTGGACGGGAACGTAGGTGCCGTTCTGGTTCCAGGAGTCGAGGCAGAAGGTGCAGCGCTGGTTGCAGAGCCGCGTGACGCGGACCCACACGCGCTTGTGCTTGACCGCGTCCTCCTTGGCCGCGTCCTTCTCGATGTACATCTCGGCGCTGTCGATGAACGCGGTCTCCTCGGCCCCGGCGTCCAGGCCGCGCGCCTTGTTGGCCAGGCGCTCCAGGGTGACTACGTTCTGGGGTGAGAAGGTCGGCATCGTTCTCCGTGGCGCCTCAGGCGGCGCGCGCCTCGTTGATGGGGCTCAGCTCGTCGAACCCGTAGCGCCGCGCGTAGGCGGCATGGATCCCCGGACACCGGACACGGGCGGCGCACCCCTCACAGGGCGGGCCGTGGACCCGGCGGTCATCGTCCCCCGCTTCCCTCACTGGGTCGGAACCTGGATGAGCCTCGGCCAGCGCGGGGCGCAGGTCGACGAGGCCCCGCTCGTCTCCCCCGAGCACGCACGGCGGCACCCCCTTGATGGACGCGGGCCGCCGCACCCGCCGGAGCACCCCGACCGCCTGCGCGAGGTGCGGCGCGGTCATCGCGTAGCGAGGAACGATCTGCACCAGGTCTGTGCCGGCCAGCCCGGCGGGCCGCGCGAAGGACGCGCGCCAGCCGTCAGCTCCCAGCGACACGGCGAAGGCGGCGAGCTCCTTCAGGTGACGGTGGTTGGAGCGGGTGATCACGGAGGTGACCAGGACGGGCAGCTCGTGGGCCTTGGCGCGCTGAAGCCCGCGGACCGCCTGCTCGAAGGACCCCTCCGCCCGCGTGTGCCAGTCGTGGAGCAGCGCCTCGTGGCCCTGCAGCGCGATCTGGAGCGAAGAGACGCCCGCCTCGACCAGCCGGGACACGACGCCTTTGTAGGAGAGCATGCGCCCGTTGGTCTGGACCTCGACGCGACGGAAGCCGAGGCCTCGGGCGAACGCGACCCACGCCGGCAGCTCATCGCGCAGCGAGGGCTCACCGCCCGTCAGCACGAGGACGTCGCCAACGGCCCTGGCCTGCGCGATGCGCTCCCGCACAGCGTCGTCCGCGAGATCACGGGTGCGGTCGCGCAGCGTGCCCTGCGAGCAGAAGCGGCAGCGGCTGTTACACGACCAGCCCGTGACGACGTCGACGCGTCCCGACAAGGGATCCCTCTGTGTCTGCGGCCGCCGCAGCGGCTGGTTGGTTCTGGGGCTGCCTCCACCGGCCCCGAGAGCGTAACAGCGGGCCCCACCCGGGTCAACGCACGCCCCCGAAATCCCGAGGAATCCGGCCCTCGGGAGGGTCCCCGGCCCCTTGACACCCGCGGGAGCCCGACCGTAGAGTGGCGGCCGGTGTCGGGGAGCCCCCGGCCACGAAGAGGCACGAACGGAGGCGAGATGAAGGAGCCGAAGGTGCTGTCCATCGACGCCGCGCAGGGGGTGGCTCTCCTCGCGCTGGACAAGGGCCTCTACCCGCTGGAGGTGATCTACGGCGCTGCCTACGTGCTCATCGACAGGGCGTATGTGCTGCTCGACCGGGACGACGAGGGCCGCACCCTGGTGCGCATCGAGTGGAAGCCGGAGGAGCGGCGCCCCGACGCCTCCCCGGAGCAGGCACTGCGTGCGCTGGCGGGCGAGCTGTCCAATGAGCTGCTGAGCCAGGCGCTCCGGCGCAAGATCACCAAGCAGAACCAGCCGATCCTCGAAGCGATCATCACCCAGGCCATGGCGGGCGCAACGGGAGCGACCTTCGGCGCGTTGGAGCAGGGCGACGACGATCTGGACTTTCTCGACGATCCGCTGGGCATCGCCGTCCCCTGGGAGGAGAAGTTCTCCAAAGACAAGAAGAAGGCCGCGGAGTCGGCGACGGACGCGACGACGGCGGGTCCGGGCCAGTCTGGGGGCTTCAAGCCCACGTCAGAGGGAGGCGCGTCGTGACGCTCCGTCTGGACCGCAAGCTCTACACGAAGGCGGCGGTGACCGCGACGGCGGAGGCCTTCGCGGGGCTCGCCCGCATCCAGGTCACGGCCGACGACCGCTACCATGTCGTGGAGCTGTCGGACCCCGACCCGGACGTCGCCGACACGATCGACAGGGAGTTCGCGAACTTCGCCCTCGCGGAGACCATCGAGGGGCGGCGCTGACCGCGGCTCCCGCCCGGGCGCGTGACACCCAGGTGGTGACGGTCACAACCACGTCACTGTCATCATTCTCGTCGTTCTCATCGTTGACAGGGGTAGAGCGGGGCCCGTAGACTTGCTGGCAACGCGGACTCGCACCACCTGTCGCAGCCAAAAAAGGGACCGTCGGAGGCCTCCAGATGTCGATGAACAAGGACAATGGCGTCACTCGCCGCGGCTTCATCACCGGGCTCGCAGCAGGTACCGCGGTGATCGCCCTGGCCCGGCCAGGGGTCGCCAGCCCCGCGAGCAGCATCCCCTCCGACGAGCCCAGCCGGGCTGAGCCCCTCGGCTCCCTCCAGGACCTGTCCGCCCCGCTCCGAGACGTCCTCGCGGTCCTCACACCGGGGGCCACCGTGCTCCCTGGCTGGAGCATCGCCAACGTCGGCACCCGCACCGGAGCAGTGGCCGTGTTCCTGCGCTCCACAGAGGGCGCGGAGCTGCGGGTGGACGTGTGCCGGAGGGACGCGGACCGTCAGTCTGGCGTCGTGAGGACGGAGCACTTCGAGCTCGTCCTGATGAACCACGGCGAGGGCCAGGCGGTCACCCCCCAGGAGCACGAGCAGGCGGCGCGAGTCATCGGCGAGGCGCTGCGCCGCGTCGAGGGGCGGCTGACCGCAGCCCCGTCTGAGCTCGCGACCCACGAGCGGAGGGTCGCGCTCTTCCAGAACGCCGTCCTGTTCCACCCGGAGCCGGCGCGCCGAGCCTGAGCGTTGGCCCTCCCGCCACAGAACGTACGGCGAAGCCCTCGTTCTTGACCCACTGCCCCTGCGCCAGAACCCTGTCACCCTAGGCTACCCTCAGCGGAGAGATCTGCGCCCTGGCCCTGTCCCCGCTCCCGACGATGTGATAGGGTACTGCGATCCCGCGCCTACCCACATCTGCGGAGTGTGTTCATGCGTCTCTCACGGCTCCTGCTCAGCGTGCTCGTATTCTCCTTGGGGTGCTCCGAGTCGGACGTCACGGGGGCCGGCGAGCCGGACGCGGGGGATCCCGGCCCGGTCGGCGGCCACGGCAAGCTCACCATCGACACGAAGCTGTCCGACAACCAAGTGTACGCGGGCCAGACCGTCGACGTGACCTGCACCGTCCGGGACGGGTCCGGCGAGGCCGTAGACAAGCCCACCGGGCTGTTCATCAAGCCCGGCGAGGGGCTGACCGTCACCGACCATGCGCTGCTGACCACCAAGCCTGGCACCTGGAAGGTGGCCTGCAAGCTGCTCGACCCCCCCATCGTCGACCTGGACATGGAGACCCTCGTCGTCGTCAAGGGCGCACCCATCAAGGTGGAGGCGAAGGTGGACCCCGCCTCCGTTGGCGCCGGAGAGCAGGCGCAGGTCACGTGCATCGTGACGGACGCGCTCGGGAACGTGCTGGACGAGCCCACGTCCGTGGTGGCAGAGGGGCTCACTGTGGACGACCACTCCATCAGCGGCACGACGCCCGGCACCTACGAGGTGCGCTGCGTGGTCGACGAGCACCCGAAGCTGGAGAACATCCCCGGGTCGCTGGTCATCGAGGCCGCCGTGCCCGCGACCATCGAGCTGTCCGTGACGCCGGTGAAGTCCATCTACGACCCGGGCAACAACGTCACGTTCTCTTGGGTGGTGAAGGACGCCTTCGGCAACGAGATCCCCGACGCCCCAGCGACGCTGGTGGGCCCGACGGAGGGCGTCAAGCACCTCCAGGACACGAAGTACAAGCTCCTCGTGGACGGCCACCACACGTTCACGGTCACGCTGGACCCGCCTGGGCCGCCGCTGTCCGACTCGCTCACCCTCATCGTGGACGGCCTGGCGCCCGAGATCGTGATCGACTGGCCCGAGCGGGGCGCCACGATTCAAGGTGGTGCAACGGACGATGTCGTGATTCAGGGGCACATCGTCGATGCGGGCGGGGTGAAGTCCTTCTCCATCAACGGGCAGCCGGTCCCGCTGACCGAGGACGGGAGCTTCACCTTCCCGATGAGCCCCAAGTGGGGCCTGAACCTCATCGACGCCAAGGCGGTGGACATCGCGGACCACGAGTCGCGCATCTCGCCCACCTACTACTACTCGACGGCCTTCCTCTCCTACGAGGGGGCGACGGCCGGGGACGTGAAGCTCCCCGACTCGGTGGCGCTGCTCCTGGGCCAGCCCTTCCTGGACGATGGCGACCACGACCCGGCACACCCGAACGACGTGGCGACGCTGCTGGAGATGGTGCTCTCCCTGCTGGACCTGAACAGCCTGATCCCCCCGATCAACCTGCCCGGCTTCGGCACCACGCTGCCTGGCATCATCAACTTCTCCATCCCGGGGCCCGCGGGCACCACCATCGATCTCGCCGGGGACCTCGGCTTCGAGGTCATCATCGGCCAGCCCCAGCTCGGCTCGTTCACTGTCTCGCTGGATTCGCGGGAGGGCGGCATCGACATGGGCCTCGGCCTCGGGAGCGAGGCAAAGCCCGCCTTCCTGTTGCCGATCACCATCGAGGTGTCGGTCCCCGTGACCATGGGCATCACCTTCGACCTGCCCTTCGGCGGCGGGCAGCAGACCATCGAGCTGGACGTGGTGGGCAAGGCGACCATCGCGACCGGGGTGCAGATCAAGCACATCGGGGTCGTCACGCGCCTGGATATCGCCTTGGCGCCCGGCGGGCAGGCGGAGGTGTCGGTCGCAGACATCGAGATCCAGCTCCAGGGGGTTGGCGTCGTGCCCATCAAGGAGCTGGTCATCGACTTCGGTGACCTGCAGCTCATCCCGTTCCTGCCGCCCATCCCGCTGAAGTTCGACCTGCTGCAGTTCATCCCCGGCATCACGGACCTGTTCGACTTCCTGGTGCTCGACCCGCTCATCCAGGCCATCGAGCCGCAGATCTCGGGGCTCATCGAGCCTCTGATCGACCAGGCCATCGGCGCCGTCATCGAGCCGCTGTTCGCTGCGCTCAACCTGGAGACGACGCTGCCGCTGCCGAGCCTGACGGGAGGCCCCGACATGGAGCTGGGCATGGCCATCGGGCTGTCGTCCATCCAGTTCACGGACGACGGCGGCACCATCGGCCTCGGCTGGGGGTGGGCGACTCCCAAGGGCGTCGACCGCCAGCCCCTCGGGATGCCGCTGCGCGATGGCTGCCTCAACGGCACGGGCGACGGGCCCTTCGCCTACTCCTGGGAGCGCTCCGTGGGCGCCGCCGGCCGCACGGACTCGCTCAACGAGCTGCTGTTCTCGCTGTGGTGGAGCGGCATGCTCAACAACACCCTGGATCTGAGCGGCCTCGGCGGCGGTGGTGGGGGCGGCTTCAGCCTGGACGGGGTCGTGATCACGCCCACCATGCTGCTCCCGCCGCTGGCCAACGACTGCAGCAAGGGCCCGAACGAGGTGCAGGTCGGCGATATGTACCTGGACCTGGACGTGAACCTGGGCGGCTTCGCCATCAAGGCCAAGATCATCATGGATCTCGCGGTCCAGGTGAACTTCGTCGGCGGCCCCGACGGCATCTCGCTCCAGATCGGGCAGTTCACGCTGCTCGACATCGAGGTGCTGGACGTGGGTGGGGGCCTCGGGGCGTTGTTCGACGTGGAGGACCTGCTGCTCGGCACCCTGGTCCCCATGATCAAGGACAACGTGGAGGGGCTGACGCTCGGCCCCATCCCGCTGCCCGGGATCCCGCTCGACGGCATCCTGCCGGGCGTCCCACCGGGGACCGAGTTCCTGATCGGCGACTTCAAGGTGGGCAAGCAGCCCGGCTACACGATCATCGCAGGGGACGCCCAGTAGCGGTCAGCCGGGGGGCGGCGGCCGGAACCGGAAGGTCAGCGTGCCCGCCTGGACGTCGGCGCCCGGCTCCAGCTCCAGGCGCGCGTCCTGGGGGATGACGTCACCGCGCACCGCCACACGGTTCGTGCTGTTCAGGTCGGTGATGAACAGGCGCCCGCCATAGTGCTCGATGCGCATGTGCTCCCCGGACAGAGCCCGGTCGTCGAAGAGGAGGTCGCCCCGGGCGCGGCCGATGACGATCTCGTGCAGCCAGGTCCTGATCTCGAAGACGATGCCCTCCCCCTCCCGCTCCACCTGGATCTCCATGGGCTTCGCGGTCTTGAGCGAGTGGAGCGCGAAGAGCAGCTCGACCCGGCCGAACCGCACCACGTCCCCGTCCGTCAGGCGCTCCCGAGGCCAGACCAGCCGACCATTGCGGTAGGTCTCCTGGTTCTGGAGCGGCTCCAGGACGTAGTTGCCCTCCTGAAAGCGGAAGCGCGCGTGCTGCGGCAGCACCGACGCAGCGCGGAGCACCACGTCGTTGTCGTCCCGGGAGCCGAGGGAGGTGGTCCGCGGGCTGAGGTCGATGCGGTGCACGACCCGGGCCCCCAGCACGAACAGGTAGGCTTCATCCATGCCGTGCATTCAACCCCAGCGCCCTCGGGGCGTCAACAACGGGTATGACATCCGCGTCCGAGCCCTGACGCGCTCGCCAGGGGGTCCAGAGCCATAACCATCTGATTTCATGGCATCTGCATCTTGGAACGGCCGTTGCATCATACACGTCCTTGGGGGGTTGGAGGTCATCGCATGACAGCATGGAGATCCGGCGCGCTCGCGCTCTTCCTGACCGCCACGGCCTGTGAGGCCCCGCCGGTCGCGGAGGGGGGGCTCTGCCTGTCGGATGGCGCCTGCCCGCCATCACAGATGTGCCGGGAGGGCCAGTGCGCGGCGACCTGCTTGTCGGGGAGTGTGTGCCAGACAGCCGCCCCGCTGATCGGGGGCATCTCAGTCATCGAGGTCACCACCTCGGGCGAGGAGCCCACGCTCACCGCCCAGGCCCTGTTCCTGGCCCCGACCAGCGACGGCATCGACGAGAGCCACACCCTGGCTGGCAGCGACTGCGTGCTGCTGCCCCTCACCGACGCTCCTGAGACGTGCGGTCTGTCCGCTGGCGTGATCACTCTGGAGGGCGCCATCCTGGCCCCGTCGCCGGGGGTCGCCGATGGGGCCGCGACCGAGGCTACATTGGAGCCCGTGACCGCGGAGGGTGGGAACGAGTACGAGATCGTCGTGGATGCATCGGCGCGCCTCGCACCGTCGGGTACGCTGGTCGCAGTCGCCGCGGGCGCCCAGGTCCCTGCCTTCACGGGGCAGGTGGCCGTGCCGGCGCCTCTGCTCGGCGCCCTCGGTGCCTATCGACCGGACGAGGGGCGCCTGGTCGCCACGTGGGAGCCTGGAGATTCGCCCCAGCTCGTGCTGCGGCTCAGCGGACCACCCTCAGCGGAGGTAGAGGCGGCTCGAGCCGCCCTGACCACCCCCACCTCACAGGTCAAGCCCGACTCGCAGGGCGAGCCGCGCGCCCGCACGGTGGTCTGCCCCGCCCGGGACGAGGCGGGCACCATCGTCGTCCCCGCGTCCGTGCTGGCGGTCTTCACGCCTGGGCCCATCGAGGTGACGCTGGTCCGCTCCGGCCTGAGCTTCGTGGCGCTCCCCGAGGGGGACGTCATGGTGCGTGCCGCGCGGGAGGTGCGCATGGAGACCCAGATCGTCCGGTGACGGTGGCCGCTCCGGCGAGGCTCCGCTATACTCGCGGCGGCCTCGCTGACCCCAGCCCGGAGTGCCCGCCGTGACCCGCTCCACGCTGCTCGCCCTCGCCGTCCTCGCTCTCTCCTGCTCCTCGGTGACCCCGCTCCAGGATGCCTATGGCGGCGGAGGCGGTGGAGGCGGCGCGGACTCGGGTGAAGTCGACGTGTCGGTCCCAGTCGACACTGCAAGCGTCCCAGACGTGGCGGCGCCCGACGCCGGCGGGGAGGACGTTGCCGACGTCCCGTCCGGCGAGGTCGTCGAGGACACGGGGGCAGCCGCCGACGTCGTGCTGCCTGACGACGTCCCGACTCTACCGGACACCGGGGGCGGCTGCCCCGCACACCCGAGCGCGGGGCCGCCCCTCGGCGAGCGGTCGTGCGCGCTCCGCTTCGCCGTACCGCTGCCCCCGGGGACCTCGTCGGCGACCGTGCGGTCCGAGCTCAACGACTGGGGCAACGCCGGAGAGTGGCCCCTGTCGGACACGGACGGGGATGGCACGTGGACAGGCGAGGTGGACGCCTCGGCGATGATCCCCGGCACCTATGGCTACAAGCTGTTCCTCAACGGCACGGACTGGGTCCTCGACCCGTCGACGCCGCTGCGGAAGGTCGTGGGGACCGAGAACAACTCCAAGCTGTACGTCCCCGACTGCGCCCTGCCCGAGCTGGTGGTGGAGTCGCTGAGCATCGGCGCCGGGGCCATCGACGCCGTGATCGCGATTGCGGACGGGACGGCGGGGCCCGTGACGTCGGCGACCGCCACCCTCGCCGGTGAGCCCCTCCCGTGCGCCTTCGATGCGCCGTCGGGCCGCTTCTTCGTCGCGGAGAGCGGGCTCCCGCCAGGCAAGCACACGCTTCGGGTGCAGGCGTCGAACGAGGCCGGTACGGCGGCCGAGGTGACCCTGCCCATCTGGGTGGAGGCGACAGCCTTCGCGTGGGCCGACGCGGTGATGTACTTCGCCTTCGTGGACCGCTTCGACAACGGCGACCCGAGCAACGACGGCGGCGACGCCTGCATGGACACCGACGATCCGGCGCGCTGGATGGGGGGCGACTGGAAAGGGCTTCTCTCGCGCATCGAGGGCGGCTGGTTCGACGCCCTGGGGGTCAACACCCTGTGGGTGACTGCCCCCGCCGACAACCCGAGCGGTTGCTTCACGGGTGACCTGCCGGGCAAGCAGTACACGGCCTACCACGGCTACTTCCCCAAGTCGATGACCGACCCGGAGGAGCGCTTCGGGACCATGGAGGACCTGCGGGCCGTGGTGAAGGCGGCGCACGCCCGCGGGATGCGGGTGCTCGTCGACCTGGTCGCCAACCACGTGCATGACCAGCACCCGAGCTATGGGGCGCACGGGGACTGGTTCCACCCCTACTTCCAGTGCGGCTTCGAGGAGAAGCCCGTGGAGTGCTGGTTCCAGCCCTACCTCCCGGACATCGACTACACGAAGGACGACGCGGTGGAGGCCTTCACCGAGATGGCGCTGTGGTGGGTGCGGGAGGCGGATCTGGACGGCTTCCGCGTGGACGCCGTGAAGCACGTGCACCAGAACTTCCTGCTGACGCTGCGCTGGCGGCTCGACCAGATAGGCGAGCCCACCGGCGTGGACCACTACCTGGTGGGCGAGACCTTCGTAGGTGACTGGGGCGGAGGCGCCGGGCCCAACGAGGGGACCATCAAGGCCTACGTGGGGCACGAGCAGCTCCACGGGCAGTTTGATTTTCCCCTGTATTGGCGCCTGCTCCAGACCCTCGCGCGCAACGAGGCGCCCCTGTCGAGCCTGGGGCAGCTCCTCGTGGAGTCGGCGGGATTCTACGGGTCTGACGCCATCATGGCCACGTTCCTGGGCAACCACGACGTTCCGCGCTTCATCAGCCACGCCAACGGCGACATCGGGGACATGTGGGGCAACGGCTCCAAGGAGCAGGGCTACGACGACCCGCCGGGGGCGCCGGGCACTGCGACCGCCTGGGAGCGCCTGCGGCTGGCGTGGACCTTCCTGTTCACGCAGACGGGCATCCCGCTCATCTACTACGGGGACGAGATCGGGATGCCCGGGGCAGGCGACCCGGACAACCGGCGCATGATGCAGTTCGACGGCTTGAGCGCCGAGCAGCAGGCGACCATCGCGCACATCGGCAAGCTGGCGGAGGTGCGGCGGGCGCACCCGGCGCTTCGCGGCGGCGCGACGGCGGTGCTCGCCTCCGACGCCGACATGCTGCTCCTGGCGCGCACGCTCGGGGCGGACAAGGTGGTCGTCGCACTCAACCGGGGGGCCGGGTCGGCCACGCTGAGCGGGTCCGTCGGGGGGACAGCAACCTGGACCGACGCCCTGAGCGGCGCTCCGGGCGGGACCGGGGGCACGGTGTCCATCACGCTGCCGCCCCGCTCTTCGGCGGTGCTCGTCAGCCAGTAGCGCCGGCGGGGCGTGCGCTGCTATCCTCGGGCCCCCAGGCCAGGCAGGAGGCGACCACATGAGCGAGCAGAAGCAGACCAGGCGCGCGACGGTTCCTGCGCTGGAGGAGGTGCTCGGGCAGGCCTTCCCCGTGCTGGACCACGGCTTCGTGCGTGTCGTCGACTACATGGGCGACGACGCGGCCATCGTGCAGGCGGCGCGGGTCTCCTATGGGGCCGGGACGCGGAAGCTGCGGGAGGATCGGGGGCTCATCCGCTACCTCATGCGGCACCGTCACACGACGCCCTTCGAGATGTGCGAGCTGAAGCTCCACGTGAAGCTGCCCATCTTCGTGGCGCGCCAGTGGATCCGGCACCGGACCGCCAACGTCAACGAGATCTCGGCACGGTATTCGGTGCTCGACCGCGAGTTCTACGTGCCGGACCCCGCGCAGATGACCGCGCAGGCCGAGGTGAACCGGCAGGGGCGCGGAGAGGCGCTGCCCCCCGAGCTGGCGGACCGGTTCCGGGAGCTGCTGCGGGACGACGCGGTGCGCGCCTACGACCACTACCTGGAGATGCTCAACCTGGATGACGAGGGCGCGCCGGTCGATCCGACGCGCGAGGGGCTGACCCGGGAGCTGGCGCGCATGGACCTGCCGGTCAGCTACTACACCCAGTGGTACTGGAAGGTGGACCTGCACAACCTGCTGCACTTCCTGAAGCTGCGGAAGGACCCGCACGCCCAGTGGGAGATCCGCGTGTACGCCGACGTGATCGGGGGGCTCGTGGAGCGGTGGGTGCCGGCCGCCTGGGAGGCCTTCCGCGACTACCAGCTCGACGCCGTGCTGCTCTCGCGCATGGAGGCGGAGGCTCTCCGGGCCGTGCTCCGCGGGGAGGCGCCCGATCTGGCGGCCCTCGGGATGAGCCCGCGGGAGATCCGGGAGCTTCGGGAGCGCTTCCCTCTGGGGGCCCCATGAGCGAGCGAGATGCGCACGAACAGGCACGGATGGAGGCCGAGGAGCGGCTGCGCACCTTTCTGTGGCATGAGGGGGCCGCCCTTCGCCAGCCCGTGGAGCTCGGGTACGTGACATTGGACGAGGCGGTGGCGGTGCTGCTCGCCGCCTACGGGCGCGTGCTGGAGTGTGACCCGGACCAGGTGCTCCGGCAGGCATTCCAGGAGGGCGGCCCAGCACCCGCCGAGCGCCGAGCGGAGGAGGAGGAGGCGCGGCTTCTGGCCGTCGTGCAGTCGGCGAGGCCAGGCGTCCGTCGCCCCGTCCAGGCGGCGTCAGACCGTGAGGTCCGCGAGGTCCGGGAGGTCCGGGAGGTCCGGGAGGTCCGGGAGGTCCGGGAGGTCCGGGAGGTCCGGGAGCCGCCGCGCCTTCGCGTCGCCCCGGAACCTCCCGAGGACCCGAGCGATGAGCCCCCGGGCGACGTCTGATCCCTTGTCTTGCGCCGCATCGGTCGGCCATACTGGCGCGGTCGGCTGATCGGAGAGCTGCTCCGTGGCGGTCGGCGCCATACCCCCAGGAGCCTCCATGGAGTCCAGCACCCAGCGCGCTGCGGCCGGCAAGGTCGTGCAGGTCCACTACTCTCTCTGGAACGACAAGGGCGAGCAGATCGAGAGCTCCCGTGACTCGGACGCGCTCACCTACCTGCATGGCGCGGGCAACATCATCCCTGGCCTCGAGCGGGCGATCACGGGCAAGGCCATTGGCGACACCCTCGAGGTGTCCGTCGCCCCCGCGGATGGCTATGGGGATCGAGACCGGCCGGCACACCAGCCGGTCCCGCGCTCGGCCTTCCCAAAGGGCGCCCCCCTGAACGCCGGCATGCGCTTCACCACGGAGTCGGGCGGCGGCGACGTGGTCCCCGTGTGGATCGCCGAGGTCACCGAGGACACGGTGTTCATCGACTTCAACCACCCGCTGGCGGGCCAGGTGTTGCGCTTCGAGGTGGAGGTCGTCGGCGTCCGCGACGCCACGCGGGAGGAGGTCGCCCACGGCCACCCCCACGGAGCAGGTGGGCACCACCACTGACGGTCACTCGGGGGTGAGCTCTCCCGCCAGGTCCGTGAGGAAGGTGGACTCCACCTGAGCGGGGGTCGTCCCGAGGGCCCACATGAGCTTGGTGACGCTTGCCTCCACGGTCATGTCTCCGCCCGAGATCGCCCCCCGGTCTCGGGCCGCCTGCCCGCACTCGTAGAGGCCCAGGTCCACCCCACCGCGGAGGGTCTGGGACGTGATGACCACCGGGATCCCGTCGCACCGGAGGGCCGAGATGGCGTCGAGGACGGACGGGTCCAGGGTCGGCACGTTGCCGCTGCCGTAGGCCAGCAGGACGAGCCCCGCGGCCCCGCCCGCGCGGACGGCACCCACCAGCGCCTGTCCCGGCATTCCGGGGGTGAGACGCACGCACGCCACGCGCGAGTCGAGCGCACCGCGGAGCTCCAGGGACCCCGTCGGGCGACGGACGTCGGTGGACAGCTCGACCCCCACGCCAATGCGAGCCAGGGGCGGGTGGTTCGGGCTCTCGAAGGCCTCGTAGCGCCACACGTCCACCTTGGTCGCACGGTTGGCGCGCAGCAGGTGCGACCCGAAGCAGATCGTCACCTCGGGCACGTCCCGGGTGGCCAGCTCCACCGCGTCCACGAGGTTCATGCGCGCGTCGCTGCGGATCTCGCCCAGGGGGCGCTGAGAGCCGGTCAGGACTACGGGGCAGTCGAGGCCAGAGAGCAAGAAGGACAGCGCCGAGCCCGTGTACGCCATCGTGTCGGTGCCGTGGATCACCACGAAGCCATCCGCGCCCGCCCTCAGGGCCACGATGCGCTCGGCGAGCTGGTGCCAGTGGTCTGGGCCCAGGTTGGAGCTGTCCAGGTTCCAGAGCAGCTCGACGTTGATGTCGGCGAGGCCCTCGATCTCGGGGACGACTCCGACGAGATCCCGCAGGTAGGTGCCCGGGTGCAGGGGGCGGGGGCGCCTCCCCTCCATACCCAGGGTCCCGCCGGTCAGCAGGAGGGAGACGCGCGGCTTGGCCACAGGAGCCTCGGGAGGGTTGGTCAGAGGGACGAGTGCTGATGAATCAGATGGACAGGCCGTGCTCGTCGTAGAGCCCCTCGAACAGCGCCCCGGTGAGGTAACGCTCGCCAGCATCCGGGAGGATGGTCACGATGGTCTTGCCCACGTTCTCGGGGCGATGTGCCAGCCGCACCGCCACGGCCGCCGCCGCGCCGCAGGAGATGCCGCAGAGGATGCCCTCCTCCCGGGCGAGGCGACGCGCGAACTCGATGGCCTCGTCGTTGGTGACGTGCTCCACGGAGTCCACGACGGAGAGGTCCAGGGTGCCGGGGATGAAGCCGGCGCCGATGCCCTGGATCTTGTGCGGTCCGGGCTTCAGGTCCTCGCCCGCCAGGCGCTGGGAGATCACCGGGCTGTGGACCGGCTCCACCGCCACCGACTGGATGCGCTTGCCTGCCGTGTTCTTGATGTAGCGCGAGACGCCCGTGATGGTGCCGCCCGTGCCCACGCCGCTGACCAGGATGTCGATGGCGCCGTCGGTGTCCTGCCAGATCTCGGGGCCCGTGGTGCGCTCGTGGATCGCGGGGTTCGCCGGGTTCTCGAACTGCTGGGGCATGAAGTAGTGGTCCGGGTCGCTGTCCGCGATCTCTTGCGCCTTGGCCACGGCCCCCTTCATGCCGAGGGGGCCAGGCGTCAGCACGAGCTTCGCACCGAAGGCGGCCAGCACCTTGCGCCGCTCGATGCTCATGGTCTCGGGCATCGTGAGGGTGATCGCGTAGCCGCGCGACGCCGCCACGTAGGCGAGGGCGATGCCCGTGTTGCCGCTGGTCGGCTCGACGATCTCCTTGCCGGGGCGCAGCAGACCACGCTCCTCCGCGTCCCACACCATGGCCGCGCCGATGCGGCACTTCACGGAGTAGGCCGGGTTCCGGCCCTCGATCTTGGCGAGGACGGTGGCGCCGGCCGAGCCGACGATGCGGTTGAGGCGCACGAGGGGCGTGCGGCCAATGGACTGGGAGTTGTCTTCGAAGATCGCTGCCATGTGCATACCTCCTGTGTGTTTCCGAGCCGGAGCATCGAACACGGCGACCCGGATGTCAACGGACAGCGCGCACGGACCCGGACGCCAGGCCGGCGCGGCGGCGACCAGGAGCATGCTGCCGGGAAGAATCATCCCACGCCGATACACACGATGTGGCGATTCGCTACAACATCGTAACTCGAGCGGGGTACACGCCCAACGTTTGAGCGGTTCCCTCCAGGTACTTGCCACATACCGGTTGAGAGGAGGACGCGCCGACGCGCCGGGGGCGGGGAGCTGTGTGAGTCAATGCAGAGGCTGCGGGGGAGACCCGCGGTCTGGAGGGGCTCAGAGGGAGACAGGCCCCGGGAGCAGCAGGGTCTGGTCGAGGCTGAGCTCCGATGCGTCGAGGATGTGCAGGGCGCCGTCCCCGCGGTCCGTCCACAGGATCCAGTCTCCCTGGGGACGGGCGTGGAGGCGATCCCCCGTGACGCCCAGGGCCACGGGAGACACCGTGTCCGCCGCGAACCTGTAGAGTGCGCCGCCGTCCGTGGTCAGCAAGGACCCATCCGGAGCGGTGACTCGCTCGCGCAGGCCAGCAGCCGGGCCGTTGAGCGCGTTCAGGTCCTTGGTCCCCATGGCGACGCCGGCGGTCAGACCCACGCCCCCCTTGGTCCCGTGCACGAGCAGGGCACCGTCGCTGGCGAACACGTAGTCTGGCCGCTCGTCGCCCGCCGAGATGGCGTCCCAGGTCAGGTCCGCGACATCGACGACGATCACGCCGAAGGGGTCGGTCTGGAACGTGTTCCACTCCACCATCAGGGTCTCGCGGATCGTGAACCCGGCAACCCGGTGACCGTCGGCGGACCACTCCACGGGCCCGAAGCCCGGCACGTTGCCCAGGTGCTCGCCGGTCTCCAGGTTGACGATGCTCACGGGGTCACCGGGAGGGAAGTCGTTCCACGTCTGCACCTCGTCAATCACCTCGGGCTGCGCGAGGACCGCGTCGTGCAGCACGCAGGTGCGCGGAGCCAGCACGGCGAGGGGCCCCTCGGGCTGGAGCTTCAGGTCGTCTGCGCAGTTGGGAAACTCGATGGCGCCCCGGTAGCTCATATCGGCGAGCTCCCACGTCTGCACCGTGGTCCAGGGGACGCCGAACTTGTCCCACTTGCTGGAGGTGACGATCATCGCGTCGTCGGTCATGTCCAGATCCCGCGTGGCGGCGATGGCCACGAAGGCCTGTGAGGCGCCGATCTTCAGATCGACCAGCTCGACGCGGCGCGCCCACAGGGCGAGGACGTCGGACTCCCAAACCGCCACGTCCGACGGGCGTTGCGGAAGATTCAGCAGCGCGACGTGGCCGCCGCTCGGCGAGGCGACGAGGCTGCGGGAGACGGCCTCCGACACATGGACCGTCTCTACGGCGCCCGATGGCAGCGAGAGCCGGAGGACCGTGCGCCCGTCGCCGCGCAGCAGGAGCGCCTGCCCAGGAGCGCCGGCCCGCATGGCCTGGAGACCGCACAGATCCGCGCGGAGCTGGGTGGTCCGCGCCTCCAGGTCAGTCACCGCGAGGCAGCGGCCGGAACCCGCCTGGACCAGGCTCAGCAGGAAGCGCCCGTCGCGGGTGAGGAGCTGGTCCTCCAGGGCGCCAGGGAGAGTTTCATCCACGACGTCGATGGGCGGATTCTGGGGATCCGCGGGGTTGGACGGGTCCTGCGGGAGTGTCGCCCGGGGGTCCGACGGGTCCCGCGCGGGGCCTCCCGAATCGTCGGCGGAGGGCGACTCCGAGGGGTCTCCAATCACGGACGGGTCGCCGACCTGGCTGGCCGAGCCCCGGCCCATGGGCTCGCACCCGACGGAGAGGCCACCGAGCGACAGGGCCAGAGGGAAGGCGATCCAGGGGATTGCGCGCAAGGTCATGGGGTCCTCCAATGCGGCGCGGTGGCCGCGGGTTGTGGTCCGCTCGACGGGGTGGGCATTAGCAATTCCCGTGCCACGGCGTCGCCAGGTCTCTGGCACCGACCTTGCAGAGGGCGCTCCTGACTCTCGCGGCGAACGGACACCGAATGAGCTCGGCGGCCGAGGCCCACCACTCAACAGGGAAAGGGAGGAAGCAGATGAACGTGCTTACGGACAGACTCCGAAGACTGGCAGTGGGCGCCTTGCTCCTCGGCCTCTCGGCAGGCTGCGACGCGGCGAGCGAGCAGGGGAACACGGGGCCCAACTTCAGCGGAAACGCGGCGGACTCATTCGCTGACACCAGCAGCGGGGAGGGGAGCCAGACTGGCGGCGGAGGGGGCGGATTTGGCTACGAGCCGGGGAGCAATAATGATTGGGGTGGCGGTTCCGACACGGCCAGCCCTGCGTCGGACTCGACTGGAGGGTGGAGCGGTTGGGGCGGCGCCGGCGCCGACGCCAGCAGCGGAGGCCCCGGGAGCCCGGGCGGAGGGAGCGGACCCAACGGCGAGTGCATCCCCGACTGCGCAGGTCGCCAGTGCGGCCCGGACGCCTGCGGCGGCACCTGCGGCTGGTGCGGCGGAGACGACTCCTGCCAGCTCGGCGTGTGTCTGGAGGTCCCCGGCTGCAAGCCTGCCTGCGCCGGCCAGATGGTCGGCATCGAGGACGGCTGCGGTGGCGTGTGCTCGGGCAGCGGCCTGGGCATCGGGCTCGTGCCTGGCGGCGCACAGGACGCGTCCTACTTTCGCAAGATGGTGCTGGCGGGCGAGGTGCCCAGCCCGGACGTGCTCCCCATCGAGGGCTGGCTCACCGAGCACGGCACGCCGCTGCCTCCACCGCTGCCGGACCGCTTCGTCTCCCTGCACGGGTTTGCGGGGCTCTTCTACGACCCGGCCCAGGGCGCCCCCACGGTCGCGCTGCAGCTCGGGATGAACTCGGCGGTGCCACAGGAGGTCATCGAGGCCAACCACTTCAACCTCAGCCTGGTGGTGGACGTCAGCGGGTCCATGGACGGGCAGGACAAGATGGTGTTCGTGAGGCAGGGGCTCCTCCAGCTCATCGACACCCTGAGCGAGGAGGACATGGTCTCCATCGTCACCTACTCGACGGACGCGAAGACCGTGTTTCCGCCGCAGCGGCTCAAGGACAAGGCGAAGGCGAAGCAGGTCATCGAGGCGATGTTCCCGGGCGGGTCGACCAACCTGTCCGGCGGCCTGAAGCTGGGCTATGAGAACGTCCTGACCCACATCGCAGACACGAGCCTCACGCCGCGGGTGATTCTGCTGAGCGACGGCGTGCCGACCGCAGGGATCCTGGACACGCCGTCCATCCTGGCGATGAGCAAGAGCTTCAATGACGTGGGGGTCGGCCTCACGACCATCGGGGTTGGAGCAGACATCAACTTCGATCTGATGCACCTCCTCGCCACCCAGGGTCTCGGCAACTTCTACTTCCTGGACACGGCGGACAAGATCACCCAGGTGTTCGAGGCCGAGATCAAGTATCTGCTGACTCCGGTCGCCAACAACCTGAAGATCTGGTTCTCTCTGCCCACCGGGTTCGGGGTCGACGCGATCTACGGCTTCGAGTACAAGCTCAAGGACGGGTCTGTCCACCTCCTCGGCCCGAGCCCCCAGTATGACGTGGACGAGGGTGGGGTCATCGAGCCGCCGCAGCCGAGCGAGGAGCAGCCGGACGTGGCAGTCTCCACGGTCTTCGCCGCCAAGAAGAACGGTCTGCTGATGGTGAAACTCCAGAGCCCGCAGGCCGACCTGCTCAAGGACATGGAGAACGCGGCCCTGACCAAGGTCTATTACGAGTACGAGCTGGTCAAGGAGAAGACGGTCGAGACCTTCACGACCGACATCGCGCTGGGCTCGCTGGAGTATGACGACGGCGGCGGGTTCCAGTACTTCTCGGGCGCCATCATGCAGCGCAACTTCTGTCTGCTGCGCCTGGGGCTGTCCATGAAGGAGGCCTGCGGGCTGTTCCACGAGGACTCGACCAACGTCCAGCCGGCGATTCAGCAGCTCGTCTATGCGCGGACCTTCTGCAACGGGATCAACGTCCAGCTCAAGGACCCGAAGATCGCGGAGGACGTGGTCCTGCTCGAGACCCTCATGGAGAACATCTGCTCGGAGTGTGTCGACCCTGCGGCGCAGCCGTGAGTCTCGCTCCAGGGGGGTCTACTCTCCCCCCACCGTCATGCGCGCGATCTTCAGGGTGGGGCTCGCGACCCGGTCGTCCTCTCGCAGGTCATCCCCCACCAGCTCCACCTGCTTGAGCATGTCTGCCAGATTGCCCGCGATGGTCACCTCGTGGACCGGGCGGGCGAGCCTGCCGTCCTCGATCCAGAAGCCCGCTGCGCCCTGCGAGTAGTCGCCCGTGACCAGGTTCACGCCGAAGCCGATGAGCTCCGTGACGTAGAGGCCCGAGCGGACGCTGGAGACGATGTCCTCATGGGACGACTTGCCCGGGAGCAGACGCAGGTTGGTCGGCGCTGCGGTGGGGGAGTCTCCCGTGGACCGCGCCGCGTTGCCCGTGCTGCGGAGGCCCAGCTTGCGGGCGCTGTAGACGTCGAGGATCCAGCTCTCGAGGACGCCGTCGCCCACGACGACCGTGCGGCGGGTGGCGAGGCCCTCGCCGTCGAAGGGCTTGCTGCCCGGGCCCCGCTGGATGGTGCCGTCGTCCACGATGGTCACCAGCGGTGAGGCGACCGGCTGGCCGAGGCGACCGATGAGGAACGACGCGCCCTTGTAGAGGGAGTAGCCGTTGACCGCCCCCGCGAAGTGCGACAGGAGGCTGCTCGCCGTCTCTGGATCGAACACCACCGGGACGTCCGCGGTGCGCGGCTTGACGGCGCCCATGCGGCGGGCCGTGCGCTCGGCAGCGATGCGGCCGACCTCCTCGGGGGAGTCGAGCTCCGCCAGAAAGCGCCGCGAGGTGGACCACCAATCGCGGACCATCTGGCCGTCCTTGGCAGCGATGGGCACCGTGTGGAGGCTGAACCGCGTCGAGCGCCACGCCCCGGCGAACCCGGCCGTGGTAGCGAAGGCGACCGCGCCATCCGAGAAGGAGAACTGGCTGGTCTCCACCTGCCGGATGTCCGGGTGTGCGAGCGCCGCCGCCTCCACCCGTCGGGCCTGGTCCAGCGCGACGTCGAGGCTGAACGCGTCCGCCGAGGGGTCCGCGAGGTCCAGGTCCGGTACGCCCCGCGCCAGCTCTGCCTGGTCCGGGAGCCCGGCGGACAGGTCGGCGGCGGTCACTCGCGCGTTGGCGACCGTGACATCGACGAGCATGTCCAGGCCCGCGGCCGTCAGGTCCGACGTGGACGCGGTCGCCGACCGGTCCCCGACGAACACCCGGAGCCCCAGGCTCTTCTGCCGCGCCTGCTCGACGCGCTCGGCATCGCCCTGGCGCACCCGCACCACTGTCGACAGGTTGTCGACTCCGATGACGTCCGCCGCGGTGGCCCCCGCTCCCTTCGCCTGGTTCAGCACCCGCTGGAGCAGCTCCTCGATCATCTCACCCCTCCTCAGGCGGACGTCCCACCCACGGTGAGGCCGTCGATCTTGATGGTTGGCAGCCCCACGCCCACAGGGACTCCCTGCCCGTCCTTGCCGCACACGCCCACGCCCGTGTCGAGCTTCAGGTCGTGACCGACCATGCTGACACGGGTCAGGACGTCGGGCCCGTTGCCGATGAGCGTCGCGCCCCGGACGGGGCGCCCGATGCGCCCGTCCTCGATGAGGTAGGCCTCTGTGGCGCTGAAGACGAACTTGCCGCTCGTGATGTCCACCTGGCCGCCACCAAAGGAGACCGCGTAGAGGCCGCGCTTGACGGAGCGGATCACGTCCTGCGGGTCGCTCTCCCCTGCGAGCATGAAGGTGTTGGTCATTCGCGGCATGGGGACGTGCGCGAAGCTCTGGCGCCGGCCGTTGCCCGTGGGTGAATGGCCCGAGAGGCGCGAGTTGAGCCGGTCCTGCATGTACCCCCGCAGGATCCCGCGCTCGATGAGCACCGTGCGCTGGGTGGGTGTGCCCTCGTCGTCCACGTTCAGGGAGCCGCGGCGGCCAGGGATGGTGCCGTCGTCCACGATGGTGCACAGCTCGCTGGCGACCCGCTGCCCCAAGAGGCCCGAGAAGGCGCTCGTCCCCTTGCGGTTGAAGTCGCCCTCCAGGCCGTGGCCGATGGCCTCGTGCAGCAGGATGCCGGGCCACCCCGGGCCCAGCACCACGTCCATGGTGCCGGCCGGCGCGGGCGCCGCGTCGAGGTTCACGAGGGCCTGGCGGGCAGCCTCCAGTGCCCAGCCGATGGCCGCCTCCTCGGCGCCGTCGAGCGCGACCAGGGCATCGAAGCCCGAGCGCCCGCCGCCACCGGAGCGGCCCACCTGGCGGTTGCTGCCCTCCTCCGCGATGCACTGCACCGACACGCGGACCAGCGGCCGCACGTCCCCCGTGAGCTGCCCGTCGCGGCGGGCGATGAGCACCACCTTCTGCTCCAGCGCCACCGTCGCCATCACCTGGGTGATGCGGGGGTCCACCGCGCGCGCCGCCCGGTCCATGGCCTCCAGGACCCCTATCTTGCGGTCCATGGGCTCGTCCACCGCCGCGCGCTCCACGGGGTAGAGGTCGTGGGCGTGCGGGACAGGCGCGATGGCGACGCTGTGCTGGGGGCCGCCGTGCCGGGCGATGGCGTGGGCGGTTCGGGCTGCGGCCTCGAGCTGGGGGAGGCCTATCTCGTCGGTGTGGGCATACCCGGTCCGCTCTCCCTCGATGACGCGCACGCCGGCGCCCTGGTGGACGTCGTGGGTCGCCTTCTTGACGATCCCCTCCTCCAGGCTCAGCGTCTCGCTGACCGTGTGCTCGAAGTAGAGATCGGCGTCGTCCACCGCGCCGGTGAGGGCCGCGCTCATCACCCGCTCGAGCCCTCGGGGGGCAAGCCCGAAGCGCTCCAGCAGCGCGGTCTCCGTGAACTCGGGGGCGTCTGTTCTGTCGGTCATGGGCTCCTCGCTGCACCGAGTACCGTGGTGCAGGCTGCAAAGATACGCGCCCGCACCGAAAAAGGGCAACTCCGAGGCGGCCCGGGCACCACCACGGGCGGGCGCAGGCGCCGCGCACCCGAGTTGCCGCTCAGTATGGGGGGGGCTACACTGACAGGGGCGCGGCCTCCGCGCGTCGAGAGGGATCCATGAAGCATCTGACCCTGGCATTGCTCCTGGGCGCCGCGATGGTCGCCCCGCCGATCGGCGCTCAGCCCGCGGGGCTCTGGGCGGTGAGCGCGCCCCCCGACGTGCCCCCGAGCCTGGTCCTCGCCCGGTCCCTCCTGGCGGCCGGAGATCTGGACGGGGCCGGGCGGACCCTGACATCCCTCCTGGAGTCCTACGACGACGCGGTGACCGCCGCAGACAAGGGCCTCGCCCGGTACATGCTCGGCACCATCTTCATGGAGCAGCACCGATGGAAGGAGGCAGCGGCGGAGCTGCGCCGCGTCGGTCCCCTCGCCATCGCCGACCACGCGACGGTGGCCCTGGCGCAGGCGCTCACACACCTGGGCCAGCAGGAGGAGGCGCTCGAGGCCTGGACCCGTGTCGCCCGGGACGGGGAGAGCACGCTGCGCCACGAGGCGACCATCCAGCGCGCGCACACGCTCGCGGCCCTCTCGCGTCACGCGGAGGCGCTGACCGCCCTCCGAGAGGTCCTCGCGCTCTATCCCCGAGCGCCCGCCGCCCGGGAGGCGCGGCTGGCCATCGCCGAGTCGCTGCTGGCGCTGGGGAGGGCCCAGGCGGCGGCGGACGCCTTCCGGGATGTGGAGCAGGACTGGCCGGGGAGCCACGCGGCGGTGGTCGCGAGCGTCCGTCTGGCCGTCCTCGCCCAGGACGGGGTGACTCCTACGCCGTGGACGCTGGCTGAGCGCCTCGCCCACGGAAAGCACCTGCGGACCGACAAGCGGTGGGCCGAGGCCATCGCGGAGCTGGACCCCCTGATCGTGGAGCTGGAGAGGAGCGGCCGCGCTCCGCTGGCGCTGGAGGCACGAAGGGAGGCGGCCCGGGCGGCACAAGGGGCCGAAGACTGGGAGGACGCGCTGCGGCGCTGGCGGGAGGTCATGGGGCTGCGTCCGAGCGACTGGACGCGAGGGCAGATCGCCGAGTGTCTGGCGCGCTCGGGTCGAATCGCCGAGGCCGCCGCGGAGCACCGCAAGCGTGGGCGCGGCGCGCTCCCTCAGCTCGCCGAGATGTACTTCCTCGTGGGTGAGTACCAGAAGGCGTGGGAGATCGAGTCCACGCTGCGGCGTGGCGACGCGGAGGGGCGCTGGCGGCTGGCCTGGCTCGACTACCAGCGCGGCAAACCCCTGGAGGCGGTGAAGAGGTTCGAGGCGCTGTCGGGGGCCGTCGGTTGGGAGCGCTCGACCTACTGGCAGGCGCGCGCCTTCGTGAAGGCGGGCAAGCCGAAGCAGGCGATCCCCCTGTTCACGTCCATCGTCGAGCGCGACCCGCTGACCTACTACTCGCTGCAGGCGAACAACCGCCTCTACGAGCTGGGGGTGGTGCGCGAGGAGTGGAAGGCGCTGCCACCCGAGCAGCTCCCGGATCTCGAGGCGACGGGCGCACGGATCCACTGGCCCGCGGCGCCCGTGGAGCTGACGGCGCGGGCCGGCGTGCCTGCGCGGCGCACCCCGCTCGACACGGCACCAGATGACCTGCTGGACCGCCTGGCCGCCGACTTCGGGGGGACGCTGCCCGAGCTGCGAAAGGCAGCAGAGCTCGCGCGGGTGGGCCAGCTCGAGGCGGCGCGCGTCGAGCTGCGCTATGCGATGGCGACGCTGCGCGACCTCAAGGCAGGGGTGCCTGCGCGGTCGTTGGCGGGCGCCGAGCCGAATCTGCTGCACGACAACCGGAGGGTGGGTGAGAAGGAGGGCCTCTGGGGCATGCGCCTCGGCCACCGCCAGGCGCTGTCCAAGGGCGACGAGGCACGCATCGTCGCGCGACTGGAGCAGGCCCGAAAGCTTCCAGGCAGTCTCCGCGCAGACATCTCCCTCGCAGCGAGCCGCCTTGGCGACTGGTATCAACTGAGGGCGCACGCGTCGCGCTCGGGCCCCCTGGGCGCCTGGCCCACCGCCGAGCGCCTGGAGCGCTGGCGGGGCGTCTACCCCCGCGCGTACCCGGAGACCATGGGCTTCTTCACGGATCTCTACGGCATGCGGCCGGAGCTGATGTGGGCCGTCATGCGGGTCGAGAGCGCGTTCAACCCGTGGGCGATCTCCATCGCCGGGGCGCGGGGGCTCCTGCAGGTGATGCCGCGGACGGGGCGCCTCATCGCAGCGAGGACCGGGTACGGCGAGTTCTCCCAGGAGATGCTGCTCGAGCCCGAGATGAGCATCTACTTCGGCACCTGGTACATGGGCCAGCTCATCGAGAAGTTCAAGGGGCAGGAGCCGCTGGCCATCACGAGCTACAACACGGGGCCCCACCGCATCGCCTCGTGGCTGGAGCGCAAGGCGCACATCGCCTACGACGAGTTCCAGGAGGAGACGCCCTACCGGGAGGGCCGCGAGTACACCAAGAAGGTGCTCAAGTACATGCTCCTCTACCGGTGGCTCTACGAGGGGGTCCAGGTCCTCTACGTGCCCAACCGCCTCGACGGCGAGTTCGCGGACAACATCAACTTCTGACCGGGCGCGCCGCGTCCTGCGTCCGCGGCCCCTCGACGCTCGGCGCGATCCCGACTCGCGCCCGCCAGAGTGGTTTGAAACCACTCCCTGGTTCCGCTCCAGTGCGTCGTTGACGCCCCCCGGCGCCCGGCGGGATGCTGCCCTGGTCTGACGGGCACGCAGCCAAGGAGTCGCGCATGAACAAGTTTCACACCCCTGCAACGGCGCTCGAGGCGGTGCGGCTGCGCACCGAGCTGGGCGACGGGGCCGCCTTTCTGGCCGGAGGGACCGAAGTGAACACCCAAGCACAGAGGCCGACGCACCTGATCTCCCTGTCGGGTCTCGGCCTCGACGGCATCGACGCGGGCACCCGCGACGTGACCATCGGCGCATGCGTGCGCCTTCAGACCCTCGCGGAGTCCACCGAGGTGCCCGAGCCGCTGCGGCGCGCGGCGGGGCAGCTCGCCAACCGGAACATCCGCAACGCGGCGACCATCGGCGGGCACATCGGCGCGAACAACCCGTGGAGCGATCTGCTGCCCACCCTGCTGGTGCTGGACGCCCGAGTCGTCATGGTGTCGAGCAGCGGACGCGCCGACCTGGGAATCGAGGACGTGCTCTGTGGGCACCACCCGGGCCTGATCAGCCACGTGCGGGTGCCGCGCTCCGTAGAGCGCTTCGCCATGGCGTCCCACCGGCTCGTCGCCAATGACGTCCCCCTGGTCGCCGTCGCCGTCGCGCTCGAGCGCGGAGGGCAGAGAGACCCGGCGGTCGCCGCCTCCGGAGTCGCAGAGACCGCGATCCGCCTCCCCTGGGTGGAGGACGCGCTGCGCGGGCCCGAGATCGACCCGGACGCGCTGGAGCTCATGGTCGGCAAGCGCCTGTCACCGCCCGAGGACCTCCGAGGCACCTCGGACTTCAAGCAGCGCATCGCGGGGGTGCTCGTCGCCCGCTGCGTGCGCGAGCTCCTCGGAGCCGGGGAGGGGCACTAGATGCGCATCGCGTTCACGCTCAACGGCACGCCCCGCGCCGTGGAGGCCGACGGCGCCATGTCGCTCAAGGACCTGCTGCGCCGGGAGGGGCTCACGTCCGTGAAGGCCGGCTGTGACGGCGACGGCACCTGCGGGGCGTGCGCCGTGCTGGTCGACGGCCGCCTCGTCAACTCCTGCCTGCTGGCCGCGGGCCAGCTCGAGGGGCGCGCCGTGCGGACCGTCGAGGCGATGGCCGGGCCCCGGCGCCTGTCCGTGCTGCAGGGGGCGTTCGTGGACGCGGGCGTCGTCCAGTGCGGCTACTGCACGCCGGCCATGCTGCTGGCGGTGGAGGAGCTGCTGGCGCGAGAGGAGGCGCCGGACCGGGCCGCCGTGCGGGACGCCCTCTCGGGCACGTTCTGCCGCTGCACGGGCTACGAGCAGGTCTTCGGGGCGGTGGAGCTGGCGCGGGCGCGCCTCCGGGACCCCCAGGCACGGCCGGACGTCCCCGAGTTCCGCGACTACCGGATGGTCGGCAAGGTGACCCGCAAGGTGGACGGGCCCATGCTGGCGCGGGGGCAGGCCGCGTTCGTGGAGGACCGGGTTCGACCAGGGCACGCCTGGCTGAAGGTCCTCGGGAGCCCCCACGCCCACGCCTGCATTCGCAGCATCGACACGGCTCGCGCAGAGGCGCTCCCCGGAGTCATCCACGTCGTGACGCACCTGAACTGCCCGCCGGTGGAGTACAACCAGGCGGGCCAGGGCTTCCCCGAGCCGAGCCCCTATGATCGGCGCATGTTCGGGAAGAAGGTGCGGCACGTGGGCGACCGGGTGGCCGCCGTCGTGGCGGAGTCCCTGGAGGTCGCCGAGCGGGCGTTGGGACTCATCGACGTCGAGTATGAGGTGCTCCCGCCCGTGCTGACCATCGAGCAGGCGAAGCGGGGGCCTGCCGTTCATGCGGGTCGCGTCGAGTATGTGGTCGGGGCGCCGGCGGATCTGGACAGGCTCAACGAGACCGCCGATCCCCGGGACGGGCGGATCATCTACCAGTTCCCCATCCACGGGGATCCCCGGCGCAACGTCGCGGCGGCAGTCTCCGGCGGCATCGGGGACGTGGCGGTAGGGTTCGCCGAGGCCGACGTGATCCTGGAGAGGGAGTATGAGACCTCGCAGGTGCAGAGCACCCCGCTCGAGCCGCACGTGGTCTACACACGCATGGAGGGGGAGCGCCTCGTCATCCACGGCTCGACGCAGGTGCCGTGGCACCTGCGGCGCATCATCGCGCGGATCCTGGACGTCCCCGAGAACCGCATCCGCGTGATCAAGGAGCGGACGGGCGGGGCCTTCGGCGCCAAGCAGGACATGGTGTTGGAGGAGGTCGCCGCGTGGTGCACCTGGGTGACGGGCCGTGACATCCTCTTCCGCTACACCCGGGAGGAGGAGTTCATCGCGTCTCGGACGCGCCACCCCATGAAGATCCGCGTCAAGCTCGGCGCGCGACGGGACGGGAGCCTGACGGCGATTCAGATGGGCGTCGAGGCCAACACCGGCCCGTATGGGGCGCACTGCCTGACCGTCCCCATGAACGCCTGCTCCAAGTCGCTGCCGCTCTTCCTGTGCGACCACGTGCGCTTCGACGTCACCACCTGGTACTCCAACATCCCGCCCACCGGAGCCTATCAGGGGTACGGCGCCCCGCAGGGCTCCTTCGCGATGCAGCTCGCGATGACCGAGCTGGCCGCCGAGCTGGGACTGGACCCATTGGCGCTCATCGAGAAGAACCGGGTCCGCGAGGGCTCCATGCTGGAGATCCTGCGCTGCCTCGGCGAGGGGCGTGAGGGGGCTCCCCAGCGGGTCGCCACCTGCGGGCTGGGGCCGGCCCTCTCGCAGGGGGCAGAGATGATCCGGTGGGGCGAGCGGGAGCCGCCGGCAGGAGACCTGCGCATCGGCAAGGGAGTGGTCGTCGTGCAGCAGGGGTCGGGACTCCCGGGCCTCGACTCGGCAAACGCCGCCATCAGCATGTTCGGCGACGGCACCTTCATGCTGCTGTCGGGGGGCACGGACCTCGGCACGGGCCTCGACACCGTCACTCTGAAGATGGCTGCCGAGACCCTCTGCGTGCCGCTGGATGCCGTCGCGCTGACCGCCGCCGACACGGACGTGACGCCGTTCGACGTGGGCGCCTACGCCTCGTCGGGGACGTACTTCTCAGGTGGGGCCGCCCTCAACGCGGCCCTGGAGATGAAGCGGATGCTCCTGGCAGTGGGCGCGGAGCTCCTCAGCGAGCCACTGGACAACGTGGCGCTGGAGTTTCCCGGGCGCGTGCGGGGGCGCAGCGGCGCGGTCACCTACGAGGACATCGCCCGGCACACCCAGTCGGGGACCGGGCGAGGGCAGCTCACGGCCGTCGGGCACTTCATCACCGACAAGGGGTCGTTCCCCTATGGCGCCCACTTCGCCCAGGTGGCGGTGGACACCCGCACCGGGGCCGTCACGGTGCAGAAGTACTACGCGCTCCAGGACGCGGGGACCCCCGTGAACCCGGAGCTGGCGCTGGGGCAGATCTACGGTGGGGTGCTCAAGACCATCGGGCACGCGCTCACGGAGGAGCTCGTGCTCGACGAGGGCGGTCGCTGCCTGAACCCAGGGTTCCGGGACTACAGGGTGCCGCAGATCGGAGACCTGCCGGCGGACTTCAAGGCGGTCCTCATCGACACCCACGACCCCTTCGGCCCCTTCGGGAGCAAGTCAATCTCTGAGATCTCATGCAACGGAGCGGCTCCTGTGATCGCGGCGGCCATCCACGACGCCGTCGGCGTCTGGGTGCGCTCGTGGCCCTTCACGCCAGAGAAGGTGCTGCGCGCCATGGGCAGACTGTAGGAGGCGAGAGATGGAGGCGCTGGTCTGCCGCGCGGACTTCCTGCTGCCCGGAGGGGGGGAGAGGATCCGCGACGGCTATGTGCTCTGCGAGGGGGAGCGGATCGTCGAGGCGCGACAGTGGACCCCGGAGACGGGAGACAGGCTTCGTGCACGGTTTGGTGAGCAGCTCCAGGTGATCGGGGGGCGGCTGGCGCGCGCCGGTGAGGAGGTCCCGCGGCTGCGCGGCGTGCTGCTGCCGGCCTTCGTCAAGGCCCACGGTCACGACCACGAGCAGCCGCTCATCGGGATCGCCAAGGACGAGCCCCTCACCGCGTGGCTCGATCACGCGGTCAACCCCTTCACGGGGTTCATGAACAGAGAGCGGGAGGCGCTGACAGCGGAGCTCGGGTGCTCGCCCCAGCTCGTCGCCTACCGGATGGCCCGCCTCTGTGACGTCCACTACGGGATCACCGCCTCGCTGGTCCATCACTGCAACTACAACAAGTATCACCTGGAAGACATCGCCGCCGCCAACGAGGGGGCGGGCACGACGATGATCTGCGCCGTCGGGTCCCAGGACCGCTTCTACGTGGACGAGATCCTCGACACTCCGGCGGAGGCGATTCGGCGCCTGGACGCCGCGTGGGAGCTCGGGAGGGGGCTGCCTCGGACGTCCTTCTGCCCTGGCCCCGACCAGGACTTCTCCAACAGCCGGGCGCTGCTCGTCCCCCTGAAGCGGTGGGCGCGGGAGCACGGCTCGCTGTTTCACATCCACTCCTCGGAGGAGCCGCGCACCACCGCCTGGTTCCGGGAGACCATCGAGCCGGGCCTGACCCCGGTGGAGTATCTGCAAGAGATTGACGCGCTCGACGGAGACACCATCGTTGCCCACCAGGTGAACTGCGGGCCCCGCGACGTGGAGATCCTGGCGCGGACCAGGGCTCAGGTTGCGCACAACCCGCTGGCCAACACCATCCTGGGCTCGGGGATGCCACCGGTCATGGAGATGCTGAGGGCAGGGGTGCCGGTCGCCATCTCCACCGACGGGTCCGGCTCGGCGGACAATCAGAACATCCTGGCGGCGGCGCGGCTCGCGGCGCAGTATCAGAAGGCTGCACACCGCGACGCCACGCTGCTGCCATCGGACCAGCTCCTGGAGATGATCACGTCCGTGCCCGCGCGCATGCTGCGGCTGGAGCAGGGGGCCCTGCGACCGGGACTCCTGGCCGACTGGATCGTCGTCGGCCTCGACCGTCCCAACCTGACGCCCACGCGGCTCGACAACGTGGTGGAGAACCTGCTCTGGGCGGCCGACGGCTCGGAGGTGGAGGTGGTGGTCTCCCGCGGGCGCGTGCTGAAGCACGACGGCGCCGTGCTCCCCCTCCACGACGGAACCACTCCGGGGCAACTCATGGACGCCGTGCAGCACCTCTCGGAGCGCTTCGCGACGTGGCGGCAGACGGCGCCCGCGCTGCGCGGCACGGGGGCCCACCGGTGAAGGCGATCCTCCTCGCGGCGGGGTCCGGGCGGCGCATGGGGTGCGACAAGCTCTGGGTGGACATCGGTGGTGAGCCGCTGATCGTCCGGGCCGTGCGCCCCTATGTCGCCGCGGGCCTTCAGGTGGTGGTGGTGGTTCGGCCGGGGGTGCGGCTTGCCATGGGAGGAGTTCGGACGGTGGAGTGCGAGGACCACGCAGAGGGCATGGGGGCATCCCTGCGCGCGGGGGTGGAGGCCGTGACGGAGACCGAGGCGTTCGTCATCGGGCTGGGCGACCTCCCGTGGCTTCGGACGGAGACGGTGGTGGGGGCGGTGGAGGCGTGGCGTCGGGTGGGTGGAGTCGTGGTCCCCACCTTCGACGGGCGGCATGGGCACCCGGTGGTCGTGGCGGGAACGCTGCGGGGCCGCCTCCTGGCGGCGCGCGGAGACTCCGGGGGGCGTCACCTGAGGGCGGGGGCCCACCTCTGGCAGACCGATGATCCCGGTGTCGTGACCGACGTGGACACGCCGGAAGACCTGGCGCTCATGGGCGGGGCCTCCCCATGACCTTGCGCGTGCTCATTCGGGGCGCCGGCGAGCACGCCTCCGCCACCGCCCACCGTCTGCACCGTTGCGGGCTGAGCGTGGCCATGACGGAGGTCGCCGGACCCACGGCCGTCCGCCGCGCCGTGTCGTTCTGCTCGGCGGTCTGGGACGGAGAGATCGTGGTGGAGGGCGTGCGGGGCAGGAGGTGGGGGCTCGCAGACGTCTCCGCGCTGGACGCCTTCTCCTTCGAACACATCCCGGTGTTCGTGGATCCGACCGCCACGCTACGAAGGCTGTGGCGGCCCGACGTGGTGGTGGACGGCCGCATCCTCAAGCGCAACGACGGCGGCTCCATCTCGGACGCGCCCCTCGTGGTCGCCCTGGGCCCGGGCATCGTCGCCGGGCGAGACGCCCACGTCGTGGTGGAGACCCAGCGGGGGCATGACCTGGGGAGGCTCATCACGAGCGGAGAGGCCACGCCGGACACGGGCACGCCGGGAGTCATCGGCGGGTTCGGGCACGAGCGGGTCCTGCGCGCGCCGGTGGCAGGGGTCGTGCGCGCCCGCATGGACATCGGTGCCCGGGTGGCTGCGGGGGACGTGGTGGGGGAGGTGGACGGAGTGCGGGTCTGCGCCACCATCCGTGGGGTGCTGCGGGGCTTCGTGCGCGACGGCCTCATGGTCCCCGCGGGGCTCAAGATCGGCGACCTGGACCCGCGGGGCGACGTCGCCGCCTGTGTGACCCTCTCGGACAAGGCGCGGACCATCAGCGGGGGTGTGCTCGAGGCGATCCTGGCCCGCTTCGGGGGCCGGGAATGACCGGAGCGGGAGACATCCTGGACCTGCTGGGCGCCACCGGCCCTGGCCTCGTGTCGATCATCGGGGGTGGTGGCAAGACCACCCTGATGATGGCCATGGCCCGCGCCCATGTCGCTCGGGACCACACCTGCGTCACCACCACCTCCACGCGCATCCGTGAGCCAGCCCCCGGCGACACGGGGGCGGTGGTGGTCGGGCCGGTGGATGACGTGCTCCCTCGCGCGCTGGCGCTGCTGCGCGCCCGCCAGCACATCACGGTCGCCCGGGAGCGTGAGGTGGCCGAGGACCGGGTGAAGCTCCGGGGCTTCGCCCTCCCCTGCCTGGACCGCCTGGCTGGGCTGGGTTACGCGACACTCGTGGAGGCAGACGGCTCGGCAGGCCGCTCACTGAAGGCCCACGACGCGTGGGAGCCCGCAGTGCCCTCAAGGAGCCGCCTCGTCATCTGCGTCGTCGGCGCCGACGGAGTGGGCGCCCCCCTGGACGAGGAGCACGTCCACCGCCCCGCGCTCTTTGCGGCTCGGTGCGGCCTCTCCGCCGGAGACGCCACCACACCGGAGGCCATCGCCACCGTGCTCCTCCACCCGGACGGCCCGCTCCGGGTGGTGTCCCCCAGGGCGCGGGTGGTGGTGGGGATCACCAAGTGGGAGGCACACGCTGCCGGAGCCGCAACCCTCGCGGGGGCGATCCGGCGCAGGGCGCCGCGCCTCGAGGTGGTGATGCTGCCGAGCCTGCCTCCCCCGGCGCGCGCCCGCTGACGCCGCCCCCCTGGCAGACGCGGCTCACAGCGACCGGCCGCCCGTGCCGGGTCCCGTGGACGAGGGCGGAGGTCGCAGGGCGGCGAGGTCCTCTACGAACGTCCGGGCAGGGGTCCCCGCCGGCCCGCGCAGGCGGGGCGGCGTGTCACGGATCGGGGCGCCGGGTGTCGCGACGCGCAGGACGATGGGCCAGCGGATCGTGCCCCCAGCCGCGCTCGATCTGAACCGCGTCGCCGCGGCGACGCGCACGATGGCGTTGGTCAGTCCATGGAGCCGGACGGCGTCGTGCTCGACGAGCACCGACTCCACGGCGCCGTCTGGAGCGACCTCCAGGCGGAGCACCAGGCGCCCCTCCCTGCTCGGGACCCGCTGGACCCACGGCTGCCAGGCCGCCCGGATCGCGGCGTGGCGACCCGCCAGCGTGCGCGCGGCCGAGGCGTCGTCGAGCGGAGCCGGGAGGGGCTTGGGGGCCGGAGGCGGGATGCAGGCCACCGTCACGAGGAGCGACCCGTCGGGAAGCCGCACACGCGTGACACGGTGCCTCCACCCCTCGAAGGCCCCCGCCGGGAGCCCATGCTGCTTGAACACCTCCGGTGGGAAGTGAACCCACTCGGGGGCGTGCTCCGCAGGTCCGCGCCCGTCCGCGCCTCCGGACCACCCGACGAGAGCCCGAGCCACTACAACGAATCCTGCCCACTTCATCGCCACAACTCCAGCGTTCCAGTGCGCCCCCGACAACGCCGGTGGGACGGAGTTTCCTGACGCTTGGATTCCTGGAGTCTGCCGGTGGGCAGGTGGCTGGCAACCGGGCTCAGACACCCGGTTCCCGGCACCGACTCAGATGCGCCCCCCCGTGTTGGTCCCCCCCCCGGGTCAGGGGCAGCCGAGATTCGGGCGCAGAAAGGCCGGCCGCTCCGTCAGGAACCGCAGGAGGTCGTCGGTGGCCTCGACGAACGCAGCGGCGTCCTCGTTGAGGTCCCGTTCGTCCTCCTGGACGTGGGCGGCGAGGTGCTCCCGGAAGCCGCGGACCATGCCCGGCAGCCGCTCCTTCCAGACCGTCGATGCGAAGATCTCGCAGATGCGCGACTTCAGCGCCTTGCGCAGCTCCGGGTCGTTGACCACGAGGTGGATGAGCATGTTGAAGTAGCTGCTCGTGGGGTAGACAGGGTCCATGCCCTGGCGGAGCGTCCCCGTGTCGTACCACTCATCGACGACCAGCTTGTCGCAGACGGTGTCGTCGCCTTCGGCGTCATACAGACAGCCAAGCGTCAGGTCGAGGTCCCACGGCACGAAGGCCCACTTCACACCAGCGCCCGAGGGCAGCCGGGCGACCACGTAGTTCTTCTTCACGTGGTCGTGCCCCTGGATGGCCCCCATCACCGCCAGGTATCCCACGAGGCGGTCTACGTCGGCCTGCTCCCGGAGTCGCACAGTCTTCGTGTGATCGAGACTCGGCGATTCCTGATAGTCTCCCCACAGGGTCTCCTCTACGAAGGAGCGCAGATCTGAATAGTCGTCGGGGCCGCTCTGCTTGTCGTAGGCCTCGCGGTACGTCGCGTCGTCGGGGAGCGGGGTCAGCGTCGCGATGCCCTGCTGGGCCATCTTGTTGGGCGGATCCGCGTCGTAGAGCGGCGCATCCTTCGGGAGACCGCGCGCCTCGAGGAACGGCTCGCCGACCCGCTCCACCTCGGACATGAGGCCGTAGGGTTCCCCGTTGACGGACAGCCGAACGAAGCGGGTGCGGAACGTCGGCAGCGTCGTCAGGCGGCGGAACGTCTGAGCCGCGAGCGCGTTGCGGAGGTAGGTCGGATCGTTCCACTCCGCGCGGAGGTTGATCTTCCGCGAGTATCCCGGGTGCGCGGACTTCTTGGGAAACTCGATCCGAAACGACCGCTTCGGCGCGGACAGGCTCGATCCGCCGCGGAGCCTCACCTGGCCGTCGCCGTAGGTGGTGCCGCCGACCTCGATCACGCAGGGGTAGAGGTCCGTCTTGGACTCGTTGTCCACCAGCGCCTTGAAGTCGGCAGGAGCGATCAGGAGATTCCACCCTGGTACTGGCGGCAGACACGTCCCGTGGAGGCAGGTCTCGCCAGCTCGGCAGGGCGCGTCGCTCCCGCAGGCGCCACACCAGCCGTCGGGGCGACAGGCGTCCAGGTCGCCGCAGTCGTCAACGCCGCCGCAGGGGCCGCATGTGCCCGCGTTGCAGCCGTGGCCGGCCGGGCACTGGAGTGCGCCCTCCGGGCAAGCGCCGCCCACGGGAGGCGGGCCTGGCGGCTGTGTGGGGCCGGAGTCCGGCGTCCCGCCCGGCGTGTCCAGCGAGCTGGACGGGCCCCCGCTGTCCGCCGAGTCCCCACCGCCCCCCTCCGGCGCCTCATGGTCGCGTGCCGGAACGCCACAAGCGACACAGAGCGCGAGGACGCTCCCGAAGAGAGTGGTCGAGCGCCGTGACGGTCCGCTGCCTCGTCGGCGATGGCCCAGGGCACACGGCGCCATCACACCCGGGCACTCGGCCTCGGAGAGGTCGGCGCAGGTCCCAGTCACATCTGCCTTCAACTTTCCACCTGGGGAGGCCCTCAGTTCCAGAGCCGCTCTGGCCCGCGCCGCCATGTGGTCCTCTCTGACGCCCCGTGGACCCAAGACGCCAATACGAATCGGCGATGACCGAGGCACCCCCGGGGGCGGTGCGAACCCGGGGCGTGCGGCTCGAACACGGGGCAGCAGCGCGCGGTGACGCAGGCTCGACCCCGGACCGCTGAACCCGTTGGCCCAAGGCCTCTCCGAGCGAGGTCCAGCGACGTCACGCTCCCCTCACTGTGCCACCTTGCGCGCCGTCATCGTGCAGTCTCCGCCGCCGCCGCAGCCTTCGCACTTCGTATCGCTGGTCGTCGTCTCGAACGTGAACTCGCACTCGTGGCAGGACTTGCCGCCACAGAGCAGCACCGTCTCTCCCATGGAGTCGTCGATCACGATGATGCTGCCCAGCGGGATCTTCACGGCGTTGATGTCCACGCCACTTCCGACCACTCCGACCTTCGTGGGGGTGAGCTGTACGAGCTTGAATCCCGGGGCAGCGACGAGCGCCTGCCCCTTCGCCGCGAGCTTCGCCTGCTGCAGGGTCGCTTGGACCGGCTTGACCTTGCCCGCCTTCAGCGGGACCTCGGTGACCACCTTCGGCTTCGGCTTCCCATCCGCAGCCCCGATCAGCGCGCCGCAGAGCGCGATCACGACAGCCACTGTGAGCAATCCTCTCGTCGCCATGTCTCTCCTCCGAGCGCGTGTGAGTGGAGCGAGCATAGCACTTGGACACGGCGAAGCAAAGACCGCCGACTTCGGCCTGTGCGTCCCGTACTTCCTGCTCACCACCGAGGTCCTGCCCCCGCGGTGGACCGCCGGACTGGTCTACCTCGCCGCCGGCGGCCTCGGCGGTCTGCGCTTCGACGTCGCCACGACCACCGTCACTCTCCGCCGCAGCACGCCGCTCGTGAGGCCGCGGTGCGTGGGGCTCAGCGACGCCCTCTCCGTCTCGATCCTCGCCTGCACCATCGCCCGCCCTGGTAGGGCGTCGCCAGAGTGATGATGCAATCCGGAGGGTCGAGGCGCCCTGCCAGGCGCTCGGGCCAAGCGCAGGAGTACTCGGGGTATTTCAAGCCTGGTCCGGGCGTCTGGCGGGGATGGATCGGCCCTCCCGGTTGCATCATCAGTTCGGCGACGACCTACTGGTGCGGACTGGATGCAGCGGCAGGTCTGACGGGCGTCCCAGAGCCCGCGACGCCGTCGCTCCAGGCGGCCCTCGCCGATGGGTCGTAACCGGCGCCCCGTGTACCGCCGGCTCGTCCTTGCGCTTCCACTCACCATGGCGCTATGACGCACTGTGTCATCGCACTGCACGAGGAGGTCATCATGGACCGGACGGAGATGGCGAGGGTCGCGCTGTGGCCGCTGGACACCGCGCTGGGGGCTGCTGTCAACGGGCTGGAGCGTGCGGGGCTGCTGGCGCAGGCCTCGGGCACGGCCATGGCAGTCCTGAGGGGGAGCCTGCGCGCGATGCTGCGGCGCCAGAACGACCTGCTCGTCGAGGGGGCCGAGCACGTCCCGCCCGCGGGGGGCGTGATCTTTGCCTGCAACCACCAGAGCTGGCTGGACGTCCAGGTGCTCGGGGCGGCCGCCCCGCGGAGGGTCCACTTCGTCGCCAAGTCCGAGTTCAAGGTGTGGCCGGCGCTCCGGCACCTGGTGCGCCTGTCCGAGTCCGTGTTCGTCGACAGGGGCGGGGACGACCGCGCCCTCGCAGGCATCGCCGACGCGCTGCGCCGGGGCCAGGCGGTGGCCATCTTCCCCGAGGGGACCATCCCGGGCGAGGAGGACATCCCGCGCACCGCCGTCGACCCGCGGACGGGGCTCCTGCGGGGGCACAGCGGGGTCGCGCGGCTGGCCATCGAGGCTGGGGTTCCCATCGTGCCCGTCGGCGTGTCGGGGACGGGGCGGGCGTTTCCACCGGAGGTCTACCCGCGACTGGAGCTCCTGCGCCTCCCCGCATCGACGCCCGTGCGCATCCGCTTCGGAGAGCCCATCCGCCCGGCATGGTGGAGCGGTCGCCCCGCTGGGCGCCCCCTGGCTCGGGAGCTGACCGATCACGTCATGGAGCGCATCAGCGCGCTGGTGGACCATCGGGTGAGCTACGTGCCCATGGAGCTGCCGTTGCGGCCGGTGCCCCGCCACGACCGCATCGGCGTTCTGCTGCTGCACGGGTTCACCTCGGACGTCGCGGCGGTCGACGGCCTGCTCCCGCACCTCCGCGCGGCGAACATCGACGTGGAGCGTCCCGTGCTCCGCGGGCACGGCACCCACCACCTGGACCTGCGCGGGGTGACCGCAGCGCACTGGGTCACCGACGCGGAGCGGGCGATGGTGGCGTTGGCGAACAGAGTGGACCGGGTGGTGGTCGTCGGCCTCTCCATGGGTGGCCTCGTCGCCCTGGAGCTGGCCCGGCGACACCCGCTGACCATCGCCGGCGTCGTCACCGTGGCCGCCGCCCTGCGCTTCGCGGATCCGCTCACCCCCATGGCGCCCCTCCTGGCGCGCCTGTTCCGCACCTGGCCGAGCCCCCGCGCCTTCAACGACCCGTCTCTGGCGGCGCACAGCCGCAACTACCCCCGGTTCGCGACGGACGCCTTCGCCTCGCTCCTCGCCTTCTCCCGCGAGGTGGAGTCGCGCCTCGGCGAGGTCCACGTCCCCATCCGGGTGCTCCAGAGCCGGAGGGACACCGTGATCGCGCCGGTCTCCGCCAACCTGGTCTACGAGAAGGTCGGCTCCGCCCACCGCGAGCTCCTGTGGTACGAGCAGAGCGGCCACGAGATGATGCAGGACCTGGAGGCGGACCAGGTCTTCGGGGACATCATGGACTTCGTGCTGCGGTTCCCGGCCCCACGCCACGACGCGCGCTCCCGGCGACGCCCCGCGGCCTGACGGCGGGCAACGCGAGCACTCCGAGGGGCCTCCCCCGGGGGGCAGTCACAGCACGAGGCGCCTCTCCGGGCTCCGGGTCTCGCCGGCGGCGACCACACGGACGGCCGGGGCCGCTACCGGGCACACCCACTCGCAGGTGCCGCAGCCGATGCACCGGGCGACGTCCACGTGAGGCACCAGGAGGTCGAGCGGGGGCGCGTCGCGCCGGGGTGCGGAGGCGAGCTCGAGCCAGATGGCCTTGGGCGACGTGGGGCAGTGCTCCTCGCACTTGCTGCACGGGGTGGCCGCCGCCCAGGGGAGGCAGCTCCCCCGGTCATGGAAGGCGGTGCCCATGCGGAGGGGCCCGTCGGAGGAGCCCCGGCGGTCCGCGAGGGTGAAGCGCGCGATGGCGCCGGTGGGGCAGACCCGCCCGCACACGTCGCAGTCTGGGTCGCAGTGCCCGAGGCTGAAGTCGGCCTTGGGCGTCCAGAGCCCGTCGAGGCCCGCCTCCAGCCAGGTCGGGGCGAGGACGCGCGTCGGGCAGGCCTTCACACACGCGCCGCACTTGACGCAGGCCGCGACGAAGGCGGGCTCGGCGAGGGCACCGGGCGGGCGGATGAGCGAGGGGACGGCGTGCTTGGCGGCGGCGCCCTGGCGCGAGCTGCGGGGATCGGAGCGGACGGCCAAGACCGCGGCGGCGCCAGCCCCGAGCGACAGGAGCGCGCTGCGGCGCCCGACGTCCACCAGGGCGCGCGAGCCCTCCGAGGGCGGCAGCCAGCGCACGGTGATCGCCTGGTGGGGGCAGATGGCGGTGCAGTTGAGGCACAGGACGCACTCCGACGCGAGCAGGGTCTCCTGCGGCTCGGCGGCGCCAGCACACACGGCCTGGCAGAGGTTGCAGCCGTTGCAGCGCTCGGGGTCCCGGTGGATGCGCAGCAGACTGAAGCGCGCCAGGAGGCCGAGCAGCGCGCCGAGCGGGCACAGGGCGCGGCAGAACCAGCGCGGGTGGGCGACGTTGGCGATGAGGACGGCCAGCAGCAGGAGACCCAGCAGCCAGCCCATGGGATATGCTCCGCTGGGGAACCACACGGTGGCGCCAGGCGCGAACCCCACGGCGAGGCTCCTCCACAGGAGCGCGATGGGGTCCAGGAGCCCGGCCGCGTTGACCCCCAGGGCCGCGGCGAGCAGCAGGCCCGCGAGGACCAGATACTTCGACCGGTAGGCTGGGCGCCAGGCGTTGCGCGCCTGCTCGGCTGGTGCGGACCGGCGCGCGCGGAACATACGCCCCACCAGCGTGTTGAGCGCCCCGAGGGGGCAGAGCCAGGAGCAGAACACGCGGCCCAGCACGAGCGTGAGCAGCACGACGCAGAGCGCCAGGGCGAGGTCCGCGTAGAGGGTGCCGGTGGCGAGCGCCGTAGACAGGGCGACCAGCGGGTCCAGACGCAGCCAGACGGTGAGCGGTACGCCGGCGACGAAGGGCTCCAGGGTCAGGGCCAGCAGCGCAATGAAGGCGAGGAGCGTGGCGGACTGCCAGAGGACGCGCAGGGACCGCGCCGCGGCCCCGGGGCCACGCCATCGGATCCAGGCCGGCAGCGCCGTGGCCGCGCGCCCCAGGCGCCCCCTCACAGGCGGACCTCCCGCGGGGACAGGCTGCGCCAGTCCATCACGCCGAGCTTCCGGTCGCGGGCGAGGCGGAGGTGAGCGATGTCCTCCGCCTTTCGATCAATCTGCTCGGCGGCCCAGGCGTCGAGGGCCACCGGATCCACTCCGGCCGCCATCGCGTCCATGCGGCGGACGTCGGAGAGGCGCCCCCCGGTAGGTCCGCTCCGCATCAGCACGCGGGTCGCGTCCAGCACCGTCAGCGTCGGTCGCACGGCCGCGGCCAGGTCGACGATGGAGGCGTCCAGATCGCCGTGCAGGAGCCCCCGGTCTCCCCCGGCGACGCCGAACAGGTTCTTCATGCCCGCGGTCAGAGTGCTCGACCCATGGTGCTTGACCACGGGCACGTTGATCAGCTTGTCGGTCTCGTACAGCGCGTCGATCAGCGGCCACCGGCTGACGGCGTGGCCACCGACGAGAGTCTCCGAGGTCGACGCGTGGCGAATCACCGTAGCGCCCACCCGCCGCGCGGCCGCCTCGATGCCGCTGCGCTCGAAGGTGGCGTCGGCCGCGTTGCAGGGCACGTCCGTCACCACCACCTTGGACGCGCCCGCCTCCAGGCAGAGCTGGACCAGGGCCTCCACGACGTCGGGGTGGGTGTTGGCCCCCTGCTCGGGGGTCCGGTTCCAGGCGATGTTGGGCTTGACCAGCACGCGGTCACCCTTGGCCACGAACGCGCCCATGCCGCCGAGGGCCGCGATGACGGCGCGGGTCAGCGCCTTGGGATCGGCGCCGTGGCCGATGGCGAGGCCGCGCGCGGTGTCCGCCGGGGCCAGCTTGGGCAGCTCCCGTGGCTTGGCGAGCACGTCCCGCTCGGCGCGCAGGCCGAGCCAGGTCAGGGCGCCTGCGCCGGCGCAGGCGAGGCCGCAGGCGGCGATGCGGAGAGCGGAGCGGCGGGTGATGTCACTCATGGGTGTCTCCAGGTGGGTGGAGCGCTGCACGGGCCAGCGCGGCCAGGTGCTCTGCGAGCCCGACCGGCTCGCCCCCGTTGTGGGTGACGCGCACGTAGATCCGACCCGAGCGGACATCGCCGCCCTGATCGTCGACGGCCCCCTCATCCCCGAGGGACGGCGTGCGCGGGCGGTCGGGTGCCACGTGCTCACCGAAGACGGCGCGGGCGTCCTCAGCAGAGCCGAGCTCGTAGCGCTCGACGGTCACGTCGACGCCGCGGACGCGCAGCGTCCTGAAGGAGGCGCGGGTGAGCCCGTGGCGGATGAACACGTCCGCGGCGCCGTTGATCTCCGTGTGGAGGGTGGCCGCGTCGAAGGAGCGCTCGGGGGCGGCGCGCAGGGCCGTGAGCAGGGGAGCCTCCGGGGTAGGCTCTTCCGGCGCGGGCGAGCCGGGCACGCCCCCGAGGGTCGCGACCACGAGGCCGAAGGCGCCGAGGCCCAGAGCGCCCGCGACGACCCCGGCGGCGGGACGACGCCACAGCAGCGCCAGGGCCAGACCCAGGGGCAGGGCCAGGAGCGCGGCGATCTGGAGCGCCTCGGCCATCGCACCTCCCGCCGCACCGTCGCGCGGCCCGGTCAGCTTAGGACCCGTAGCCGCGCCGCTACAAGGAATCTCGACCCCTCACGACAGCCAGGCCCCCCCGTCGTAACCCGCGGCGCGCTGGACAGCGGGGGGGCTGCCGCGGAGGAGCCGGCGCAGGCTCCCTGGTGCCCCACGGGGAGCCACGCAGGGGGCTGCGGCGAAGCTCGCCCACCCCGTCCGTCGGGCACTGGACCCCGAGGCCGACCAGAGGCGCGAGTGCCTGGTGCGGACCGCCGGGGCGCGGTGGGAGCGCAACGCCTCGCAGCGGGATCGAGAAACCTGCTATGGTGCCGCGTCCGCCCCGGTGCTCGGGGCGAGAGCTCGCGGAGGCATGGACGTGACGTTTCGCAGTGGCGCGCAGACCCTGGCGTGGAGCCTCTGGCTGGCCGCGTGCGTGACGTCGAGCCCGGCGCCGCCACCGCATGACGTCACCCCTGGGCTGGACGCCTCCGCTGGGGGGGACACCGCGCACCCGGATGGGGGCGGCGAGGTCGACACCCACCCCGATGGAGGCTCCAGCGACGCCGCCGAGGTCACGGACGTGCCGCAGCAGGACACTCCGGGCGTGGGGGACGGTGGAGTGGCCGACGCACCGACGGACACCGCGGATCTCGGGGATTCGGACGCGCCGGTCGGCGACGCAGACGACGTCCTGGCGGACCTCGGCGCCGACGTGATGGGCGACTCCGAGGACACGCCTGGCGGCGAGACCGACGGCGGGACGTGTACTGTGGCGCAGTGCGACGACGGCGACCCCTGCACCGTGGAGTCATGTGTCGGGGGAGGCTGCGCCTACACGCCCGTGCCCTGCGACGACGGCGACCCCTGCACCATTGATGGTTGTGGCCCCGGCGGGTGCACCCACGCTCCCCTGCCCTGCGACGACGGGGACCCCTGCACCGTCGACACCTGCGGATCTGGCGGGTGCGCCCACGCTCCACTGCCTTGCGACGACGACGACCCCTGCACCGTCGACGGTTGTGGCCCCGGCGGGTGCGCCTGGTCGCCGCTGCCTTGCGACGACGGCGACCCCTGCACCGTCGATCATTGTGGCCCCGGCGGGTGCGCCTGGTCGCCGCTGCCCTGCGACGACGGCGACCCCTGCACCACCGACACCTGCGGACCCGGCGGGTGCGCTCATGGCCCGGTGCCTTGTGACGACGGCGACCCCTGCACCCTGGACGAGTGCGCCTCGGGCTCGTGCCTGCACACACCCGATCCCTGCGACGACGGCGACCCCTGCACCTCGGACCTGTGCCTCGCCGCCGCCGGGTGCGCCAACACGCCGCTCCCCTGCAACGACTACGACCCCTGCACGCAGGACGCGTGCGCCGGCGGGACGTGCGTCTTCACGCCCGCGTCCTGTGACGATGGTGACCCATGCACCCAGGACACCTGCGGCCCCACTGGCTGTGCCAGCGCCTGGGGCTGCGACGACGGCGACCCGTGCACCGATGACGCCTGCGGCCCCGCGGGCTGTGCCCACGAGGCCGTGGACTGCGATGACGGGGCCGCCTGCACGGCCGACGCCTGCGACGGTTGGAGCGGAGCCTGTGTGGCCACGCCAGCCTGCGACGACGGCGACCCGTGCACCGACGACGGGTGCGCCCCGGACGGCGCCTGCGTCCACGGCTCCGGGTGCGACGACGACGACCCCTGCACGCTCGATGGCTGCGTGGCCGGCGTCGGCTGCGTGAGCATCCCCCTGGGGTGCGCCGACGGGGATCCGTGCACCCAGGACGGCTGCCTCGGCGGTGGGTGTGTCCACGAGCCCGTCGCAGGCTGCGCCGGGTGCGCCGAGGACGCGGACTGCAAGGACGAGAGCCTCTGCACGGTGGACGTCTGCGATGTCGAGACGGGCGCCTGCAGCCACACCGCCGCGCAGTGCGACGACGGCGACCCCTGCACGGCCGATGCGTGCGACACGGAGACGGGCGCCTGCGCCAACGAGGCCGCCGACTGCGACGACGGCGACCCCTGCACGGAGGACGCCTGCGGAGCGGACGGCGCCTGCGTCAGCGCGCCCGTCGCGTGCGGAGACGGCGACCCCTGCACCGACGACCTGTGCGGGCCCGAAGGGTGCGCCCACATCCCCGTGCCGCTCTGCACCGGCTGCATCGATGCTGACGACTGCGACGACGGCAGCCCCTGCACCGCGGAGCTGTGCGCGGACGGCGCATGCCTGCACAGCGGCACAGGCTGCGGGGACGCCGACCCCTGCACCCTGGATCTGTGCGTCGACGGTGCCTGCCAGCACCTGCCTCTCCCGACCTGCCAGGGGTGCCTCCTGGCCAGCGACTGCGAGGACGGAGACCCCTGCACCGCACACACCTGCGACGGCGCGTGCGGGACGGCTCCCGACCCGAGCTGCGGCACGTGCGCGAGCGACGCCGCGTGCGATGACGGACTCGCCTGCACCGTGGACACCTGCGACGGCACCTGCGCCCACGCGCCCGTGCCCTGCCCCAAGGCGGGCCCGTGCTCCGTGGCCTTCTGCGTCGAGGGCGCGGGGTGCCAGAGCCTCCCCGGGCCCGGCTGCCAGGAGCCCTGCACCACCGCGGCGGACTGCGAGGACGGGTCACCCTGCACGACGAAGGCGTGCCCCGCAGGCACCTGCCAGACGGCGCTCCTGCCGTGCGGCGACGGCGACCCCTGCACCCTCGACGCCTGCGACCCGCTGACCGGCGCCTGTACGAGCACCCCAGTCCCCGGGTGCACGGCGCAGTGCTCCGCCGCCGCCCACTGCGACGACGGCGACGCCTGCACCCTCGACCTCTGTGACCAGGCCACTGGCACCTGCTACGGCGCACCCGTAGGCTGCGAGGACGGCGACCCGTGCACCGCCGACCAGTGCGACCCGCTGCTCGGCTGCACCTTCACCCCACTGTGCGGGCCATGAGCCCGCTCCCTGGAGGCCCCATGAGACGGGTGTTCTTCGCTCTCGCCCTGGCGCTGGCCACCCCCGCGGTGGCGGACGTCCCCGCGACGGTCACGTTCCAGGGGCTGCTGACCACCAGCGCCGGACTGCCCGCCGACGGCACGTTCAACCTGTCTCTGAAGCTTTTCCCAGCGGCGACCGGCGGAGCGGCGGTCTACTCCCAGAACCTGGGCTCGGTCACCGTCACCGCCGGGATGGTGGACACCACCATGGGCCCACTGACGACGGCCCTCCTCGCCGCACCCGAGCTGTGGGTGGAGCTGACGGTCATCGGGGAGCCGCCCTTGCCCCGACAGCGGCTCCGCTCCGTGCCCTACGCCCTCCAGAGCGAGGCGGCGACGTCGGCGGGGTCGGCGGCGGCGCTCCTGTGCTCGGGCTGCGTGGGCGCCGGCCACCTGGCCCCCAACCTCCTGCTGGGCGGCAACGTGGGGTCCACGGGCACGCTCACCACATGCACGGACGGCGCCACGGGCTGCGGGCTCAAGGTCGGGGGAGCCGCGGCCCTGGTGGACCCGAAGGACGGCATGATCAACCTCCAGGTCACCGGCGGCCTGCGGCTGCGCACGGTGGACAACGGCGCGTGGGCGCCGCTCCAGGCGGGAGCGGTCACGGCGCAGGGCCCCCTGGTGGCCGCTGCCGGGTCCACGCTGACGGCGCCGGTGGTGGTGACGGGCAACGGTCAGACGGTGGCGGGCACGGGGACGGTGCGGGTGGAGCGCGACGCGGGCGAGGTGAACGTGCTCGCCGTCGGCGCGGGCACCGGTGGGGCGATCATCGCCTTGGAGCCCGGCAGTGGTGGCAAGCGCTGGGGCGCGGTCAGCCACGGAGCGGGTGACGCGGGCGCCGAGGCGGGGGCCTTCGCCGTGCGCGACGAGGCGACAGGGAAGCGCCCGCTGGTGGTGCGCCCGGACGGCCGGGTGGGAGTAGGAACAGGGGCCGCCGAGTCGGCGCTGCATGTGGTCTCCGACGCCAACAACGCGGTGACGGGCACGGACGCGACCCTGCGCGTCGACAACCACCGCGACGCCCACACGCCGCTGGCCGTCCACCAGAACAAGACCGACACCTACGCGGCCCGGCTCGTGACGGACGGGTGGGGCCTCCGCGTCACGCAGGCCGCGGGCGCGGCGAAGTCGGCCGCGGTGTCGCTGCTCTCCGTGGACACCGACGGCGGGACGACGGGCAACGTGCTTCGGGTCCAGGCCAACGGCAACGTGGGCATGGGCACGACGAGCCCCGCGGCGCGGCTCCACGTGGCCGGGAACATCCGCGCCGACGGCACCGTGCATGCGAGCACGGGGGTCATCGTGGCGGGGCAGACGGTGGTGGACGCCACGGGAAAGGTCATAGGGCCCGTAGACCCGAGCACCCACGCCCACGCGGTCAACGGCAACGCCGACAACGCCAAGCTCATCGCGTCCTCCATGTGCGCCGTGATGGGCGGAGGAGGCCACACCACCGCCTGCCCACGCATCTGCAGCAACACCAGCGCGGACTGCAACCAGATCTGCGCAGGTGGAGGAGGCAGCGCCTTCAACGCCCTGCACATCTACGTCGGCTACCTGGAGCGGGTCTACGTCTACAACGGCACCAGCGGCAGCTTCTGCGGGCCCAACTGGTGCTGCTGCCGCCTCGAGTACAACGCCTGCCCCACGCCGTGGTAGGACCAGGATCTCCTTGACGTCCCCCAAAGACCCCATCTCCATCCCCGGCTTCACCGACCCCGTGAGCTGCTGGACCCACCTGCTCGGCGCGGGCGTCGCCCTGGTCGCCGGGGTGCGCCTCGTGCGCAGAGGTCGTGGCAGCGCCGCCCGCGTCGCCGCCCTCGTCGCGTTCGTGTTCGGCGCGGTGTTCATGTTCTCCATGAGCGGCACCTACCACCTGCTCGACCGGGAGGGCGCGGGCCGCGCCGTGCTCCAGCGCCTGGACCACGCCGCCATCTTCGCGATGATCGCCGGCACCTTCACCGGGCTCCACGGCGCCGCGCTGCGGGGGCCCTGGCGCTGGGGGTTCATCGCGCTCTTGTGGGCGCTGGCGGCCACGGCCATCACGCTCAAGACCGTGTTCTTCGAGGGTACCCCGGAGGCCCTGGGGCTGGCCCTCTACCTGGGGATGGGGTGGCTCGGCGTGGTGTCGTGGATCAAGCTGCGCCACCTGGCGGGTGGGCGCATCGGCCGCCTGCTGCTCCAGGGTGGTGCGGCCTACAGCGCTGGCGCCATCCTGGAGTATGCCCGCTGGCCGGACCTGCTGCCCGGCGTCATCGGCCCCCACGAGCTGTTCCACCTCTGCGTCATCGCGGGGGCGGCGCTGCACTGGCGCGCCGTCTCGGTGGCGGTGACGGAGGCGACCGGCCCCCAACCCCAGGCGTCACGGCCCCGGAGTGAACGTCTCACGCCCCGTCGCCCCTTCGATGACGTCCTCGAGGTGGAGGCGCAGCGGGAGAGTCTCGTTGCCGAGCCACAGGCGGGCCTGGTCGGCGAAGTGGGGGCTGTCGACGAGGCCAGACTGACCACCGGGGATGATGTTGCGCCCCGTGACCTTGTCTCCCAGCGCTACGACCATGCGCATGACGGGGCCGTGGTCGTAGGTGAAGGCGTCCAGCGAGAACCCTTGCTCCGCGGCGTCCACGGCGAAGTTGTCGCCAGGGCGAGGGAAGTGGACGAGGCCCTTTCGCGGGTCTCCGGCGGGGAGAGTCTCGGCCAGGGGGAGGTTCTTGGTGGTGATGGAGAAGAGATCCACGATGAGCTTCAGCGCCGGGTCGTCCCCCACCTGGGCGATCAGTGACTCGAAGCGCACCTGATGCCGGAGACCCCAGAGCCACGCGTCCATGTCCGCCACACCGAAGCCCCCGACTCCCGGCGCCGCCTGCGGGCTCTCCAGATAGTCGAGCGCATCGGCCAGAGATGACAGCATCACCTCGTCTGCGCGCTCGCTCTCGGGCGTGCCCACCCGGTCGAAGAAGACGGACTCGCCGGTCTCCTCGCTCCAGCTCGCCAGCGCCCCCGGATTGCCCGGCCCCCTCCCGTCGAGGAACGCCAATATGGCGGCGAGGCGCGTGTTGTCGGGTCGATACGGGAACAGGTCACCGCACGGCTCGTCGCCCCACACGGACGCCACGAAGCGGGGGAGCCACGCGTTGAAGACCATGGTCGCGACCGCGTCAGCGCGGTCCTCCAGAGAGGGCGAGTGGTAGAAGGTCTCCACGCCGGACTCTGCCCGGAAGGACCACGCCCCGAGGCGCTGCTCCACCTCGCCGAAGCGGTCCGCGTTGGCCGACCAGAGCGCCACGAGGCGCGCCTCGTGCTCCTGGAGCGGGCCATCGAGCATTGACAGTGCGCGCGCCCCGGCGATGGCGGCCAACAACGGCGGAGTGAACCGCTCGCCCATGCGCGAGGTGTGGTCTCCCTGGACGCTGGCCATGTCCTCCTCCGTGGCCCCACCTGCCGCGACCACCTCCTCCAGGCGCCGCCGGATGGTGTCCGCCCGCGGAGACTCCCACGGCCCCCCGATGTACCACGCGTCGTTGGTCTGGTCGCCGTCGTCGTCGATGGGCGCGGGCTGGTTGTTTGCGGTGCGCACGAAGCCCTCCGGCGGGTTGAGCGCCTGGGGCATGGCGTCGAAGGGGATGACGCAGCGGTAGGGATCCGAGTCGCCCTCCACCGCGTGGCCCGCCGGGTCCGTCGGTAACGTGAAGGCTCCAAACGTGGTGCCATCGAGCAGGAACGCCGGGTGGGCCCCGGGCAGGAATCCCTCCGCGTCCTTCGGCAGATAGCCACGGCAGGGGATCGCCTGGTAGGACGAGAAGAGCACGTTCCCGAGAGAGTCTCCGGCGGCCATGAAGAGCCCGCCGCCGACCACGCCGCGGGTGGCCTCCCGAAACTCGAGCACGTCGCGAGAGACTCCCATGGCGTAGAGCGCGTCGGGCCACCGGGTGGCGTCGAAGGCGCCGTAGTCGAAGGAGATGGCGCTGATTACCCCGTCCCCGTCCACGTCGGCGGGGATGACCCGGTCCTCGCCGAGACGCACCACGAAGGCGTCCGGCTCGTCTCCCGGCGGCACGACCGTCCCCTCGATCTCAAGCAGGCGCCGCCCGTCGAAGGTCTCCCACCGGGCCCAGGTCTCCGTCCGCCCCACGGATCCGAGGGCGGGCACGTCCGCGATGACGTAGCTCTCGTCCACGCGCACGAGCGGCCTCCACTCTCCCTGGAAGCGGCTCGCCACGGGCGCGCCGTCCTCCAAGAGCAGCTCCTCGCGGTACCAGTCCGTGACGTCCACCACCGGGTTGACCATGCTCCAGGCGACGTCGCCGTTGGTGCCGGCGCCCAACACCGGGAACGGCGTCAGCAGGAGCCCGGCCTGGTGGATGGGCCCGCCCCCGAGCACCGACGTGTCCATGCCGATCTGGTACATCAGCGAGGGCACCGTCAGCGCCAGGTGACCGTCACCCGCGACCAGCGCGCCGCCCGTCTCCGTGTGCGCCCCGGACACCGCCCAGGCGTTGGACCCGTAGGGTCCCAATGCGTCGTGGGTCAAGCGCTGGTCGAGGCGCCCACGCCGCCCGGCGAGGCGCGCGAGCATGGAGCGCTCGGCCGACCCCGGCGTCGCCCGCGCCGTCTGCACCCGTTCGAGGCCGGAGGTCCCGAACCCGGGAGACGACGCGTTGCCCGGGTAGAGCGGCCTGAAGCTGCCCCACACGTCCCCGAGGAAGCCCTGCTCCCGCAGCGCCGCGGAGTCCACCCCCTCGAACGCCCCGTCGAGCTGCGCGAGCTTGTAGGCGCGGTCCACGTCGTCGGTGCGGAAGTTCGTCTCGAAGAGCAGCGCCGCCGGGATGGCCATGAGGTCGCGCAGGGTGAACGGCTCCATCAGCGAGGTCGGGTCCGCCGCCCCGAGGAAGGGCCCGGCCAGGTCCAGCTCGCTCGGCCCCGGCAGCTTGCCGGCCTTCACGGCGTCGATGTAGGCGTTGACTCCGCTGGCCACCGCCTCCATGTAGGCCTTCATCTCGCCTTCCAGGCTCGCCGTCAGGTTGTCCGCCACCGTCGAGACGCCCGTCAGCCTGGCGTTCAGGTCGCTCGAGAGCGCCGCGTCCCCGAGGAGCGCGCTGATCGTCCCCAGTGAATACCGGCGCTGGATCTCCATGAAGAAGTAGCGGTCCCGGGCGAGCACGAAGCCGACCACGCGGCCCAGATCCTCGCGGGTCGCCGCGTAGACGTGGGGCACGTTGGCCTCGGTCCGCAGCACGTAGGCGGGCGCACTCAACCCCGGCAAGGTCCACGCCTCGGTCTCGGGTACCGCGAGCAGGCCCTCAGGGGCGGCGGTGTCCACCGTGCCCGCTGTGTCCCCCGCATCTCCTACGTCATCTGGCCCGGCGTCTGCGGCCCCCGCGTCGGCGCTCCCATCCGGGACGTCACCACCCGCGTCACCGGTGCCGGTGTCGCCAGGGCCGACGTCGGCGACGTTCGCGTCCAGGACGTCGCCGTGCCCGGAGTCCCCTACGCCCCCGCCCTCGCCGTCATCGCCACAGGCGGCCACCACCAGCAGCCCGACCAGGATCGCCCTCTTCATCGCTCACTCCACGGGCAGGCGCCAGCCGGCGCCCAGGTGCTCGTCCAGCCGCTTCAGCTCCGCCGCCACCTCGGGATCGTCCACGTTCGCGTCCGCTGGCTCGACTCGCGGCGGGTCGTGCCGCAGCACCACCGGCGTCCAGCCGAGCCCGGTCACGTCGCCGTCAAGGCTCACCTTGCCGATGACGCCCGTCTCCACCTCGATGCGGTCCGGCACGTCGTTTGTGAAGTTGCCGAGGCTGTAGAGCACGGCCGCGCGCCGCTTCCGCCCGTCGGCGCTGCGCACGCTGCACGTCCCGATGCCGGGCACCTTCTCTGGGTGGTTCACCCAGCAGAGCTCCGCCGGCTGCACCACGTGGGGGCCCTGCGCGGCGATGACGTCCGCCCCGAACGAGACCATCTGCCGCGCCATCTGCAGGAAGCGCGGGTCGGGGTACCACTCGAACTCGTAGCCCCAGTGCAGCAGGACCACCACGTAGTCCGCCCCTGCCCGCGCCTCCCCCACCTCGGCTTCGATTCGCGACAGGTCCACCTCCCCCTTGTGTCCGAACGGCACGACGAACAGGTCGTGGGCCGTCTCGTAGTCGCGCCGGTTGACGCCCCAGGTGTAGGACAGGACCGCGACCTGCTTGCCCTTCACGTCCAGCGTGGCGTGCCCGTTGAGCCCCGTGGTCCGGTAGCCCCGCGCCTCCGCCTGCTCCTTGGTCGACAGGGCGCCGTCGTCGTCGGCGTCCAGCGTGTGGTTGTTGTTGAGCTGGAGCAGGTCGAACGGCAGGTTGTCGAGCATCTCCGGAGGCGCGTTGAAGCGGATGGGCACGCCGCCCTTGCCCGGGGGCTTCAGCGCCGACACCGCCGTCTCCAGGTTGCCGATGCGCAGGTCCGCCCGCGTCACCGGCTCCGCCCCCTTGGCGAAGTCGGACCAGTTTCCGCCCAGGTACAGGATGTCCCCCGAGAAGGACAGGACGATGCCCCCGCCCAGCGGGGGGATCTCCCCGCCCGCCTGCGTGAAGTGCGCCACGAGGTCGGGTGACGCGGTCGTGTAGTGCTTCTGGAGCTTCTCGAAGTAGTCGAGCACGATGGGGTCTTCCAGGCCCCAGTCCTCGGTCTCCCACCGAGCATCGGCATAGGGCGGCTTGTCTGGGTCGGGCGCGGCGACCCAGGGGAAGACCGTGGTCGGGTCGGGCCAGGCAGCGTAGGGGTCCGCGGCGTCCGAGGTGCCTGAGGCATCCGAGGCATCCGCTGCGTCCCCGGCCGCCACGACGTCCACCGTACCCAGGCCGTCGCCGACGGATGCCACGTCGGCTCCACCCGACGAACCTCCATCACACCCGCCGAGGCCGACCGCGAGCACCACACCGAAGGCTCGTCTCCGGTTCATGAGGACCCTCCTGGTCACGCTGGATGCTGCACCGAGGGGCACCGTGGATCAACGGCGGCACAGACCTGGTGGTGTCTGCGAACCCGTCACGGCGTGGCCCCGGGCTTCCACCCGGGTGACGCCAGCTCGAAGCCCGCGAACTCGAAGGCTGGCGATACTGTGCAGCCCACGAGGGTCCAGGCCCCCAGGCTCGCGGCCGCCTGCCACGCCCCGGCAGGGACCACGTGCTGCGGCCTCTCCCCGGAGTTCAGGTCGCCCCCCAGCACCGCGACCCGCTCCGCCACCCCGTCCGCGCTGACCCGCAGCTCCAAAGGGGCCCCAGCGTACCAGTGCCACACCTCGGCGGCGTCCACCCGGTGCCAGTGGGAGCGCTCGCCGGCCGCCAGCAGGAAGTAGATGGCCGTGCCCGCGCCCCGCCCCCCAGCAGGGTCGACGGCGCGCCAGGTCTCGACGAAGTGGCCCCCCTCGGGGTGGGGCTGAAGCCCGAGCAGGGCGATCACCTCGTCAGCGGTCTGGGAGTCGACGATCATTCACGCCTCGACGTCCGCCGGCGTCGGCACCAGGGTCAGGCGCACCCCCTCCACGTTGGCCTCCACCTCGCCCACGCCAAACCCGATGGCATCTGCGCGCACGGCGGCCTGGAGCTCCGTCAGGATCGGCGCGATCTGCTCCCGCCAGTCGGCAGGCGCGTCGATGATCAGGGACTCGAGGCGCCGGCTGTTGGCGAGGCGCAGGGTCGTCCGCTGGTGCCGCACGGCGCCGAGCAGGTCGATCAGGCGGTCGCCCGCCTCGACCGGCTGCAACGAAGCCGCGTCCACGCTCGGCCACGCCGTGACGTGCAGGCTCTTGACGCCCTCCACCCCGCGATAGATCCGCTGGTAGAGCGCCTCGGTAACGTGCGGCACGAAGGGCGCGTACATCGCGAGCACGAGCCTCAGCGTCTTCACGAGCGTCACCTGGGCGGACAGGCGGTCCCGGTCCGTGTACGCGTCTCGCGTCCAGAACCGGTCCTTGATCATCTCAAGCCAGTTGTCGCAGAAGTGGTGCCAGAAGAAGCGGTCGATGGCCTCCCGCGCCGTCCCGAACTCGTAGCGCTCCAGGGCGTCACCCACCTTCTGGAGCGTCGCGTTGGCGTGGTGCCACACCCACTGGTCGACGACGGTGCGCTCGCCGAGTGGCAGCTCCGTCGAAAAGTCGAAGCCCTCCAGGTACATGAGCCCGAAGCGGGACGCGTTCCACAGCTTCGTCAGGAGCCGCTTGCCCGCCTTGACGTCCCGCTCGTTGTAGCGCAGGTCGTACCCGAGCCCGGCCCCCGTCGCCCAATACCGGAGCGAGTCGGCGCCGTACTTCGTGATGACCTGGTAGGGGTCATAGCGGTTGTAGCCGTCCGCGTCCGTGGACTTCTGCAGGTCGCGCTTCGAGATCTTCTTGCCCTGCTCGTTGAGCCCCCACCCGCTGATCATCACGTCCCGCCAGGGCAGGCTGTCCGTGTGGAAGTGGCTCTTGACGACCGTGTAGAACAGCCAGGTGCGGATGATCTCGAAGGCCTGCACCCGCACGCTCATCGGGTAGAGCGCCCCCATGCGCGCGCCATCGTCCGCGGCCCACCCCGCGTTGATCAGCGGCGTGCCCGACGAGGTCATCCACGTGTCCATGACGTCCGTCTCGGGCCGGAAGGCCGTCCCGCCGCACGACGCGCACGACAGGACCGGAGGCGCGCTCTCCGTGGGATCGACAGGGAGGTCCGCCCTGTCGGCGAGCACGTGCTGGCCGCAGGTCGCGCAGAACCACACGGGGAACGGCACGCCGTAGAAGCGCTGCCGGCTGATGTTCCAGTCCCACTTCAGGCCGTTGACCCAGTCCCGGTAGCGCACCTGCATCCACTCGGGGAACCACCCGAGCGCCTCGCCCCGCGCCAGCAGGGCGTCCTTGTGCTCCAGCACCTTGATGAACCACTGGGGCACCACGGCGAACTCGATGGGGGTCGAGCACCGCTCGTGGATGCTGACGCTCTGGTCGATGGGCTTCTCCCCGCGCAGGTCGCCGGTCTCCGCCAGCCGCTCGACGATGCGCTTGCGCCCGACGATGAGGTCCAGCTCGGCGAACTCGCCCGCCAGCTCGTTGAGGCGCCCGCTCCGATCCATGACGATGCGCAGGTCCAGGCCGTCGCGGCGCCACTTGTCCACGTCCTCCACGTCGCCGAAGGTGCAGACCATCATCAGGCCCGTCCCGAACGTCGGGTCCACCGACGGGTCCGTCTTGATGGGCACCCGGTGGCCGAACACCGGCACCACGGCCTCCGCCCCAACCAGGTGCTGGTAGCGGGCGTCCTCGGGGTGGAAGTACATGGCGACACAGGCGGGGATCAGCTCCGGCCGCGTCGTGGAGATCACGAGGTCGCTGCCGTCCGCCGCGTGGAACGCGACGTCCCAGATCCTACCCTTGCGGTCGAGGCTCTCCAGGTCCGCCTGGGCCAGCGACGTGCGGCAGTGAGTACACCACAGGATGGGATCGTTGCGGCGCTCGATGAGCCCCCGCTCCAGGAGCTCGATGAAGCTCCGCTGGGACGTGTGCTGGCACCGGGGGTCGATGGTCGAGTACGTCTCGCTCCAGTCCACGCTGAGCCCGAGGGACTGCCACAGCTCCTTGTAGACCTGGGCGCCGGCGCGGGTCTCCTGCAGGCACAGCGCGATGAACTCGCTCCTGGTCATGGAGCCGTGCTTGATGTCGTACTTCTGCTCGACGTAGCGCTCGGTGGGCAGGCCGTTGTCGTCGAAGCCCATGGGGTAGTAGACCCGGTGGCCCTTCATGCGCTTGTACCGGACCACGAACTCCGCCTGGGCGTAGCTCATGGCGTGGCCCACGTGCAGGTGCGCCGCCGACACATAGGGAGGCGGCGTGTCCACGCTGAACACCGGGCCGTCCCCATCCGGGTCCCAGCGGTAGACCTGCTCGCGCTCCCACAGCTCGTGGCACTCGCGCTCGATCTGCGCGATGTCGTAGTCCTTGTCCAGCTCCATGCGGCTCCCTCGACGTGTGCGGCCTCCCGCGCTTTTACGGGGCGCGGGCCGGCGGTGTCAAGGGCAGGGAGAGGCCCGCTGGGAGCAGGGTCAGGGACGCGGAGACTCCGGGTCGTGCAGCGAGGGCGCACCTGCGGGCCCCCAGCCAGGCGCGGGGGATCAGGGCTCGTGCTTCAGGCCGTGCCCCCCGTGACAGGACTGCTCCTTGGCGTCATGCAGCCCTCTCTCGACGAGCGCCCGAGTCGCGGGAATGGGCTTGCGGTTGTCGCCCTTGGAGCCCGGCTTGGGGGCGGGCGGCAGCGGCGGCACCTTCACGCCATCGAGGGGCGGCTTCCACCCGCCGCCGTCCACGTCCACGAAGAGGGGATTCGTGAACGCGAGGGCCCGCGCGGCATCCATCACGATGGGCCGCACGTCCCCCGAGGCTGCCTTGTTGCCGGTCGCCAGGACCACGTACCAGGCGTCCTCCCCGGGCTCCAGATCGAAGACCACGGTCTTGACGTAGCGGGCCCCCGGCGCGCCGCCCTCCACGGCGGGCATCAGGTCCGCCTCCGTCATCTCCACGTCCTGCGAGAAGGCGACCGGAGGCTTGGTCTCGACGAGCTGCCCCGGCGGCGTCACGATGGACGTCGCGTTGCTGAACACCTCCACCTTGTCGACGGTGTACCAGCGCGGCGTCTGGATGTTGACGACGAGCTGCATCGCCTTGCCCGAGAGGGCCAGCGTCTCGCCGACCTCCGCCTCGTCCCCGGTCGCCGGGTCCACGAGCCGCACGTCGAGCAGCGGCCCGTTCGACCCCACGAGCCGCCCGGCGTTGACCGCCGCCGCGAACGCAGCCGCGTCCAGCGGCGCGATGGTGTCCTTCCCCTCCGGCATCCGCACGTACGAGCACGGGACGCCGCCCGGGTCCTTGATCAGGCTGTGGGTGTCCGTCACCGCGGTGCCCGTCACGCGGAAGCCCCGGTTCAGGAAGGTCATCCACCAGTTTGTCGTGGACCAGAGCTTGGTCACGCTGAAGCCGTTGTAGAGCTCCATCGCGGTGAACTTCTCGCTCCAGAGCTTTGTGTCCCCGGTCACCGGGTCCTTCTCGATGGGCGCCATGCGGAAGGCCTCGGGCTCCGCGAAGGTCATGCCGGTGGCGGCGTCCAGGTCCACAGCGAAGAAGTACCCGCTGTTCGGGTGGTTCACCTGGATGACCTGCTCCCCGGGGAACGCGTGGAGCGCGTCGAAGATGGAGTCAGGCGTCAGGCAGGGCCCGTCGCCCCCGGCCCAGTCCACGGCGCCGCCATTGCGCGCCTCCAGGTCCGCGACGAGGGGGAACGAGTTGTAGTGCCCATAGTCGAAGGTGGTCAGCTCCACCCCGACGATGCTCGCGAGCCAGCCCTCGCCGCCGAGCTCCGCGATCACGGGCGCGTAGTCCGTGACGAAGTCGTGGTCCGTGGATACGAGGACGTCGGTCGCCTCCGCCATGAAGCTCGCCACCCGGCTCCGGTTGCCCACCGGCGCGTCCGGCGAGTTGACCGCGTGGACGTGGAGGTCGCCGGACAACCAGCCCGCCGTGTCCAGCGCCTTCGCCACGACGGGGAACAGCTCGACCGTCTGGCCCGGCTCCACCGTGATCGCGTGCCCGGGGTTCTTGGCGACGTCGTAGTCCTCAGGCCAGAGCGTATGGGTCGTCCCCCGGGAGACCACCACCCGGTACTTCCCCGGCGGCAGCGGGATGGTCGCCTCGCCGGAGACCCCCACCCGCTCCACGGCGCCCTGGTGGTTGAAGTCGTAGGTCACGTCCCGGTTCTGCGACGTCGGCGTCACCGCGCACGGCCCGTCGCAGGTCACGCGCACCTTGGCGGGCGTGGGCTGGCCGGCCGGGTTCGTGACCTTCACCGAGAGGGCGCCCGGCAGGCTGAAGGGCACGGTCGCCTCCTCCATGGCGCCGGCCTCCACGCTGACCTGCGGCTTCTGCAGCGCGGAGCGCCCCGGCGCGATGGCGTCGAGGGTGTAGGTCCCCGGCGGCACCGCGGCGGTGAACGTGCCGTCGGCGGCGCTCACGGCCTGGGTGATCGCCGCCCCCTTGGCGTCGACGAGGCTGACGCGCGCGCCCGCCACGGGCGCCCCGCCCGCGTCGCTCGCCGCGCCCAGCACCTGCCCCAACGCTACGCCGCGCTCCTTCCACACGAACTCCGTCGCCGAGGCGAGCGCCCCGTCGCCCATGTGGACCCAGCGCTCGGCGGTCACGGTGCCGCCCGGCTCCACCGCGTGCCGCGCCTCGTGGGGCGCCGCGTTGGCGCCGCCGAGCAGCGCCCCGAGGGGATCGTCCGTCCCGAGCACGAGCCCGGCGACCCCCGAGATGGTCAGGTAGCCAGCCCCTGGACGCCCGTCATCCAGAGGGCGCGGCGCATAGATGTGAGCCGTCGCGTCCGCCTTGAAGCCGAGGAAGTCCATCTTCTCCTGGGCGAAGCCCCCGTACCCGAAGCCCTTGAGGGCGCTGGCCGGGTTGAAGAACTCCACCACCCCGCCGCTGTCGATGAGCTCGCCGAAGATCACGGGCATGGTCTCGCCACCGTCGTTCCGCACGGCCGTGACCATGCGCACCCCCCGGTCCTGCGGTCGCAGGATGTAATAGGTGGTGACCGTGCCGGTGATGTCGGTGTCCGGGTCCACCGCGAAGTCCAGCGGGATCCCCACCCACTGGCTGATGGCGCCCTTGAGGTTCAGGAAGTCGAGGGTGCGCTCGATGCCCGTCACCGCGATCACGGCGGCGCCGTCGGTGCCATCGTGCAGGACCTCGTAGGTCTCGCCGTCCAGCGTCATGCCCAGGTTCAGGAAGAGGCACACGGCGCCGATGGAGTCTCGCCCGGGCTCCCCCGCCGGGCGGACGATGTCGCCGTCGATCAGCCCGCCGCCGTAGGGGCAGACCCCGATGGCCCGCGACTCACCCTGGACGATGAACCGGACGTGGTCGTTGCCGATGAGCCAGTCACCGACGCGCGCGGTCGCCGCGTCGCCTCCGATCAGGTCGCCCTCTGCGGTGATCTGCCGCGCGTAGGCGCCGCCGCCCTCCGAGCTGGCCACGAAGGGCGCGAGGTCGATGACGACGCGCTCGCCCTCCTGTGGCGGGTCTACGAGGCCGGTGTCGACAGCGTCCGCGGCATCCTCGGCGCCCCCGGTGTCCGGCGTCACATCGCCGGCGTCCACCCCCGGGCCCGAGTCTGCGCCCGCGTCCCCGGCGACGTCTGGCGCGCCCGGGACGTCCGGCGCCCCCGCCACGTCTGCCGGGCCCTGAGCGTCGCCAGCCCCTGTGTCGGCTGCTCCGGCGTCCGGCGAAGCGGAGCCCCCGTCGTCGCCACACGCGACGAGCAGGGCGCTCGCAAAGAGGCTCAGGGCGATGCGGCGCATGGTGCGACCCTCCTGTGACATGGACGTGTCATCGGCGTGACGGGCCGCAGTCTACCCGCCAGGGTCGGTCATCGCCACAGGAAACGGCCGCTCACGGGGCCCAGCGCGGATCACACGCCGAGCAACGCCGGCAGGATCTCCCCCGCCTTGCCCTGGATGAAGTGGTCGAACTCCCCCTGGTTCTCGGCCGGGTCCTTGTTGACCAGCACCGTGCGGGCGCCGGCCCGGCGGGCGGCGTGGGCGAGCCCGGCGGCGGGGTAGACGGCCCCTGACGTCCCGATGGCCATGAACAGCGTGCAGGTGGTCGCCGCCCGCTCCACGGCCTGCAGGTCCTTGCGGTTGAGCAGCTCGCCGAACCACACCACGTCCGGGCGGGACATGCGGCCGCAGTGCGGGCAGGTGGGCATCCCCTCGGGGTGGCTCACCGGATCCTCCCACGCGACCATGAAGCCGTCGCAGCCGATGGAGGTGCACTTGCTCCTGAACAGGTTGCCGTGGATCTCGATCAGCCGCTCCGAGCCCGCCCGCCGGTGCAGCCCGTCCACGTTCTGGGTGACCAACAGCATGCGCTCCCCGAGGCGCCTCTCCAGGGCGACGAGCGCCTTGTGGGCGGGGTTGGGGTGGCAGTCCTTGGCCTGATCCCGGCGCGCTCCATAGAAGCGCCACACCTTCTCGGGATCGCGCCGGAAGCCCTCCGGTGAGGCGATGTCGTAGATGTCGTGGTGCTCCCAGAGGCCGCCCGCGTCGCGGAAGGTCTGGATGCCGCTCTCGGCGCTGACGCCGGCTCCGGTCAGGATCACGAGGCGGTCGGTGGCCGAGATGCTGAGTGGCGTGACGTGCATGGACGGACCTCCCTTCGTCGTCGCCAGCCATCTTGCCACGATTCGAGGGGTTTGCTAGCCTCGTGTCGCTTGGACCACCGAAGTGCACCAACCAGGGAGTTCGCCTTGAGCAGCAAGACCCCGTCCGGCAGCGAGCGCCGCCGCAGCCCCCGCATCCCGACAGACCAGAAGGCGCGGCTCGGGGGCGAGCGGACCATGCCGGAGTGCCAGTGCATCAACATCAGCCTCGGGGGCATCTACTGCACCCTGAGCGCTCCGGTGCCGCTGTACACGCGCATGGAGGTGACCCTCGCGCTGCCGATCACCGACGGCGAGGGGCTCACCCGCGACATCCCGGTGAGCTTCGAGGGCGCCGTCGTCCGCATCGACGACCCGCCCGAGGGCGAGGCCGGCGTCCGCGCGGCGCTCGTGTTCCAGAGCATGGACGACGACACGGAGTGGGTCATCGGGAAGTACCTGCTGCAGAACTACAGACGGTGGCGCGAGTGAGGCCCGCCTTCAGGCTCGGCTGCGCTCTCGGGGTCCTCGGCGCCCTCAGCCCCTTCACCCAGGACGCCCAGGCGATGACGGACACCGCGTCGTCCTGCCCGACGACGCCGCTGGTGACCCGCTTCTCCGTGTCCCGTACCTGGCCCGCCGAGGGCGGCACGTTGCCCGCCAACCGGCCGGTGCTCATCGAGCTGAGCGCGCCCCCGCGGGTCCCCGAGACCCCCGATCAACCGGTCACCGTCGTCGCGCCCAAGGCCTTCGAGCTGTCCGGCGGCGCCATCTTCGGCGTCACGTCGTCCCGCAGCGACTATGGCACCGTCCGCTACCTGCCCGGACCCATGGCCGAGTGGGCGCCGACCGAGTGGGACGCGTCCTTCGAGCGACACATGATGGTGCAGCTCAACGTGTATGAGCTGACCCCCGACGGGTCATCGAAGCTCGGGCAGCTCGTGCCGGGCCAGGCGTACACCTTCAAGATGCTCGTGGGCGCGTCGGACGACGACCCGTCCGCCTTCGAGGAGTGGGAGCTCCACTTCACGGCCGGAGATCCGGCGCCAGCGGCCGCTGACCCCGTGACGGGCCCCTATCACTCCATGGCCGCAGACTCGGGCTGCGAAGAGATCCACCTCGACTGCACCAGCGCGCCGGACTGCTCGGCCACCTGCGCCCAGGTCGGCAACCTCCAGAGGGTCCGCCACACGCTGGACGTCGATGGCGGCAACGTGCCCCTGTCCGCCGACGACCCGTGGCTCCTCGACCTCCAGCTCTCGGACTACGGCTTCACCTTCCGCCAGCTCCGCTTCCCCGGCGACGACCCGGCGACCGTTGGCGCGATCATCGACACCTTCCAGTCGGCGACGGACAAAGGCGTCACCGTCTGCGCCAAGGTCACCATATCGGTGCCCGGTGGTGGCTCCGTGACCAGCGACGAGGCCTGCGACACGGCGGAGGGCGTCCCGGACTTCTGCACGGGCGGCGTCGTGCCCCCGCAGGACGCCGGCGCCACCGACGGCGGGCACACCCCGCAGGACGCCGGCCCCACGGACGCTGGCGCACACGACACGGGGGCGGCGGGGCCGAAGGACTCCGGGGGCGCCGCGCCGGACGCGGGTGGTGGTGGCGCGGACACCGGCGGCAGCCCTGTCCCCTACGACGCCCTCGGAGGCGACATCTCCGGCGACGGGCTCGGCGGCCTCTTCGGCGGAGCGGGCGTGAACCTCCCCGTCTCCGACGACGGCTGCGGCTGCAACCAGGCGGCCCGTCGCGCCGGGTCGCCGTCGTCCAACGGCTGGCCGACGGCCCTCGCCGCGGTGGCCCTGTGGTTCGCGCTGCGCCGTCGCTCCGACGCGTGATCCCGCTCGCCCGATCCCTCGTGGTGCTCCTGGCGAGCGGCGCGGCCATGGCGGCTCCCCCGCGCGACGCCGACGACCCGTCCTCTGCGGCCCGCCGTTCAGCGGAAGCTGGGGCCCCGGCGGCCCCGAACTCCCAGACCCGTGAGATCCGGCTCGACGTTCCGGCGCAGTGCGGTGGCCCGGCCATGGTGGCGCTGCGGGCGGAGCTCCTGGCCATGGAGACCGGCGACCCCCAGTACTACGTGGAGCTGTGGAGCGACAGGCAGACCTACCGGATCCACGACGAGGTCTACTACTACGTGCGCACCAACCGCGCGTCCTACGCGACGCTGTTCTGGCTGGGACCGGACGACAGCGTCTTCATGCCCTTCTCCAACATCCCCCTGGAGGCGGAGCGGACCCACCGCCTCGACCCCGACAACATCGTCGTCGAGCCCACCGGCCGCGAGACGTGGCGCCTGGTCGCCACCATCGAGCCGCAGAGCTTCCCGTGCGCCCCGGACGAGCCCGCGCTCCTCGCCGAGCTGTCGCGCCTGCGGTCCGGCTTTCACGCGGTCGCCCGGTGGGAGGTCACCTCCACGTCCCGCTGAGCACCGCCATGAGCCACACCATCCTCGCCCTGGCCGCCCTCCTGGCCGCGTCTCCCCCCTGGGAGGGCCTCCTCCCCCGCCGAGCCATCGGCGCCGAGGAGCTCCAGCGGGCCCACCCGACCTGGGATGGCCGCGGCGTCGTCATCGCGGTGCTCGACACCGGCGTGGACATGGGGGCCCCGGGCCTCCGGAGCCTCCCCGACGGCACGCCGAAGGTCGTCGGCGTGCGCGACGCCTCGGGCCAGGGGAAGGTGCGCCTCGGCAAGGCCCGCCTGGTCGAGCAGGAGGGGCTCCCCACCCTGCGGGCGGGCGACCGGTTCGTCCGCGGCGCGAGCGCCCTCCGCCCTCCCCCGCTGGACGGCACCCTGCGCCTCGGCGAGCTGCGCGAGGACGCCATGGCTGGGAGCAGCGTGGCGGACCTGAACGCCGACGGCGACAAGGACGACGTCTTCTCCATCGTCGTCTGGGAGGCCCAAGGATCGGCGGGCACGGAGCGTTGGGCCGTCATGGACACGGACGGGGACCGGGACGTGGCGGACGAGCCCCCCCTGCGCAGCTACGAGGTCTCACAGCAGGCGTTCACGCTCAAGGGCTACGACCCGAGCCGCCGGGCCGCCCCTCTCACCATGGGCCTCTATCTGGCGCCAGGGCTCGACGAGGCGGAGGTCCACTTCGACGATGGCGGCCACGGCACCCACTGCGCGGGCATCGCCGCCGGCCACGCCATCGACGGCAAGGAGGGCTACCACGGCATCGCGCCCGGCGCCCTCGTCCTGAGCATCAAGATCGGCGACAACGGCCTGTCCGGGGGCTCCACGACGACCGGCGCCAAGAAGCGTGCGATGCAGATCGCCGCGGACTGGGCGGAGGACCACGGCGTGCCCGTCGTGATCAACCTGAGCTACGGCATCGGCACGGAGACGGAAGGCGCCAGCGACATCGACCGCCTCGTCGACGACACCCTGGCGAAGCACCCCCTCTTGTTCATCTCCACGAGCAACGGCAACAACGGGCCCGGCATCTCGACCGCGGGGCAGCCGTCGGGCTCGGCGGTGGCCTTCACCGCCGGCGCGGCGCTGGTGCGCGAGTCGGCCCGAGCCCTCTACGGCCTGAAGCTCGACCAGGACCGGGTGTTCTGGTTCAGCTCCCGAGGGGGCGAGCTCAACAAGCCCGACGGTGTGCTGCCGGGCATCGCCGGCTCCGCGGTCCCCCCCTGGATGCAAGGGAACGTCATGCGCGGCACCTCCATGGCGGCCCCACAGGCGGCGGGCGCCATGGCCGTGATCCTCTCCGCCATGGCCGAGAAGGGCGTCACCGTCCACCAGGGAATCGTGCGGCGGGCGCTCCGGTATGCCGGCCGCCCACTCCCTGGCTACACGGCACTGGACCAGGGCGGCGGCCTCGTGGACCTTCCCGCCGCCGTCGCGCTGGCGGAGCGCCTTGCACAGAGCGACGAGGCGCAGCGGGTCCTTGCGTGGCGCGCAAAGACCACCTGCCCCACCTGCGGGGGGGAGGGCCCTGGCGCCTACTGGAGGGCAGGCGGCTTCGTGCCCCCGGAGCGGGAGCTCCTGACTGCGACGCTGACCCCGATCCTGTCGGCTCCCGAGGGAACGACCAAGGCACGGCGCCAGGAGCTGGTCGCGGCCTTCGACGTGACGAGCGACGTCCCGTGGCTCCAGGTGCGCTCCGGCACGGTCTACGCCCGGGGTGACGGCGCCGTCACGGTGCGCTACTCCCTGCGCCCCGACCGCCTGGAGGAGCCGGGCCTCCACGTCGGGCGGCTGCGGGGCGTCGCCGATGGGGCGCCTGCGCCGGCCTTCGAGCTGCTCGCCACCGTCGTCACTCCCCACGTCTTTGAGCGTGGAAATCAGTGGTCCAAGTCGTTCTCCGGGAGTCTCTCACCAGGCGAGCTGGATCGCACGTTCCTGCTCGTCCCTTCTGCCGCAAGCACGCTCTTTCTCGACTTGAAGCTCACGAAGGGTGCCAACGTGGTCGCCGCGCACGTCTACACTCCGGAGGGGCGGCTGCACACCAGCGACGACGCCACCGCCGCCAGGACGGGCCGTCTCTCCCTTCGCGTCGACCAGGCGGACCTGCGACCGGGCATCTGGGAGGTGGTGCTGGTGGCCCCGGAGCGCAACCCGGAGGCGATCTCCTGGGCGCTCGACGCGCGCTTCACCGGCCTCCAGGCGGACCCGGTGCGCATCTTCACGGTCCCGCAAGGGGCCCCGCCCGAGGCGATGGCCGAGGTGACCAACCGCCTCCCCCGCCCCTTCCGGGGGCACGCCACGGGCGTGATCCGCGGCGTCTCCCGCAAGCAGCTCCACGACGCCGCGGGCGACACGCTCGAGCTGCCGCTGCGCCTGGACGCCGAGACGGCGGGCGTGGAGCTCGACCTGACCCTCGAGAGGGAGGAGTACGCCCGCTTCACGGACGTGGCGATCGCCATCAAGGACAGCGGTGGCAACCCGGTGGTCAAGGGCGGCTTCTCCCAGGCCCACACCAAGGTCGTCGCCAACCTGCCCCCCGGCACCTACACCCTTGTAATCCAGGCGGCGGGCACCGAGGACGCCGTGGAGACCTGGTCCGTAGACATCGAGGAGCTCTACCTCCACCGCCAGCCCCTCCCGGTGACCGCGGAGCTGGACGGCTCGACTACGTTCACCCTGTGGCCGGACGTCCCGGCGACCCTGGACCTGACCCTGTCCCGCACCCCGGTCCAGGCACCCGACGGCATGGTCCACCACGGCGCGCTGGAGCTTGTCAGCGACGAGGACGAGAAGACATGGCTGAGCATCCCCCTGCGGCTGTCCCCCTGAGCGACCGCATCGTCCTGCCAGACGCCATCCACGAGTCGGAGGCGAAGCTCCCCGGCCTGGCCCTTGGCATCGACATCCCCTGGCGCGACACGGGCGACGGCTACGTGACGGGCCTGTACGAAGCGCTCCCACAGCACGCGGGCTGGGACGGGGTCGTCCACGGCGGCGTCACGGCCTACCTGGTGGACGAGGCCCTCGCCTTCGTAGCCGCGGGACAGCGAGGCATGGTCGGCATGACCGTGCGCCTGGAGCTCCGCTACCTTCGCCCCCTGCTGGTCGGCCAGACCTACGTGGCCCGTGGCCGCGTGACGGACCGTCGGGAGGGCCTCGCGTCGATCATCGAGGTGTCCGTCAGCGACGCGCAGGGCCCCTGCCTGACCGCGGAGGGCGTCTACCGCATGGCGCGCGCCGCCGCGGTGCGACGCCTGATCGCCCTCGCGCGGCGAGCCCCAGGGGACTCCGGCCCGACACCGGCGTGACCGCAGCGCCACGACGGCTCACCTGGGCGGTTGACAGCGCTTCGCCACCGACACTATGAGTAGCCCTCGGAGCAGCAGTCCCACAGCCCGCGGAGGTCCCATGAACCCAAGACGCCTGCTCGCGTTCGCACTGGTGGCGGCCCTGGCCAGCCCTGCGGCCGCGGCCCCCAAGAAGCCCGCCAAGGCGGTCAAGGCCGCGCCGGTCTCGACTCTGGACCCCGCGGTGGCCCAGTCCCTCTGGGCGACGCTGGACAAGGCGACCCGCAGCGGCGACATCCTCGCCCGGGGCGACGCCTTCTACGGCCTGGCGCTCCTGAACCTCGAGGGCAAGGACCCCTCCGAGGTCCTCGTCGACGCCCTGAAGGACCCCCAAGGGAAGGTGCGGCTCGGGGCCGCCAAGGGCCTGCTCGCCATCGGCAACCCCGCGTGGCGCGAGCCCATGATCCGCGCGCTCGGCGACTCCATGGTCAGCCTGGAGGACGAGGTGCTCCCCGCCCTCGCGCCGCTCCCGCTGGCCGACCAGGCGGGGCTCGTCGTGGAGGCTCTGTCCGGCAAGCTCGTGACGAACAAGATGCGCGTCGCCCAGGGTCTGATCCGCAAGGGCGGCCCCCTGCTGACCGAGACCGTGCGCCAGGCCGTCGCCAAGGGGGGCGACGCAGCGGCGGTCATCAAGCAGAACATCGCCACCCTTTCCCCGGAGCAGGCCCTGCTGGTGTTCCCGCTCATTCTTGCCTCGGCCGACCCGGAGCTGAAGGGCATCATCATCGCCAACGTACCGCGGCTACCCGCCGGCGTGGAGCTGCCCTGGCTCGCCCCGCTGCTGAAGGACCCCGACAAGGAGGTCGCCCGCAAGGCGGCGCTGGTCCTCGGCGCCCAGGGCAACCATGAGGCGGTCTCCATCCTGCTGCCCATCGCCAACGCAGAGACGGGACCAGCTCAGCTCTCGGCGCTGCGGGCCATCGCGGCGTCGGCCCAGCTCTCGGACCTGCCGAAGCTCGATGCCTTCCTGGACCCGGTCAACAACGTGCCGTCCACCGTGGTCGCCGAGGTCTTCGGCGCCTACGCCCACGCCGGCGCCCGCACGCAGCTCGAGCCCCACGTCCGTGCGGCGCTCCGCTCCACGGATGGCCCGCTCCGCGCTGCGGGGGTCCGGTGGCTGGGCTTCATCGACGGGACGGCGGCGCTGCCCCGCCTCGCGGAGTACCTGACGGACGGCAACGCGGACGTCCGCCGTAACGCGGCGAGCGCCGTCGGCGACCTGAAGACGGCGGAGGGCCTCCCGCTCCTGGAGCGCGGACTGCGTGAGACGGACGACGCGGCCCGCCTGGCCATCGTGGTGGCGCTCGCCCAGATCCCCGACAACCGCGTGGTGGACGTCGTCCAGTTCCTGGTGAGCGACTCCAACCGCGACATCAAGCTGGCCGCCGTCGCCACCCTGGAGCGCTTCAAGAGCATCAACGCGACCGACACGCTGCGCGTCGCGATCATGGACTCCGACGCGGACGTGCGGAAGGCGGCGCTCAAGGCGATCATCGTGACGGACATGACCCAGGGGCGGGCTGCCTTCAGCCAGGCCCGCGGCTGGCTCCAGCTGGGGGACCTGACCGCCATGACCCGTCAGCTCGGCAAGGACTTCGCCCCCTACCTGGAGCTGGCGCTGGACGCCGAGACGTCCACGCTGCGCGCCGAGGCCCTGGACGCCCTCACGCTGCTCGGCCCCGAGGTCGCCGGGGCGCTCCTGGACACGGTCGTCGAGAAGACCCGCTTCCCCGAGCTCAAGCTGGCGGCGCTGGCGAAGCTCGTACCTCTGCGGGGCGAGGCGGTGGTGAGCAAGCTGGCGGCCATCGCGAGCACCCAGGACTCGCCCACCGAGCTGCGGATCCGCGCGCTCCAGCTCATCGGCGAGACGGGCTCCAAGGCCGCGAAGGAGACCCTCGACGCCGCCCTGAACGACCCGAGCGAGCAGGCCCGCGTGGCGGCCGCCCTGGCGATCATCCAGATCCACCGCGTCCAGCCGAGCTGACCCACCCGTAGAGGCGCGGCGCGGAGACCCCGGGTGCGCCCGGCTAGTTCCGGGCGCCCCGCAAGGCCACGACCGCGTCGTGGTGCAGGTAGCCGGGGCCGCCGGCCGTGATCGCCTCCAGAGCGTCCCGAGCCGAGGGCACGGGGCTCTGACCGAGCGCACGAACCGCCGCGATGCGGACGGCGGCAGCGTCGTCGCGCTCCGCCAGCGCCCGCAGGAGGTGGACCGCCTCCTCCGTACCAGCCGGCCCCAGGGACCGGGCGAGCTCCGCGCGCACGGGCTCCGAGGGATCCTCCGCGAGGGGCGCGAGGTCCGCGACGACGTCCCCGTGACCGAGCGAGGCCAGCCCGAGCAGCGCGCGGTAGCGCACCGGCGCCTCCGCGTCGCCGCTCGCCGTCCGCAGCAGCTCCACGGCGCGCTCCCCGCCCAGCCGCGCGGAAAACGCGACGGCGCGGGACCGGACCAGCGCCGCCCGCGTCGGCGCCAGCGCGATGGCGCCGAGCTTCGCCAGCAGGTCGTCCCGCGCCGCCTGGTCCCCCTCGACCCGAGCGAGCAGGCGGTCACCGAGCTGCTGCTGGAGCCACAGGGCGTCCGCGTCGACGAGCCCCGTGCAGATCCCCCGGTAGCAGGCCCCGCCGCTGCACGACTCCTCCTGTCGGCACGACCGCAGCTCGCCAACCAGGATGGCGTCCACCGACCCGGTCATCGTCGGTCCTGGCGCGCCGTCGGGCGGCGCGCCCCCCCCGCACGCGGCCACCGTGAGCCCCAAGACGGTTACAATCAATCGACGGGCGCGAGGCGCGGGCGAGACAGACGACATGGTGCGCATGAAGCAGCTCCAACGGCTTGAGCAGACACCGCGCGGCCGCGCCGCGAGCGACGGAGACACATACCCGCACCCGAGGCGCCTCCACAAGGCAGAAATTGTGATCAAGCGAGCCTCCACGACATACGATAGGATACGGGCATGGCCCGTGCGGAGTGGGTGCACGGGGCGCGCATCGTCGTGGCGGCGACGAGCAGGCTGGCCAGAGAGGCTCCCCAACGAACCAGGGGGCAGCCAGCCGGGAGCGATGAGATGCAGTGCTCCTTCCACATCGACCGAGGCTCCACCGAGTTCTGCCTCGGGTGCGAGGCCCCCCTCTGCGAGGGCTGCGCCTACCGCCATCGTAACACCACCCTCTGCGTCCACTGCTATGCCCCGCGCCTGCGCCGCGCCGAAAGGGTCCGGCTCATCGCGTGGTCCGCTGGCCTGCTCGCGGTGGTGGCCGGTGCCTGGGCCTTCTACTCGTCGAGCGCGGAGCAGAACCGCCTCCGCAAGCGGTATGGGGCCTACGCCGAGGAGATCATCCGGCTGCGCCACATCTGGCAGGATGACCGCTGCAACGTCCCCGCAGGCCAGCAGCTCGCCGACCTCCTGGTCGCGGCCTCCAATGCGCCTGAGGCTCTCCGCGTCGCGCAGACCATGGCGGACGAGTGCCCGTCCTCCACGGATCCTCTGGTCAAGCTGTTCTTCATCCAGCGCCGTCTCCTCGACCTGGCCGGCGCCACGCGCACGGCGGACCGCCTGATCGCGCTCGCGCCGTTCAAGCCCGAGGGCTACGCTTTCCGGGCCATCGCGCGCGACGCGGCGGGGGAGTTCCAGGCGGCCGCGCACGACTTCCGTCAGGCGCTCCGCCTGGCGCCCCGCCTCCTGGACGTCCCGGTCAACCTGGCGAACGTCCTGGAGAAGATGGGGCGGTACTGCGAGGCGGCAGACCCGCTGGAGCAGGCGCTCGGCTACTACCCGGGCCTCGAGAACCGCTACGAGATCGAGCGCCGCATCGACCGGCTGCGCCAGCAGGGGGCCTGCGAGAGGGCATCGCTGAAGGACGCGGTGGTGGCCGTCTCCTTCGACCGGCGGGAGGAGGTCATCATCGTCGACGCCCGCGTGAACTCGGCCCACACGGGGCGCTTCATCGTGGACACGGGGGCCTCCAGCGTCGTGATCACGCAGGACCTCGCAGAGAAGGTGGGCGTCAGCGACGTACTGCGTTCGAGCCCCGTGTTCGTCCAGACGGCGGGCGGCGTGGTCAACGCGTTCCCGGCGCGGCTGGAGTCCGTCGACGTGCATGGGGCCACCGTCTCGGATCTTCCCGTGCTGGTCTGCGAGACCATGGGAGACGACGTGGACGGCCTCCTGGGAATCAACTTCCTGAGCCGCTTCAACGTGTCCATCGATCACGAGCTGGGCCAGCTCACCTTTCAGCCCAAGCAGGCGAGACAGCGCGGCAACTAGCGCTGGTTCAGGGTCTACTTCGGGTCCCCACCGACTCCGTCGACGACGAGCAGATCTGCCAAGCACCCCCTCTCGCGCAGAGGGTCACGGGCGCGGAGCAGTCGACTGCGGAGCAGCGTGCACCCGTCGGTCTCCTCGCCGAGCTGGGCGCAGCGCAGAGCGACCAGCGCGGCGCACGGGGTCATGCGGGCCGGGACGAGCTCCGACGTCGAGTGGCGACTCATTGCGTCTGCGCACCGGTCGCGGCCCCGGTCGGGGGCGAGGCGGCGTACCCGAGCGCGGAGCTCCAGGCACTCCTGGGCCCCCTCGGGATACAGGGAGCAGGCGGTCGCCACGAGGTCCTGGCAGGGGTCCGGCCGCTCGGGGGCGGCCGCAGGCGGCGCGCTCGGCACGAGCGGCCGCCGGGGCATGCGAACTGCGAGGACGGCCTCGGCGGGTCGCCGGGGCAGCGAACGGACCTCGGGCGCCTGCGGGGGCTTGTCTCCTGCTCGGGAGCAGGCCCCCTCGGCGCCGAGCGCGAGGGCGAGGAGTACCAGCAGTGGGAGGCGTGGGCGCACAGCGACCCAGGATAGCACGGCGCGGCGGGCCATAGGGCCGCGTGGTTGCGGTTCGACGGTTTCGGCAGCAACGTTGACGGCGAGAGTGTCCGACCTTAGCCTCGGCCCATGAGGACCACTCTCCAGCACGCATCGCCGCTGTTGATCGTGCCCGCCGGCGCCGCGCAGGGTGCTCGCAACCGCCGGGCCCGGCCGGCCCGTCCGCTGGCCCCGGGCGCCGTCGTGCTCGGGGTGGCGATCCTCGTCGAGGTCGCCGCAGGTGTGCTCCACGGCCTCGGGGCGCTCCCCGCGGTGCTGCTCCACGTGGCGCTGCTGGTCGTGGTTGCGGTCGTCGCGGCGAGGGGCCGCGAGCGCATCGCCGGGTGGCTGGGCGCCCGCGCCGTCACCCCCGTCGAGAACGATCCGGGCGCCCTCGTGGCGCTGGCGGCCTCGATGAGCAGCGCGGACGGCGGAGCGCTCCTGGTCCCCACCGAGTCCGGGGACGCGGTGCTCGTCGCCGGCGTCTTTGGAGATCCCGCGGTGGACCGACGCCCCGTGTCGGCCCGAAAGGGCGCCGTCGGCGCCTGCCTGGCCATCGGCCGCCCCCTGCGCATCGCCCAGGTGCCCGAGCGCGGGGACGCCCTGCCCTACCGCCGCGCAGGCCACGGGGTGCGCTCGTTGCTGTGCCTCCCGGTGATGACCCCGCGCGGGGTCGGCGTGCTGTGCCTGGAGCGGCGCGCCGGCGAGCCGTTCTCGGAGCTGGACGCCGCGCGCCTCGACCCGCTGCTCCCCGTCGCGGAGCAGCTCGTGGGACTCCAGGAGGCCGCCCGGTCTCAACATGACCGAGCCGGTCGGTCGGCCCGCAGCATGGAGGCGCTCCGCAGCATCGCCGAGGCGCGCACCCCCGAGGCCGCCATGGAGCGCCTGCTGGACGCCGCGGCGACCCTGTCCGGCTGCGAGCACGCGGAGTGGGTGCCCTCGTCCGCGGCCCCCGCCGGGTCCCTTGCCGCCCTGTGCATCGCCGAGAGGGTCGCGCTCCCGGCGGGCGGAGTCACGCGCGGCAGCTCGGTCCCCCTGCGGGGCCCGGACGACCCCTGGACCCGGACCCCCGGCACGCCAGCGCGGGCCATCCCCCTGATCGCCGACGCCGGCCGCGGTGATCCGCCCCCCCTCGGCGCGCTGTGCCTCGCGGGCGGTCCACCGGGCTGCCTCTCGGACGAGACCATCGCGGTGCTGGAGCCCGTCGCAGAGTCCGCCGCGGCCGCCATGGTGAAGCTGGAGCAGCTCAGGGCCGCGGAGCACGCAGCGACGACCGACCCCCTGACGGGCCTCCCGAACCGCGCGGCCTTCGCTGCCCACCTGGCCGACCGGGCGGCAGCGTGCCGTGTGCGCGGCACCAGCATGGCCGTCCTGATGCTGGACGTGGACTACTTCAAGAGGGTCAACGACACGTGGGGCCACCCGGCGGGCGACGCCGTCCTGCGGACCGTGGCCGCGACCCTCCAGGAGGGGGTCCGCCGCGACGACCTGGCGGCCCGGTGGGGCGGCGAGGAGTTCGCCGTGGTCCTGGCGGGCGTGGACCGGCCCGTGGCAGAGATGCTGGCCGACCGCCTCCGCGCGGCCATCGCCGCCACCGCCATGCCTGTGGCGACGCCGGACGGCCCCCTCCGGGTGACGGTCTCCGTGGGGGTCTCGACCTACGGCCCGGCCACCAACACCCCAGACACCCTGGTCGCGAGCGCCGACCGCGCCCTCTACCAGGCGAAGCAGTCCGGACGGGACCGCGTGGTCTGCGCTTGAGGCGTCAGCCCAGTTGCCAACCGGAGGCGCGCGCGCTAGAGTGCGGCCCCCTGGCGCCCCAGCGTGCGCTCCCCAGGCGTTGGCCAACGAACAGACGAGGAAGCGGGAGATGACGGAAGAGAAGAACGACGCAACAGAGGCACCGGCTGCCCCGCCGACCGGGGTCCATGTCCACGGCCCGGAGTGCGATCACGACCACGCGGACTACGACGAGCGCGAGCCCATCGAGGCCCTCCTGAAGGTCGGAGCCCTCTTCGAGAAGGTCGTCCACGACGTGCAGCCCCGCCGCGTGATCGCAGAGATCCAGCGTGGCGACCGGGCCGCGTTCTTCAGGCATTTCAAGGGCCAGCGGATGGAGAAGTTCAGCCGCCGCAAGATGACCGAGATCCTCTCGAAGGAGGTCTTCGGCCGCGAGAACATCTTCATGGCCCAGCTCCTGATGATCCTGTGGAACGAGCAGCACCGCGAGCTGTACATCGCGATGCGCGACCACGTCCAGACCATCAACGAGGACGTAGAGGCCATCGAGCGTATCGAGGACGACAAGGCCCGGGAGTTCATCGCCGATCTGCGGGGCAAGGGCCACACGCGGGATGATATCTACATCTGCGTGCGTCTGAACGACGTGCGGTTCAGTGAGGAGGTCATCCAGGCGGAGCTCGTCGCCGGAGACGCAGACGCGGTCGACGCGCCGCCCGAGCCGGCGGCCGCTGGGGCCTGAATTCCTCGCGGGGTCGCTCGTCGCTGGCCGCCGGAGGTGCAACCACATGACTGCGACCAAGCTCCTGGGACCCGCGCGACTCGGACGCGCCTTCGCGACCATGGCAGCCCTGCTCCTGGCCGCTTCCACATCCGCCGAGGAGGCTCCTGCGGCACCGACCACCTCGGGCGCCTTGCCTGAGGCCGCGGGCGAGCCATCGCCCCCAACCCCGCCGACTCCAATCGAAGAGGTGGCCCCCACGGCGGCCCCCGTTCCACCGGGCTCGGACCTCCTGGCCGAGTACCCCTTCCGGTCCGGCGAGCGCCTCACCTACGACATCACCGTGCTGGGTGCGGTGGCCGGCCGCGGGACCCTGTCCGTGGGCAAGCCCCGCACCTGGAACGGCGTGGAGGTCCTGCCGGTCCACGGCATGATGGCGAGCCACGGCTTCTGGGACAACGTCTACCGCGTGCGCAACCGCATGCTCTCCCTGATGCCCCGGCAGGGCGCCTACCCCCTCCACACCGAGATGTCGCTCGACCAGAACGGCGCCAGCCGCGACATGAGCCTCGACTTCGACCCGGCCACCGGGCAGCTCCGTGGCGAGCGCAGCGAGAACAAGGGGGAGACGAAGAAGGTGACCGCCAAGGTCCCCGCCTTCACGCAGGACGCCCTGAGCTGGTTCTACCACCTCCGCTCGCGCACCCTGACCACCGGGTCCGGGTTCTCCTTCAAGGGGTACAGCGGCAAGTTCGTCTACACGGTCTACTGCCGCATCGGCGAGGTGGAGGAGGTGTGGACCCGGGTCGGGATGCTGCCCGCCTACCGCATCGAGGCCGACATCCGCCGCGACGGCAACAAGGACTTCAGACGCAACGTCACGTTCTGGATTGGCAATGACGCCGACCACCTGCCCATCAAGATGTCCTTCGACTTCACGGTCGGCCGGGTCGAGGGCATCCTGACCAGCGCCGTCCTCCCACCGCGCACCACCGCCTCCCGCTGACCGCCGCCCGCCGCCCGACGGCGGGGAATGAGGTGGCGCCACCTGCCGTTCCCGGGTATCATCGCGCCGCTTCTGCGGCTCCCCGGGAGGTCCCATTGTCCTTGTCAGCCCGCGCCCTCTACCCGCTCGCCGTGGTCCTGGCGGCGCTCTCCGCCTGCGCCCCGGCCGCAAGGAGGCCGGTGGTGGTCGACCCGGCGTCCATCGAGGTCGCCAATCGCACGACCCAAGACTACGCCATCTACCTGGACGGCCAGCACGTGGCCGACCTGCCCTCGGGTGAGCACACGCTGGTGGACGGGCTGGTCAGCGGCTCCCACCGCCTCGTGGCCACGCCGTCCCACGGTCGGACCGGCGAGCAGCAGACCACGCTGGAGCTCGCCGTGGGCGGTTCTGCACTGTGGGATCTGATCCCCGAGCCCCCCGAGGCCCCGCTGGACGTCCCGCGCGGCTTCGGGACGGTGCGCCTCATCAACGACGTCGGCGCAGACCTGAGCGTACTCCTCGACGGCAAGCCGGCAGCGAGGCTCCTCTCAGGGAACGTCCGTCAGCTCCATGCGGTCAGCGCAGGGCCCCACGAGATCGAGGCGCGACGCGGGTTCGGTCACGCGCCCATCGTCATGCAGATAGAGCTTCGCCCGGGCGAGGAGCTGGACCTCCCCATCGACGGCCCGCGCGGGAGCCTGGAGGTCCAGAACGGGTCCGGCGAGCCCGTAGAGGTCACGGTTGACGACACCCTGATCGGGACGGTGGAGGCCGGTGGAGTCCGCACCTTCGAGCGCATCCTCGCCGGCGTTCGCACCGTGGCGGCCGTCGGCGAGCAGACCCGCCGGCGACACCAGCGCGAGCAGCGGGTGTTGGAGGGCGAGCGGGCTGTGTGGCACGTCCAGGCAGCCGCGGGTGCCGTCCAGGTGGTCAACGACACGCCAGAGACGGTGCGCGTCGAGCTCGATGACCTCGAGATCGGCCGCGTGCCGCCCGGCGAGTCCCGCCTGGTCGCGGACGTGACCCTCGGCGACCACGAGCTTCGCGCCACCACGATGACGACGGGCGTGGAGCTGCGCATGCCCGTGGAGATCCGCACGGATCAGACCTTCGTATGGCCGCTCAGTGTCGACGAGGGTGTGCTCATCCTGGAGAACGCGACCGACGAGGCCGTGCAGATCTACCGTGACGACGAGCCCTACCTGCGCCTGGAGCCAACCCAGAGCCGCACCCTGTCTCAGATCCCGGCGGGGACCTATGCCCTGTCCGCGTTCGGGGAGCGCAGCCACCGCATCGTGCCTCGCAAGGTGGAGGTGCAGGCGGCGCGCTCCGTGCGGTGGACCATCCGGCCCGAGTGGGCGGCGCTGGAGGTCCACAATGCGCGGGCCGAGCGCGTGCGCTTGCACCTGGACGCCAAGGTGGTGGGCGAGCTTGCCCCCGGGGAGCGGCGAGTCCTGGAGGGGCTCGTGGCCGGGGAGCAGCTCGTCGAGGTCCTCGGCCTGACGTCGGGCCGGGTCACCCGCGACCGCGCCGTCCTGGTGGCCCATGAGACGGTCCGGGTGGACATCGGCGACCCCATGGCAGCCGTGATCATCGTGAACCGCTCCGGCGAGCCGCTGAGGGTCGACCCTGCCCTGGCCCCCCAAGGCGCGGTGGTCCCGGAAGGCGCGTCGTGGCCCTACGCCGTGTCCACGGCACGCAAGCGCCTCACGGTCACCGGCGAGGAGACCGGGCACCAACATGAGCTGCCCATCTCGCTCGTCCATGACGAGACCCGCACGTGGGAGGTGGAGGAGCCCGTAGGCCACGTGGAGGTGTTCAACCACCGGGACGAGGCCGTGCACCTGTGGTTCGACGGGGCGCGGGCGGGCACGGTCCCTGCCGGTGGGTCCCTCCTCCTCGCGGACCGGCCCGTGGGACGCCACGAGCTGTTGGCGACGGGGGCCGAGTCGGGGCAAGGCGTCCGCGCGGTGCGGCGAATCGAAGCCGGCAAGGCCAACAACTGGCAGGTCGGCCACGAGGTGGCGGTGCTGCAGGTCGTGAACGACACGGGGGAGGATCAGGAGGTGTTCATCGGCGAGCGCCCCTACGGCCGGGTGCTCGCAGGGGAGACCCACGCCTTTGGCGGCATCCCGGCTGGGGCTCGGATGCTGAAGCTGGAGGGCCAGAGGTCCCAGGAGATCCAGCAGGCCATGCTCCAGTTCGAGGAGGGACGGACCGAGCGGTTCCGGGTCCGCCCGCTCAACGCAGGCCTGCGCGTGCTCAACGAGCGCCCGGTCGCCGTCAGCGTGTTCCTGGATGGCGAGCGGGTGGGCGAGGCGCCCGCCAAGGGGCTCTACGAGGGCTTCCTCACGCAGGGGCCCCACACGGTGGAGACCCGGGACTTGGACACGCTGGAGTCGACCTTGACCCACCTGACGGCCAGCCCGTACCAGACCTACGACGTGCGGGTGGCCCCTCGCCACGGGACGCTGCGGATCACGAACACGACGCCGGCGAGCCTGGAGATCCGCCGGGGCGAGCGGCTGGTGGGCACGCTGGAGGCGGGAGCCTCACGCACCTTCCGCAACCTCCCCGCGGAGCGCCAGGTCCTCAAGGCCAGCGATGGCGACCGCTCCTGGACCCTCGATGTGCTGATCGACGACGAGGCGGAAGGCGAGTGGGTCATCCGGCCTGCGGGTCACTGACGGGACCACGGCCCGCGACCAGGCGCTTCTCGCCCTCCCGGAACAGGATGACGACCCGGTCCTCCCCCTCTGTGCGCAGCACCCTCCCCAGACCGAACTTGTCATGACGGATCAGCTCGCCCTCCTCGAAGGCGTCTCGCATGGAGTAGGCGCGCGCGTAACGCGCGTCGACGTCATCGGCGCTGCCCACGAGGCGCTGCCACTCGTCGAACCGCTCCTTGGGGGCCGCCGCCGGCGCAGCCGGGCGCTTGGGAGCCGGCGCGCGGGGCGGAGGCTTCTGCTCCGCGGCGACCACGATGGTCCCGTCGGATGCACGCTTGCGGACGGTCAGGCCGCCCTGCTTCGGCTCGGACTTGGGGGCTTTGAAGCGATGTACGGCACCGCACGTGTTGCACCGCGCCTGGGCGACCCTGGTCCCGACCATCGCGATGATGGTGTGGGCGAGGTCCAGGCGACAGCGGGAGCAGTGGGCGTCTATGTCGCGCCCCACCGCGACGGGATCCGGCTCGAACCTCATCGTTGGCATCCTCTAGCTGAAGGCGGCGCGGATTCTAGCGACTGGCGCCGGCGAAAGCCAGCGCGGAGCGGGGCCGCTTGACCCTCCCGCGACGGCGCCCGTATCCTGTCCCCATGCTCACCCGAGCCACATGGTCGGTGTCCGCCCTGCTCCTCGCGCTTGCGGTGGGATGCGCCGTGGACGACGCCCGCGATCACGCCCTGGGGTCGTCGGCTCCAGGCCGCCCAGGCACGCTGGGTCAGACGCTTGGAGGACCGCCCGACGCGAGCGCCGCCAGCGCCGACGTGGGGCCCCTCTACGACCCGAGCGAGCCGGGCGCTCCCCAGGCCGTCGTCCTGGAGGCGCCCTACGCCGGAGGGCACGAGTTCATGGTTGCCAAGGACGAGCCCGCCACCTCCGGCGCTCACGGCCCCTACTACGTCGCCTTCGACGTCGGGACCACGCAGGAGGTCGTGCGCGCCGCGCTGCCGGGCACAGTCATCGCCGTCAACGACATCTACTCCGAGGGAGGGCCTGCACCGGAGCTGCTCGGAGCAACGAACACCGTCGTGGTCGAGCACGAGGGAGGCGTCCGCACGGAGTACCTGCACTTGCGCACCCTGTCGGCCAAGGTCGTGTCTGGCCAGAAGGTCATCGCTGGCCACGCGCTCGCCGTCGCCGGCGGCACGGGCTATGTCGGTGGGCAGCGCATCGGCCTCCGCGCTACGCGGGGCGGCATGCCAGCGCCCATCTGCTTCAACACGGGACACCCGACCTGCGACTTCGCCCAGCCGGGGGACGTGATCGAATCGGCCAACTACTACATGCCATGATCCCCGACGCGGCGGTCCCCGCCTGTGGGGACTCCTCGCCCACCCCATGGACCTACCGGAGCTACCGATCATGAGACCACACCGCACCCTGCTCGCGCTGGTCATGGCGCTTGGGATCTGCGCCTGCGACAAGAAGGACGACGGCAATGAGACCGTCGCAAACCTCCCCAAGGGCCCGCCACCCGCCGCAGCGCCGGTCCCGCTGGAGGCGCCGCCAGCCGAGCCCGACACCCCCGAGGAGGTCCAGGGGCGCGGGGAGCCCGAGCCAACGCCAGCGCGCGAGGAGCTGAGGCTGCTGGCGACGAAGGGCGCGCCCGAGGTGCGGTCCATCCGGGCGGAGCGCACGGAGATGTACAGCTTGTTCTCTGTCGCAGAGAAGGATGACAAGGCGGACGTCAACGCCCTGGTGAGCGCGGTCCAGGGCTTTCTCTGGGACGAGGAGCGCGAGGCGCTGGCCGCGGCGCCGTCGAAGCTCGCAGCTCACATCGAGTCCACGACCGCCTTCGCCGCTCGCTTCAAGAAGGCAGGCGAGGAGCTGATGGCCGAGGTGACCGCGATGAACAAGGAGAACGAGGAGCGGGCGACGAAGAAGAAGTCACCCAAGCACACGCCGGTCAAGATCGACAAGGTGCAGCGCCGCGCCTCCACCCTCATGAAGCTGGGCCGCACCGGCGGGCTGCTGGCGCGGAGCCTGCTCGATGAGGCCCGCATCTACGCCCAGCTCGGCTCTCTGGCCATGCGGGCGGAGCTCCGCCAGCACCTCTCGCCGCTGAAGGGCCGGGACCTGGGCTACGAGCAGACCAACCTCGCGGCACAGCGGGTGCTCTGGGAGCTCAACGTGGAGGGCGCGGAGGAGCCCGCGGCCGACTGACCCGAACGTCCCAAGAGCGTCACATCCTACGTTCCCGACTTCCATCCGGCAGAGCCCCACTGCAGGAGCCAGGTCGCAGTGGTTTCGGCGGACGCAGCTCCCTGCAGTCCAGGGGTAACACGAGATCCGCACAGTTGTTCTTGCGCGACGGGGAACTTCGAGCTACACCCAGACCGCCGGACAGCGAAACAGTGAGGGCGGCGCGGGACGTTCGGGAACCAGAACGCCGGACCAGCGGAGCGTCGCGTTGGCAGCCGAGTCTGCGGCGTCGAGGGCTCGCTGTCGTAGCGACCCATGGCAGCGCACGTGCGGGACTGGCGCGGTCGCGGTGGGGAAACGAAACGCGAGTGGGACACATGACGACATCCATCTCATTGAACGGCCCACGCCAGGTCGCAGCAACGCGGGATCGGGCCCTCGACTCGCAGCCAGGCGCTGTGGTCGAAGACGCTTCGCCCGACCCCGGACTGGAGCCGACAGCCCCGCAGCCACAGAACGTGGTGGTGAGGCTGGGGGACCTGGCGGTCCTCCAAGGGCCGGCTGGCCGCCTGACGACCTTCGCGCTGGGCTCATGCGTCGCGGTGATCCTCTACGACCGCCAGCGCCATGTGGGCGGTCTGCTTCACGCCTTCCTGCCCGATGGCGACGATGAGCGGTACCGCATTCGGGTCAAGCGGCAGCCGACCCTGTTCGTCAGGCCGGGCCTCTCGCTGCTGGTCGAGCAGGTCTACGCCCTCAGGAACTCCAACGCGCCGGACCTCGTCGCCAAGATGGCAGGGGGCGCCTCCCTCGTCGGCCACTCGGGCGGGATCGCGGGCGTCGGACGTGCCAACGTGGAGGCCGCGCGTGCTACGCTGCGCAGCCTTCACATCCGCCTCGTGGCTGAGGACGTCGGCGAGCACCGCGTGAGATCGGCCTATCTCGAGCTTGAGACGGGGCGGTTCGTCGTCCACACCCACGGACACGGGGAGGTAGTCCTGTGAGCACTGCGGCTGTCTCAATGACGCTGGATCAGCGACTCGCGGCGGTCCCACCGTTCCCGGCCGTCGGCCTCGAGCTGATGGCGATGGTCACCAACGACGACGTTGGCATCGAGGACGTGGTCGCCGCCGTGCGGCGGGACCCGACGCTTGCCGCCAAGGTGTTGCGGTACGCGAACAGCGCGACCCTCATGCGGTCCCAGGCGGCCGAGTCGGTGCATGACGCGGTGCGCACGCTGGGCGTGGTCGGATCCCTGCGCTACCTGACGACGCAGCTCTCGGCAACGACTCTGGCGGCCGGGGCCGCCGGGTACGGGCAGGACGGCCGCAAGCTCTGGATGGACGCCGTCGTCGGCGCCCGTGCGGCGCAGGCCGTGGCCGGTCTGGTCGAGGTGTCCGGGCACGTGGCGTACACAGCAGCGCTGCTTCGCGACATCGGCAAGATGGCGCTGACCGGGGACGTGAGCCGATTCCAGGATCAGCTCGTCACCCAGGCGACCGCCATCGCGGACTTCACGGATGCGGAGCGCGCCGTCTTCGAGACTGCGCACCCGGAGCTCGGAGCCGAGCTGGCGCGGCGGTGGCGGTTCCCTGACCCCCTGGTCGAGGCGATCCGGTGGCATCACCGGCCATCGGCCGCGACGAAACATCACCAGATCGTCGCGGCGGTCCACTTGGGCGACGTGATCGCCGCCATGGCCGGGGCGACGGGCGTCGATGGGTTCCTCACCCCCCTGGACCCTACGGCGCTGAGGACGCTGGGCCTGGACGACGACGCAATCATCGATGTCGTGATCCAGGCAGCCCAGTGGTCGCAGGAGCTGGCCGAGCTGGACGACGCCTGACCCTGTGGCGGGGGCCAGACGGGCCACCCGCGCGTCAGTCGAAGGGCGCCCCGTTCAGGATCCACCGCAGGATGATCTGGACGTCGGCCGCGGACGTGGGGGCCGCGCCGAGCGGCATCTGCGAACCCACCGGGGGCGCGGACCGCGTCAGCTTGAGGAAGAGGTAGCTCTGGGCGGGCGACCCCTGGCTGATCAGGACCATGTCGGGCTTGCCCTCCGCCTGCGCACCGACGAGCTTCTCGTGGAGCTGGTCGGGCTCCCGATCCAGGCGCAGATCACCGGCCTCGCTGCCGTCCACATGGCACCCAGACAGGGCGCAGCTCTTGTCGAAGACCCCGATGACGTCCTTCGAGAAGCTCGCTCCCGTGGGCTGCTCGGCCAGTACCTGAATCGTCACCGGCGCGCTCTGGACCCCATCCGCCGCCGCGGTCACCGTCGTCGCGCCGGCTGAGATGCCGAGGACCAGCCCGGTCCCGTCCACGAAGAGGGTCGCTTCGTCTGCGGCCTTCCACGTGATGGTAGCGGACACCGGATCCCCCGAGGAATCGACGACGCTGGCGGAGAGGGCCAGCGTGTCGCCCACGGGCACCTTGAGCACGCCGCCCGCGATGGTCACCTGCGCGACACCGCCTCCCGTGTCCGCAGCCGCGTCTGCGGGAGCAGTGGAGTCAGGAGATGCGTCCGCCCCATCGGGCGCGCTGGCCACGTCCGAGGGGCTCCCGGTGTCCGTTGGACCTCCGGCGTCGGCGACGGTGCCGCCGTCGTCGTGGCTCGCCACGTCGCTCGGGGCACCATCTACGCCCGCGGTGTCCGCCCCACCGCCGGTGTCGACCGCGCCATCTTGCGCGGCCACGTCCTCGCTGATGGGGACCGTGTCCTCGTCGCCTTCGCGGACCTGGTCGCTGAGGCACCCACCAAAGGCCAGCGCCGCGGCCATGCCGGCTCCAGCCAGAAGGGAACGCCGGACCATCCGGCGAGAGACCGTCGTCATCTTCACACCTCCCGTGTGCTGCGTGCCCACGGAAGGTACAGGGGGAGGAGGCGGTCGAGCAAGGTCGCAGCCTCCTCTGGCGTATTCGCTCCGTATACGCGGTCGCCCGGGATGTGCGGGAACCGCAGCCGCTCATCGACGGGGCCGTCGGCCAGGCGCGCTGCCCACCCGCTCCCCCGGAGCGCGATGACCAGGCGGTCGAAGATCCACGCCAGGGCCATCTCCGAGAGGGTCCCTGCGCCACCGCCTATCGCGATCACCGCATCGCCGCTGGCGACCAGACCATTCCGCAGGTGCGAGAGCCCCGTCGCAACGGCGGCGTCGACCCACGGATTGGCGGCCGCGGTGTCCAGGCCGGGCAGGACGGCGACCACGTCCCCGGGGGCCCACAGGTGCGACTCCCGCGCGCCACGGCTCGCCCCCTCCGACACGCCGTGGCCCCCGCCCGTGAGCACCCGGTAGCCGCGGTCGACCAGGCAGCACCCCAGCGCCCGTGCGGCCTCGTAGTGGGGGTGGCCCGGCGGCACGCGGCCATCGCCTGCGACGGCGATGAGGGGCTTGCGGGTCATGGCACCTCCTGCAGGTCCAGGTCGACGACCACCTCCTTGGGGCCCTCGCCCGCGTCCCGCAGCAGCCGAACCTTCACGCGGTCTCCGGGCTTGTAGCGGTCCAACGTGTTGTAGAGGTCGTCGTAGCTGGCGATTCGGGCGTCCGCGATGCCCACGATGACGTCGCCGAGGCGCGGCTTGCCCCGGCGATCATACTCGGTCCCCCGCAGCCCTGCGGTCTCCGCGGACGTGCCCTTGACCACGTCCCGCACGATGACGCCCCGGATGCCGACGGCGCGGGACACGTCATCCGAGAAGATGCGCACCCCGAGCCCCGGGCGCACCGGCTTGCCGTGGGCGATGAGCTGCGGCACCAGCCGCTTGATGAAGTTGACGGGGACCGCGAAGCCGATGCCCGCGCTCTGGCCGCTGCGGCTGAAGATGGCCGTGTTCATGCCGATGAGGCGCCCGCGAGAGTCCAGGAGCGGGCCGCCGCTGTTTCCCGGGTTGATCGAGGCGTCGGTCTGGATCATGTCGCGGATGGTCACTCCCCCGGCGCCCGTGATCTCACGCCCCAGCGCGGAGATGACCCCCGTGGTCAGGGTGCGGTCGAGCCCAAAGGGGCTCCCGATGGCCAGCACCTTCTGCCCGACGAGCAGGTTGGACGAGTCGCCGGCCACGACGGAGGCGAACCGCTCCCCATTGCCCTCCAGCTTCAGGACCGCGAGGTCCTTGGCCGGGTCCACGCCGACGAGGCGCGCGGGCACGGTCGACTGGTCATAGAGGGTCACGCTGTAGCTGCGCCCGTTGGCGACGACGTGGTAGTTGGTCACGACGTAGCCCTCGGCGCTCCACAGGAAGCCCGACCCCGAGCCCTGGGGCACCTCGGTCCACTGGCGGGAGCGCCAGTCGCGGGCCACCGCGTTGGTCGTGACGAACACCACGGCGGGCGCGACCTTCTGGAAGGTCGTGATGGTGTTGCGCTCGTCCTCCAGCAGCCACGACGGCAGCTCCTGCGCCAGGGTGGGCCGCGCGAGGGCGAAGAAGAGGACGACCCCGGCCAGTGAGGCCATGCTGCGTGTCATGGGGGCACTCCTGTGGCGACGCGAGTCCGGTTCGAGCGAGCATCCGCCGGTCGGCGGGCCCGTGCAAGCGAACACGTCGAAGCAGAAGTCGCTTCCAACGGGGGAGGAGAGGGCCGGACCCAGGTTGCATGTCCCGGTGGCCGGAGCCCTACGGGGTTCACAAGCTGCCCCACTCGGGAAGGGGCATCCTGGGGTCAGTCTCCCCCGGCGCCCACCTTTGGGACCTGCCGTCCGATCTTCGCCTTCAGGTAGTCCCGGTTCATGCGCGCGATGAACTCCAGGTCGATGCCCTTCGGGCAGTGAGCCTCGCACTCCGCGTGGTTGGTGCACGCGCCGAAGCCCTCCGCGTCCATCTGCGCCACCATGTTCTCGACGCGCTCCCAGCGCTCCACCTGCCCCTGCGGGAGCAGGCCCAGGTGGCCGATCTTCGCGGACGTGAACAGCATGGCCGAGGCGTTGGGGCAAGACGCCACGCACGCGCCGCACCCGATGCAGGCGGCCGCATCGAACGCGCGGTCGGACGCCGCCTTGTTGATGGGGACGGCGTTGGCGTCCGGGGCGCTGCCCGTGCCCACCGAGATGTAGCCGCCGGCCTGGATGATCCGGTCGAGGGCGCTCCGGTCGACGACCAGGTCGCGCACGATGGGGAAGGCCTTGGCGCGGAAGGGCTCGATGACGATGGTGTCGCCGTCCTTGAACGTCCGCATGTGGAGCTGACAGATGGTGGTCTCCGCCACCGGGCCATGGGCGTGGCCGTCGATGACGAAGCCGCACATGCCGCAGATGCCCTCGCGGCAGTCGTGGTCGAAGGCGATGGGCTCCTCGCCGCGCTCGATGATGTCCTGGTTGACCACGTCGAGCATCTCGAGGAAGGACATGTGCTCGCTGATGCTCTTCGCCTTGTAGGTCACGAAGCGGCCAGCGTCGCCCGCGTTCTTCTGGCGCCAGACTTCCAGAGTGAGTTCCATCACTTGTAGCTCCGCGTCGACGGGTGGACATACTCGAAGGAGAGCGGCTCCTTGTGCAGGACGGGCGCCTTGCCGACCCCGGCGTGCTCCCAGGCCGCCACATACTGGAACTTCTCGTCGTCGCGCCTGGCCTCGCCCTCCTGGGTCTGGTGCTCCTCGCGGAAGTGACCGCCGCAGGACTCCTCCCGGTGCAGGGCGTCGGTGGCCAGCAGCTCGGCGAACTCCATGAAGTCCGCGATGCGGCCCGCCATCTCCAGGGTCTGGTTCAGCTCGTTCTGGCCGCCCGGCAGGGCCAGGTTCTCCCAGAACTCGGCGCGCAGCTCGGGGATGCGCCGCAGCGTCTTCTCGAGCCCCGCCTTGTTGCGCGCCATGCCCACGTTGTCCCACAGCAGCTTGCCCAGCTCCCGGTGGAAGGAGTCGGGGCTGCGCTTGCCCTTGATGGACAGGAGCTTGTCGATGCGCCCGCGGACGCTCGCCTCGGCCTCCTTCACCGCCTGGTGACCAGGGTCCAGCTTGGGGATGCCCCCTTGACCCAGGTAGTGCCCCAGCGTGTAGGGGATCACGAAGTAGCCGTCCGCCAGTCCCTGCATGAGCGCGCTGGCGCCGAGCCGGTTGGCCCCGTGGTCAGAGAAGTTCGCCTCGCCGAGCACGAAGAGCCCGGGGATGTTGCTCATCAGGTCGTAGTCCACCCACAGGCCGCCCATGGTGTAGTGGATGGCCGGGTAGATGCGCATGGGCACCTGGTAGGGGTCCTCGTCCGTGATCTTGTGGTACATGGCGAAGAGGTTGCCGTACCGCTCCTCGATGGCCTGCTTGCCGAGGCGCCGGATGCTGTCGCCGAAGTCCAGATAGACCCCGAGGCCCGTCTCGCCCACGCCCCTGCCCTCGTCGCAGACGGCCTTGGCCGCCCGGGAGGCCACGTCGCGCGGCACCAGGTTGCCGAAGCTCGGGTAGCGGCGCTCCAGGTAGTAGTCGCGGTCGCCCTCGGGGATCTGGTTCGGCGCCCGCTTGTCGCCCGCGGCCTTGGGCACCCAGATGCGGCCGTCGTTGCGCAGCGACTCGCTCATCAGCGTGAGCTTGCTCTGGTAGTCGCCCTTCACGGGGATGCACGTCGGGTGGATCTGCGTGTAGCACGGGTTCGCGAACAGCGCCCCCCGCTTGGCCGCGCGCCACGAGGCCGTCACGTTGCAGCCCTTGGCGTTGGTCGACAGGTAGAAGGCGTTGCCGTAGCCACCCGTCGCGAGGAGCACGGCGTCGCCGAGGTGGGTCTCGATGGCGCCGCTCACCATGTTGCGGGTCACGATGCCCCGGGCGCGCCCGTCGGCGACGATGAGGTCCAGCATCTCCGTGCGAGAGAACATGCGGACCTTGCCCGCGTGGATCTGCCGCGCCAGCGCCTGATACGCGCCAATCAGGAGCTGCTGGCCCGTTTGACCGCGCGCATAGAAGGTACGGCTCACCTGGGCGCCGCCAAAGCTGCGATTCGCCAGCAGACCGCCGTATTCGCGCGCAAACGGCACGCCTTGGGCAACGCACTGGTCGATGATGCTCACGCTGACCTGGGCGAGCCGGTACACGTTGGACTCGCGAGCGCGGAAGTCGCCGCCCTTCACGGTGTCGTAGAACAGCCGGTAGATGCTGTCGCCGTCGTTCTGATAGTTCTTCGCCGCGTTGATACCGCCCTGGGCCGCGATGCTGTGAGCGCGGCGCGGGCTGTCCTGGTAGGCGAAGCACTTGACGTTGTAGCCGAGCTCGCCGAGGGTCGCCGCGGCCGCCCCGCCTGCCAGGCCGGAGCCGACCACGATGACCTCGAACTTGCGCTTGTTCGCCGGGTTGACGAGCTTCATGTCGAAGCGGCGCTTGTCCCAGCGCTGCTCGATGGGGCCCGACGGGGCGTTGGACTTCAGCTCCATGATTCCCTCCAGCCCTACTTCACGAGCCCGGTCAGCACGGCGACCGGCATCGAGATGTTTCCGATGACCACGACCAGGGTGATCGCGGTGGCGAGGCGGCGGCGCGCGGCGTTGTACTTCGTGTGGTTCCACCCCATGGACTGGAAGAGGCTCCAGATGCCGTGGTTCATGTGGTAGCCGAGCGCGAGCATCGCCACGATGTAGAAGAGGGAGACGTACCAGACCTGGAAGCCCTGGACGACGTTGCCGTAGACGTTGTGGGCGTCGAAGGTCCCCGGCCCGTAGCCCAGCGTCAGGTGGGCGACGTGGTACAGGATGAAGAACAGCAGGATGGGCCCGCTCCAGACCATCGTGCGCGCCGCGTAGGTGGTCTTGCGGTCGGCCCGGAGACGGTAGCCGACCGGCCGCGCCGCGTTGTTGGCCGACCAGAGCTGGTACGCCGTCAGGATGTGCAGCCCCACGCTGGCGAGGAGCACCAGGCGCACCGTCCACAGCAGAGGCATGCTGGTGCGCAGCAGCTTGGCGTATGCGTTGAGCTTCTCGGGACCGCCGAAGAGCTGCAGGTTGCCGATCATGTGACCGAGCACGAAGCCGATCAGGATGATCCCCGTGATGGCCATGATGGCCTTCTTGCCGATGGTCGAGCCAACCAGTGTCGTTGCCCGGGCCGTCATACGCGTCACCTCGCAGGCTGAAGAGCGCCACCTCCCCGGTGGTTGTGGCGCGTATACACCAAACGGACCCACAATTGAAGAAGTCCTTGGGCCAAAATGACGCCGTGCGTCGCGTGCGTCGAAACCGCGCGAGGAGGTGCAGGTCGACAAAATCGTTGCGGTAGCAGATCCTGGGACGTGGCTGTTGCGTCTACGCCCCTCGGAAGGTGGGGAACGGCTCACCAGGTAGAGCCAGTCGATTGAAATCCCTTGCGTAACAGCAAATGAAGGAGGAACCCATGAACCGTCTCTCGCGCACCCTGAACAGCCTGATCATCGCCGCCGGCCTCGCCCTGCCGGGGGTCGCCTCCGCCCAGTCCGCCGGGGCGCCGCTCGTCGCGGCGGGCCCCGTCGCTCCCGCGGACCAGCCGCTGATCCAGATCGCCATCCTGCTCGACACGTCGAACAGCATGGACGGCCTGATCAACCAGGCCAAGTCCCAGCTCTGGAAGATCGTCAACGAGTTCGCGCGCGCCAAGCGCAACGGCAAGTCGCCCCGCCTCGAGGTGGCGCTGTACGAGTACGGCAACGACAGCCTCCCCTCGGCGGAGGGCCACATCCGGCAGGTCGTGTCCCTGACCACGGATCTCGACAAGATCAGCGAGGAGCTCTTCGCGCTGAAGACCAACGGCGGCAGCGAGTTCTGCGGGCAGGTCATCGACCGGGCGACGGCGCAGCTCCCCTGGAGCAAGGACAAGGGGACCCTCAAGCTGATCTTCATCGCCGGCAACGAGCCCTTCACCCAGGGCCCGGTCGACTACCGCAAGGCGGCCAAGGGGGCCATCGAGAGCGGCATCGTGGTCAACACCATCCACTGCGGCAGCGACCGCGAGGGCGTCGAGGGCAAGTGGAAGGACGGGGCGCAGCTCGCCGACGGGCAGTACTCGTTCATCGACTCCAACCGCCAGGTGGCCCACGTCGCCACGCCGCAGGACGACCAGATCTCCAAGCTCGGCGAGGAGCTCAACAAGACGTACATCGCCTACGGGCGCGCCGGGTCGGCCAAGAAGGAGCGGCAGGCCAAGCAGGACATGAACGCCGCGTCGGTGGCGCAGGGCGCCGGGGTCCAGCGGGCGCTCGCCAAGTCCAGCGCGCAGTACAAGAACTCGGACTGGGATCTGGTCGACGCCGCGAAGGACTCGGGCGGCGCAGCGCTTGAGAGCCTGGCCGCGGAGGAGCTGCCCGCAGAGATGCAGAAGATGTCCAAAGACGAGCGCAAGTCCTACGTCAAGGGCATGGAGACGAAGCGGGAGGAGCTGCAGAAGAAGATCGCCAGCCTGAACAAGGAGCGCGAGGAGTACCTGGCCAAGAAGCAGAAGGAGGCGGCCGAGAAGGGTGCCGAGGACACGTTCGACGCTGCCGTCATCAAGGCAGTCCGCAGCCAGGCCGCCAAGAAGGCCTTCACGTTCGAGTAGACCCGCCTTCCCCCACGCGCAGTGCCTGTGCTACAACCGGTCGCAGCGGGGCGGCCGCGAGGCCTGCACTCACCCGCATCCAGAAGCCCAGCCACACCACAGCGCCTTGGATGGACACGGTGGGGGAAGCGCGGACAGTCATCGTGGTCGGGGGTGGCATGGCGGGCCTCTCCACGGCCTGGGAGCTGGCTCGCGCAGGGGCGCGGGTGGTCCTCGTGGAGCGGGAGGCGGTCGCGGGCGGGCGCCTCTCCACCCCCCGAACGGTCACGCTGGAGCAGGGCGGGCGCACCTTCCACTTCCCCGTGGAGCACGGGATCCACGGCATCTGGCGCCAGTACCGTAACTTGCGCAGGCTGCTCGACGCGTGCGGCGCATCGCGCCTCCTCGCGCCATCCGGAGAGCAGGCGCTCGTGTTCGCGGAGGGCGACGAGGCGCTCCACATGCCCGTCGCGGAGGGACCCCGCACGTCTCGCCTGCCGGAGCCATTCCACCAGATCGCGATGCTCTCTCCCGACCTGCTGCGCCTGGCGCTGCGGTCGGGAGTGCTCCCCAATGTGCGGGCGTCTCTCGACCTGTGGCACGCCTGGTCGTTCGATCCGGACCGGGACGTGGCGGCCTATGACGGCGCTTCGGTGGAGACCCTCATCGGACGCTGGCCGCTCCTCCTGCGGCGCCTGTTCGGCGCGCTGACCCACACCGGCTTCTTCCGCGACCCGAGCGAGGTGAGCCTCGCCGCGTTCTTCACGGGGCTCTCTCTGTATGTGCTCGGAGACAAGCGGGACACTGCCTTCGACCTGCTCACCGAGGACACCCAGACAGCGCTGATCGGGCCGCTCCTCCAGGAGGTGCGACGCCGCGGCGAGGTGAGGTTGGGCGCCTCCGTCGAGGACGTGCTCATCGAGGGCGGACACGCCCGCGGCGTGGTGGTCGACGGGGAGCGCGTCGCTGCCCACGCAGTGGTCCTCGCGGTCGATCCCCCTGCCCTCCGCGCCCTGTCTCGCGGCTCGCTGGGCGGGCTGCTGGGCGACGCCGCCATCCCAGATGGGCTCCACAGCCAGAGCGCGCGCATCTGGTTCGCCCGCTCGCCCCGCAAGGACCGCGCCCCCATGGGCGTGTGGGTCAGCGAGGGTCCGGACGCCTGGTTCTGGCTCCACCGCCTCCAGAGGCCGTACCGCGCCTGGCACGAGGCCACGGGGGGGAGCTGCGTGGAGTGCCACCTCTACGGACGCCGGGCGGAGGAGGCCGTGACCCAGCCGGACGGCGTGGTCCTCGACCGGGTCGCAGCGGCGGTCGAGCGGGCATGGCCCGAGGTGAGCGGCTCTCGGATCCACGCCGACCTCTGCCGGAACCCGCCGACGCATGTCTCCTTCGAGCCGGGCTCCATGGTCCGGCTGCCGCAGGTCGCGACGTTCGTAAGCAACCTCGCGCTGTGCGGTGACTTCGTGGCGGCGCGCTACCCGGTGCTCTACCTGGAGCGCGCGACGCTGACCGGCCTGGAGGCAGCGCGACACGTAGCGCCCGCGCTCGGGCTGGATCCCGCGGCCCTACCGGAGCCGCTGCCGCCTTTCCCCGCGCGGCGCCACGTCCGCGCCCTGCGGGGGACGCTACGACTCTTGCGGGCACGTGGGCTGCTGACGGCCCTTGCCTGAAGACCGGCGGGGTCGCTCCCCGCTCCAAGTGGCCCAAGTGGCCCAAGAAGAACGATGAGCCGGCGCGCACCCACCTCGCGATTCACCCTCTCCGTCGAGCGCACCCTTGCGTCCATGGAGCGGCAGGTGCGCGACTTCTACCACGAGGAGTCACGCGCCCAGTACGCAGCGCGCCTTCGCTTCTCCGCGCTCATCGGCATGATCTTCGTGTCCTTCTTCTTTGGCCTCGACCTGATCACCTGGCTCATGATCCACGAGGACTTTCCGATCATCGCGCTCGGGCTGGTCCGCGTCCTGTCCATCGTCGTGTTCTGGGCCATGGGGCGCGCCCTCGCGGCTCGGCCCTATGCTCCCCGGACCCTGCTGGTGCTCGATCTGGCGATCTTCGCAAGCGTCGGTGTGTTCGAGGGCGCGCTGTGCCTCTGGGTGGATGGGATCGGGAGCAACTACTACGCGGGCATCATGCTGCTGATGATGGTGCGAGGGATGCTCGTGCCCACCAGCATGCGGCGTACGATCGGCGTCATGCTGGCCGCCTGGGGCATGTGGGTCGGCATCCTCTTCGTAGCGGCGCTGGTCCACCAGGGTACGGCGGATCAGTTCGCCAACCGGCACGAGCTCGGCATGTTCCTGTCCAACAACTTCTTCACCCTCACCGGGTTCGGAGTGGCGGTCGTGTCGGCGGCCGTGATGTACAGCTTGCGCCGGAGCGCTGCGCAGGCGAGGCAGATCGGGCGCTACCGACTGATCCGGTGCTTGGGCCGCGGCGGGATGGGGGAGGTCTACCTCGCGGAGATCGGGGTCCTGCGCCGCCCGTGCGCCGTCAAGATCATCGGGCGGTCCATGCCGGTCTCGGAGGTCGCGCGCAAGCGCTTCCAGCACGAGGCGCTCGAGACGAGCCGCCTCGCCCACCCGAACACCATCGGGATCTTCGACTTCGGCGAGACGGACGACGGAGTCCTCTACTACGCCATGGAGTACCTGGATGGCCTCGACCTGGGTGAGCTGCTCCGCATCGAGGGGCGCGTTCCCCCGGCGCGCGCAGTCCACTTCGCCATGCAGGCGTGCGCGTCCCTGGGAGACGCCCACCAGAAGCGCATCGTGCACCGGGACATCAAGCCGGAGAACCTCCTCGTCACGGGCCCCAGCGCCGAGCCCGACTTCCTGAAGGTGCTCGACTTCGGGCTCGCCAAGGCGCTCGGCACCGACGGCGGCGCGACAGTGGACATGACTGGGGCCCACGCGGTGATCGGCACCCCCCTCTACATGAGCCCTGAGGCCTGCGAGGGCGGCCGCATCGACGCCCGCAGCGACGTCTACAGCCTCGGCGCGGTGCTATACCACCTGCTGACGGGGAGCGTCGTCCATGCCGGGACGACCGCCACGAGCATCATGGTCGCGCACATGACGATGCCCGCGGAGCCTCCAAGCAGCCGCGCCCCGGGGGCGGCAATCCCCCACGACCTGGAGGAGATCGTCATGAAGGCGATCGCCCGCGCCCCGGAGCAGCGCTTCCCCTCCATGGAGGCCCTGCGGGCCGCCCTGAGCGGCTGCTCGGTGGCCAGCGCCTGGACCCGGGAGCACGCCGAGGCGTGGTGGGTGGAGCGGGACACGAAGGTCAGGGCGGTTCATGCGCGCCGCGCGGAGCAGACCTCCGGCGCCCTCACGTTCTTCGACCGGGCCGTGGGGTCCGCAGCGGAGGAGCCCCCGCCGGGTGCCGTCAGCCTCGACCCGGTGATCCCGGAGCACACTCCGTACAGCGACACCATGGCGGCGCCCCTCGCAGGGCAGGCGCGCGTGGACGACGCGATCTCAACCGCCCTGTCGGATCTCTACCAGGCCGGCTGGCTCCTGGACGTGGCGGCCCTCCGCGCCCGCCGCCCGCAGCACATCCTGTTCGTGTGCGACGACAACGCCGCCGTGAGCCAGATGGCCGAGGCGATCGGGCGCTCCCTCGCGCCGCCAGGGGTGGTGGTGTCCTCTGCGGGTCTTGCCCCGGCGCCCGTCAGCGAGCCCGCCATCGCCGCCCTCCGCGAGGCGGGGGTCGCAGTGGACGCCCCGGTCGCCAAGCCCCTCGCCGCGCTGGATCTGAGCACCGTGGACACCGTAGTCCTGCTGACACCCAACCGGCCCTCAGACCCGCTGCCGCCCCACGCCCAGCGCCTGAGCTGGCCCATGCCTCCGATCAGGGGCGGCGGGCCCGACGTACACCGGGCGGTCCGCGACGAGCTGACCCACCGGCTACGCGTCTTGTTTGCCTGAGGCGGGGCGCATAAAGAGAGAAGGGAGGCATCGGGCCTCGCGGGGCAGCGAGGATCCCGATGCCCCCCAAGGGGGCTCGGCCAGTCGGGTGCTCGAGGCGCGGCAGTGGAGGCGGTTGCATCTGGGAGCACCCCTCCGTCCGACCCAGGCCCAGGGTAGCGACTCCGACAGCGGGGCGAGGGAGGCCCCGCGGTCGTGGTCACTGATGGCGGTCAGCGCGGCAGCGAGGAGGCGGCTCGAGACCGCCCTGACCGCCGCCCGGCGCCAGGCAGGCCTGACACCGGGCGATTGCGCACTGGCACAACGGAACATCGAACCATGGAGCACTGGCCACGAACCGTCTGCGTGATTCACCTCCGGGTCGCCGGCGCGCGCGGGTGGGCGCGCGGCTCGTGTCGTTCACGTTCACCCGCGGCTGGCGTCTTGCCTTGCGGGGGCTTCGGTAGCTGGGCCTAGAAGTAGTATCTGAGCCCGACAGTCGCCTGGAAGTTGCCGGGGCTGATGAAGTCGGACGCCTCGTAGGATGTCGGCGTCCCTATCGTCTCCCCTGCCCCCTCCTCGGTCAGCGCGCCCTCCTTCAGCGCGTGTGAGAGAACCGTCTGCTGGATGGAGCGGAGACCCGGTATGACCATCAGGTACTCCGCGGCGATGGTGAAGTGTTCGTCGATGTACACCTCCGCGCCGAGGCCCGCCTGGTACGAGTTGCTCTCGGCAGTCAAGCTGGCCAGGTCCTTGAAGTTGTCGGCCCCAAGCCCCCCGGTCAGGTAGATCCCCACCTCGTCGAGCGGCACCACGAAGATCTGGGCCGCGAGGCGCAGGCGGCTGTGAAAGACGAGCGTGTCCGCGTCGGCGCTCTCCGCTGCGGCGTTGAAGTTGAACTGGAGGCCCAGCACCCGCACCAGTCGCACGTGGACGAGCAGCTCGGAGACGAATCGGCTGTCGGAGGACGCGTCGAGCTGCGTACCGTGACTCACTCCGAGCTGGGTCCCGACGGCGGCCGTGAAGAGGTCGGTCGCGTCGGCGGCCGCCTGCATGGGCGCCGCCACCATCGCGCCCGCCAAGAGCGCACCTGAAAGTCGTCTCTTGCGCGACATCGAGTTCACCGGGTCTCCAGCCTCGCCCTGCGCCTCCGCGGCCTGCCCTGGCCGCCCTCGTAGGGCATCCATCCGACGAGGGACCTCATTGCCAGCGGCGTGCCAGAGTCCGACTGGTGAGGCACATGCCGCCAAGCGGCTGCAACACCCTGAAAATACTTGCGGTGCCGCCATGAAACCGCTCGCAAGGGGGCAGCCCCAGGGGGGTGCTGGCGACCCGGAGGGTCCATCGGGACCCGCTTCGGGTGTGGCGCTCGCCGGGTCGCCCGCGTCAAGTACCGCCGCTGGGCGGCCCACGCCCCGTCGACCAGGGGCCTGCCATCGAGCGATCCGGGTCTTGACGCCCCTCCGTGAATCGTCCATTATCTCCGAGTCTTAGCATACAGGATGGTCGACCGGACGGGACGCCAGGTCGAACAACTGAGCGTCACCCGACTCGCTGCCCGATGGTCCCCAGGGTATCGCCGGTCCCGAGTCGGAGATTCACAGGCGGAGGCAGGATTGATGACGAAGGCGGAGCTCATCGACGCGGTCACGTCGCAGACTCAGCTGACCCGGAAGACCGTCGAGGCGATCGTCAACACGATCTTCGACAGCATGATCGACGCCATGCGGGACGGCGAGCGCATCGAGATACGGGGCTTCGGCAACTTCACCATGAAGGAGTACCGGGCCTACAACGGGCGCAACCCGAAGACCGGCGACACGGTCCCGGTGCCCTCCAAGCGCATGCCGTTCTTCAAGGTAGGCAAGGACCTGCGAGACAGGGTGGACAACGGCGAGTAGCCCCCGGAGACCCGTGGAGAGCAGTCCCCCAGGTCCACCGCCTGATCGTCCGTCGCCGCCCGGTGCCCTTGCTGCTCCGGTGACAGCGAACGGCGTCGCGGGCATGCCCCGCGCCCTGTTCGGGGATCTTCCCACGCCTGTTCATCCCATGGAGCGCTTGGGGGAGGCTCTCCACCACGACGCGCTGTGGGTCAAGCGGGACGACGCCTCCGCACACCCGTACGGGGGCAACAAGGTCCGAAAGCTCGAGTTTCTGCTTGGCCTCGCCGTCGCGCGCGGCGCAACCCGCGTCGCCACCGTCGGCGCGCTGGGGTCCAACCACGTTCTCGCTACCGCGGTGTTTGCGCGCCAGGTCGGGCTCGGGTGTGCGGCCATCTCTTTTCCCCGACCGATGAATGCTGGCGTCGTGCGCACTGTGCTCGCGACCGCGTCACAGGGGTGCCGGCTCATCCACCTGCCCACACCGGCGCTCGTGCCGCTCGCGGTCTCGGCGGTACGGACCGCTGCTGCCCTCCGGCGGGAGCGGCTGTGCTGGATCACGGGCGGGGGCTCTTCCGCACTGGGGTCCGTCGGGTATGTGCTCGCCGCCCTCGAGCTTGCGGAGCAGGTGCGCGCCGGGGCGCTCCCAGAGCCCGCGTGGCTGTATGTGGCGCTCGGCTCCGGCGGTACGGCCGCGGGGCTGCTCGCCGGCCTCCAGATCGCCGGGCTGCGGACGCGAATCCGCGCGGTCCGCGTGGTCCCGGGCCTGATCATCGGCCCCCGACGCACCGCCGCGTTGGCCAACGCTGCGCTGCGTCTCCTCGCGGCGGCGGGCTGGGACCATGGCGCGCGGCCGCTCGTGGCGGGAGACCTGGAGGTGGTCGGCGACCAGCTCGGTGGTGGCTACGGCCACTCGACCAGGGCGTCCGCGGCGGCGGTCCGCCTCATCACCGAAACGGAGGGGATCCCGTGCGAGGAGACCTACACCGGCAAGACCCTCGCGGCCCTGGTCACGGACCTGGGCTCGGGCCGGGTAGCGCCCGGGGCGCCGGTGCTGTTCTGGAGCACGTACAGCGGCACGAGTGTGGAGGCCCTGGTGGAGCCTGGCGCTCACCGGGAGCTTCCCGCGTCCGTGAGGCGCTCGCTACCGTGGGTCTAAGGGCTGGGATGAACAGGAGAGGCTGGAAGCAAGCGGAACGGCCTAGAGGATAGCGGCCAGCATGCCCTGCTTCTTGCCGGCCTCGATCAGCTTCTTCACCTGATCGGCGCTCGCGCTTGCGCTCATGGTCAGCACGTCGCCGGCGACCTCGACCTTCACGGACTCGACGATCTTCTTGAGGTCCTCGCCGATGTCGGGGACGCTGGCGGCAAATCCGGCCCCGAGGCCGATGCCCATCTTGATCTGGGTCTGGGCCTTGGTGGCCTCCTCGGCCGAGGCCATCTTGATGGCCGACTTCAGCTCGATACCACCACCGAGATCGACGCTCAGCGCCACATGGGAGGCCTTGCCGAACATCTCGGCGCCCGGGGTCGCCTCGAGGGCCTCCTTGGGGATGGCCATGGCCATCCAGAAGGTGGCGCCCTCGTCCACGTGCTTGCGAATGGCCTTCAGGTCCGCATTGGCGTCGACGGACTCGCCGGTGCCCTTGGACAGCTTGACCGCGGTGCCGAACATTTCGGGAGTGCCCGCCAGCAGCACGCCATCGGCCGGGAAGCCGACGGTGCCCTTGCCGCGCTTGTCAGTGATGGTCTTGACGCCCTCGATGTCCTTCTCCTCGCCCTTCTCGCCTGCGGACTCCTTCAGGAAGCCCATCATCTTGGTCGAGTCCCAGGAGCCAGTGACCACCGCGACGAACTTGGGGTCCCCATCCTCGGAGCCACGCGCCATGGGCATGGGGAGCTTGGAGGCGCCGAAGGCGATGGTCGCGACCTTCTTGTAGTCGAAGCCGGCCTTGTCGCTCATCTCCTTGAAGCTCTTGTCGCCGTTGATCTTCTTCTCGATCTCGGGGCCGAGCTCCTTGTAGATGGTCGAGTCGTAGAAGCCCTTGACGTCGAAGCCGCCCACCACCTGGACGTCCTTGGGGATGTAGTTGGTCACGAGCTTGGAGGCGTCACCGCCCGCCTTGCGGAACGCAAACCACCAGACGGCGAACGCGATCGCGGCGAGGACGACGACGCCGAGGATGATCGGCGCGGCCTTGCCGGAACGGTTGACGCGCAGCGGCAGCCTCGTGCCTGCGATCTTGTCCTGTACCTGGTTCATCTCTCTCCTCCTGAGGGCACTGTTCCGGAAAGCGCTAGTGGGTGACTCCGGTCACCGCACCTCTCTCCTTGACATTTTCGGCGCGGACCATATCAGGGGTCCCTCGGTGGCACAAGCTGAAAATCGCGAGGCGCGCGGGGGGGCTTCCGGCGTTGATCCGCGCCCTCTGGAGGGGCTATCCTGCGTCGGACCCGCCCCTGAACCGGAGGTCCGATGCTCCACCGGAGCGCCCGCCGTCTCCTCCTGAGCCTCCTCTTCGTTGGATGTACCGGCTCGTCCGGAGGGTCCGACGCCGGGCTCGGGACGAGCGACGCACCTGCCGGGGGAGCCCCCGACGGAGGCAGCCCGGCCGACGTGGCCACGAGCCCTGACCAGGGCGGGGGCGACGGGGCGAGCCTCGACGGGGTGGCCGACACGGTGGAGGTCGGACCGGACACGGCGGACGCCGGCGACTCCGAGGTCGTCGCTGACGCGGCACAGGACACAGCGGTCGACGGCGGCGCCGAGACGGACGCCGCGGCACCTTGCGCCCCCTCGCTCTGCGACGACGGCGACCCGTGCACCACCGATGGGTGCGAGGGCGGCGTGTGTGTCCACCTCCCCATGGTGTGCGACGACGGCGACCCCTGCACCGACGACGCCTGCGCCCTCGGCGTGTGTGGTGCCTCGCTCGCGCCGTCGAGTGAGGCGTGCTGCTACGAGGGCGTGCTGCTCCAGGCGGGCTTCGAGGGCGCCTCGACGGGCGGCTTCTTCCTGGCGGATCTCGCCTCCAGCGCTTCGCCGGCCGTGACGTGGCAGCCCCACGACGGTCGCGCCCGCGACGGGGTGTGGGCCCTCTACTTCGGCATCCCGGGCGAGCAGACCTTCGACAACGGGCTGCCCGTGAAGGCGAGCGCGACGAGCAAGGCTCTGACGTTCCCCGCCGGCCTCCCCGTGGAGCTGTCCTTCTGGGCATGGCTCGACGTGGAGGAGGGTCGCTCCTGGGACGTGCTCACGGTGGCCGTCATCCGGGGCGAGGACGTGGTGCCCGTCTGGGCCAAGAGCTACGGGACGCCGCTCAGGGAGTGGTTCCGGGTGTCCGTGAACCTGACCGCCTTCGCAAACCAGACCGTGCAGCTCATGCTGGTCTTCGACTCCGTGGACGCCACCATCAACGACGGGGAGGGCGTCTATATAGATGATGTCCGCTTGCTCGCCCTGTGCCCCGCCCCGCCTTGCGCCACGACCGCCGACTGCGACGACTCCCTGGCCTGTACGGCGGAGTCTTGCGGAGGCGGGAGCTGCGTCTATGGCGTCTCCCCCGCCTGCTGTGCGTCCGACGTGGACTGCGACGACGACGACGTCTGCACCATCGACTACTGTGACCCAGTGGGGGGCTGCGCCCACGTCCCCGTAGGAAACCCGCTCTGCTGCAACGGCGTCGCCGACTGCGACGACGGCAACCCCTGCACGACGGACGCCTGCACCGGGGGCGAGTGCAAGCACAGCGTGGCGCCGACGCCCGGCTGCTGCGGGAGCAAGGCCGCGTGCAACGATGGCGACCCCTGCACCATCGACTCCTGCGACGCGTATCAGTGCTTCCACGTGAACACCTGCTGCTTCTCGGACGCGGAGTGCGACGACGGCGACACGGTCTGTACGGTGGACTCGTGCATCGGCGGCGCCTGCGTGTTCGCCCCGACGGGCGCCCCCGGGTGCTGCGAGGCGGCGCCTGGCGCGTGGACGTTCGACGGGGGCGTCGAGGAGTGGACATTCGTGAACTCGGCTGGCCTCGACAAGGGGTTCCAGGTGTGGACCGGGTCCCCCAAGACCAAGAGCCCGCCAGGGGTGCTCTACTATGGTGACCCGCTCAAGGCCAACTTCGACTTCGGCAAGTCGAACGGCAGCGCGACGTCGCCGCCGGTGAAGCTGGACGCGCCGGGCAAGGTGACGGTGGCCTTCGACCTCTACGTGGAGACGGAGGCCGGCGACTTCTACGACGCCGTGATCCTCTGGGTGGTGCCCGACGGGGGTAAGGCCGCGCAGGTGTGGGCGAAGGGGTCCAGCACGCCGCAGGGGACGTGGACCCCAGTGTCAGTCGACCTGTCCGCGTGGGCGGGGAAGACGGTGCGCCTGCGCTTCGAGATGGACACGAAGGACGGGGCGGCCAACGGGGGGTTCGGGGTGGCCATCGACAACGTGGCCATCACCAACACCTGCATCGCCACGAGCTGCGCCCAGGCCAGCGAGTGCAGTGACGGCCACGTCGCGACGACGGATCAGTGCGTCGCGGGGGTCTGCCAGTACGTGACTCAGTAGATACGGCGCCGGAGCGCGGCGAGCCCCACGAGAAGGAGCCCGCCGATGCCGGCGGCCCCGCCGGAGGCGCCGCAGCCGCTGCTCCCGGACCCGGACCCCGAGGTGACCACACCCTTCGGGCCCGTGGTCGCCGGGTTGCCCTTCCCGCCGTTGTCTGGCTCGGTCTCCAGCTCCTCGATGACCTTCGGGACCTCCCGGGTGTCGAGCTGCTGGTCGTAGTACTCGACGGTCTCCCGCGGCACGACGCGGCCGGCGCCCGAGGTGCTCATCAGCGTGATGCTGTCCGCGGCGGGCTCGCCCTCGCCTCCGGCCATGGGCTGCCCCCACCAGTTGTCGAAGGGCCCCTGGAGCTCGAAGGTCTCTCCGCCCTCGAGCGTGATGATCACGGCCTGGGGCTTGTCGTCCTCGCCGCAGATCGCCTTGGCGCTCGCCTGGTGCACGTTGCTCACGTCGGGCAGCTCGGAGTTGAAGTCGAACAGCGGGTCGCGGTTCATCTCGTCGGGCGACACGGTCGTGTAGAGCCGCGTGATCTTCGGGAAGGCGCTCAGCATGGCCTGGGCTGCCTTCTGAGGCTCGATGATCTTCTCGACCAGGTCGGCGACGAAGGCCTCCGGGTCGAACGCGAAGCCCGCGAGGGCCTCTGCGTAGCACTCGAGGCAGTTGTAGAACTGCTGCTCGGTGACGCCCTGCGCGGCGAGCGACGACGGCATGGGGATGTGCTTGCGCAGCAGCCCCTGCATCTGGGAGTCCCGGGGGAAGCCCTGCTGGAGGAGCTGCATCACGAAGTCGGCGGGGCTCTTCGCGGCCTTGAGCGCCGCCAGGTTGTACTGCCCCTCGTTGTAGACGAGGGTGGTCCAGCTCTCCGTGGAGCCGGCGAACTCCGTGACGAAGCCGTGGCCCGCCGCCTCGTTGACGGCTGCCGTGACGACGTCGTTGTAGTTGGAGCCGCCGTTGATCCAGTCGATCTTCTTCTGGTTGATCTCGACGTGGAACCAGTTGGTCGGGATGGCGCGGGCCTCCCCGAGCACCCAGATTCGCACCGGCATGTCCGCGACGGCCGCGATGCGGGTGAGGATGAGCGGCACGCAGGGCTGGCTCTCCTTGAAGTCCAGGACCACGGGCTGGATGTCGCCGACCCCCGCGTTCTGGCTCAGCTTGAGGGCCACGAACAGCATGTTCTGCGCCAGGTAGTGCTCGATGAGGGGCAGGGACTCCGCCGGCTGGTCGAAGCCGTTGGCGTTGAGCCAGTCGATCAGCGCCTTCGCGTCCTTGGATTCCAGAGTGACCGTGTTGTAAGGGCCTACCTCTTTGGTCTCGAGGACCGTCACACCGTTGCCGCCGTCCCCGGCGCCCGCGCTCGGCGCCGCGTCCTCCGCGAAGCCCCACCAGAAGCCGCACTGGTCCTGGTAGTCCCAGTTGAGGTACCACTGGGGCTCGGTGGCCGACCGGAGCTGGGTGAACAGGGACTGGGTGCCGACGCTGATCTCGGGCTTGGACGCCACCGGGACCACCCACGCGAAGTCCTCCGCCTCGCCGGCGAAGGAGATCTGGATGTGCGCGGTGACGTGACCCTCCTTCACGGCGAACACGATCTGCTCGCCGCTCTGATCGATGGGGACCTGACTGCAGAAGAACCCTCCACACGCCTCGGCGGGGGTCGCGTCGAGGGCGACCAGGGGCACCGCCAGGGACAGCGCGAGCGCTGCGCTCCACACCCTGGCGCGGAACCGTCGCTCCTTCATGATCATCACCTCAGTGCTTGAGTTTCGGGGGACCTGGGAACTGTAGCACGGCGCGTGCCAGAACGCCAATCTCTCGTCTTTTCCAACTGTTACAGCGGAGGCACGGCAACGGGAGTGCGCGTCTTGGCACAGGCTGCGCACCTTCTCTACACGGCCTCGGGCTCCGTGACCTCGCCTTCGGAGCCGGCGACGATCCGGGCGCCGATGAGGTCACCCCAGACGTTGACCGTGGTGCGCACCATGTCCAGGAGCCGGTCCACGCCGATGATCAGCGCGATGCCCTCGTCGGGCAGGCCTACGGCGCGCAGCACGAGGAGCATGGTCACGAGGCCCGCGCTCGGGATGCCCGCCGCCCCGATCGCCGCCAGGGTCGCCGTCAGGAAGATGACGAGCTGCTCCGCCATGCCGAGCTCGATGCCGTAGATCTGCGCGATGAACAGCGCGGCGACCGCCTCGTAGAGGGCCGTGCCGTCCATGTTGACGGTGGCGCCGAGCGGCAGGACGAAGCTCGCGATGCGGTTCGAGACGCCGGCCTTCTTCTCGACGGCCTCGAGGCTCACGGGCAGGGTCGCCGACGACGAGGCGGTCGAGAAGGCGGTGATCAGCGGCTGCGCCATGCGCTTGAAGTAGATGAGGGGGCTGGTCCGGGCGACGAGCCACAGGATCAAGGGGAGGACCACGACGCCGTGGATCAGGAGGCCCAAGACGACCGTCGCCATGTACCAGGCCAGCTTGACCAGGGCCTCGGGCCCCATCTCGGCGGCGAGCTTGCCGAGCAGCGCGGCCACGCCGATGGGCGCCGTCCACATGATGACGTCGGTCATCTTCATGACCGCCTGGAAGAGGCCGTCCATGAAGGCGACCACCGGCTTCCCCGGGGCGCCGACCAGGGACAGGGCGATGCCGAAGAAGAGCCCGAAGAAGATGATCCCGAGGACTTCCGCGTTGACGAAGGCCCCGAGCAGGTTGGCGGGGACGATGCTGAGGAGCACGTCGCCGAGTGGGACGGGCTCGGCGGTCGGCCGGCGGCCGAGCACGATGAGGGTCCACGGCTGCCCCGGACCGAGCTCCGTGGCCTTGATGCTCGTCAGCGCCGCGCGGGTGCCTCCGGCAAGGCGGACCACCACGTCCTGCCCCGGCGTGGTCCGGATGGTGGCCACGTCCGCATCCCAGAGGAGGGGCTCCGCGAGGGGCTCTCCGGCGCCAGTCTCGGCGACGAGGGCGGGCAGAGAAGGCGCGCCATGCACGAGGCGCAGGACGACCCGCGCCGGGTCCACGGGAAGATCGGGGATGACCCGCGCCCGCAGCGTCCCCGTCGAGGCCCGGCCCGTCACGACGACGGTGGCGCCCGCGCCCGCCTCGAAGCGCGCCCCGGAGAGCTTCGCCAGCTCCTTGCCGTTGCCGTCGGTCAGGCGCAGGTCCACCACGCCGGGCGCGATGGCGACGGGTGCGGCCGAGACGCCGTAGCCCACGCGCTCGAAGAGGGTCGACCCAACGGCGGTGGACAGAGAGAGCTGGGGGACGTCCTGGGCGCCATTGATCAGCCCCGCGCGCGCCTCGTGGGGCGGGATGGGGAGCGCCTCCTGCCGCAGGAGCAGCCCGTCGGCGGCGATGGCGCGCTCCTCGCCCCGGTCGCCGGGCCGAATGAGGTTGACCAGCAGGAGCCCCAGGACGACGGCGATCCCGGTCGTGCTCATGTAGTAGAGGAAGGTCTTGGCGCCGATGCGCCCGAGGCGCGAGAGGTCGTCCCCGAGGCTGGCGACGCCGAGCACGATGCTCGTGAAGACCAGGGGGATGACGATCATCTTGAGCAGGTTCACGAAGAGGGCGCCGGGGTAGGCCATCCACTCGGCGAAGGGCTTGCCGTGTCCCGCCGCGCCGAACGCGAGGCCGGCCCCGAGCCCGACCACCATGCCGAGCAGGATCAGCCAGTGGAGCTGCCGGTACCAGGGCCTGGCGCGGTTCATGGAGCCTCCGGGGCGCGAGGGGAGCCCCGGGTGTACCCGACGGCCCAGGGAGCGTCAAGTCCTGGGCGTGCCACGACGCCGCAACCCGCACTCGCAGGACCGTGGGAGTGAACCCTCCGGAACGGGCGGCTCGCGCCGTGTCGCCTCGACGCGCCGGAGCCTGTCGCGCCTGGTCGCCTTGACACGCAGAGGCTCGTTTGAGAGCTTGCTGCCGCCTCGCGCCCGGCGAGCGCCTCGTGGACAACCAGCGCGTCCGAGCGGCCCTCGGCGCCGCGACCCCTCCCAAGAGGTCGCCACCGGAGCCCCCCGCATGCGCGTGTTCAGCTACCGCGAGGACCGGATCCCGGTCGCCATCTTCACCGCCCTCTTCGTCGCCGACCTCGCGATCTTCGCCTTCGTGGACAGCCTGCTGTTCGTGGCTCTGTGGGCTGCCCTGGGGCTCCTGCCCAAGGCGTACATCTCAGCGTGGAACCACCACCACCAGCACGTGGCGACGTTCCGGTACGGGCTCCCCAACCGGCTCCTGGAGCTGGTCTTCGCCCTCCAGACCGGCGTGGTGGGGTACACCTGGGTGCTGCACCACGTGCTGGGCCACCACGGAAACTACCTCGACCAGACCCGAGACGAGTCGCGGTGGAAGCGCAAGGACGGCACCACCATGGGGGCCCTGCGCTACACCTTCGAGGTGGCCCTGACCGCCTACCCGCGCGCCATCGGCGTCGGGCTCAGGCATAGGAAGGTGCTGGCGCGCTTTGTCGGCATGGTGGTCCTGACGGTCGCGGTGCTCGCCGCGCTCCTGTGGGCGCGACCGGCGGCGGCCCTGCTGCTCTTCGTGCTGCCCATGGTCACGTCGCTGCTCGCCGTGTCGTGGGCGACCTACTCCCACCACGCGGGCGTCGACTCGGACAACCACTTCGAGGCGTCCAACAACACGATGCACCCGCTCTACAACATCCTGACGGGCAACCTGGGCTACCACACGGCCCACCACTATCGCCAGGGAGTGCATTGGTCTCGCCTGCCCGCCCTCCACGCGAAGATCGCGGACCGCATCCCCAAGGAGCGCTACCTCCCCCCGAGCTTCCCCCTCTCGTGGGTGATGACGCCGCGGGCCGAGGACGTGGTGACTGCGGCGAGGGAGTGACGGAGGACGAGACGCTCGCTCGATGCGCGTCGCGCCTCTCTCGACGCTGCCCTCCTGCGTCACACCGGAATCAGGCTCGACGGGAGTCACACTCACCGCTATGCTTGGCCCGCCCTCCGGCCCGGCGATGTGTGGCTCAGTGCTGGAGGCACATTTCCACGACCAGCTACGGAGCGGGGAGAGGTGTCAGATGAGGACGATGGTATGGGTCGCCGTTGCCGCGCTGCTGGCGGCGTGCGCCTCGGACGATGACGCTGCGGCAGGCAGCGACGCGACGGGCGGCGGCGAAGACGCGCTGCTTGCTGACGACGGAGGCCAGGCGGGGGAGGGAGACTCCGCAGAGCCGGACGTGGCCGGGGGTGACTCCGGCGGCGGCGACGCTGGCTTGATCGGAGACGGAGGAGGCGACGGGTCGGGCGGAGATACCACGGTCGACACCTCCTTGGGTGACGCCGACTCGCACGGATCCGACGGCTCCACACCGGATGCCGAGGGAACAAAGACGCCCGAGATCGTGAGCCTCAAGGCGCAAGGGGCCGGCCCGAAGGGCCTGGACCTTCGCATCCGCATCCTGGGCTCCGACCCGGACGGGGACGCCATCGCGGCGCGGGTTCGCGTCCTGGACGCTAGCGGCGGTGGCGTGCTGGCCTTCGGCCCTCCGGTCGACGAGGAGTTCGACGGATCGCTGACGCTCATCGCCCTCCCGGCCGACACGGGCAAGCCCCCTGGCATCGACGCCGTGCTGAAGCTGGCTGGACTCCTCGGCACCTACCCTGCCATCGCACGTGTGGAGGTCGCCTTGCTGGATGCGGCAGGAAACGTCTCGGACGTCGCGACTGCCGAGGTGGCGGTTCAGCCGGTGAAGGCGCTCGGTGAGCCGTGCGACCCCGCCAAGGAGCTGGACCGCTGCGAGTACGGCTACGGCTGCGGGGGCACCCCTCCCGCGTGCCAGGAGGGGAAGGCCCCGGCCATCACGAAGCTCGCCTACCTGACCTTCCCCGAGGGAGCCAAGATCCTCGTCCAGGGGACGGAGCCCGAGGACGATCTGGCGGCCATCGACCTGGACTTCCTCGACAAGGCGGGCAAGCCCGTCACCATCGACCTGGACAACGATGGCGTTCCCGACGCATCGAGCTTCAGCGTGGACGCCCACGGCGCGGCCGTCGACGGGGCCTTCGTCGTCGTTGTCCAGACGGCGGAGACCTTCCAGACCCTCGTCGCCAAGGTCGCGGCCACTCCTTCCGATGACCACGGCCACATGGGCAAGGCGGTGACAGCCGCTCAGACGAAGCCTCCCGTGAAGGCGCTCGGAGCCGTATGCAGCCCAGACGGCTTCGACCTCTGCAAAGACGAAAGCCTGTGCGCTCCCAAGGCAGGAACGACGGCGTGGACCTGCCAGAGCGCAAACGCGCTCCGCAAGGCGGCGTGCGAGGCGGCAAAGCTCATCGAAGTGGGGTCTACGGTCAGCGGCGTCGCTACCGGAGCGAGCCTCTGGGACGCTCCGGTCGGGTGTCAGGGCACGGACCCCACGGGTCGCCCCGAGGGGCTCGCCCGCCTCCACCTGCAAACACCGCTCGCTTCGTTGACCTTGTCCACAGGTCACCCGGGCACCAACTTCGACACCGTGGTCTACGTCTTCGAAGGATGTGGCGATGCCCCGGCGGCAGTGCCCCTGGTGTGCGGAGACGACAGCCTGGCAGGCGGCGCGTCTCTCGTCACCATGGAAGACGTGGCCGCTGGTGACTACCTGATCGTCATCGACTCCTTCGACACAGCCGGTGGGTCCTTCGTGCTGTCCGCCGTGGCTCCCTGACCAGCCGCCGGCGATTTTACCTCCCGCTAGAAATTCCCGTTGACGTCGAACGGAAGGTCAAGCTAGGGTCGCCCGCAACTGCTTCAAGCAGACGGACGGCGACACACGAGGCGCCGGCGGCTGGGCCGTAACCGGCAGATGTTCATTCCAACGGAGGAGACCATGCGAGATCGATGGGGACGACGGAAGCTGGCAGGAGTGATCGCCGGGGCGGCGCTTGCGTGCACCGCGGTGGGCTGTGAACCAGCGGGCAGCGGCGGGACCGAACCGACGGTCGTGGAGCCGGGGAGCACTGAGGGGGTGGAGGAGCTGGCTCAGCCGCTGACGGCGCTGGGCACGGCGCCAACATTCACCACGGTCAGCAACGTGGCGACACTCACCGTGGAGATTGGCAACGACGAGGTAGCGATCATCTCCAAGCGCGTGGTCGACAGCGCCATCCTCGTCAACGGCTACGAGGTCGTTGGGGCCGGAGCGCTCGGGCTGGCGAAGACGACGAACGTCAAGAAGATCGAGGTCACGGGAAGCACTGGCAGCAACACCTTGATCATGGACTACCTCAATGGGATCTTCGGCAAGGGCACGGCCACGGCGGTGGGCGTGAGCTTCGCCGGAGGCGGAGGTGCCGACGCGCTGAAGATTCGCGGATCGTCGGCGGTGGAGGACATGGTCGTCGGCGTGGACGGAATCGCCGTCGACTCGGATGCGTTCAAGGACATCTCCTATACCGGAACCGTGGACCTGACGTTCACCCTGCTCGGAGGAGCGGACCGTTTCTCGGCCCAGGGCGAGGCCCGCGGTACAGGCGCAGCGCTGGCCGCCGCCGTTCTGGTGTACGGCGGCGACGGAAACGACGTGCTCACCGGCGGCAATGGCAACGACGAGCTCCGCGGCGGGGCCGGGGACGACGTCATCAAGGGCGGGACTGGCCACGATGCCCTGTTCGGCGAGGACGGCAACGACACCCTGACCGGAGAGGCGGGCGACGACGATCTCGACGGCGGCGCCGGCAACGACACGCTGAACGAGAGCAGCACGAGCGATGGCGCAGGTGCGGACGTCCTGATCGGCGGCGCCGGGACCGACACGGTGACCTACGCGGCAAGGACCGCGGCGCTCACCATCACGGCGGATGGCGTCGCTGACGACGACGGCGAGGCTCTTGAAGGCGACGACGTGAAGGACGACATCGAGGTCATCACGTGTGGCTCGGGTGACGACGACGTCACCGCGGGAAACACGGTGGGCACCACGATCAATGGAGGCGACGGCGCCGATACCCTGACCGGTGGTACCCAGGGTGACGTCCTCAACGGCGACGCTGGCGACGACACCCTGAACGGCGGGGGCGGGGTGGACACGCTGAACGGAGGCGTGGGCGATGACACCTTCGACATGGGGACCGTGGCCGACGCAGGGGACGTCGTGAACGGCGGCGCGGGCACCGACACGGCCGACTACTCGGGTCGGAGCAACGCTCTGACGATCAGCCTCAACGGCACGGCAGACGATGGCGAGACGGCCGAGGGAGACAACGTCAAGGCGGACGTGGAGAACGTGATTGGCGGCGGTGGCATCGACACGATCACCGGCAGCGCCCTGGCAAACGTGCTCGACGGAGGCGGCGGCAACGACACTCTCAACGGCCTTGCCGGGAACGACACCCTCATCGGCGGGGCGGGCGACGACACCCTCAACGGAGGGGACGGCGACGACACCTTCGACATGGGGGATGCGGCCGACGGCAAGGACACGCTCAACGGCGGCAACGGCACGGACCACGCAAACTACTCCGCTCGGACCAATGACCTGACCATCTCCATCGATGGTACCGCCAATGACGGGGAGGCGAGCGAGGAGGACAACGTCGGGACCGACGTCGAGAACGTCACGGGCGGCGCCGGGAACGACACGATCACTGGCTCTGCGGCCAATAACGAGCTGGTTGGCGGCCTCGGCGCCGATACCCTGAACGGCCTTGGCGGCGACGACATCCTCGAGGGCGGCGCAGGCGACGACACCCTGGACTGTGGCGCGGGAGACGGCGACATCGGGTTGCCTGGCCCCGGCGTGAACACCATGGACAACTGCGAGCTCTGAGTTCGTGCCCGCTCTCTGCGTCGGCAGAGGGCGGGCTTCCACTTCTCCCCAGCCCCACTCTCACGTGACCGCCAGCCGTCCATTGCTCGTCCCACGCATCGCCATGGCCGCGTTGGCGCTCAGCGCCTGTGAAGCGCCCCCAACCACGGAGGCGGTGCGCCCGTACCACCTCGCCGCACGAGTGTCCTCATCGGGTGATCGAATCGGCCTGCGATTCACTGCAGAGATTCGGGGCACCATTGTCTCCGAGGCGGTCGTGACGCTGTCAGGCCCACCCGGAGCGCACCCGCGCTTCAATATGGAGTCAGACGGCGGGGGAGACCGTCAGACCGCCGCATTCTCGGTGGCCCCACAGGGCGGATCCCTCACAGTGGACACCGAGCTTTCGGGCGTAAGCGGAGTCATACCTGGCGAGACTCGGCTCCACGTCGTTCTGGCCGGGACATCCGCGTACTCCGTGGGGTCAGCGCTCATTGAGGCACCGGAGTCCCTGGTTGTAGGCGCCCCCTGTGATCCCACCGGCCTGTGGTCCCTGTGCCCGCCAGACTCGGTCTGCGCCGGCCTGCCGCCCACATGCACTGGGGCCGTCCCCGCGCTGACGCACCTCGGCTTCTTTTCTCGCACCCACGGTCCTGAGATTCTGGCCGCGGGGACTGATCCGACAGGCGTCCTGGCGGCGGTACGTCTGGAGTTTCTCGACGCCACCGGCGCCTCAATCCTCGTGGATCTGGACAACGATGGCGCGCCAGAGTCGGGCTCCTTCGAAGTCGAAGCGACAGCCACGGATGGGGCCTTTCTCTTACGGCTGGTCACGGCAGAGACCTTCCCGGACTTGGTGCCCCGCATCCGGGCGGCACCCATCGACGTCACCGGCCGCGCCTTCGCGCCTCTGGAGGCAGCCTATGGACCCGCTCCTGTTTCCGGTGTGGGGGATGCTTGCGACCCACGCGGCTTTGTCGGGTGCGCGCCCGAGGCCGTTTGTCTGGGCGCCACGGCGTCTACCTGTACCCCCGTCGCCCCACTACGGGAAGCGGCCTGCACCGAGGCACCGTTCCTCGAGGCTGGCGGGAGCGCCACCCTGTGCACCATCGCGAAGCCGCTCTGGACCGTTCCCGCCGGCTGCGCCCCCGGAGACACCTCGGCGCTTCCCGAGGCCGTCGTCCGGGTTCGGTCCACGGCTGGGGGCTCTCTCACCGTCCGATTCGACCAGGACGTGACCCAGATTGACCCGGTGCTGTCCGTGCGCGCTGTCTGCGACGGTTCCGAGCCCCTCGCCTGCATGGACGATGGCCCTGACGGCCCGTGGCCCGAGGCAGTGTTGGACCTCCTCCCCGGTGAGGAGCGAACGCTCGTCATCCACGCGTGGGGTGAGACCGGCGGGTGCTTCACCATGCGGGCGACTCAGACAGACTGACCGGCGCGCGGTCGCCGGGCACCCAACGGGGTTCGGTGGACGGCGGCGACATGCCTCCGGCGCGGACCGCCTCAGCGCTGCGCGAGGATGCGGCGCGCCAGCTTCCAGCGGCGGAAGCGGCGGGTGGCCGCCGCGCGGTGGAGGATGCGGGCGTCTACCGCGGCGACCAGGCCCTCGCTGATGAGGGCGCCCGTGGCCACGCCCAGCGCCGCGGCCACCTCGTCCGCCGCGATGGCGCCGCTGAGCGCCGCGCCCTCCATGTAGCCTTGCGCGTCGAGGTTGGTGTGCTCTCCCGCGAAGTGCAACGTGCCGACGGGCTCCGCCTCGACGCCCGTGATCGTGGTGTACTGCCCTACCGTGTAGCAGGAGTAGCTGCCCAAGGTCTGGGGGTGGGTCGGCCAGTGCATGCGGGCCACCTTGCCGTTGCCCGCCGCCTTGGCGCCCGGGAAGACCTGGTCGAAGCCGTCGAGGAAGGCCGCCATGCGCTCCTCGGGCGTGCCCTTGCCCGCGTCCACGCCCACCTTGCCGCCGGTGAAGTTGGTGATGATGCCGCTCTTGCCGGGCTGGAGGCGGCTCGTCTCCCAGGACGCCTGGTAGCCGACGTCCGTGTAGGTGCTGCCGTTGGACTTGGCGGCGCGCCAGACCCGATCCGTGAAGCCGACCATCAGCTTGGCATTGGTGCCATAGCCCATCTCGTCGATGGCCTTGCGCTTGGCCGCGGGCAGCTCCGCCTGGATGTCCACCTCCCGCAGGCGGGTGAACGGGAGCGTGATCACCACGTGGTCCGCGTCCACCTCGAAGGCGCCGCCGTCCCGGTCGAAGCTGAGGGTCCAGCCGTCCCCGTTGGGCTTGATGCGGCGCAGGGTCGCGCCCGTCTCGATGGTGCCGGCCGGGAGCCCGTCGGCGAGCTTCGTCGTGAACGTGTCGTTGCCGTCCTTGGTGTGAAAGCGCTCGTCCGAGTCGCCGAACTCCTTGAAATCTGAAGCGTCCGTGCTGATCAGGAACAGCATGTTGAGCACGTTCTGGACGTCGGTGTCGAGGCCGTACTCGATGGTGTAGGCCATCTCCAGCAGGTCGCGGACCACCCCGCTCGCCCCCACCTGGTCGAACCACGCCTTGATGGACAGGGCGTCCAGCGCCTCGCCGCCGTTCGGCTTGTTGTAGTAGACGAAGAGGTCCTCCTGGTCGGGCAGGGTCGCCAGCGCCTCGTCCATCTTGGCGGCGATCGGGGCAAAGCCGTCGAGGATCTGCTGCATGGTGAGCTTCACGCCACCGAAGTGGGCCACCAGGTGCTCCAGCGTCGCGTCGTCCTTGGTGTAGTCCAGGAGCTCGATGGACAGCTCCTTGGCCAGGTCGTGCATGGTCTCGTGGCCGGTGTCGATGAGCTCGCCGCCCAGCTCGCAGTGCATGCCGTCGGGGAAGGTCGCCCGGTCGGTGAACATGCGCCCACCGGTACGGGACGACGCCTCGTAGATCGTCGACGCGATGCCCAGCTTGTGCAGGCGCCAGGCGCAGTGGAGCCCCGCCATGCCGCCGCCGACGATGGCGACGCGCGCGCCTCCCCCACCACTCGCGTCCGACGTGTCGCCCACCGCAGTACCCGTCGAGCCGCAGCGCGCGAGGATCGGGACGGCCACCGCCGCCGCGCTCGCCTGGAGGAAGCGCCGCCGGTCGAGGCGTTGCTCCGCCCGAAGCTCGTGCAGCTCGAGGGCGGGGACGCCGAGGCGCCGCGCCTCTCGTGTGGTCTGGAGCGCGCGCATCAGCTCGCGGAACAGCGGGGTCTTTGCCACCTGGCCCTCCTGGTCGGGTTCGGGATCGCCGGCACCTCCCACTCTGGGAGCCTGCGCGACGCGATGTCCGGGGTCGCTGGGGTGGTAGGGCATCGGGGCCGCCGCGTCAATGCGCGACCGGCGGGAGGCCCGAATCCACGGGGAAATCGGGGCGCTGGGGCGGCCCCACCAGGCTCAGGCGCGGCACACCGGCAGCAACGTGCACCCGGCGCACCGGGTCGGGTCCCGGCGCCGCGGGCAGTGGTTCAAGATGCCGAGGCGGCAGATCGCCCAGTCGTAGCGCACGGGGTCGTCGGGCGAGAAGGCCCGCAGCCCCTCCGTGATCTCCTGTGCCATGGCCCAGCCTTGGGTGCGCCGCTGCGTGAGCCCGAGGTAGGTGCAGATGCGGGCGACGTGGGTGTCGAGCGGCATGACCAGGTGCGCCGGGCTCACGTCCCGCCAGAGGCCCAGGTCGAGGCCGTCACGGCGCACCATCCACCGGAGCTGGAGGTTCAGCCGCTTGCACGCGCTCCCGTCCGCGGGCGACGCGAAGAACCAGCGGACGCCCTCGCCGGCGGCCAGCGAGCCCGGCGCGAGAGGGCGGAAGTCCAGGCTCAGGAAGTCGCGGGTGTAGCGCGTGAGCGCGGGCCCCACGTGGGGGTCGGCGGGCTCCATGCGCGACGAAAAGAAGGCGCCGAGCGAGCCCCACGCCTCATAGATCTGCCGGAGCCCGAGGCAGAGCAGCGCCAGATCGCGCCCCCGGTTGAAGCGGTGGACCCAGCCGTCAAAGACACGGGCGTCACGCCGGGGCTCGAAGCCTCGCACGAAGGCGTGCGGCCTGCCCATGCGCTGGAGCGCCGACCCCACGCTCGCGAGGATCTGCTCCACCCGCCCGTAGGCGAGCCCCGCCGCAAGCACCGCCGCGACCTCCTGATCCAACGGATCCGAGAAGCGGTGAACGACGGCCAGCGGGTCCCCCGGCAGCAGCTCCGGCCGCCCATACTGCTCGACCAGCCGCTCCAGGAAGGGCCCGAGCGCCCCCTGCCCGCTCACCCCCGCTCCGTGCGCCACCGGTCGAGGCGCTCCTTGATGTACTTCTCGTAGCCGTAGCCCCGCGGCTCATAGAGCCGCGTGCCCCGCAGCGCGTCCGGCAGGTAGTGGTCGGGCACCCACCCGCCCGGCGCGTCATGGGGGTAGCGGTAGCCCTGCCCATGCCCGAGCTGCTTTGCCAGGGCCGTCGGAGCATTGCGCAGGTGCGCGGGCACCTCCAAGGAGCCCGCCTCCCGCACGACCCGCCGCGCCTCCCCCAGCGCCAGGTAGCTCGCGTTGCTCTTGGGCGCCGTCGCGCAGTAGGTCACCGCCTGTGCAATCGGGATGGCCCCCTCCGGCAGCCCGACCAGCTCGAAGGCCGACAGCGCCGCCGTCGCCACCTGGAGCGCCCGCGGGTCGGCGTTGCCCACGTCCTCGGCCGCGAAGATCACGATGCGCCGCAGGATGAACCGAGGGTCCTCCCCGGCGTCCAGCATGCGCACCATCCAGTACATGGCGGCGTCCGGGTCGCTGCCCCGCATGCTCTTGATGAAGGCGCTGACCACGTCGTAGTGCTGGTCCCCCGCCCGGTCGTAGCGCAGAGGCTGGGCGGCGACCGCCTCCTCCACGCAGGCGTCGTCGATGACCCCGTTGGCGAAGCCCGCGGCCTGCTCCAGCAGGTTCAAGGCGCGCCGCGCGTCCCCGTCGGCGGTCCGGGCGATGGCACACAAGACCGCGTCGCCGGCCTCCAGGTCCATGCGCCCGATCCCGCGCTCCTCGTCGTCCAGCGCGCGCCGCAGCAGCCGCGCGATGGCCTCCGCCCCCAGCGGCTCCAGGGTGACGACCCGGCAGCGCGAGAGCAGCGCCGCGGTCAGCGCAAAGGACGGGTTCTCCGTGGTCGCGCCGATGAGCACGACGGTCCCCGCCTCCACGTGAGGCAGGAAGGCGTCCTGCTGCGCCTTGTTGAAGCGGTGGATCTCGTCGATGAACAAGAGCGTGCGGCGGCCATCGGCGCGCAGCCTCTGGCGCGCGGCGGCGATGATCTCCCGCACCTCCTTCACACCGCCCAGAACGGCTGAGAACGGCTCGAAGTGCGCTCGCGTGGAGTGGGCGATGACGTGGGCCAGCGACGTCTTTCCGCTGCCCGGCGGGCCCCACAGGATCATGGACGGGAGCCTGTCGGCGCGGATGGCCGCCGCCAGGAACCGGTGGCGTCCCAGCACCCGCTCGTGGCCGAGCAGCTCCTCCAGGGAGCGGGGCCTCATGCGGTCGGCCAGCGGAGCGGCCTCGCGCCGCCGCTCCGCCTCCAGGTGGTCGAGCAGGTCTGCCATCAACTTCCGAAACGTTCGACGACGTCGCGCGTCCCCATGAATGGACCATGCGCGGGTGCGGTCCGCCTTGCCACCCGGCAGGACCAGTGGCATTGTCGGGCCAACGCCCGAGTCTCCGGGCAAGTCGAGCATAGACCCTCGTGGTGGACGTTTTCAAAGACCCTGGCCCCGACGCCCCGGCGTCGCGCCTGCTCGACCAGCGCTACGAGCTCCTCCAGGAGGTCGGGCGCGGTGGCATGGCCGTGGTCTATCGCGGTCGCGACCGGCGCCTCGGCAACCGCGAGGTCGCGGTCAAGGTGCTCCACCCCTACCTGGCGACCAGCCCCGACGCCCGGCGCCGCTTCAAACGCGAGGCCGACGCCGTCGCCCAACTCGAGCACGAGAACATCCTCAAGGTCTTCGACGCGTCCGGCGTGGACTCCCGCGACACGTACATCGTCATGGAGTTCGTCCACGGCCGGACCCTCCGCGAGATCATCGACGCCCGCACGTTCCGCGTCCCCGAGATCGGCGCCATGATCGCCCATCAGGTGGCCCGCGCCCTCTGCCACGCCCACCAGGCCGGCATCGTTCACCGGGACGTCAAGCCCGAGAACATCCTGGTGCGCAACGACGGGGCTGTGAAGCTCACCGACTTCGGCATCGCGCGGGTCGCTCACGCGCAGCAGATGACGACCACCGGCGCCATGATCGGGTCTCCGGCCCACATGAGCCCCGAGCAGATCGAGGGGAAGCCCTCCGACGAGCGCTCCGACGTCTTCTCGCTGGGCATCCTCCTCTACTACACGACCACGGGGGTCCTGCCCTTCCAGGCGCCGGCCCCCCACGCGGTGCTGCACAAGATCCTGGTCGGCCGCTACGAGCCGGCGGAGCGGGTCAACCCGGCCGTCGGGCGGCGCCTGAGCCGCATCGTGGACAAGGCGATGGAGCGGGACCCGGCGGACCGCTACCAGTCGGCCGCAGCCATGCTGGCGGACATCTCCGACGCCCTGCGGGAGCTGGGCGTCGACGAGCCCGCCCTGGAGCTGCGCGCCTGGTTCGCCGACCCCGAGGGCATGGAGCAGGCGCTGCGGGAGCGCATCGTCGGCAAGCTCCTGGAGCTTGCGGAGCGTGCCGCAGTGGAGCGCCGCAGGGCCGCGGCGCTCGGCGCCCTGGACCGCGTCCTGTCGTTGGACGACGGCAACCCCCGGGCGCAGGAGATGCTCGCCCGGCTGACCCGCCAGCGACGCTGGGGGCGCGTCGGGCTCGCCGCCGCGGCCTTGATGCTCGTCGCAGGTGGCGCCGCTCTGGGCATCGCGACGCTGCCGCCCGCGCCGCCGGCGCTCGTGATGCCCGTGGGGCGGGGCGCGGAGTCGCTCGGCGGCGCCCTGGAGACCCCGCACCTGGCGCCCCCGATCCCCCCGCGCGTCATCGTCCTGCGGGCGCCGGAGGAGGGCGAGCGGCCCGTCGGGCTGGCCCGCCGTGACCTGAACCCGACGCCACCGAAGAAGGCGGCTCCCGTCCCGCCGCCGCTGCCACCGCCCGCGCTTGCGGATGCGCAGATCGTCGCCTTCCCTCAAGGCGCCAGCGTGACGCTCGACGGCAAGTTCATCGGCTATGGGGGCGCGAGTGGCCTTCGCCTCACCCTGGGGAAGCACACCGTCCGCCTGTCGCACGCGACCTGCGAGCCGTGCGTGGACACGGAGCACACGATCACGGTCGCCCTCGACAAGCCCAACGTCTTCCGCCTCCCGATCAAGCTCAAGCCCGCGACGCTGACCATCGAGGCCAATACACCAGCCTCCGTGCGCATCGCGGGCAACTCGAAGGGGTTCACGGGAGATGCGCTGGCAGTGCCCATGATGGAGGACCGCCCCACCTCCAAGAAGGTCAAGGTGGAGGCCCCCGGCTACAAGACGCTGGAGTTCACCGTCACCCTGGAGGCAGGCAAGGCGGTCACGAAGAGTGTCACGCTCCAGCCGGTTGCGCCCCCGCTGTAGCTCCCCCGAATCAATGCGTTGCCACCCGGCGCCACCCCCCCTATAATGCGCGCCCATGCGTGCCGGTTTCCTCATGGTTCTCGCGTGGTTGTGCGTCGCCGCGCCGGCGGTCGCCGGCACGCCGGAGGAGGACTTCCGCACAGGCGAGGACGCCTTCCGCTACCAGAACTATGATCTGGCGGTCCGGTCCCTGGAGTCGCTGTTCTACCCGAACCTCCGCCTCTTCGACCCCCAGCAGGTGGTCAGGGCCCGCGAGTACCTGGCCGCGTCCTACTGGTGGCTCGACCGCAAGGACGCCGCCGAGGAGGAGTTCATCGCCCTGCTCGCCGTGGACCCGGAGTACGAGCTGGACGCCTTCTACCACCCTCCGCCGCTGCTCCAGTTCTACGCGGACCTGCGAGCCAAGCTCCAGCGCCTCGGGGTGATCCGCAAGGTCAACCCCGGCGAGGTCGACCCGACCCCAGAGGGGCCGACGCGCGTGCTCGTGCGGACCGTGGAGAAGCACCCCTTTGCGCTGAACCTGGTGCCCTTCGGCGTCGGGCAGTTCGAGAACGGCGACACGACCGCCGGCGTGCTCTTCCTGGTCGGCGAGTCCCTGACCCTGGCCAGCACCATCGCGACCTACTTCCTGATCCTCGAGTTCCGCCAGGACGACCCGGACCGGGCGCGCACCTTCGAGACCGCGCTCTGGGCTTCGCAAGGGGCCTTCTGGGGGCTCGTGGCGGGGGGCATCCTGCACGCCAGCCTGCGGTGGGAGCCGGAGACGATCACCGAGACCTGGGAGGAGCTGCCGGCCGCGCCCGTGTCGGACGCACCTTCCCTCCGACCGGGGTTGGCGCTCACGCCGGATCGGGGTATCTTCGTGGGCCTCGGAGGTTCCTTCTGACGGGCCCGCGCCCGCTGCTGGGGAGAACGTATGCCGTCCTTGATCCTCGCCGCCACCGGGCGACGCAAGCCGCGCCAGATCACGCTGTTCAAGAAGATCACGACGCTCGGGACCAGCCCCGACAACGACGTGGTCCTCGACGGCGACAGCATCGAGGAGCACCACGCGCAGGTGGTCTTCGACGGGCGCCACTTCGTGATCTCAGCCGCGGACCGCCGCGCCCAGGTGATGGTCAACGACCGCAAGGTGCGCAACCACGCCCTGGAGGACGGTGACACGGTGGACCTGGGTGAAGCCGAGCTTCGCTTCAGCCTCTACGACGAGCACCAGGATCAGGGCGCCAGCGGTGAGGAGCCGGTCGAGGGCCTGCGCAAGCTGGTGGAGTTCAGCGAGCGCCTGATGGAGTCGGGCGACATCCAGGCGCTGCTGGAGACGCTGCTGGACCGCGTCGTGGAGATCACGAGCGCGGACAAGGGCTTCCTGCTCCTCGTCGAGGACGACGACCAGCCGCGGGTCCGCGTGGCGCGCAACATCGAGGGCAAGAGCATCAACGCCCGCACGGTCGCCGTGTCCGACTCCATCGTGCGCAGCGTCCTGGAGCGCCGCGAGGCGATCATCGTCAGCGACGCCCTCCACGACTCCCAGTTCTCCAGCTCTGCGAGCGTCGTCAACCTGAAGCTCTGCTCGGTCATGTGCGTGCCGCTGGTCGCCCGCGGGCAGCTCATCGGCCTCATCTATCTCGGCAACGACAACGTGGTGAACCTCTTCACCGCCCACTCCCTGGAGCTGCTCAAGGTCTTCGCGAGCCAGGCGGCGCTCATCGTGCGCAACGCCCTGCTCCTCGACGAGCTGGAGCTGAGCAACCGCAAGCTGCGGCAGGACCTGGAGACCATCCACTTCGGCGAGATCATCGGGGCCTGCGCCTCCATGCGCGAGGTCTTCAAGAAGATCGAGAAGGTGGCGACCACGGACATCTCGGTGCTCATCCAAGGCGAGACGGGCACGGGCAAGGAGCTGATCGCCAAGGAGATCCACGCCCGCTCGAACCGCGCCAAGGGGCCCTTCGTGGTGATCAACTGCGGCGCCATCCCCGAGAACCTGCTGGAGAGCGAGCTGTTCGGGCACGTGCGGGGAGCGTTCACCGGGGCCGTCTCGACGGTGCAGGGGAAGTTCCAGGCGTCCAACGGCGGCACCCTGTTCCTGGACGAGATCGGCGAGCTGCCGCTCAAGCTCCAGGTCAAGCTCCTGCGCGCCCTGCAGGAGCGCCAGGTGACCAAGGTGGGCGAGACCCGCGCCGAGAAGGTGGACATCCGGGTGTTGGCCGCCACCAACAAGGTGCTGCTCGACGAGGTGCGCCACAACCGCTTCCGGGAGGACCTGTACTACCGCCTGAACGTGATCTCGCTGGACCTGCCGCCGCTCCGGGACCGTGGGGACGACGTCCTGCTCATCGGCCAATACCTGCTGCGCAAGTACGCGCGGGAGCTGGGCAGCAAGATCAAGGACTTCTCCAAGGAGGGCGCGGCCGCCATGCGCAAGCACCGGTGGCCCGGAAACATCCGCGAGATGGAGAACCGCATCAAGAAGGCGATGGTGTTCGCCGACGGCACCCTGATCACGTCCAAGGACCTGGACCTGGTGGAGGGGGTCGAGCGGGCGATCCTGCCGCTGGCGGACGCGCGGGAGGAGTGGCAGCGCCGCTACATCAACAAGGTGCTCGAGCTCAACGAGGGCAACCGGACCAAGACCGCCCGGGACCTCGGGGTGGACCCGCGCACCATCTTCCGGCACCTGGAGAAGGAGCGCGAGGGGGGCGACCCGACCGCCGAGCTCTTCGAGGATGAGCCGTAGAGGCCACGGCGCCCCTGACACGGATGTCGTGGATGCGCGCGAAGTGGAGTTGCCCGGTGCCAGGTTCCCGCCAGATGTCGCTGCAAGAGCTGGCGGTAGGAGCTCCGCGCGGGGGACCTGCGCGTGAGAATCGCGATGGCGTCCGGGGCCTCCATGTCGCCGTCCCTGCTCTGGATTCTAGCTCCGGATGTGCATCGGCCCCAGGGGCGCACTCTCCCGACCGTCGCTCCCCTCTGAGGATCGGCCGCCTCCTGGCACACCCCTTGCTGTCGGGGCGCGCAGCCTTGGCAGCGCTGGCGCTGGCCCTGGCCGCGGGCTGCATTCCCCCGCCCATCGACGACCCGGAGCCCCTCGTCGCCGGGCTGCTCTTCTTCCCGGATCAGCTCAAGCCGGCGATGGACACAGTCAAGACGGTCCGCAACCAGGCGGGCCAGGAGCTGGTGTTCGACGTGCGCACCGCCTTCAAGGACCCGGAGGGCAAGGCGCTCACCTACTACTGGTACGTGAGCTGGGACGCGGAGGCGCCGACGAAGCCCATCGTGAAGGACACCGTGGGGACCCTGACATTCGTGCCATGCACGTCCAAGGACGTCCTGATCGCCGGCGCGCGCCCGGCGACCCACCGCCTCATGGTCGTCGTGACCAACGAGGCGCTGGAGGATGAGACGCTGGCCACCCTCGGGGCCGCGGACGGGGCGCGCATCGCCAAGGTGTGGTGGCTCATCGACTTCCAGGGGACCACATGCCAGTAGCGCGAGCCATGGTCGTAGTGCTGGCCCTCGCCGCGTGCGAGCTGCCGGCGCCGGATCAAGCGGGCTCGCCGCAGTGCTTCGAGGACGCCGACTGCCCGAGCGGCCTCCGGTGCGCGAAGGACCTCGGCTTCTGCTACGACCCCACGGCCATCACGAAGGCGCTGGCGGTGCAGCTCATCCCGCCCGCGGGCAAGAGCCTCGTCACGGACCAGCGCGCGAGCGTCGTCCTGTGGGGCGACAACACCTTCAGCGCCGCCATGACCCCTGCGCTCGCGGTCAAGGGGCTGCTCCACGACGCCAGCAACAAGCTCCCGCACAGCATCGCGGCCCAGGTGTCCGCCACGACGCCGGGCGACGTACCGGGCACGACCCTGCGATCCGACGCGACGTCCGGACCGGGGCTGCTGGAGGGGGGGCACGGCTTCACGCTGCCAGTCATACCCGACCGGCAGTACCTGATCAGCGTCATCCCGGATGACACCCGGCGGCCCCCGCTGCACGTGTCGCGCAAGTTCTCGACGGCTGACGCCGCGCTGGACCTGGCCCTCCCGGGCCTGCACGAGTACCCGGTCGTCTGCGGGCTCCTGACGGACGGCAAGGACCGCGACAAGGACGGCATGCCGGACCCGTTGGCCGGCGTGCGCGTGCAGGCCATCGAGGTGCGCCCCGAGGGGAGCGAGGGCGGGCCGCTGCGCTCGTCCTCCGTGGCGGTCACGGGAACGGATGTCGGAGAAGCGGCAGACCGGCGCTGCGCGACGAACGAAGTGGAGCTGCGGTTTCCTCTCGAAGCGGCGGAGTACGTCCTCCAGGTGGAGCCCGCAGCGCCGGACCCGGCGCGCCCGGAGCTCGTGCCGGCGCTCATCCCCAAGCTCACCGTCGACCCCGCGCTGTGGACCATCCAGATCGCGGGAGTGGCGGGGGAGATGGCGACGAACCTCCAGACCATCCTGGTGGCTCCACCGGAACCCGTGAGCGCGACGCTGACGGTCCGCGGCAAGTCGCCCGGGGGAGCCACGGTGCCCATCGGGGGGGCCACCGTGATGCTCAAGGGGTTGGTCGAGCAAGGCGGCGTGTTCACGATGCATGGTGAGACGGGGACCGACGGCGTGTGGACCGGAAAGGTGCTGCCGGGTGCGTACACCGTGACCGCCACGCCGCCGCCGGACGCACAGCACGCGGAGGTGACCGAGGAGCTCGCCATCGACGCGGCGGGGGCGACCTCGACGCTGCTCGCCCAGGCGCGGGCGCGGGTGAGCGGCCGGGTGACGGGCTACGATGGGCGCGTGCTTTCCGAGTGTACGCTTCGGGCCATCCGGCTCGGGAAGAGCGGCGCAGAGCCCGTGACCGCCGTGACCGACACCGATGGCCGCTACGAGCTGTGGCTCGATCCGGGCCCCTGGGGGGTCGTCGCCATCCCTACTGGGACCACTGGATACCCGAGGCTCGTGGATCGAGACGCGACGCCGCTTGGGGCCGGAGCAAAGGTGACCCGTGACTTCGTACTCCCGGCGCCCCGGCTGGTGAGGGGCTCCATCACGAGCTCCGCGGGGCTGCCGCTGGCGGGCGTGACCGTGGAGTTCTACGATCTGCAAGCTGAGAAAGGGGCGGAGCAGGACGCGCCGGGGCTCGATCAGCTTCGCCTGCTCGGCTATGGAGTGACGGACGACAAGGGCAGCTACCAGGCCCTCCTGTCGCCCGTGTTCAAGGAGTGACGATGCTCGACGCTCGCCGCCTGGTTCTGGTGATCGCCCTGCTCATCGGGGCCTGGATCTGGTCCACGGAGCTGTTCGCCATCGCGGCAGGAGTCGTGGTGACCTGGCTCATCGTGCGCTGGAAGACCGCCCCCAAAGAAGAGGACCGCCGGCCGGTGGAGCCCGAGACCCTGGAGTCGGCGGCGCGGGACCTGCCCGTGGCGGCCATCCGAGGCGAGCAGGTGTGGACCGCCATCGACGAGCGGCCGGTCATGGTGACTCTGGAGCACGCCCGCTCCCGGTCCATGGGGGAGCTGCCGGTGATCCGCCTGGAGGTGCGCATGGGGCCGCCCATCCAGTACTGCTTCATCGTGCGGCGGCGCATGAGCCTCTTCCCCATGCCGGTGCTGGTCTGGAACACGCTGATTCCCCGCGCCTCCTTCGAGTACGAGCTGCGCCGCGTCGAGCTGGACGCGGATCTCCAGCAGCGCTTCGAGGCCGCCTCCAACGCGCCGCGCCTCACGCAGCGCCTCTGGGAGTCGCGGCTCCGGCAGGCGCTGGACGGGCAGCTCGATCCCTCCCAGCTCCGCCTGGAGGAGCTGGCGTTCAACGGGGAGAGCCTCATCCTCGTCTACATGCCCGCCTGGCCCCTGGAGCCAGACCCGAGGCTCCCGTTCGTCCTCGACGAGGCGGGCCCGGCGGTGGAGGCCCTGGACGCCTTCATCCGCGAAGAGGCCCTCCGAGACGCGACGCCTGCTTGAGAAGCTTGGCGTAGTTTCCAGTGGTTGCGTGGTTCGGCGCGGCAAGCGCGCGGGGCCGTGGCTATCATGGGAGCCCGCAACCTCTGAGCGGAGCGACTGGATGAAGCGACGGGTCCAAGCCCTGTGTGTGAGCCTCGTGGTGGGGGTGGCGCTCGGCACCCCGGCCACCGCGGATGACCGCGCCGACCTGGAGCAGCGCCTCGGGCAGCGCGAGATCGTCGTGCAGAGCAAGACGGTGCGGCAGAGCCCCGTGCCGCGCGTCACGGCGCTGGCCCTGGTCGACGCGCCGCCACCGGAGGTCTGGGGCATCGTCTCCGACTGCGAGCGTCTCCAGGAGGTGCTGGAGAGTGGCTCCGTCGCCGAGGAGCTCAGCCGCAAGGGGAACCGCTCGAAGTGCCGAGTGCGAGTCTCCGTCCCCTTCGGCGAGCTGGTCTCCGTCACGGACGTGAGATTGAGCGTGAAGCCCGGCAAGCAGTGGCGCTCCACGTGGACGGGCGCCGGCGGAGACTTCACGGTCAATGACGGGAGCTGGGTCCTGGCCCCCTTCGCCGGCGGTACTCTCGTCGCCTACACGGTGCAGGCCGCGCCGACGATCCCCATTCCCCGCGCGATACTCGAGCAGACCCAGCGCTCACGCATGGTCGCCATGCTGGAGCGGCTGCGGGAGGTGCTGGAGCGGTGAGAGACTCACGCGAGACGCACGGGTTGCGGGCCCGCCCGGTACGCCAGTTTCCTCAGGCCGCCGGTGAATTGGGTCTGGACTGGGGCGGGTAGCGGTGCAGCGCAGCAGCGAGGTTCAACAAGACCCTGGCAACGGGACCTCGATCTCCTCAGACCGCCATGCCGCGTACGATAGCGCTGCCCGGATGTCTGCTTCATCCAGGTACGGGTAGGCAGCGAGGAACTCCTGAGTGGAGTGCCCGGCGGCGAGCAAACCGATGATCGTTCCTAGCGTGACGCGCATGCCACGAATGCACGGCTTCCCTCCCATCACCAGCGGATCGAACGTTATCCTCTCCAGCAGGTTCACGACGTCACCTCCAAGCTCCCACGCGCTTCGCGCTCCCGCCCTCAGGCTACCAGGAACTTCACGCATCTGGCGGGGCTGTCCCAGCGGCATTTACCGGCAGGTCGTCAGGGCGGGAGGTCCGAGGGGTCGTCGCAGTGGATGGTCGGGAGATAGGTGCTGGCCGCGAGGCGGAATCCGTGGACTGCGGCGCGGATGCAGAAGTGGCGGTCCTCTCCTACGATCTCCGCTGGCAGATTGTGGATGGGGTCGTAGGTGACTCCGGCGTCCGCGACCGCCCGTCGGATGAGGGTCACCGCGCCCAGACCGCCCACGGGCCGCACACCGGGACGCTCGATGAGGTCGGCGATGAAGTCTTCGCTCAGGTCGTACTGGCCCCGCTCCCAGACCTGGGGCCACTTGCCGGCCCGGACCTCTGAGAGGGCGCGCGCCACGTCCCTGCGAAGCGGAGTCCCGTCGGGGATGCGGAGGATCGGTCCACCGGTCTGCAGGTCCCACCGCGCCCAGAAGACGGGGCTGACCACGTCCTCGCCCGTCGCGAGCAGGTGGCCGGGTGTCCGAGGGTCCATGAGGACATCCGAGTCCAGCGCGAGCAGCGCGTCGGCGCCGCTGGCCTGGAGTCGTCGCAGCATGTCGTTGCGCAGGCGGGTCATGCGGCGGAGCGGCCCCTCCGGGTCGTGCGGCGGCCCCCACCAGCGGTTTCCGCCTGCCGCAACCGGATCCGGGAGTGAGACGGTCTCCACGCGGACGTTTCGGTGGCTACGGGAGGCCCACTCCCCGAGGAGCGCTGCCGTCTCGTCGGTGGAGTCGTTCACGAGGAGCTGGATCTCGACGCGGGCGGGGTCCATGTGCAGCGCGTCCAGAGAGGCGGTCAGATGGGGGACCATCCACGCGCGATTGCGGATGGGGATGCAGAGCAGGATGTCTGCGGGAGCGAGCGCGGATGCCAGGGGTCGTAGAGTGGGCGGGCTGAGGATGGTGTGCGCGTGCGCGAGATTCACGCCGGTGTTTCGGGCCAGGTAGTGCTCGGCCTTCTGCGCCCGCAGCTCCTGGCGACCGTAGGCGAGGTGGAGCACGGGCGGGTCAAGGGGCTCCGGGACGAGGTCTGCTGCGTACTCGGGCAGGCGCGATGCGTGGAAGGTGGGCCCGGCATCCGGGCGCGCCGCGAATGGAACATCGCGAAAGCGTACGAAGAACGTCAGCCAGGGAGACCACCAACCGTCGAGCCGCCAATGCGAGTCGTCCCACAGCTCCAGGAGCTTGGCGTCGAGGCGCTCCACCGAGACGGGCAGACCACGTAGCCGAGATGCGGACAACGTGGCGCTCGGCACCTCGTCCGCGTCGAAGAGGGCCACCCAATCATCGTGCTTCGCCACCTCGCGAACCGCCTCCCAGAGCCGAGCGCGAGCGAGCGTCTCGTGGACGAGAAGCATGGGGGTGTCGCTTCGGTGGAGGACGACCCTCGGGCCGTGCCGGCGGAGCACGTCGGGGGACCCGTCGTCGCTCGCGTCATCGGGAACCACGAGCACGTCGACCAGGGCGAGCATCGCCTGCGCCCATCGCTCCAGCCACCTGCTGCGCTCGTTCCTCAAGATGGTGGCCCCTATGATCTTCATGGCTCCTCCGCTGCCAGGTGAGCTGCCGCCAGGGCCAACCGCATCAGGACATTGCGGCCGCGCCTGGGGTCTTGCGCAAGGCTCTCACAAATCAGGCAAAAAAAAAAATTGCTATTGACAACGAAATGCGCCCGGGTGTAGGGGGTGAGGACATCGACACGATGGACCGCAGGGGCGGTTCACGGCGCAAGGCGACGGACGCGGGCTGGCAGTGGCTGTACAGGGTGTCGATGACACCCGGCGTCGGGAGTGTGCTCGAAGGGCGCCACTGACTCGCCGCGTCCGAGACTGAGTCGAGAGCGGGGTGCGATACCAGCGGGGAGAGACCATGCTGTTGAGCGTGTGCATGATCGCGCGGGACGAGTCGCGCTGCATCGGAGACGCGATTCGAAGTGCCAGGTCCCTGGCCGACGAGGTCATCGTCGTCGACACCGGCTCACGGGACACGACGCCCCACGTCGCGAGCCAGCTCGGCGCCCGCGTACTCCACCAGCCGTGGCAGGACGACTTCTCCCTCCACCGGAACCATGCAATCGACCAGGCCCTCGGGCGCTGGGTGCTCATCCTGGACGCGGACGAGGTCATCGAGCCCGCCGACTTCGGCGAGACGCGGTCGCGACTGGCCGGCGACGGGCTCCCGGACATCCTCATGGTGAAGCACTGGTCCACGTATCCCGGCGGCGACTCGGTCCTCGAGTATCTGGCCCGCATCGTCCGGCGCGACAGCGGCATCCGATACGTCCACCCCATCCACGAGCAGTTGAAGGTCCGCGGGGAGGAGGCCCTGCTCAGCAACCTCGTCCTGCGACACAGCGGGTATACGGGAGCGGAGCGCCTGCGCCAGAAGCACGAGCGCAACCTGCGCATCGCGCAGATGATGCCCGACGACGAGCCCCACGCGCACCACTGCCGCATGCGGAGCCTCGCAGCGCTGGGTCGTTGGGACGAGGCGGCCCGCGCCGCGGACGCCCTGCTGGCCCTGCACGGCGTCGCGGACCCCGTGAGGTCCGATGCCCACGTGCTGGCGGCGGCCGCGCGGCTGGAGGCGGCCCGCCGCGGCTAGCCGAACGGAGACTTCCGCGAGCACCTCGGTGCGGCCCGTGCCCTCGACCCCCTGGCGCCGGATGTCCCCTATCTGGAGATGTTCGCGTCGGCGCTCGACTACCTGAAGGCGCTCGACCGAGCCAACACACCGGGCACGGCGGAGTTCCTGCGCATCGGGCACTTCTAGCGCGCGGGGTCGAGCGTCGAGGAGCTCGTGCGGACCATGACGGGAGAGACCCTCGACGCCCTCTCGCGGCGCGGGCAGGTGCGCCGGAGCAAGAGCGACGAGAAGTGACCGCGCGGAGAATCCGACACCGCCTCTGCCGGAGACCCCAGCGCCAAGTGTTGAGTGACCCGCAGATACAGGAGGAGCAGACCCCATGGCAGCAGTGATTGAGCTGGCCCCCTGGACGACGTTGAGCGGCTCGGGCAGCGTGACGTTGACGCAGGCGCCGGGAGAGTGGGTGGACGTCTCCGAGCACGCCGACGGGATGTTCCTGCTGGACGTGAAGGACATCACCGTCTCCGTTCGCATCTACGTCGACACGAGCCCGAGCGACGACGACGGCTATTTCACGCCGCTGTTCGACTACGTGGCGACCACCGGCGCGACCCTGCGGATCAGCCGCTTCGCCGACGCGGCCACGCCGCTGATGCGCTACGTCCGGTGGAGGCTCGCCTCGGGCACCAACTGGGCCGTGACCTTCAGGATCTCCGCCGTCCTGAAGACCCTCTAGCCCACGGAGGACACCATGGCCTGCACATGTGACAGCCGGGGCGGATTCCACCTGAGCGCGCGCGACACGCCGGGCGAGCTGCTCCCCTGGTCGCGACTCGGGGGCAGCACCGCAGCGACGACCATCACCCAGCCCGCAGAGCAGTGGCTCGACGCCGGCATGTTCCGGCACGCCCTGCTCTGCCTCGACGTCCGGGCGTACTCCGGCGACGTCCACCTCTTCATCCAGACGGCGCAGGTCGACGAGGAGGACGCCTTCGTGACCATCGTCGACCACCAGCCGGCGGCGACCGGCAGGACCTGGTTCAAGGTAGAGGCCACGGCCACCACGCCGCTGCTCCGCTTCGTCCGCTGGAAGGTGGGTGCGGGCAGCGGGCCCTGGAGCCTCTTTGCCCGCGTCGCAGCCACCTTCAAGTCGGCTGCCTGAACGTGTACACTGAGCACCGGCCCCCGGCGCCGGAGGAGAGACGACCATGAGAGGTGTCATCGAGCTCGCCCCCTGGACCAACCTGAGCGGCGGCGCCAGCCAGGACTTCATCCAGCCGCAGCGGGAGTGGCCCGACATCGGCTCCTTCGCTGACGGCACCATCTTCGTCGACATCAAGGACCGGGGCGGCGCCCCGACGCTCCACCTCCAGACTGCCATCGTGGAGGAGGACGCCTACTTCGTGGACTTCACCGGCGGCATCGCCACCACCGGCACCACGCTGCTCGTGAGCCGCTTCGCCACGGCGACGACGCCCATGATGCGTTACCTGCGGTGGAAGGTGGAGGCCGGCGCCTCCGCATGGAATCTGACGTTCCGCATTCTGGCGGTGCTGAAGCACGGCTGAGGAGGTGCCCCCATGCCATGCGACTGCCCGAGCAGTGGAGCCCCGAGGGTCCGGGAAGACGCTCGCCCCGGCGAGCTGTGCCCCTGGACCCGCCTGCAAGGCTCGACAGGGACCACCGTCGTCACCCAGCCGTCGGCCGAGTGGGTCGACGCCAAGGACTTCATCGGCGCCCTCGTCGGCATCGACGTCCGCGACTACAGCAGCGACGTCCGCATCTACGTCCAGACCTCGAATACCCTGGACGACGCCTCCTTCGTCGACTTGATCAACCACCGCCCCACGGTGGCAGGCAGGAAGTACTTCAAGCTCCTCCCGACAGACACGACGCCGCTCCTCCGCTACGTCCGCTGGAAGGCCGGCAACGCCACCGCGGCCTGGAGGGCCCAGTTCCGCATCGTCGCCAACTTCAAGAGCCGTGATGGGCGGTAGGGAGCTGGGGATTGGTCATCGTTTCGGCCACTCCACACGAACACTGCTCAGGCCGCGCCCTGAAGAAGGGACAGTCGACCGTTGGCGGGATTGTGCGCTCATCCCCCAGCAGCTCGCGGCCTTGCATCGCAGCTCGCCGAGACTTTGAGCATAGCCCATGCAGGCAGCAGTGGAACGAGACATCGAGTGCGCGGAGAGTCCGACGCATCTACAGAGCCGGTCACGCCGCGATTACGTCAATTCGCGCCTTCTGCCCAAGCTGCTTGAGTGAGTCATGACGCGGCACCCGACGACTATCGAGCCCTTGAGTGCCGACGGCCACGGGCTCGGCAAACCTCCAGAGAACGAGCCTCGGGAAGATTCGCCGAATTTGGTGGACGGGTCCACGCAGGGAGTCCAGCTTCATAGACAACCCCTGGGCATTGACGTTGCCGACGTTCAAGACAGCGCGCAAGATCCACCGTACCCAACGCCTACGTTCGCCGATCTCCTTGGGACCGGTGCCTTGGCAATGGTGCTGAGACAGGCACGGCAGGGACAGTTTGATCACATGCTCACTCCATCCGTGTTGGAGCGTCTGGAACGATCTGGAGCCGCCAAGCATGGCCAAGTACGTTGGGAGTTCGCCAACTCGGACGATGCCCTGGCGATGCTGGCATGGCTCACCGATAGATTCGAGGCCTGACCATGAGTCCATGTGAGAAGTTCGTGCTGTCCGGTGGGTTCACCAAGGCTTCGAATCTTGGTCTGTTCCTGGATTGCATACTGTTCTCCATGGGCAAAGGAGCCACATCCAGCGGACCAGGAGCCCTGATTGGCGCGGTGTTCTTCTTCATCATCGTACACCATGCTTACAAGCAGGCCCCTGCGGTTTGGATGTGGGACGATAACAAGGCGCCGCAGGTGCCGGGGAAGTTTCTGGCGACACAAGTGCTTGCGGATCCCAAGCCCTATCTCGCTTGGGCAAAGAAGCGCGGAGTTTTGCATACTTGGATAGACCCGATCAGCGCAATAGTCAGTCCGACACCCAAAGCAGTTGCAGACCTCTCGAACTTTTTGACTCTTTCCAGGAAGCAGGGCCTGACGACGCAGTTTCTGTTTGCCTCTACAGGCAGTTCGGACCCAGCGGGCACAGGTTCCAACGAACTCGACGCCATTTTCGGCTTGCTCAAGCAGATCGACAAGAAATTTTGGCCATCGGCCGTTCAGACAAACATTGAGGGCTTGGGTGGTGGCGTTGATGCGACCAAACAATACAATGCCCACAAGGCGTTCAAGGCAAAGGTCGACTCGTTCAACTTGAAGAACGGCACCCAGCTTGGACTTGCGGCGTCCGTAGGCTTCTGGTGGCTCAAGTTCGAAGCTGGCGGCGACCCACCGAAGGTCGGCGGAAAGGACTACGGTCTTGCGTTGTTGGAACTCGGCTTCGACGTCACAGTCCAAGTCTATCGCAAACCGGAGTGGACCATCAAGCCCGCGGAGAAATGGTCTGATGTTGCAGGGGATTTCGGCCGCCAGGCGTGGATTGGTCTGTTGGTGGGGCCCAAGGAGACCGGGTCGTACGACTATTCGGACAAAATCGAGGCGCTCGGCGGAGCATTCGCGGACGTAGTCGACGCGTGTATCAACAAGCCTGGTTTTGCAGGAGTGGCCGCCCACGACACATATTACTGGCAAAAGGCCGCCCCATGAGACGTAGGCTCTATCCACACCGGGGAGGCACCACCATGCTGAAGGATTACCGGGAGCAACCGTGTGGCGCGAGACTTGGTGCCTCGCTTCTTGTGCTCATTCTCACTGCTTGCTCGGCCAGTCAAACGTCCCCCGCCGCGGCTGGAGCAAGCTTGGATATTGTGGACGCGGACTCTCCAGACAATGAAGACATCGCCTCGTCGGACGCGGCCGAAGTCATCTCGGACGTAGGCTCCATCGACGACAGCCCCGTTGCACCTTGCGGCGCCGATGAGTGCATCGGATCGTGCCGCGGGTGCCCCGCCGGGGAGGCGTGCTCCCCAACCGGCCGGTGCGATCCGCAATGTGCGCCCTTCTGTAGCGACCGAGCGTGTGGCTCCGACGGTTGTGGCGGCGAGTGTGGCAAGTGTGGGTCTGGAGAGACGTGCACCCCGTCCGGCCGGTGCGAACCGGAGTGCACTCCGTCCTGCAATGGCGAGACTTGTCGGTCCGACGGTTGCGGCGGCGAGTGTCAATGCCCAGCCGGCTGGGCCTGCAATGCAAATGGAGTTTGTGCGCTGTGGTGCTGGCCGACATGCAATGACAAGGAGTGCGGATACAACGGATGCGGGATTGAGTGCGGATTGTGCGACGAGGGGGAGGTCTGCACCGAAGCTGGGATGTGCGAGCCGGAGGTGCCGTGAGAACTCTTGTGCTCCGACGTAGAGTGCGAATCCGAAAGCTGCGATGGATCGTACTCGTCCGAGCTTCACCGACGGGCGGACGTCTGCCGCCGTGCTACAGTGAGCGCGGAGGCGTGCATGCTGCAGGTACGATGGTGGCGGGGTCGCTGGTCGGCGGTTCGCGGGGCGCGGGAGGGTCAGCCGGGGGGCTGCCAGTTCATG
>BTVJ01000016.1:0-114962 GCA_045863395.1 Myxococcales bacterium
GGGGGTCGGTTGCGCCGGGGGGGGGGCGGGCCCGACCCACCGAGCATGCGCCCGTGCGCGCAGTGGCCATGGAGGCCCCTGGCGAACCGGAGCGCTGCGGGAGTGGCCCGAGCGCAAAACGTTGCGACAGACCTCGCAGAATTTGCGTGCCCCCGCCTGCTGGGACCGACGCAGCGAGATGGGGCCGGGCCCCATTGACCGGAGCACCGCGCGCCCCGCATGATGGCGCCCACACCAGAAGGAGGTCCCCATGAGCCGTCGTTGGCTGATCATCCTGGGCGTTGCCCTGTGCCTCACAGCGTGCAAGAAGGACGCGGACTCCACCACCCCAACCCCCCAGGCCGTCTCCGCGCCCCTCCTGGGCGAGACCGTCGTCAAGAAGACGGACCCGGGCAGCGTGGAGGTGAAGGTGGCGGACCCGGGAGCGGAGCCGCGGCGCGCGCTCCGCTACAAGTACCGGGCCGACATGACGGACGCCATGGTCATGGAGCTTATCATGCGCATGTCCATGGAATTTGGGGGCAACTCGGTGCCGGAGATCCGCATCCCGCCCGTCCGCGCGACCCTCGCGATCAGCGACACGTCCCTCACCCCGTCGGGGAACCTCCGGTACACGGGGACGTGGACGGAGACCACCGTCGTCGCCGACCCCGACACGCCGCGGCAGATGGTCGAGGCCCTGGAGGCCGAGTACAAGACGCTGACGGGCCTGGTGGTGAAGGCCGAGGTCACGCCGCGGGGCGTGGTCGAGGAGATCGCCGTCACGCTCCCGAAGGGCGCCAGCCAGCAGTCGAAGCAGCTCTTCGAGAGCATGGAGCAGGCCCTGCGGCAGATCATGTCGCCGCTGCCCGAGGAGCCGGTCGGCGTCGGCGCCTCCTGGACCGTCGCCATGAAGGTGGAGACGCAGGCGCTCACGGTCACGCAGGAGGCCACCTACCGCCTGACCGGGGCGGACGGCGACGAGCTGAAGATCGACGTGGACATCACGCAGACGGCGCCCCCCCAGGACATGGCGCCCCCGGGGCTCCCGGCTGGCGCCAAGGTGCACCTGGACCGCCTCGACTCCACGGGGAAGGGCAAGATGGCGGTGAACCTGGGGACGCTCGTGCCCCGGGTGGAGATGACCCTGTCCTCGGACATGGCGATGACGGTGGACGCCGAAGGAGAGCGCCAGGCCATGAAGATGACCATGGGCATCGACGCCAAGATGGGACCGGCGGGCCCGAAGCCCTGACGTCGCGGCTACAGCTCGCGCACGGCCGCCAGCACCTCCTCCACGTGCCCCGTCACCTTGACCTTGCGCCACACGCGCCGCACGACCCCCGCCGCGTCGATCAAGAAGGTCGCGCGCTCGATGCCCATGTACTTGCGGCCGTACATGCTCTTCTCCACCCAGGTGCCGAAGGCCTCGCAGGCGGCGCCGTCCACGTCGGCCCCCAGCGTGAACGGCAGGCCGTGCTTTGCCTTGAAGCGGTCGTGGCTCGCCGGGCCGTCCTTGGAGACGCCGACGATGACCGCGTCGGCGGCTCGGAAGTCCGGGAAGGCGTCGCGGAAGCCGCACGCCTCCTTGGTGCAGCCCGAGGTGTCGTCCTTCGGATAGAAGTACACGATCACGGGGCGGCCGCGCAGCGCGGACAAGGTGATGGTGCCTCCCCCGTCCGTGGCCAGGGTGACGTCGGGGGCGAGGGCGCCGGGCTCGATGCTCATGGGTCCTCCTCAGAGACGGTCAGGGGATGGCGCGCCGGGGAGCCACCCCGAGCGCGCGCAGCAGATCCAGGTGCTCGGGCCGCGTGAAGCGGTGTCTCCCCGCTCTGGCGGCGGTGCGGATTCGGTCCTCGATGGAGCAGCGCAGGTCCGGGCGGGACGCGATCAGCGCCGTCAGCGGGTGGCGCGCCGCCTGTTGGCCGGACGAGAGCAGGAGGTCCAGCAGGGCGTGGACCTCGCCGGCGCGCGCCGTCTCCCAGGCGTGGCGCTCCAGCACCTCCCCGGCGCGCTCCGGGGGCACGAGCCAGAACCGGGTCGTCCCCCCCTCGTGGATCACCGTGCCGTCCATCAGGATGGCGGCAAAGCGATGGTCGGGGTCCGGGTCGGGGAACAGCTCGCGAATCCGCGGGTCGTCGGCATCGACGTAGGGCACGGCGCCGGTGGGCAGCGTGACCCAGCCGCCGGCGATGCGCTCGGAGAGCACCCCGACGAGCCGCGCCTCGGCAGCCTCGGCCGCCCGGCGCGCCGCAGCGGATCGGGCACCGTCGTCGATGCCCGCTTGGTGGACCGTGCCCTCCAGGAACAGCCGCCGCAGAGCGTCCACGCCGGCCAGGGCGAGGATGTCCTGCCAGGAGCGGCGAGGCACACGGCCTTCCCACTTCGGTTCGCGGGCAAGCTCGCGGATCCGCAGCAGCAGACCGTCCCAGAGGGCTGGAACTGCGACCAGGTGGGCCCAGACCGTGTGGTTCGGTGGGTGGCGCCGCGCCCGCACCGCCAGATCCAGGAGCGCGATGAGGTCGTCGCTCTCCAGCGCCCGCCGCGCGGCGGCGTCCACCAGGCGCTCGGCTGCCCGCGGGCTGCACAGCCGCACACGCTGGCGTCCCCCCTCCAGGTGCAGGGCGCCGTCCTCCAGCACCGCGATGAGGCGCGCCCACGGGACCGCGCGGGCGGGGATGCGCTCCAGGATGGCCGGGTCCTCGGCGTCCAGAAACGGCGCCACGTCCTCGTGGACCTCCACCCACCCCTTGGAGGCGCGGTCGGCGATGAGCTCCGCCAGGCGATCCCCGGGAGGAGGCCTCACGGAGGTCCCCTTCCGTGCGGCGGCGAGGGCCGCTACGCCTGGTAGCAGCAGCTTGCTCCCGAGCGCCGCGAGGATCGCCTCGTCGACCCCTGCCTCCGCGAGCACGTCGAGCTGTGGCCGCCGGGTGATTCGCCCAGCGTAGCCGGTGTCAGACGCGCGCTCCTTGATGCGCGAGAGCAGCGCCGCGCGCCGATCAGCGCGAGCCGCGACCCAGCCGTGCAGCGTGGGCTGCTGCGTCGTCTCGCGGGCGCGAATGGCGAGGTCCAGCAGGACGTGCAGGTCCGTCTCGCCAAGGACGCGGGCCCACCGCTCCCGCAGCAGCGCCTCCACCCTGCGGGGAGGACACAGCCTCACCCGCGTGCGGCCGCCCTCCAGATGGAGCGAGCCGTCGGCCAGCACGGCCGCGTGGAGCAGCCCCGGGGCACCCGCGACGGGCACCAGCTCCCGCACCGCCGGGTCGTCGGGCCGCACGAAGGGCACGATGTCCTCATGCACCTCCACCCAGCCGTCCGTGGTCGCGGCTGCCAACAGCTCGTCGAGGCGGCTGCGGGCCGGACGGGGGGGAGCCACAGGGACGCGGGCCTCATCCAGCGACGGGTCGCCGGTCAGCCCCGCCAGGATTGCGCCCCCGACCCCAGCCTGGCGCAGGATCTCCACGTCGCTGCGCCGGGCCAGGCGGACCCCCGGCGGCGCGGCCTCCGCCAGGACGCGGAGTCGAGCGAGGAGCTGCTCACGTCCGGGGCCGCGAGCGAGGCGCGCCAGTGCAGTGCCGGACCTGGGAGCGCCCGCCGCCAGGGTCGCCGTGTGAAGGAGCCGGTGGAGGTCGTCCTCCTCGAGCAGGGCAGCCACGCGCGCGTCGACGAGGGCCCGGGCCACTGCGGGCGGGCAGAGCCTCACCCGGGTGACCCCACCCTCCATGTGCAGGGAGCCGTCGCGCAGCACGGCGACCAGAGCCGCCCAGGGGCTCCCGCTGCGGATGACCTCGGTGATCGCCGGGTCGTCGGGTCGCAGCGGCGGGGCGTCCTCCCGAAGCTCCACCCAACTGGCGCGCTCCTGAATCAGGGCGTCGAGGCGCGCGGAGGGCGACGGCTCGGGCGGCGCGCGGTCCAAGCGCTGCTCTGGTGGCAGCTCCCGCAGGCGCCGAAGCCGGCGGATGGTCACCTCGTCGACCCCGGCCTCACGGAGCATCTCCCCCGCGCCCGCGCCCAGCGGCGGGTCGGCGGTCGCGCCCGGGGCCAGCGCGCAAATCCGGGCGTCGAGCGCGACCAGGGCGCTTGGACGCGCGGCAACCGCCTCATACAGCAACGCGCTGGGCCGTGAGTCACGCACGCAGGCGCGGAGATGCAGCAGCACCCGCAGGTCGTCGCCAGCAAGCACCTCCGCGATGCGTGCCTCGATGAGCCGCTCCGCCTCGGCCCGTGCAACGACACGGAGCCGGCGAGCCCCCCCCTCCAGGTGAATCCCGCCGTCGCCGGAGCGCACGCCAAAGGCCCACCACCGACCGCCGCCGGAGATCGCCGCCGGGTCGCGAGCCACCGCCCCGACCACGGAGGCGTCCAGCTCGACGGCGCCAGCGGCGAGGAGCGCTTCGATCTCTTGCTCCAGCGCTGCGGCCGGATCGGGCGGCCGAACGGGGACGGCCAGGCGCGCCTGGACCTCCGCGGGCAGAGAGCGATCACCCGCAAGGCGCTTGAGATCGTCGTCCGTGGCCAGCGTCGAAAGCAGGGCGAGCAGCTCGGGCTCGGCAAGGCGCTGGGTCTCGATGGGGGCACGCTGGCGGATGCGGTCCTCCAGGGTCGCGACCAGGCCCAGCTCTTCGATGGCCCGCTCGACGGGCGTGCGGCCGGCGCCACCACGGGTCGCGCGAAGCAGCAGCGCGAGCAGGTGGTGGAGGGTCGTCGCGCACTCGACGGCGCCACGCGCGGCCGCGGCGACCATCGAGGCCCCGCGCTCCTGCGGCACCATCCAGACGCGGCGGGCTCCGCCCTCCAGCACCACGGTCCCATCGGCAAGTCGCAGGGTGTAGCGGGCCCAGCCGGGACCGAGGGGCACGTGCTCGACGACCCGCGGATCCGCGGGGGCAACGTAGGGGGCGGCCTCTTCGGAGACCTCGACCCACCCATGGGCCCGCGCATCGGCGATCAACGCCTCCACCCGGGCAAGCAGCTCTGCTCGGGTCGGCCGTCCGCGGCGATCTCGTCGGGTCGTCATGACGGAGCGTTGTATCACAAACCGGGGACGCTGCCACCGCCTGGCGACGCACAGCCGACGGAAGGCGCAAGAAGGGCAGCGCAGCGTTCGCAGTTCGCGTATAAGGCCACCCGGACCCTCACGAAGGAGCCCCCATGTCCCTGCATCTGTTCGCCGTCACCATCCCCGGCCTGGAGCCCCTGACCGCGGCCGAGCTGCGCGCCCTGGGCGCTTCCGGGGTAGCCGCCACCGGGGGCGGGGTCACCTTCTCGGGTTCGCCCGAGCTGCTCTGGCGCGCCAACCTGGAGCTTCGCACCGCGACGCGGATCCTGCTGCGGGTGGGCGCCATCGACGCCTCTTCCCTGGACGCGCTGCGCCGCAACGCCGCCACCGTCCCCTGGGGCCGTCTCCTTGGCCCCGTCGGAGACCTGCGGGTCGCGGCCACCTGTCACGCCTCCCGGATCTATCACACGGGCGCGGCGGCTCAGCGGGTCGAGGCAGCCATCCGCGAGGCGACCGCGGCCATGCCAGGCGCCCCGCCCGTCACCGTGGTCGCCCGCATCCACAAGGATCGGTGCACGCTGAGCGTGGACTCCTCCGGCGAACCGCTCCACCGGCGGGGCTGGCGCCAGGAGACCGCCAAGGCTCCGCTCCGGGAGACCTTGGCCGCCGCGCTGCTCGCCTTCGCCGGGTGGAGCGGCGACACCCCCCTGGTGGACCCCCTCTGCGGATCGGGGACCATCGCCATCGAGGCCGCGCTCCTCGCCATGCGCCGCCCCCCAGGTGCCGGCCGCTCCTTCGCGTTCATGAGCTGGCCCGGCTTCGACGCCGCGCGGTGGGAGGCGCTCCGCGGCGAGTCGCTCGGCCGGGCGCTGGACGCGCCCCCCGTGCCGATCCAGGCGTCTGACCGGGACGCTGGTGCCGTGGAGGCAACCCGACGCAATGCGGAGCGGGCGGGGGTGGCGGCGCACCTTCGCATCGACGTGCGGGCCGTCTCGGCGGTGGAGCCGAGCGCCCCGGGCGGCCTCGTCGCGTGCAATCCGCCCTACGGCGGCCGGATGGGGGGCCCGGACCTGCGGAACCTCTACGCAGCCCTCGGCAACCTGCTTCGCGGCCCCCTGCGAGGCTACGGACTGGCCCTGCTGACCACGGACAGGACCCTCGCCACGGCGACCGGCCTCCGCCTGGCGTCCGAGTCCCCGCCGCTGGCCCACGGAGGCCTGCGCGTGCGCGCGTACACGTTTGGCGCGACGAGCGCGACAGGGGGTTGACCCGCACGCCGCGGGCTGAGACAGTCTCACTGCGGCAGCACCATCCCCCCGGGTGGCATGGAGCAGACATGGTCGCCATCTTCGAGCCCGTCAACCCATGGTCATCAGAGAGGCTGGAGCGGTCGTCCCGCTTCAGGGCGGACGGTGGCGACCTGACCGACCGGGCGCTGCGCTTCGACCTGCTTGGCAGCGAGCGCCCGCGGACCGTGCAGACCCCTGGGCGCGCGACGGAGCACTGGCGCCGCGATGACCGGCGCGACTGGCCCCTGCGGCGCGAGGACGCCGACACGAGGAGGGACGAGCAGCCCTTCGGCCCCCCCCAGACCTACACACCCACCCTCGCAACGTCGGACCAGATCGAGCTGTGGCGTGCGTTCAGCGCATGGCGGGGCGAGGCGGGAGGCTCCGACCGCCGAGACGCCGAGCCTGTGACAGCGCTCCGAGGGGAGGGGACGACCCGACCTGGCGAGCAGACGCCATCCTGGAGGCTCCACTCCGCAGTGCACCATGCCCGCCCGACCGGCTACGGGGCCGGCAGGTCCGTATCGGGGGCGCAGACCTGGTACACGCCCACCGGGCGCACGGCCGGCTACCCTGACTTCGTCGAGCGCACCACCACCCCCGTCTACGGGGGCATCGCGGTGATCCGCCTCAGCGACGTGGGACTCGCCCTCTCGGGGGGAGCCCCCCCACAGGCATTCGGGCTCGCGTGAACGCCCTCGGGCGGTCCCGGGTCGAGCTGTCACCGGATGTGTGACGATTCGGCGATCTGGCTGGCGACACGCATCACCGGCGCGGTATACAGCGCTGCCTGACGGGGCGTCCCCCGGCCGGCCCGACCTTCCGTGACCCGGAGCCAGACCATGAGATCGACAGACCTTCGCCGCTTCACCCTCGCCGTGCTCGCCGCGGCCATCTTCGCCACGACCGGGTGCCGCGATGACGCCGGAGACGGCGGCACGTTGATCAACGATGCCGGCGACGACGGCACCGCCGCGGACGTCTCCGACGCGGGGGGCGGCGACGGTGGCGTGCCGGACGGCGCAGCCGGTGGGGACGGCGGGTCGGACGCCGCGGACACCACGGGCGGGGGTGACGGAGGCCCGGGGGACACGCAGGGGACCGACGGCGACGCGGCCGATCCGGGGGACACTCAGGAGACCGACGGCGACGCGACCGATCCGGGGGACACGAGTGCGGGCGACACCGGCCTGAGCGACGCGGACCCGGGCGACGCGGACCCGGGCGACGCGCATCTGAGCGATGCGGACCCGGGCGATACGGCCACACCAGCCGATACAGCGGACCCGGGTGATACGAGCACCCCAGCGGACACGACGGACGCGGGCGGCGACACGACCGAGCCTCCGGTGGGAGAGGTCGTGGACTGCGAGAACCCGCCGCTGGTGCCGGTCCCCGCCGGTCAGACCTGCGCAGCGACCACGGGCTCGGACGTCATCCTCCTGCAGGGGCGCATCCTGGGGCCCTCGAAGGTGCTGCTCTCCGGGCAGGTGCTGATCCAGGACGGGGCCATCCAGTGCGTGGGCTGCGACTGCGACGTGTGGCCCGAGGCCAAGTCGGCGACCCTCGTCCACTGCCCGAACGGCGTCGTCTCACCGGGCCTGATCAACGCCCACGACCACATCACGTTCACGATGAGCCCCCCCGTGGGCCACGGCGACGAGCGCTACGAGCACCGCCACGACTGGCGCAAGGGGCAGAACGGCCACACCAAGCTGTCGGTGAGCCAGAACTCCTACAGCAAGGGAGAGTCCTGGGGCGAGCTGCGGATGCTGCTCTCCGGCGTCACCTCCATCAACAGCTCCGGCGGCGAGGAGGGCTTCCTACGCAACCTGGACAAGAGCTACCTGCTGGAGGGACTGCCGGGCAAGAAGGGAGCCACCTACGACACCTTCCCCCTGGGCGACTCGTCGGGCTACACGGCGGCGGCGGGATGCGGCGGGTACTCCATCGACCCGGCGACGAGCATCGCGGGCGACCAGGCCTACTGCCCCCACGTGGCGGAGGGCATCAACGAGTTCGCGCACAACGAGTTCCTGTGCCTGAGCGGGACCGGCAGCGGCAGCCAGAACTACCTGATGTCCAACGTGGCGTTCATCCACTCCATCGGGGTGACGGCCATCGACATCGGGCTCATGGCGCTCCAGTCGACGAGCCTGATCTGGTCGCCGCGGTCCAACATCGACCTCTACGGGCACACGGCGGCCGTGACCATCTACCGCGCCCTCGGCGTGGTGATCGCCCTCGGCACGGACTGGAGCGCGTCGGGGTCCATGAACATGCTGCGCGAGCTCCAGTGCGCCGACTCCCTGAACTCCGACCTGTACGGCGGCGCCTTCAGCGACCAGGAGCTCGTGCAGATGGCGACGATCAATGGCGCGGTCGTGCTGGGCGTCGACGACGTGCTCGGGTCCCTCGCGCCGGGCAAGGTGGCGGACATCGCGGTCTTCCGCGCGGCGCCGGGCGCGACGTGGCGGGGGGTGCTCGACGCCGAGGTCCAGGACACGGCGCTGGTGCTGCGCGGCGGCCTGGTGCAGCTCGGCGACGCGGACCTGGTCGGCAAGCTCCCCAAGGGCGGCCCGAGCGACTGCGAGCCCCTGGACGTGTGCGGGGTCCCCAAGAAGGTCTGCACGCCGCGGGAGATCGGGATGACGCTCGCGCAGCTCCAGTCGGCCATCATGGCGTCCTACAGCAAGACCTACCCGCTGTTCTTCTGCGGCGCCCCGCAGAACGAGCCGAGCTGCACGCCGTTCCGCAAGGGTGAGTTCGACGGCAAGCCCAAGGCCGGCGACATGGACGGCGACGGGATCGCCGACGCCGCCGACAACTGCCCGGACGTCTTCAACCCGCCCCGCCCCATGGACAAGGGCAAGCAGCCCGACGCCGACGGCGACAAGCAGGGCGACGCCTGCGATCCCTGCCCCTTCGACGCCAACTCCACGGCCTGCACCTCGGTGGACCCGAACGACGTGGACAGCGACGGGGTCCCGAACGCGACCGACAACTGCAAGAGCGCGGCGAACCCCGACCAGAAGGACGCGGATCAGGACGGCAAGGGCGACGCCTGCGACCCCTGCCCCGCCTTCCCCAACCCGGGCGCTTCAGGCTGCCCCACGTCCATCTACGCCATCAAGAAGGGCGTCGCGGGGCCGGGAGACTCCGTCATCGTGCAGGACGCCGTGGTCACGGCGGTGGGCACACAGGGCTTCGTCATGCAGGCGCGCCCGGACACGGGGGCCTGGGAGGGTCCGAAGTTCTCGGGCCTCTACGTCTACACGAAGGGCGCGATCGCCGTGGCACAGGGAGACCGCGTGGACGTGACGGGCGCGGTGAGCGACTACTACGGCCAGCTCCAGCTCATCAACGCCAGCGTCAAGGTGCTGCCCGGCAAGGGTGTGCTGCCCGACCCGGCGGACGTCGCGAACCCGGCGCTCCTCGCGACCACGAGCGAGGAGGCGGACGCCTGGGAGAGCGTACTGGTCCGCGTGGGGCCCGTCACGGTCACCAGCGTGGCGCCAGACCCGGCCGGCGAGAAGGGAGACATCAACGAGTTCGTCGTGACCGGTGAGCTGCGGGTGGACGACTTCTTCCATCTCATCACGCCGTTCCCGACCGTCGGCGAGACCTTCGAGGGGCTGACCGGCGTCATGCGCTGGTCCTTCAAGAACATGAAGCTGGAGCCGCGGGACGCCCTCGACGTGCAGAAGGGCCCGCCGGCGCTCCTCGGCTTCGCGCCGCCCCTCGTGGCCATCAAGGCGGGCACCGCCGGCACCACCACGCCCCCGCTGACCGTCAAGCTCACCGGGCCGGCCAAGGCGCCGACCGACATCGCGATCACCTCGGCGAACCCAGGCGCAGTCAGCGTCCCCGGAGGGAAGGTCACCATCCCCGCAGGCGCTTCGTCCGTCGAGGTGCCAATCGTCGCCGCGGTGGCGGGGGCACCCGTGACGCTGACCGCGACGCTCGGGCTGAACCAGGCGACGGCCCAGGTGAAGGTGTACGCGCCGGGCGAGGTGCCCGCGGTGACCAGCCTGACGCCCGCGGCTGCGACGACGCTCCTCGGCCAGGTGGCCTCGTTCACCGTCGGGCTCGCGTGGCCGGCCCCACCGGGCGGAGCGGTGGTGGACCTGGAGCTCGACCCGCCCGGGGCCGCTTCGGCGCCCGACCAGATCGTCATCCCCGCGGGCGAGCTCTCGGCGTCCTTCGACGTGCTCGGGGTCGCGGCGGGCGTGGTCGGCCTGAGCGCAACCGGTGGAGGCTCCACGAAGGCCGCGACCCTGGAGGTCGTGGAGACCCCGCCGCTCGGCCTGATCCTCATGGAGGTCTACTACGACCACCCGAGCGACGACGTCGGCTTCGAGTGGGTCAAGCTCTACAACGGCACCACGACGACGGTGGACCTCTCGGGCTGGTCCATCGGGACGGGCGGCTCCGACTACCTCTACAAGACCGTGCAGCTCCAAGGGTCGGTCCCTCCGGGCGCCTGCTTCATCGTGGGTGGGCCGTCCTCCGTGGACGCGAACGGCTCCCCGGTGTATGGCCAGTCCGTCAGCTTCGGCGGCAACATCCAGAACGGCGGCCCGGCGGCAGACGGCCTCGCGCTGTTCGATGTGAAGGCCTCCGCCCTCGCCAAGACGACGGTCCCCAGGGACGCCGTCCTCTGGGGCGCACCAGGCAGCAACTCGTCGAATCTGCTGGGGCCCGACGGCCTGCCGTCCGTCGTCCATGTCAAGGACGTGTCGGCGGGGCAGAGCGTCGTCCGGACGGGCGCCGGCACCTGGGACGTGTCCACCAAGCCCAACACGGTCCCCTGCGGCCCGCCCACCGAGTGACCAGGCAGCGCGCGTCGCGACCGCCAGGGTTGCAGAGCGCCGCTGACGTCCCAGAATCAAACCGCGCTCGTTTGCTCGCGTTTCTTCCTTGCCCCTATAGAATGAACGCACGATTGCCGTAGAGCTGCGGGCCCCATGCACGCGCATGTGGTGCTTCGCGTCAGGTGAGGGACATGAGCCGCGGTCAGATGAGCAGCAACCAGGGCAAGGCGGGCAAAGACGCTCCGGAGCGCTTCGACGGGCGCTTCCTGTTGGAGCGTACGCTGGGGCGGGGCGCCTCCAGCGCGGTCTACGCGGCCATCGACGAGGTGAGCGGGGAGCGCGTGGCCGTCAAGCGCCTGTTCGGCCACGTGGACCACGGCATCCTGCGCCGGGAGTGCGCCAACCTCCGGGCCGTGGAGCACCCGCGGGTCGTCCGGCTGCGCGAGCTGGGCCGCACCTCCGGCGGCGAGTCCTACCTGGTCATGGACCTGGTCGAGGGCAAGCCGCTCACCGAGGCCCTGGAGGGCACCGACGAGCAGACGGTCGTGCGCGTGTTCCTGTCGCTGCTGGAGGCGCTGGACGCCGTCCACGCCACGGGGCTCGTCCACGGCGACCTCAAGCCCGAGAACGTCATGGTGGTGTCGTCCGGGGCGGGACTCGTGGCGCACGTCCTCGACCTGGGGCTCGCGGCGGCTTCGGGTGGGAGCGACCTGCGCGGCTCGCCCCCCTACATGGCGCCCGAGATCATCCGCCGCGAGCCGGTGGAGGCTGCCGCCGACCTCTACTCCGTCGGGTGTATGCTCTACGAGGTGCTGAGCGGCATCGTGCCGTTCACCGGCGACACCGCCCACGCCATCATGAACGCGCACCTGCGGCAGCCCGTGCCGCCCATCATCCCACAGCGGGGCGCCGTCCACCCGGAGCTTGTCGAGGTGACCCGGCGGCTGCTCGCCAAGGACCCCGAGCAGCGCTTCCCGAGCGCCGGCGCCGTGATGATGGCCCTCGCCGACATCGCCGGTGGCGCCGCGGCCCTGGTCGAGTCCCTGGGCCCCCTGCCCTTCGTGGCGCGGCCCTCCGTGCAGCGCGCCGTGCTGGACCGGGTCGCCGACGCCGCCGCCGGCCAGGGCGGCGCCGTGCTCCTCGAGGGCGCGAGCGGCGCCGGCAAGACGCGCCTCGTCGACGAGCTGCGCCACGAGCTGCGGCTGGAGGGGCACGCCGCCCCGCTGGTGGTCGTCCGCGCGCAGGACCCCCGCCCCCTCGGCTTCCTGCACGACCTGGCCGAGCACCTCTACCGCGAGAGCACGGCCGCGGGCATGCCCGTGCCGCGGGCGCTGATGGCGCTGCTCCGCGAGGGAGGCGACGGGGCCACCGTCGAGGGGACCCAGGCGGAGTGGCTCCAGCGGGTGGGCGAGTCCGCCGTGCGGCTCCTGACGCGGGCCTGCGCGGGTCGGCCCGTGGTGATCTTCATCGATGGGGCCGAGGACATCCCGGCGGAGCTGATCGGCCCGCTCCGAGCCGTGGCTGTGTCTTCGCGATCCCTGCGGGCGCTCCTGGTCGTGGTGACCCGCCCCGAGAGCGCCGTGGGGCGCATGGTCCGCGAGCTGCCCGAGGAGGTCGCCACGACGGAGACCGTCGCCCCCCTGGCGGACTCCGAGGCGCTTGCGCTCGTGGAGCGGGTGCTGGGCCCCCGGGGAGAGCGGCGCCTCGCGGAGCGCATCGTGGAGGACTCGCAGGGCCTGCCACGTGCCCTGGAGGGCCGCCTGCGGGGCCTCGTGGAGCGCCGCGTGCTCGTCCGCGCCCCCGGCGGGTGGGCCCTCGCCGCGACCGCCCCCCCGGTGGAGGCCCTCGAGCTCCCGCGGGTCGACGACCTGGACGCCATGACAGCGGAGCGGCTCGGCCGGCTGGACCCAGGCGACCTGGACGTGCTGGCGGCCACGGCGCTGCTCGGCCACGCACCCGCGGTCCACGCCGTCTCCCGGCTCCTGCGGGCAGGGCGCGAGGGGGTCCGTGAGGCGGCGGCGCGCCTGGTCGATCGGGGCCTGGCGTCGGTGGACGCCGCGCGTGACACGCTCTCGCTGCCGGCCCACGTGGCCCGCGTCGCGCTCCTGGCAGCGGACCCCACCCGCCTGCGCCGGTGGCAGCAGGACCTCGCGGCGGGACTCAAGACCCAGCGCGAGCGAGGAGGCGCGACCGCCGCCACCCTGGAGCAGGAGACCCGCCTGTGGCTGGCCTGCGGGAATGAGGGCGCGGCGCTGGCGCTGGCCCGGGAGGCGGCCCGCGCCCTGGCGAAGGAGCGCGCACCCGGTCGCGCCCTGGCCCTGCTCGACGAGCTGGCCCCGCTGGCACAGCGGGACGCTGCCTGGGACCTGCTGGTGGCTGGCCTGTGCGCCGACACGGGTGACCTGGAGCGCGCAACGACGCTCTACGAGGCCCTGACGGCAGGTGACACGACCCCGGACGTCCTGCGGCGGTATGGCGAAGTCCTGGGCCAGAAGGGAGAGCTTCTCGCCGCGGAGGAGCCGCTGTCACGCGCGGCTGCGTCGGCGCAGTCGCTCACGCCCGATGCCGCCTTCGAGCTCTGGAACGCGGTTGCCTGGAACCGCATGATGCGCGGCGCCTTCGCCCCGGCGCTCGCAGAGGCGGAGCGGGCGCTGGGTGCCGCCCACGAGGCGCAGCAGCCCGCGCTCGTCGTGCGGGGCCTGCGCCTCGTGGCGAACATCCACTGGCAGAAGGGGGACTGGGCGGCCGCCGAGGCTCCGGCAAGAGAAGCCGCCGAGCGCGCGGAGGCCGCGGGCGACCAGCGGGGGCTCGCGGAGGCGACGCTCGTGCTCGCGACCTGCGCCCGGTTCCAGGGGCGCCAGGACGAGGCACGCGCCGGGTACGAGGCGGCGCGGCTGCGCTTCGAGGAGCTGGGCCTCGCCACCCGCGCGGGCAAGTGCTTCAACAACCTGGGCGTGGTCGCCTACGTGTCGGGCAACTGGCGCGAGGCCACCCGGCACTGGGAGGGAGCGCTGCAGGTCTGCGAGCGCACGGGGGACCAGCAGGAGCAGGTGGCCCTGGCGAACAACCTGGGCGTGCTCTACCGGGATCAGGGCGATCTGCAGCGCTCTGCCGCGTCGTTCAAGCGCGCGCTGGCCGTAGCAGAGCGTGTCGGCCTGGAGCGCATGGTCGCAGCGATCCTGGGCAACCTGGGCGAGACCCACCTGCGTGCGGGGCGGCTGACCGAGGCGGTGCGGACGCTGGACCGGGCGGTCACCCTGGCCCGGAAGCTCGGCGCCCGTGACGAGGTGGCGGAGTGTACGCGGCGCCTCGCCGAGGCCGAGCTCCGCAGCGGGGGCTTCGACGATGCCGAGCGCATGGCCCGCGAGGCGGCGACCACCTGCGAGGCGCTGGGCGCCCTGGCGGAGAAGGCCGGCGCGTGCCTCATCGTGGCGGCCGCTCGCCGCTCTCGCGGTGAGCTGGACGCGGCGCGGGAGTCCTGCGAGGAGGCCGCCAAGGCCGCGGACGACGCGGGCGACCCCTTCGTGCGGGCCCACGTCCACCTGGAGCGGGCCCACCTGGCCATCGCGGAGGACCGCCCTTCCATCGCGGCGCAGGAGCTGGACAAGGGCGAGGAGACCTACAAGAAGCTCGGCGCCCGCTGGCACCTGGACCAGGTGAGCGCGCTGCGGCTGCGCTCCCGGCGCCCGACGACGGTGGACGACGGCTCCCTGGACGGCGCGGCGGCCCGCATCGTCGCGCTGGGCTCCAAGCTGGCGACCATCGAGGACATGGACACCCTGCTCCGCGCGGTCCTGGACGAGATGCTCGACGTGACGGCGGCGGAGCGGGGCTTCGTGATCCTGGTGGACGAGGATCTGCGGCCCGTCCGCAAGTGCGTGGAGGACCGTACCGACCAGCGGAGCACCTCGGACGACGCGAGGTGCAGCCGCACCGCCACGGACGAGGCACTCCAGTCGGGGCGCCCGGTCGTGCTCACCAACATCGACCTCGACGACCGCTACAACAAGCAGCAGAGCATCCTGGCGCTGGACCTGCGCTCGATCACCTGCCTCCCGTTGAAGCTGCACGGCAAGGTGCTCGGCGTGCTCTACGTGGACAGCCGCATGGCGGGCGACCAGTCCAAGGTCGCATCGCTGGCGGTGCTGGAGGCGATGGCGTCGCAGGCGTCCATCGCGGTCGAGAACATGCTCCTGGTCGAGCGGGAGCGGGAGCGCATGGACCTGGTCGGCACCATCGCCCACGAGCTGCGGAGCCCGCTCATGGGCATCGTCGGCTACCTGGGAATGCTCCAGCTCGAGGACAACCTGAGCGACGAGGCGCGCTCTTCGGTGGACTTCGTGGTGTCCCAGGCGGAGCGCCTCGGCCGCACGGTCACCAACGTCATGGACCTGGTGCGGATGGACCGCAACACCACGTCGTGGAGCCTGACGCCCCTCGACCCGGGCATCCTCATCGAGAGCGCCGTCCGGTCGCTCCAGCCCATGGCGACCATGAAGGGCCAGACCCTGACCTGGGAGGTCAACGACCGGATCATGGACGTGATCGGCTCCTCGGACCGCATCGCGCAGGTCCTGACCAACCTGATCACCAACGCCCTCAAGTTCACCCCCGAGGGCGGCGTGGTCACGGTCCGCGCCTCCGTGGTCGACGCCCGCCCCGACCGCTCCAGCACTGGCTTCGAGCTGGGCCCGCGGGTCGTCGGCCACGGCCACACGCAGTCGTCCACGGGCTTCGCGGTGCGCTTCGACGTCTCCGACACGGGCCCGGGTATCTCCGAGGAGGACCAGGCCCGCATCTTCCAGCGCTTCTCCCAGGCGTCACGGGGCAAGGCCGGGCGCGCGGGTCTGGGGCTCGGGCTCAGCATCGCGCGGGAGATCGTCCACCGCCACAGCGGCTCCATCTGGATCGAGAGCGAGGTGGGGGCGGGCAGCACGTTCAGCTTCACGGTCCCCGCGGTCGAGAGGGTGTAGGGGCGGTCGGCCCCTCGCAAGACCGACTCCGGCGCGCGGCCGAGTACGACCCTGCTACTCGTGGGCCGCGGCCAGCTCCCGCAGGGGGACCACGTCGAAGTCCCGGGCGATGGGCCCGAGGATGCTCCGCAGCAGGTCGGCCTTCGCCGCGACGGGGCGGTCCATGCCCGGGTGGCAGGCCATGCGCGGGTCCACCCCGTCCTCCTTCAGGTCCAGCAGATCCGCCGCGTGGAGCTCGTAGGACAGGGGCAGGCCCGAACGTCGGAGCGACGCGTACTCCGCGTCCATGACGCGCCGAGGCACGAAGTACGCGAACGTGTGGTAGTACGGCAGGCGGAGCCACGGAGTGACGGCGATGGGCAGCTCCATCAGGGGGCCGTCCGGCGTCGTGACCTTGTGGGGCCGCAGGGGAGCGAGCGCGTGGCCGACCACCTGCATTCCGAGCACGGAGCCCTTGCCGGCGCCCTTGAGCCAGGCGACGAGGCGGCTCGCCGCGAGGACTGGGGTGGGGAAGATCGACGCGTCGTAGCGGTAGCCTGCGCGCGCCAGCCCAGCCAGCACCCGGTCGTCCACGTCCCAGGCGGGGGCGCGAAATCCTTGCACCTCGCCCCCGATGGCCTGCTCGAGCGCCGCGCGGGAGCCCTCCAGCTCCCACGTCAGCGCTGCGTCGTCCAGCGCTCGGAACGGCACCGCGTGGCTCCACGAGTGGCTGGCCACCTCGTGGCCCCGGGCGACCACCTCGCGGAGCAGCGGCGCCTCCCGGGCCGCGTCCCGGGCCACCACGAAGAGGGTGGCGCGCACGCCCAGCTCGTCGAGCAGGTCGAGGAGGCGCGGCACGGCCTTGCGGTAGACGAGGTCGCAGGGGTCCTTGTCCTCGAAGCCGTAGCCGGACAGGTGGGTGTCCACCGGGTCGATGTCGATGCTGATGCTGGCGAGCGCCCCCCCCGCGCTCACGACACGGCCTCCCAGGCGCCGTCGCTGCGGTAGGCGGCCTCGATGACCTGGAGCACCCGCGCGCCGTCCTCGTCGGCGGACGGCGCCGCGAGCGCCGCCTCGAAGGAGCGCAGGACCCCCTCGAAGCAGGCCGCCTTGTCGTAGCCCGAGGCGCCGTCCACCGTGAAGGGCTCCACCACGTCGCCCCGCTCGATGTGCTGCCCCTTCCAGCCCAGCACCAGGGTGCCGTCCGTGCCGACCGCGCGCGTGATCGGGGCCGCGATGCCCTCGTTCCACGTCAGGACCACGTGGCCCGTCACCGACCCGCACCACAGCTCCAGGGTGATGGCGTCCTCCACGGCCGTGCCCTGGCGCCGCTCGGACGACAGGACCCGCACCGCCTCGGCGGGCCCCGCCAGCGCGGTCACCACGTTGATGGAGTGGGGCCCGTTGTCCATGAGCACGCCGCCGCCGGAGATGGACGGGTCGCCGTGCCAGTCCTTGGACGGGTCCAGCACGCCGGCGAAGGTGTTCTCCACCCGCAGGAGCGTGCCGATGGCCCCGTCGGCGATGAGCTGACGCGCGCGCTCGATGCTCGCCATCTGCAGGAACTTGGCCGCCGTCCGCAGCGCCAGGCCCCGCTCCCGCGCCCGGCCGATCAGCGCCCAGGCGTCCTTCGACGTGGCCGCCAGCGGCTTCTCGACGAGGACGTGGACGCCCGCGTCCAAGAGCGCGCCGACCACCGCGCGGTGAGTGGAGGGAGGCGTGCAGACCACGGCCGCCCTCGGCGTGAGGTCGTCCAGCAGGGCCTCGACCGATGGCCACACGTGGTCGAACCCGGCCGCGTTGGCGGCGACGGGCTCGACTGCGGCCCCGAAGAGCGGCGGGGTCCACGCCTTGGCTGCGTCCAGGTGGGCGCGGGCGATGCGCCCGAGACCGACGAGCGCCCACGTCCCGTGCGTCAGATCAGACATTGCACGCTCTCCTTGATGCAGCCCGCGATGAAGTCCACGTGCTCCTCCGTGAAGAACTCGTTCCACGGCACGACCAGCACCTGCGCCAGGCCAGCGATGGCCCCCGGGCACTCCTCGTCGGTGTAGCCGAGCAGCGGCAAGCCCGCCCGGGACGGATCGGTGTACGGGAACTGGCTCTTGCCGTAGGTCTTGCGGTCCACGAAGACCTTGCACTTGTACGCCGGCTTCTGGATGTAGTTGGGCGCCACGAGCACGCCGCGGTCCTTGACCAGCTTGCCCAGCGCCGCCGCGCCGCCGGGCAGCACGTTGGCGTCGACCATCAGCGGGTACTTCCAATACGAGTGGGTGTCGCCGGGGCGCGGCTCCGCCACCGTGAGGCCCGGAAGGGACCGGATGGCGTCGTTGAAGCGAGCTGCAGCCGCCTGGCGCCGCGCCACCACGGACTTGACGCGCCGGAGCTGGGCCCGCCCCACCGCGCCGACCAGCTCGGGCATGCGGTAGTTGATGCCCAGGTAGAGGTGGTCCATCAGCTCCTCGCCGTAGGGCCACGACTTGTCCCGGAACAGGCGCGAGAAGCGCCCCAGGGTCGGGTTGTTCGTGACCACCATGCCGCCCTCGCCGGTGGTCATGTGCTTGGTCTGCTGGAAGCTGAAGCAGCCGATGTCCCCGATGGTGCCGCAGAGGCGCCCCTTGTACCAGGTCTCGTAGGCTTGCGCCGAGTCCTCGATGACCGGGATGCCCCGCTCCCGCGCCACCGCCATGATGCCGTCCATGTCCGCCGCCGCCCCGAAGAGGTGCGTCACGATGATGGCCTTGGTGCGGCTCGTGATGCGCGCGGCGATGGAGTCGGGCGTCACGTTGAGGGTCATCGGGTCCACGTCCGCGAAGACGGGGATGGCGTTCTGCATGAGGATGGGCGTCAGCGCGCCCATGTCGGTGATCGGCGTCGTGATGATCTCGTCGCCGGGCTCCGGGTCGACGGCGGCGACGGCCACATGGACGGCGGCGGTGCCCGACGTCACGCCGTAGGCCTCGGCGACGCCGAAGTGGGCGGCGAACTCCCGCTCCAGGGCCTTGACCTGGGTGCCCCGCGGGGCGAAGAGGTTGCCCGAGTCCAGGGCCTCTCGCAGGAACTTGAGCTCGTCCTCACCGAACTCGCGTCCGGAGCTGTTGGCGTCGGAGGGCAGGATGGGGTGCGTCATCGGAGTGCTCCTCGCATGGCGTTGACGGTGTCCGTGGCCAGCTTCACGGATGTGTTCCAGGCCGTGACCATCGGGTAGGCCTGGGCGGTTGTGCAGAGAAAGACCCGGCTCTGCCCTATCTGCGGGGCCGGCCGCCGCCGCAGGGTGCCCCGGGTCCACACCGGCTCGACGAATGGGGCGCGGAAGACGTAGCTCGCCTCCACGTCCTCGCGGCGCAGCCCCTTGTACAGGCGGCACAGCCCCGCGATGGCGCCCTCTACCTGCTCCGCGTCGGACCGCTCATAGGGCTCGCTGCCCGCGTCGCAGTAGTTCATGAGGTAGAGGAGGTGGTGGCCGCCCGTGTCCTCCAGGGGGACGACGTGGGTCGTCTCCACGATGCCCTGGAAGGGGAAGCCCGAGTCGACGACCGCGGTCCAGTACCACGGGGACAGGCGGCGCCGCATGAGCAGCAGCACGTTGCTGACCCCCTGGAAGGCGACGTCTCCGCAGGTCAGCTCGGCCCGCAGCGCCGGGGAGAGCAGGCGCTGGAGCACCGCGAGCGGCGGGGTCGCCACGACGGCGTCATAGCGCTCGACGCCGCCGTCGGTCGTGATGGTCGCCCCGCCGTCGCCGGACTCGATGAGGCGCACGGGCGCCGAGAGGCGGATGGCGCCCCCCCGCGCCCGGATCGCCTCGGCCAGCGTGTCGACGATGGCGCCGTAGCCTCCGCGGACCGTGCCCTTGACCTCCTGGCTGCCGTTCTTCTCGCGGTTCAGGGTGTTCCAGATCCAGTAGGCGGGGACCTCGCCGCGGCGCTCCCCGAACTTGGCGGCGAGCAGCGGGTCCCAGACGGTCTCGAAGACCCGGTCGCCGAAGAGGCTGCGCAGCCAGGGGATCGCCAGCACCTCGTCCAGGTCCAGGGCGTCCCGCTTGAGCTTCGTGATGTAGAGGGCCCCGAAGCCGGTGCGCAGGCGGTGGGGGAAGGGGACCGCGCCGAAGCGCAGCAGATCCAGCGCCGAGTTGAACGGGTACAAGCGATCCTGGTGGATGATGCCCATCCCCGTCTCGGTCCAGCGCAGGCGGCTCCCCAGACCCAGTTCCTTGAGCAGGGGGATCAGGTGCGCGTCCGAGTCCAGGATGACGTGGTAGTACTTGTCGAGGCGCGCGCCCTCGTGGATGAAGGTCCCCGCGAGCCCCCCAAGAGAGGCCGTGCCTTCCAGGATCGTCACCCGGTGCCCCTCGCAGGCGAGCCTGTATCCGCTCACGAGCCCTGCGACTCCGCCACCGATCACCGCAATCTCAGCCACAGCAAGTGCTCCGTTGTCATCGAGCCGGCGCAACATTACTCCAAGGCACGGCCGGGCGACAGGACGTTTCGGCAGGGAGGCGCGACAGCTTGAGGATTCACGCCGCCGTCACGGTGGCGCCTTGACGCAGCGCGGCAATGCGTGTTGGATCCGCGCATGATCACCGGGCACCCCTGGACCAGCGAAGCCGATGCCGCCGCACGCCTCTGCCGCGAGGCGGGCGCCCTCGTCCTGGATGCGCGGGCGCGCGGCCTGGAGCGGTCCACAAAGGCAGACGCGACCATCGTGACCAATGCCGATTTGGCTGCCGACCGCCACATCGTGAGCGGGCTCCGGGCGCTCTTCCCGCGTGACGGCATCGTCACCGAGGAGTCGGGCGGCGTGGACCCCGCTTCGTCTGGGCGGACCTGGGTCGTCGACCCCCTCGACGGCACCAAGGGCTTCGCGCGGGGGGGGCCGGGCTTCTGCGTGATGATCGGGCTCCTGGAGGGCGCGACCCCGGTCATCGGGGCCATCTACCTGCCGGTGGACGACGCCCTGATCCTCGCGGTCCGCGGTCGAGGCTGCGTCGTGGCGGATGGCGGCGGTATCCGAGAGGCGCGCGTGTCACGTAGCGCGGTCTGGGGCTCCCTTCGCCTCGTGGTCTCGGAGAGCCTCCCCCCGTCGCGCCGGGACCAGGTGCTTGCCGCCACGGGGCTCGCGCGGGGCCCGGCGATCCACAGCGTCGGCGTGAAGGTGTCGCTGCTGGTGCGGAGTCAGGGGGACGTGTACTACAACCACCACGGCCTCTCCACCTGGGACACGGTGGCGCCCGGGCTGGCGCTCGAAGAGGCGGGGGGCGTGATCACCACCCTCGACGGCGCGCCCCTCACCTACGACCCGGCGACCCTGACGACGGCACGCTTCGGTCGCACGCTGGCGAGCAACGGAGCGCGCCACGACGAGCTCCTCGCCTGCTTCAGCGGGCTCGTGGCGCAGCACGTCCGCTGACGCTCACTCCTCGGAGAGCTCCTGGGCAGCCCGCGACTCCTCGACCCGCGCGCGGACGACGGTCCGCGCGCGGTGAAGGCGGGACTTGACGGCAGAGACGGTGAGACCGAGGGAGTCGCCGACCTCCTTCGCGCTCATCTGCTCGGAGTCGCGCATCAGGAGCACCGCGCGGTCCAGGTCGGACAGCGCCTCCAGCGCCGCCGAGACCACGGAGACGAGCTGCGTCATCGAGGCCTGACGCTCAGGGTCCGGCTCATCGATGGCGTGCTGCGGGGCGTCCTCCGCGTCCAGGGAGGAGTGCCGCCGCCGGTCGTGCTTCATTCCGCGCCGTCGCTTGAGGCATGCGGACGCGACCAGGCGAAAGAGCCAGCTCTTGAGGGTAGTCTCGCCCCGAAACCCAGGCAGGTAGCGGTAGGCCGCCACGAATGCGTCCTGGACGGTGTCTCTGGCGTCCTCATCGTCGCCGCAGCGGCCCCGGGAGAAGGCGAGCAGCCGCTCCGAGTAGCAGCGGATCATGTCCTCGAAGACAGAGAGATCGCCCGCGCGGGCGCGGTCCGTCAGATCCCCGTCGCTGCACGCCGGGCCCTTGAGGTCTGTGTCGATGGTGTGTGGATTCGTCATGGCGCCCACTCTACCGGGTCGGGCGCCCGACGCAAAGAGGGCATGCTCAGGACAGCTCGCGGGACCCGCTGACCAGCGCGGCCGGGTCGACGCCCATGGCCCTCAGCGCCCGCGCCCACACGTCGTCTGGCGGCACGTGGAACACGAGGTCGGCCGAGGCGGGGCACGTCAGCCAGGCGCCGCTGCGCAGCTCCTCGGCGAGCTGCCCCGGCGCCCAGCCGGCGTAGCCGCCGAAGACCCGGCGATCGAGCTCCGTCTTGTCGGCGATCCACTCCAGGGTGCGCCGGCTGGTGCTGGCCCAGACGCCATCCACCACGAAGCCCGAGTCCACCTGGGAGTCCCGCGCGCCGTGGAGGATCCACCCCATGGTCGGCTGCACCGGCCCCCCCGAGTGGACCAGGTCGTTCGCGGCCCCCACCCACTGGATGTCCAGGGAGGCGCAGAACTCGCGGGCGTCCACGTGCGTCGGGCGGTTGATGACCAGCCCGACCGTCCCGTCCTCGTCGTCGTGCTCCACGACCAGGACCACCGTCCGGTGGAAGTTGGGGTCGAGCAGGTCGGGCATGGCGATGAGGAAGCTGCCGCGAAGCTCCATGGGCCGTCCTCCATAGCGGGGGGCTCGTCCCGGCCACTATACGCGGAGGGCGGTCCGGCCGTCGAGCCGGGCTCAGAACGAGACGTCCGCCGCCAGGTGGAACAGATCGATCATCTGCTCGTACTCGCCGTCGCCGCTCGGCTGCTTCGTGGGAGAGGCGAAGTCGTCGAGCACGCTGTTCCCCTTGGTGTTGACGTCCACGTAGAAGACGTGCGTGTAGGTGAAGGCCAGCGCGAGGTTCTCGACGACCTGGAACTTGCCGCCGAGCCCCAACGTGAACTTCGGAGAGTCGATGAGCGCCGGATCCATGATCTTGGGGTCGATGGCCGAGCTGTCGTAGCCGCCGCCGATGTAGCCCTCGATCTCGGGCGTGAACCAGTAGCTGAAGCCCAGCCGGTAGCCGAAGGAGTCCTTCCAGTGCCGTGGGAGGTTCAGGATGATGCCTCGGGCCTCGGGGCCGTTGCCGCCGTTGAGCTGGGGCTCCTTCAGCGGGTCGTCGGTCTCGACCACGTCGCAGTTGGGCCCACCCTTGGCGTTGGCGTCGAGGAGGCACTGGCTCTTGACCTCGCTCCACCGGGTCCAGTCGCCGAACATGCGGATCTCCATGTCCGTGCGGGGGCGGAAGCGGAAGCCAAGCCGGATGATGTCGGGCAGGTCCTGCTGGAACTCCACGTCGGTGACGCTCGGGTCCGACGTACCCAGGGCGTTCTTCAGCGTGCCCTTGAGCGTCATCCCGCCGACCACGTTGGGCTTGCTCGTGTAGGAGGCGCCGATCCAGAACTTGTCCTCCACGGCCTCCCACAGCGCACCCACGGCGAAGCCCACCTGCCAGCCCTCGACGTCGATGAGGCTGCGCCCCTCCTGCAGGCGCTCGGGGGCCGTGGCGGTGGCGGGGGTCACCATGTTGTCGGTGCCGTCGGCGTTGCGCGCGCGCAGGGTCTTCACCTCACTGCGGATGCCGCTGACGCTGGCGCCCAGCGACAGGCGCGCCGACTCGATCTTGTAGGCGAAGGCCCCGGTCAGGTACATGGACCGGAGGCTGCCGTCGATGGTGTACCACCGCTGAGCGCCGTCCACCGCGCCCGGGAACCGGTCGCTGCCGGCGAAGGCCTCGTTCTTGTCCCACGACGCGCTGCCGCCGAAGGGGAAGGACACGGAGATGCCCGCCGCCAGGAAGTCCGTGCCGAAGTCGCTCTGGATGCCAAGGAAGGGCGACGCGATGATGTTGAAGGCCGACGCCTCGCCGCTGTTGGCGCCCTCCGAGCCCTGGGGCTGGAAGCTGGGGTCCTGCCCCGCGTAGGCGCCCGCGGCCGATGCCGGGCGCGTGTACGTCACGTTGCGGAGCGCCAGCACGCCGTCCACCCAGATGTGGGTGCCCTCCCCAAAGGCGATGCCCGCCGGGTTGTAATAGAGGGCCGTCGGGTTGTCCGTCGTGGGGTGGCCGTGCTCGCCGCCGAAGCGGGCGGACGCGATGCCCGCCGCGCTGGCATCGCCGGCCGCCAACAGCAGGGCAGCCGTTCCGCCGGCTAGAAGCCACGCTCGCCGTGGGTTGCGCATTCGTCGTTCCTCACCGTTCGGGTGCATCGGGGCCTGAATCCGTAGCCGGTACATAGACCGAGTCCCGAAAACACGCAAGGACTTTCCTCACGGCGGCCCCCACCTCGGGTCGTCGCAGGCGCGGCGAGGCTGCCGCGGATACGCCGCGGAATCGTCCGGCCGGCCCTCACGTGGATGTTGCGCATCGGGGCCAACGGGTGTAGAGAGAGGCTTCCTTGCAACGGAACCTGGAGATCGAAAGCCCATGATCCACGTGCGGAAGCCCCGTCGCCCCGTCCCGCTGGCCGTCGCGCTGGCGGCGCTCGCCGGCCTGCTGTCCCTGTCTGGCTGCCCGGACCCGGAGGGCCGCTACGAGGAGTTCGTCAAGAACACGCACGCGCTGCGGGACATCTCCGAGCCGGACACCGGCGCCGGCACCCTGACGGACGTCAACGGCACGTTCCTGCTGGGCATCGCGCCGGTGATCAGCCCGACCTCCGTCCTTCAGTTCACGACCGTCGTCACGTGGACCCCCAACGACGATCCGACCACGGGCGGGAAGCTGAAGTTCGATCTGCAGCCCATCCAGGTGGCGCCGGGTCAGGTCACCCGCGAGCCCGTCGGCGGGATCATCGTCGGGAACGCGGACGTCGCGGCGGACGGCTCCTTCGAGATGGATCTCGGCGAGCAGGACGTCACGGGCCTCGCCAACCCGATCAGCGGCAGCGACATCACGGCCACGCTCAAGCTCAAGGGCAAGATCCGCGACTCGGACACCCTGTGCGGCACGGTGGAGGGCGACGTGACGGCGCCCATCCAGGTGGGTCTCAACGGCTCGACCTTTGGAATGACCCGCATCGAGAGCACGGCAGCCGCGGACCTCCCCGAGCCCCTGGGTGCGTGCCCGGCTGGTACCGGCGGCGAGGACGCGGGCGGCACGGACGGCGGCGCGCCGGACGCAGGACCCACGGAGGACGCCGGCCCCGACGAGGACGCGGGCCCCGGCGAGGACGTGGACGCGGGTCCCATCGTTCCGACGTGCCCGACGATCGACCTGACCGGCACCTACACTCTCAAGTTCATCACCGACACCCAGAAGGGCCAGGGCGCGCCCCCTTCTGAGCTGGGCCTGCGACTCGAGGCCAGCGACGAGGAGGGCGAGTGCTTCACGGGCGCCCTGCTCAGCCTGCTCAACCCCGGCGAGGAGCTGGCGACCATCGAGAAGGTCGAGCAGCTCGGCTCGGACGTGGTCTTCACGGCGAAGAACTTCAAGATCCCCCCCGGCGCCAACCCCCTGCTCCCGAACGGCGGCACGGCGAACATCACCTTCACCGCCTCGCTGTCCGGGGACGGGCGCCTGTGCGGCACCATCGTCTTCGGCCTCTTCGAGCCCTTCGCGCTCAACAGCAACGGCACCTTCGCCGCCGCCCTCGATGGCGGGGGCTGGGCGGTTGGCGATCCCGAGTGCGCAGGGCTCAAGCCGGACTGCTCGGCGGTGACGCCCTGGGCCGGCACTTACGAGCTCATGTTCATCACGGACACCCAGAAGGGCCAGGGCGCGCCGCCGACCGAGCTGGAGCTCCTCCTGGAGGTGGGCGACGCCGTCTGCCTGCGCGGAGGCCTCATGAGCAAGGTGAACCCCGGCGAGGAGCTCGCGAGCGTCCAGGACTTCACGAAGACCGCCGAGGGCTTCACGTTCGTGGCCAAGGACTTCGCCATCCCCGCGGGCGCCAACCCGCTCCTGCCCAACGGCGGCAAGGCCAACATCACGTTCACGGCAGGGTCCGAGAAGCTCGGCGAGGACACCTTCTGCGGGACCATCGTGTTCGGACTCTTCGAGCCCTTCGCCCTCAACAGCAACGGCACCTTCGCCGCCACCCGCAAGGACGTGGTCGCCCCGCCCACGGCCCCGGAGTGCTCGGGCATCGAGTAGCGCCTCGCCCCGCTCCGGCGGGTACGCTGCCTGTCGCGACCGCCCTCAGCCTGTGCTACCATGCACCGTTCCATCGGCGAGGCTGCGCCTGGTCGTCTCCTGGAGGGTGTCATGCGTTCCGTGTCCATCGCGCTCTGCCTGCTGCTCGCCACCGCATGCACCAAGATGCGGACGGTGGATCTGCCTCTCCTCGAGGCGGATGTCGAGCAGACGGGGGAGGTCCCGTTTACACCCGGGGGAGAGAGTGACACCGGGGGAGGGATCATCACCGACCCCGGTGATGGCGACGCTGCTGCCGATACGGCCGGAGCCACCGTCGAGGATGCAGGCGGAGACTCCCAGGACGCAGAGGCCGGCAGCCTCGGTCCCGACACGGCCTGCACCCCCGCTTGCGGCGAGCGGGTATGCGGCGACAACGGCTGCGGGGGCTCCTGCGGAACCTGCCCGGTGGGGACGGAGTGCTCCCCCGGCGGGACCTGCTCCTGCGCCCCCGACTGCGAGGGCAAGGCGTGCGGCCCCGACGGGTGCGGCGGCATCTGCGGGACCTGCCCACAGGGCGCGACGTGCATCATCCCAGGCGGCGCGTGCGTCGGCCCGACGAGCTGTGGCGACGGCGCCTGCAACGGCAAGGAGACCTGCGACGACTGCCCAGATGACTGCGGCCCCTGCGACACCTGCGGGGACGGCGCCTGCGACGACGGGGAGGAGTGTACGACCTGCGCGGTCGACTGCGGCGCCTGCCCCCCGACCTGCGGCGACGGGGCCTGCTGGGCGAGTGAGTCCTGCACCACGTGCCCCGAGGACTGCGGCGCGTGTCCCGCCGGCTGCGGCGACGGCAAGTGCAAGCCGGGCGAGACGTGCTCCAGCTGCCCCCAAGACTGCGAGGCCTGCCCTCCTGCCTGCGGCGACGACCTGTGCAACGGAGCGGAGACCTGCGCCACGTGCTCCGAGGATTGTGGGCCCTGCCCTCCGTCCTGTGGCGACGGCGCGTGCAACGGCACGGAGACCTGCAAGACCTGCGCGGGTGACTGCGGCGTGTGCCCGGCAGGCTGCGGCGACGGCCTGTGCAACGGGGCGGAGACCTGCACCTCCTGCTCCGCCGACTGCGGCGCGTGCCCCGCGGCATGTGGCGACGGCTCGTGCAACGGCGCCGAGACCTGCAAGACCTGCCCCGGAGACTGCGGCTCTTGCGCTGCGATCTGTGGCGACGGCACGTGCAACGGCACGGAGACCTGCAAGATCTGCCCGAACGACTGCGGCGCGTGCCCCGCGGTGTGCGGCGACGGCTCGTGCAACGGCACCGAGACCTGCTCGTCCTGCCCCCTCGACTGCGGCGCTTGCGCGCCCTTCTGCAGCGACGGCAAGTGCAACGGCGGCGAGACCTGCGGCTCCTGCCCCGTCGACTGCGGGCCCTGCGCCCCCTACTGCGGTGACGGGGCCTGCAACGGCGGCGACACCTGCGGCAACTGCCCCGTCGACTGCGGGCCCTGCGCCCCCGTGTGCGGCGACGGCACGTGCAACGGCGGCGAGACCTGCACCTCGTGCGCGTCCGACTGTGGCGCCTGCCCCTTCATCTGCGGCGACGGCGCCTGCAACGGTGGCGAGAGCTGCGGGACGTGTCCCATCGACTGCGGACCGTGCGTCCCCGACGACTCCTGCGTCGGCCGCTGCAACCTGTCAGCCCCGGCCGGCTGCTTCTGCGACGCCTCGTGTGTCTCCTACGGCGACTGCTGCCCCGACGCTTGCGCCGCCTGCGGCTACTGCGCGACGACCTGCGGCGACGGGGCCTGCAACGGCGGTGAGACCTGCGGCGCCTGCCCTGCGGACTGCGGCGCCTGCCCGCCGGTCTGCGGCGACGGCGCCTGCAACGGCGGCGAGACCTGCGGCGGCTGCCCCGTGGACTGCGGCCCCTGCATCCCCGACAACTCCTGCCAGGGGCGCTGCGGCGGCAGCGCGCCGGCGGGGTGCTACTGTGACTCCATCTGCGTCTCTGCTGGCGACTGCTGCGTGGACGCCTGCTTCTTCTGCGGCTTCTGCCCCGCCCTCTGCGGCAACGGCTCCTGCGAGGCCGGCGAGACGTGCGCTCAGTGCCCCTCGGACTGCGGCGCCTGCCCGGCGGTCTGCGGGAACGGCCTGTGCGAGGGCGGCGAGTCCTGCGCCACGTGCCCGTCGGACTGCGGGGGCTGCCCGGTCCCCGACGACTCCTGCGAGGGCCGCTGCGGCGCGCAGGCGCCGGCCCTGTGCTGGTGTGACACGTCGTGCGTGGGCTTCGGCGACTGCTGCTACGACGCCTGCCCCAAGTGCGGCCAGTGCGCCGCCGGCTGCGGCGATGGCACCTGCGGGGCCGGCGAGTCTTGCGCATCCTGCCCCATGGACTGCCCCTGCGCCGGGACGGGGGACGGCTGCCAGACGGCGAGCGCACCGGGCTGCCCGGGGTGCAAGTGCAAGGACTGCGTGTGCGCCATGGACCCGTTCTGCTGCGCGACGGCCTGGGACTCGATCTGCGTCGGCGAGTGCGCCAACCAGTGCGGCGGCTGCGGCAAGTTCTACGACGGGTGCACCGACAAGGCCACGAGCCCTCCTTCCTCCAAGCTGTCGACCTGCGATGGCTCGGTCTACGCGCTGACGGGCCACTGCTACAAGGTCCTGAGCGGCTCCTGGTCGTGGTCCGACGCCCGCGCCCAGTGCCAGGCGTGGGGAGGCGATCTGGCCACGCTCCAGTTCGGGGGCGAGAAGTCCTTTGCCCAGGGTCTCCTCGGCTGCGCCTCCTGGATCGGCCTGACGGACATGGCGTCCGAGGGGACGTTCGCCTGGGTCGACGGGCGCCCGGTTGGATACTCCGCCTGGGGGGCGGGGGAGCCCAACCAGGCTGGCGAGGAGGACTGCGCCGAGATGGGGACCGGCGGAGTCTGGAACGACCTCTCCTGCTCTTCCGGGCGCTGCGCCCTGTGCGAGCGCAGCTTCTCGCCGCTCACCGGCTGCGACGGCTGCTCCTGCAAGGCCTGCGTCTGCGGCATGGATCCGTACTGCTGCGCGACCGCCTGGGACTCCATCTGTGTGGGCGAGTGCCAGTCCGACTGCGGCGGGTGCGGGTTCGCCGGGTGTGCCGTCACGACGAGCCCTGGGTGCGGCGGCTGCAAGTGCCAGGACTGCGTCTGCGCCATGGACCCATATTGCTGTGACACCCAATGGGACTCCATCTGCGTGAACGAGTGCAACAGCCCGTGTGGCGGCTGCGCCCCCAACTGAGCACCCCGTCTGCCCCAGCGCGCCCGCTGTGGCGCAGCCACGACGACGCCATCGCAGACGAGCACGCGCTGGCGCTGTTGGTGGTGATCCTGGCGGCGGGGCTCGTCCTCCGGACGCTCCAGCTCGACGCGCCCATGAGCGCGGCCGAGGCATTGGAGGGCGCCTCGGCGCGCGGTGTGCTCCGCACCGGCCTGCCGCTCCTCCCGACGGGCCTGCTGGATGGCCGCGCTCCCCTGTACCACGCGCTGCTCGCCGGCGCGTTCGCGCTGGGGGGCGACTCGCTGCTCTCGGGGCGCCTGCTCGGTGTGGCGGGAGGCGTCCTCGCCATCGGCGGCGTCGCGCTCCTCGGGTGGCGCCTGTTCCAGTCACGGGCCGTCGGCCTCCTCGCTGCACTGCTGCTCGCCGTCGATCCCTTCTCGGTGGCAGCGACGGCACGCATGGGCCCCATCGGCCTTCTCCAGCTCGCAGTGGTCGCGGCGCTGCTCGGGGTTGCTCACCAGTGGCTGGGTCCCGGCGCAGCCCGCGCCCGCTGGAAGCTCGGCTCGGCCCTGGCGATCGGCCTTGCCGCCCTCGCCCACCCCCTGTTCCTGGTCGCCGTGCCCGGCCTGCCGCTCCTGGTGCTCGCCGGGCGCCCCCCCCGCGCGGGGTGGCGCCCCCTCGTGCCCTTGGTCGGTGGCGGCGCCCTCGTCGCCCTCGCTCCGCTCGCCATGCACAGCCTGGCCGCCCGCCGCGCGGACTTCTCGGGCATCGTGCGGTGGGGTGGTGGTGACGCGCTCACCCTCGGGGGAGTGGCCGCCGCCAGGCAGAGCTGGTGGCAGCGCCTCGCGGAGCTCCTTCAGGACCTGGGCCCGACGTCCACGTCCGGGGCCCTCCTGACGGGGCTCTGCCTCGTGGTCGCTGCCACGGCCATCATCTCGCTCGCCAGGACGACCGCGCGCGCACGCCCCGCCATGCGCCTCGTCGTCTGCGCAGCACCAACGGCCCTCGGCCTCGCGCTCTGGCCGTCCGGTCTGGGGACGCCGGGCGCGGGCGCGCTGCTGTCCCCCCTGGTGCTCCTTCTCGTTGCCGCGGCGGTGCTGCCCCCCACGACGGAGTCGTTCACCCGCTCGACCCTCGCCTGGGCGGGCGTGGCGGCCCTCGGCGCGACCGCCGCCACCGCCGCGTGGCTCTCACCACCGCTCACCCCGCTGTGGGCCGCGCGGAATACGCTGTTGGTCATCCCCCTCGTCGCCGGGGTCGTGCTGGCGGCCCTCGACGTCCAAGCCAGGAGTCCCCGCCCCCTCCGTGGAGCCCTCCTCGGCGCGGCGCTGACGGCGATCATCGCGCTCGACGCAGGCCTGGTGCGCCGCAGCGAGCCCGGATGGCACGAGGCGGGGCTCGCCGTGGCGCCCGCCATCGAGACGGCGGGCCACCTCGTCGTCCACGGGGCGGAGGCGCCCACCGTGTGGTGGAGCACGGGCCGTGTCCACGTCGTCATCCCCGCGTGGGACACGTTGTACGCCGTGAATCGCTCCGGGCAGCCCTTCGAGGCCGTCACCGGCGCGGTCGTCGCTCAGGACCGGGCCCACCTCCGCGAGCTGCTCCAGGGCCCCGTCACCTACCTGACCACCGTGGCGCCAGGCCAGTCACGCGACCCCGCCTGGTCCGAGCGCGTGGAGGCCCCCCTGGACGCCTGGCTTCGGGAGCGCCTCCCAGTCCAGAGGCGCTTCGGCGCCGTCGAGCTGCGCAGCGGATCCATCCCCTCAGCCCGTCAGTAGTAGTAGGTCGTGGCGAGGTGGACGCGGAGCGTCTCGGTGCGCCGCGTGACCTGCTCGGCGCTATAGGGGCCCAGCGGCGACATCGTCCCCTCGCCCCAGCGGTAGTCGGCACCGACGGAGAGCGTCGTGGGTCCGATGTGGAAGCCAAGCCCGCCACTGACCCCCAGCTCGTCGACGGCGGGTACGGGGTCCAGGGTCGGGTCCCCGGCGCCTCCGCTCGTGTTGCTCGTGAAGAAGCCGCCGCGCAGGGCGATCCAGTCGACGGGATAGCCCTCCACGCCCACCGCGACGTCCCACGCCAGGTTGCGCTCCACGAGGCGCCCGAAGTCCGGGTCGTCCACGTCCAGATAGGGGTCCATGGGGAACCGCAGGGCCACGTCCAGCGCCACGGCGAAGACACGGGGCGACGCCCAGGCGACGCCCAGGCACAGCTCCGGCGAGAGCTTGTGCTCCACGCGGGCGCTCTCCTCGGGGAAGCGCTCCGTCGATGGCTCGCCGGACTGGGACCAGAGGGCGCCGCTGATGGTGGCGCTCCCGTAGAGCCGCACCGGAGGCGTGCGGACCTGCACCCCGAGGTGGAGCCCCTCCCAAGGGTTCGAGTGGACCCCCACGGCGCCCGCGAGCCCCACCCACGCGCCGTCCATGGCGAGCTGGAGGCGGAAGAAGCGGGTGGAGTTGGCGTCCTCGATGGCGCCGTCCCAGGACTCGTCGCGCAGCAGCGCCCGGTAGAGCACGAGGGCGGAGATGCCCAGGTCCAGCCACGGAGCCACCCGGATGGCCACGGACAGCGCCCCCTCCAGGGTCTCCTGGTCGACCTGCGACGTCTGGAGGAAGCGGTCGAAGAGCACCGCCTTGCCCTCGGACCTCCCCTGCACGTCCCGCAAGAGCAGCGTGCTCGACGCGCTCTCGTGCTCCGTGACGAAGAGCCCGAAGCCCCCGACGACCCGCAGGGTCCCGTCCGCCTGCCCCTCGCTGAGCTCCATGACCGTCGCCGTCGCCCCCGGGATGGTCTGGAAGTCGAGGAGCCCGAAGTGCTCCACGGCGCGCGAGCCGTCGACGCGCTCCGCGTGGTAGCCGTACAAGCTGGCGCTCAGTGAGAAGCTGCTGCCGGGCAGCGTCGCCAGGGCCGCCGGGTTGTAGTGGCCCGCGGAGCCGTCGTCGCCCAGCGCAGTGAAGGCGCCGCCCATGCCCGCGGCGCGCTCCCCGACCAGGACCCCCGAGCGGTGGAACGGGTCCGCCGACGCCTGCGCAGCCCAGATCGCGGCGACGAGGGTGAAGGTGCGCCCCCTCAAAACCGCACCGCGCCGCCAATGACGGCCGTGAGCTGGTGCTGGACGATGTCGACGCGCTCCCAGGAGATCCCCCCGTCGACCGCGACCCGCGCGGCGAGCCCCTCTCCGAAGCCGACCAGGTAGCTCAGGGCCAGGGACATCGCCCCGTGCTCGCTGGGCAGCGCAACCCCGAAGGTCGCGCCGAGGGCGTGGATTCGAGCGGGGTGGCGCGGATCCGTCGGGTCCGGCGCAGGCCAGGGGCTGAGGCTGGTCAGGATGCCGCCCCGCAGCGTGACGTCCTCGGTGACCGGAGCCTCGATGCCTGCCGCACCATCGAAGGTCGTGACACGCTGCCGGCTCTGCCCGAAGGGCTGGCTCGGGTTCACGCGCCCCAGACCGTCGAAGGCGGGCAGATCCGGGTCCTGGATGTCCAGGTACGCCGCTTGCGCCACGTGGACATAGAGGTCCGCGGCCACCCGGGTGCCGTCCGGCCCGAGCCACGCGCCCCCGAGGGCGATGCGCCACGGGTCCCTCCGCTCGGTGCGCAGCCCGGGCATCAAGTCGATGCGCTGCATCGCCTTGCTAGCGCCCGCGCTGGAGGTCGCGCTCACCGACGAGCCCTCACCGGAGCCGTGCAGGCGGATGGACTCGCTGCGCAGCGAGGCGCCGAGCACCCAGGCCGGGTCGACGGCGATCTGGAAGCCGACGTCCAGGTGCAGGCTCCCGGCCAGGCCCGAGAACTGGCTCGCGCCCACGAGGAAGCTGCCGTCGGGGGGCTCGATGACCAGCCGGCTCGACAGGTGGACCTCGTCCAAGGAGTAGCTGGCCATGGCGCCCACCCGCACGGAGTCCGTGATCGCCCACCCCCACGCGGCGGCGAACTGGAAGGTGCGCCCACGCGTCTCGAAGCCCATGGCGGCCCCGGGGGCGGCCTCCGTCGCGTCGCCCGGCGCCGTCTCCACCTGGCCGCCTGCGCTGCGCTGCTCGGGGACCAGCACGTTGATCGCCAGGACGTGCCGCCCCTCCCCGTCGCGGGGCACCAAAGGGATCGCCACGCCCAGCGCCGCCGGGAACGTGCTGAACCGCACCACGTCCAGGTCCAGGGAGCGGTCGCCCACGCGCAAGGCCGCCGCCTGCCGCTGCACCAGGAGCTGATAGGCGCTGACGGACACTGATCCCTGGATGCCGCCGATGGACGCCAGGCCCGCCGGATTGCGCACGCCGCCCGTCGGCTCGTCCGCCAGCGCCACCGCTGCGCCGCCGGCGCCCGCCATGCGCTCGCCGAGGAGGTGGGTGCCCCGCACGTCTGCCGCAGCGGGTGCAGCGAGGAGGAGGGCCAGGGTGGAGACCAGCGCGCGCATGGCCCCATAGGTCCACCGCAAGCCGTTCTTGTCAATCGGCGCTTGCCCGGCGCGGGACGCGACGCGCGCTTTTCCCCGCGGGCTGCTACACTGCCGGCCCATGAAGGCGCTCCTGCCCATCGCCGCCATCGTCGTCGCGCTCCTGCCGCTGGTGCTGGCGTGGCTGCTGAGCCGCGTGGCGGGCGCGCGCCGCATCGCCCTCGGGCTGATGATCCTGGGGTCGGCGTACATCATCGACGTCAACCTGCTGATGCACGAGCAGTACCGCGGTATGTCCCGCAGCTTCGACGTGGGCACCACGGACCTCCTGGTCCTGAGCCTCATCGTGTACCTGATGGGGCAGGGCAGCAGCCGCGGCCTGGTGTGGAGGGCCCCCTCCAACCCGGGCTCCGTCACCCCGGTCATGCTGATGCCGCCTGGGCTCCCGTTGCTGCTCCTCTTCGTGACGATTGCCGCGTTCTCCATCATCGGCTCGAGAGAGCCCCTCTATGGGTTCATGGACCTGTTCAAGCTGGTGCGGGGCCTGGCGGTGTTCTGGGTGAGCGCCAACCTGCTCGCCGACGACCGGAGCGCCAGGAACCTGCCGTTCTTCCTCCTGATCTTCGTGGGCGTGGAGATGGCGGTGGCCACGAAGCAGCACCTCTCGGGGGTCTGGTGGGTTCACGGGACCTTCGAGCACAAGAACAGCTTCGCCATGAGCATGAACCTCATCCTGCCGGTCATGCTGGCGGAGGCGCTGCGCGCCAAGGGGTGGCGGGGCGCCATCCTGCTCGGCTACGGCGCCGGGGCGGTGGGGCTCATCCTCTCGCGCTCCCGCTTCGGCTGGGCCACGATGGGCCTCGCCGCGATGATCGTCACGTCGCTCTGCCTGATCCTGACATTCGTCAAGCGCGACCGCTCCCTGCTCCAGCGGCAGGTAGCGGTCCTGGCCCTCGCGGCCTTTCTGGCCATCCCGGCCATCGCCAAGTCCTTCGACAGCATCGTGACCCGTTGGGGAGAAGACGCGGAGGTTTCCATGGATTTCCGGCACCGCAACAACGACATCGCCAAGGCCCTCGCCCGGGAGCATCCCTTCGGCGTCGGTCTGAACAACTACGTGAAGGAGCTGGATCAGCCCATCGGGCGGCTCCTCGACCCCATCGACCGGACGGTCGCCCACCACCTGTACCACCTGGTGGCGGCGGAGACGGGCCTGCTTGGGCTGATCTCCCTGGTCGGCGCCATGCTTGCCTTCGTGTTCATGGCGCTGCGGACCATCGTGCAGGCGGTCAAGCCCTGGTCTCAGACGGTCGCCATCGGGCTCGGGGCCGGGCTCGTGTCGGCCATGCTCCACAGCTTCGGGGAGAGCGACCTGCTCCGCCGCGAGACCTACTTCATCTTCTGCATGTTGATGGGCTTCCTCGCCGGCATCCACGTGCGCGAGGGGCTGGGCGGGAGGAGCCTCCTGATGCGGCTCCTCGGGGAGTCGGTGCGGGCGACCCGGCGGCCCGGCTATGGGGTGATCGTGCTCGCGGTCCTGCTCGCCCCCCTGGTGCTCGCGGGGCCTGCCCAGGCCGCATCTCCGACCGTCACGCCGCTGTCTGCGCGCCACCTGAGGCTCTCCTACTCGGCCCTGATCACGCCGACCCAGGTCCCTCCCGCGTCCACGTTCCGCATCGAGGGCGCCGCGAGCAAGGTCGTCGAGGTGGGCCTCCACGCCTTCGCCGTGGGCAAGGTGGAGGACCCGTGGCCGCCGAAGGCCATCATGCGCTACGACCTGCACCTGGTGCTGGACGAGCCCCTGCCCGAGGACAAGGAGGTCAAGGTCATCACGCCGAGCTGGCTCCTGACGAGCCCGCTGCCGGTGCGCTTCTCGTCTCTGGATCCCTCTCCGGCCATCAAGCTGGCGCAGGTCGGCTTCCTGCCCGAAGACCCGAACAAGGCGGTGTTCATCGGCGCCTACCTGGGGACGCTGGGGCCCCTGCGCGCGGAGCCCAAGACCTTCGACGTGGTGGACCTGCGAAACAAGGCGGTGGTCCTTCGCGGCACGCCCAAGCGCATCGCCGAGGACGACCGCGTCTACCGGGAGGAGATCTGGCGGCTGGACATTGGCGCCCTGAAGGAGCCCGGGCACTACGCCGTGCACGTGCCGGGGGTGGGGCGATCTCTGGACTTCCGCGTGGGCGCCGACGTGTACGACGCCCCTCTGACCGCGGTGCTGCGCGCCTTCTACCACCACCGCTGCGGCGTGGCCATCGACGCGAAGTACACCCGCTTCTCGCGGCCAGCGTGCCACCCCAAGGAGCAGGTGGGCTGCTTCACCCCCGAGCTCGCCGAGACTCCACTGTACGACGGGGAGAAGGCCGGCGAGTGCCGCGACCTGACCGGCGGCTGGCACGACGCATCGGACTACGGAAAGTACGTGCCGACCGCGACGGTGGCAGTCCACAACCTCATGGTCGCCTGGCAGGCTTGGCCCGACGCCTTCCCGGACGGGCGGCAGGGGATCCCCGAGAGCGGAAACGGCATCCCCGACATCCTGGACGAGGTGGCCTTTGAGCTGGACTGGCTGCTCAAGATGCAGCGCGATGACGGCGGGGTCTACCACAAGGTCACCTCCCGCCAGTGGGGGACGGACAAGCCCCCCCATTTGGACCGCAAGACCTTCGACGTAGCCGAGCGCACCACCCACGACACGGCGCGGGTCGCGGCGGTGATGGCCGAGGGCGCGCGGGTCTTCGCCAAGGTGGCGCCCGAGGCGGCGGCGCGCTACAGAGCCGGCGCGGAGCGGGCGTGGAGCTTCCTGAAGGCCCACCCGAAGGCCGTCCCGGACCCGGGATTCCGCAACCGCGAGTGGAACGGGGGCGGGGAGTACGCGGACCGCTTTGGCGACGACGACGAGCGGGCGTGGGCGGCGGCGGAGTGGATCGCGCTCACCGGGGAGGCGGGCTTCGACCACTACGTGGTGGACAAGGTGCCCGAGCCGTACAACGTTCGTGTTCCGCCCCTGTATGTGCGCGACTGGCCTCCTCCCTTCGAGGACTGCTGGCGCTTCGCCTTCCACCGCTACGCCCAGCTCAAGCACCCGCAGCGCAACGCGAAGCTGCAGGCGGCCATCCGGGACGCCTGGCGGGTCCGCACCGACGGCATCGAGGAGGCGAGCGCCGAGGACCCCTACGGCATGGCGTTCCGGCCGCGGCCGGGCGTCCCCTTCGGCTACGGCACCAGCAACGGCCTGCGGTACGCCATGGACGTGGCCCTGGCCAACGTGCTGCTCGGGCAGACTCCGCGGCGGCGGGAGGCGGCGCTGTCGAACCTTGGCGCGCTCTTCGGGAACAACGGCCCGGGCTTCAGCTTCGTCACCGGCATCGGCGCGCGGGCCGTCAGGCAGCCCGAGTATCGTCCCAACCTCTTCGACGGCATCGACGAGCCGCTGCCCGGCCACCCGGTGGACGGCCCCGCCTTGGGGGTCCACTCGTCGAACAGGGACGCCGACAAGAAGCTCTGGCCGCCGCCCGAAGAGTACCCGCCCGGCCAGTACTACTTCGACATGATGGACCCCATCATGTCGGAACCCACCATCCTGGAGATGAGCGAGGCCGTGATCGCGTTCGCGCCCTACGCCACGCCCAAGACGTCGCCCGACGGCAGCCCACGCTGACTTCCGCTCATTTGCGCGCATCGGATGTTGACACGGGCGCCGCCCATGCCCTACGTTCGGCTTTGGCATCCAACCCCAATGAGGTCCACCATGGCTGAGCTGGTTCGCGCTTCCGCGCAGGGTCGCACCATTCGCCTGAAGGCCACGGGCTCGGGCTCAGGCCGCCACCTGAGCAGAGAACAGGCCGCGGGCGGCCAGCCGGACGACCTGCCCACCTCCCCCGAGGGCGCCAGCGTGAGCGCGCTTGGTCCCACCTACGAGGTCCGACCTCCAAGGCAAGGCAGCGAGGGCGAGGGGCCCATGGTCTCCACGTCGCCCGCCGGGCCCCACATCCAGCGGGACGGGGCGACCTCCATCGGGAGCTACATCGAGCGGACGGCCGGCGGCGGGAGCTCCCTGTCGAGCCAGGTGTCCCGCGAGATGTCCGGCGCCTTCGGCTACGACTTCAGCGGAGTCAACGTCCACAACGACTCGGCAGCCCACAACGTCTGCCGCAGCGTGGGGGCCAACGCCTTCGCCACGGGCAACGACGTGTACTTCGCGGCGGGGAAGTACGCCCCGGGCAGCCGGGAGGGCGACCGCCTCATCGCCCATGAGCTCACCCACGTCGTGCAGCAGAACGGCGGCGGGGTCGCGCGCAGCATCGCCAAGAAGGGCGTGACGTTCAGCACGCCGGGCGACCCCTACGAGACCCAGGCCGACGCGGTGGCGGAGACGGTCGTCGCCATGAAGTACGGCGGCGACGGCTCGAAGCTCGGCACCGTCAGCCGGAGCCCGTCGGGCTCGGCCCCGGACGTGTCGCGTGACCTGGACTCCATGCCTTCGACCACCCTCGCGAACGCAATCATCCAGCGCAAGATCGCCGGCGTCCCGGACGTACAGATGGACATCGGCATCACCCTCGGCGTGGCGGGGCTCGTGGTGGGCATCGTGGGTCTCGGCGTTGGCTACGCGGCCTTCGGCGGCAACAAGTTGACGAAGTCCTTGAAGGAGCTTGTGGGCCAGCCCGGCGAGGCGCGGGATGCACACAGGGCGGCCAACCCCTGGCAGCGCAAGTCGTGGACGCCCATGCCACTTCAGCGAGCTGGCTCCATCGCGGGGCGCTTCTGGTATGGACTCCAGCTCTCCTGGGCTTACAACGGCCGAGAGATCAGCGATGTCGCCGTGGGCTTCGCGCCGGGCACCCAGAACCCGACCTTCGGCTCGTCGGAGGCCGAGTTCACGATCACGGACAACGTGGGCACGCAGACCAACCCGGCCCTCGGCTACCGGTACAGCGTGGACTATGACCCGGCGGCGGGCGGCCACTACGAGTACAGCGGGACAGGTCAGTTCAATGCCAGGGGCGGGGCGGACGGCACCCTCAATCGCCGCTCGTTGTAGCGCACGGCAGGGCACGGGTGCCACGGGCTCGTTGCGGGAGGTCCATGTGAGCAGCGCCCACGACCGCCTGGCGCGCTCCGAGGCGTGGGGGCTCCGGGTGGATCAGTGGCGTGCGGCAGGGCACCACGACCGAGACGTCTGCCGCGCCGCCACCTACCGCTGGCCCGTGACGTGGGCCGAGGTGGAGGGTCGGGTCAGCCAGACATCCACAGCGCAGGGCTCCCCAGATCTCCCTCCCCTACCACCCGCCGCACACACGCTCCCGAGTCTGCTCGACGGGCCCACGGAAGAGGCGCCGTGGTGGCTCACGGGCGAGCTCCCTGAAGCACTGCGCCGCGCCGCATCGTCGCCGCTCCTCGCTGCGTCGCTCCTCCGTGCCGCCGACGCGCGGCCGAGCGGCCTGGCCGCAGCGCGGGGCCTCGTCACGCTGTCCAGCCTCGCCACCCCGCGCGGCGACCTGACCGTGGACGCCGCCTGGGCGCAACCTCTTGGGGCCGCACTGCGACACGCCCTCCAGGGCCAGCGGCTCGTCCCGTTCCTCGACCCGCAGCTCTTCGCCGGGCTCGCCGTCGCCGGCATCCACGCGCTCTCCTTCGCGTCTGCCCTCGCCCCGACGGATGCGGACCGGGTGGCGCTCTGTGAGGAGTGGGTGGAGCTGCTGCTGGCGGCCGAGGAGCACGACCCGGCCGGAGACTCGCTCGGAGATCGGGCGCGCCGCCTGGCCCCGGCGATGGCCGGCGTGACCCAGAGGGGGACGCCGTGAGGGTGGAGCTGCTCTTCCCCCCTCTGTTCAAGGCCAGCGAGCCGTACATCGCGCTGCCGCTCCTCGTGGGGTTCCTGCGCGAAAACGGCGTACCGGACGTGCAGGCGCGGGACCTGAACCTGGACTACGTCTACCACCTGATGGAGGATTCGACCCTCGCTGAGGCAGGGCGGGAGCTGCTCGGGCGCCCTCCCGCGGGCACGTGGCTCGACGACGCGGAGCGCACCCTGGTGGGCGCCGCGCTCACCCACGTGCCCGTGCTGCGACGCTGGCTCCCGGAGTCGCTGGAGCTCTACAGAGCCCACAGGGATCCCGAGGCGCTCCGCGCCATGCCGCGCCAGCAGGCGCAGAGACAGGCCGCCCAGTTCGAGCTCGTCTTCGAGATGCTCTTCGAGGTGTACTCCGCCCTCCACTACCCCTGGCGCATGGAGAACCCCATCACGAGGCGGGAGGCGGTGCTGTCCAACGAGACATGGACGATGGACGAGTCCAACAACGTCCCGTGGCGGGACTGCCTGGCCTGGGACCACCCGCGCAATCCGTTCCGCGCCTTCTTCGAGTCGTCCGTGGCGCCGGGCCTTGCGGAGCGGCGCCCGTCCGTGGTCGGGATCTCGCTCATGTTCCGGCAGCAGCTCCTCGCGGCGTTCACCCTGGCCGCGGTCGTGCGGAGAGCCCTCCCGGAGGCCCATATCTGCCTCGGAGGCGCGCTGTTCAGTGACCTGGAGCACTATCTCTTCACCGCGCCCGCCGTGCGGGACGCCGTGTTCCAGCACGTGGACTCCGTGGTGCTCGGACCCGGCGAGGTGCCGCTGCACGGGCTCATCCAGGCGCTTGGAGCGGGCGCCGCCGTGGAGGGGGTCTCCAACGTGCTCACCCGCGCCGGCGTGGAGCGGGCGTCCGGCGGTGACATCGCCGGCAGCATCGAGGAGCTGAGCGGCTTCGACCCGGCCGGGCGCGAGTCTGCCGAGCTCGACCGCTTCGCGACCCCCATCTTCTTCGATGGACGGCTCGACCGCTACCTGTACCGCACGCGGGAGCTGACGATTCCCTACCTGACATCCTACGGGTGTTACTGGAACAAGTGCTCCTTCTGCAAGTACCGGGAGCAGGTCCACCGCTACTCGCCCAAGCCCGTGGACACGGTCGTCCAGGATCTGCGAGCCTTGTCGGCGCTGCACGGGAGCCGACGCTTCCACTTCAGCGATGAAACACTATCTCCCTCTTACTGCAAGCGCCTTTCGGCTGGATTGATCGACGTCGGTTCACCGTTCGCGTGGTCGGGCAACGCGCGCTTCGACCCCGGCTTCACCGTGGAGCTGGCCACCGCAATGCGCAGGTCCGGGTGCGAGTATATCTCGTTCGGCCTCGAGTCCGGCTCCCAGCGAATCGTCGACCGCATGGGCAAGGGCACCCGCTCCGAGGTCGTCGAGCGGACCATGGAGGCATTCCGCGCTGCCGGGCTGCCCGTGAACCTGTATCTGTTCGTTGGCTTCCCCGGCGAGACGGAGGAGGACATCGCGCTGACCGTCGCGTTCCTGCGGCGCCACCGGGAGGCCATCACGGATCTCTCGGTGGGGCCGTTCACCCTCTACAAGGGGACCGGGGTGTTTCGAGACCCTGCGCGGTACGGAATCCGGGACGTGGAGCAGGGAGAGCTCCGGGACCCCGAGGTGCTCCGCTGGGTCTATCACTACGAGTTGGCCGAGGAGACTGGTGGCCTGATGCCCGAGGAGGCCATGACGAAGTATCTGGTGCACCACCGTGACCTCTTCGGGCAGATGGGCGAGGGCCTCTCACCCGATGGCACCTGGTGAGGGAGACGATGACAGACGGCTTCCCGCTGGAGGACGAGATGCTGCGCTTCTGGCGTGCCCGATCCGACTATCTGGGGGTCCTCGGCCGACTCCACGGCGCGCGCGGCGAGACTGCCCGAGCCACCGACTGCCTCACTCGCCGCGCGGCCCTCGCTCACCATCTGAGAGACGCGGGGCGCCAGCTCGACGCCCTGGCCGGCCTCTCGGACGTCGCAATCGCCGCAGGTCGCCCGGGAGACTCGCTCTGGGCATTGCAGCGTGCGGCCCCCTTGGCATCGGACGCCGGTGTCGACGAGCTGGCGGCCGCCCTCGGTCGGGCGCTGCCGGCGTGGGCTGGAGCCCTCCCAGCCCGGGAGGTCCTCGGTGCGCTGGGCGCGATCCTGGGCGACGCTCCAAGCGGCGCCCTCCGCGCGGCCCTTGCCGGCGCCCTGCGAGCGCTCGGTGATCCGGCTCGGGCAGCGGAGCTGGAGTCCCCACCACCTTCGGAGGTCGAGGCCCGATGAGCACCACACTGACTCCCGCCGAGCGATACTCCATCGGGCTCAGCGTCCTCCTCAACATGGGCTCGCTGACCACCTTGAGCCGCGAGTCTGGGCTGTCGCTCCGGCAGCTCCAGGAGCTGCGGGACGACTTCCTCGCCGCAGCGCGCCGCGGCCTGGAGGGCGGGGATGGGCCAGCGACCGCCCTGCCCGTGGAGCTGGCGCTCCACGAGCTCCGCCTGGCGGGCGACTTCGAGGCGGTGGGCGACGCGGAGGCGGCGGGCGCGGCCTTCCAGCGCGCCATCGCCCTCGACCCGGGGAGCGGCCTCGCGCGCAAGGCCTGGGGCATCCACCTCTTCGGGCAGCGCCGCCTCGACGAGTCCCGGGGAGCCCTCGAGGCGGCCCTGGAGCGCCTCGGCGAGGACGGAGAGTGCGACTGCGTGCTCGCCATGGTGCACCGCCTGGAGGGGCGCGACAGGGAGGCGGAGCGCCTGCTCGCGCGAGGCACGCGGAGACCAGGGCTCCCCGACTACCTCCTCGGGCCGCTGGTCGATCTGCACCTGGATCTCGGGCGCACCCAGGAGGCGCTGCTCTTCCTGGAGCGGGAGCGCGCCCTCCGGGATGGCGCGGGCGGGGCGCAGGCCGCCTATGCCCACGCGACGCTCCTCAAGCGGCTCGGGCGCTTCGAGGAGGCCGCCGAGATCGCGGAGGGGGCAGTAGAGTCCAGTGGCGCCGTGCCGCTGGTCCTCCTGCTCGCATCCCTGGAGGTGCTCTGCCTGGACCGGCCGGCTCGTGGCATCGCGCGGCTGCGCCAGCTCGTGGATGCGTGGCCCGCAGATCCGCTGCCGCGGCTCGTGCTGGGAGAGATGCTGCTGGCTACGGGGGCCCATGCCGAGGCGGAGCAGGAGCTGCTGCGGGTGCTCTACCGCGGGCCTGCCAACGGGCGCGCCATCCAGGCGATCACCGACCTGTACCTGAGCGCCGGGAACGCTGAGAGGCTCCGCCACATCGGCGCGGAGCTGCGGAGGGAGGGCGAGGGGGTCTACGGGGGCCTGCTCATCGCCCAGGCCCACGTGGCAGAGGGGCGCTTCGAGGACGCGCTCCGCGAGCTGACGGGCCTGCGAGAGCAGGTGCCGCACAACGTGGCGGTGCTCGTCCTCATCGCCCACGTGGCGTTCGAGACCGGCGACGAGGGGAGCGTAGGGTCCGTGCTGGGGGCGCTGGTCGACCAGCTCGCCCGGCGCCGCGGGCTCAGCCCCGAGGAAGAGCAGGCGGCGCTGTCCCTCTGCCGCTACCTGCGCCTCAACGGCCGCCCCGACGTCTCGCTCCGGGTCCTGGACGCCCTGCCGCGACCGGCCGCGGGCGCCCCCGGAGTCGAGGTGGAGCGTGGGCTCTGCCTGGCTGAAGCCGGCCGCACCGAGGAGGCCCTCGTCGCCCTGACGGCGGTGCAGCAGCGGGAGCCCTTCGACGGTATCCACGGCACACGCCTCGCCTACCACCTGCTCCACCACCACGGGGACGCCGAGCGGGCCCGCGCCGTGATCACGGCGACCCGGCGCCAGGCGCGCCCGAGCGAGGAGTTCGCCGTGAGCCTGTGCGCGACGTACCTCGCGCTTGGCTCGCTCCCCGAGGCGCTGGACGTGGTCCACGAGGCGTTTCTCGCCCGGAGCAAGGTCCCGGTGGTGACGACGGAGCTTCACCGCGCGGTGCAGGGGCACAGTGGCGACCTGACGACTCCCCAGCAGCTTGCCGCACACGTCGTGATGATGCTACGGGCCCGGTCTCCCGAGCGCGCGGCAGAGCACCTGGCCGCCGCGCGGCAGCTTGCCCGCACCGAGGCGGAGCGTTCCGTGTGCGACCAGCTCTCGCGCGCGTCGCAGGTAGCCGAGGAGCGGGTGCCGTGACCGCCTGTGCAGCGCCAACAACCCGAGAGGAGGACAGACGTGAAGCGTGACCCGTCCCTGGTAGGGCTCTTGATGATCGTGGCCGGCCTGCTGGCGGGCCTGCTCCCCGCGACCGTGCTGGCCCAGGTGCCGGACACCGGGGCAGCCAACGCCCAGACGGCGATCATCCTGAATGGAGCAGGCAACGTGATCATCGGCGTCGGGCTCATCATCGTCGCCTTGGGGCAGCGTCGGCTCAGGGCGCGCATCGACCGGCTGGAAGCGGGGCGCTGACCCGGTGCAGCCCTACCACTCGCCCTACGAGCTGCTCCTCGACCAGATCGAGCGGGCCTTCCTGCTGACCGAGCGGGCCGTGCGCCAGCCGTGGACCGCCCCGGGTGGGCCGCGCCAGGCGCCCGCGTCGCTCCTGCGCCTCCTCGGCGCCGACCGGGTGGGGGACCCGACCGAGGAGCAGCAGCGAGTCGCGCGCATCGAGGGGGAGCTCGGCGACCTGCAGGACGTCACCACGGCGCGTCTCCAGGCAGCACGGCTCGCAGGCCCCTCCCTGCCCGCCATCGTGCGGCACCTCGGGCTCGACGCCCTCCAGACGGACCTGCTGCTGCTCCTGCTGGCCTACGAGCTGGACGCGCGCTTCTTCGCACTCTACGCGCACCTCCAAGGAGAGCGGCGTCGTCACGGCGTGGACGCGGCGGTCCTCGCCGAGATCGTGTGCCCCACGCCGTGGCTCCGCGCGCGCCTCCTCGAGGAGATCTCGCCCCGGGGGACCCTGGTCGCCCACCGGCTCGTGGAGGTGATGCCCACGGACTCGCAGAGCCCGCCCCCCTTGGTCCTGACGCCGCTGCGGGTGCACCCGGCGGTGCTCGACTTCGTGATGGGGGCGCCCCCGGCCCCCGTCCCCTACCGGGTCATCGTGACGCCCACGCTCGGCCCGTCCGACCTGGTGCTGGGCGAGGGGGCGGCCGCTGCCCTGGAGAGCCTGCGCGGCCGCCTCGCCGCGTGGGACAGCGCCCCAGCCCTGCTCCTCCACGGCCCCGAGGGCACGGGGAAGCGCTCCTTCGTGGGCGCCCTCTGCAGGGACCTGGGCCTCGGCCTGTTCGAGCTGGACCTCGGGCGCGCCTCCCCGGAACCGGAGACCTTCGACGAGGAGGTGCGCCGCTGGCTCGTCGAGGGCACGCTCTACCGCGCCGTCTGCCTCGCGAGCCCCCTCGACGCGCTGATCGCCCCCGAGGGCGCGCCGGCGGACCCGCGGCTGCGCATCCTCGCCCAGCATGTGGACGCGAGCGCGGGCCCCGTCGCCCTGTCGAGCCGCACGCCCTACCCGCTCCACCGGTGGTTCCGCCGCCCCACCTCCAGCGTGTCCCTCGGGCGCCCCACGGCGGCCATGCAGGAGTCCCTCTGGCGCGCCGAGCTGGGGAGAGCCGGCGCCTGGCTGCCCACGGAGCAGGTCCAGGAGCTGACCGTGCGCTACAACGTGTCAGGCGGAACCATCCGGGGCGCCATCGACCAGGCGGTGCGGTGGCGCGGCCCCCTCGCCGCGTCGGGGGCAGTGTTTGACGTGGTGGAGCAGAGCCTGCGGCGCCACGTGGGGACGCGCCTGTCGGAGGTCGCCACCCGCGTCCAGGCGCTGGCCACGCGGGAGGACCTGATCACGTCGCCGGAGCTGATGGACCGCGTCGACGCGCTGCTGGCCCGAGTCCACCACCGGCACCAGGTCCTGGGCGCCCAGGGCATGGGCCGGCGCCTGCGCCTCGGGGCCGGCGTCACGGCCCTCTTCTGGGGCCCGCCCGGCACCGGCAAGTCCATGGTGGCCGGCGTCATCGCCCGCGAGCTGGGCTTCGAGCTCTACCAGGTCAACCTGTCGGGCATCCTCTCCAAGTGGCTCGGCGAGACGGAGAAGAACCTGGCCCGCCTCTTCGACGAGGCGGAGACCGGCCACGTGATCACGCTCTTCGACGAGGCGGACAGCCTGTTTGCGACCCGCACCAGCGACGACTCGCCCCAGGGCCAGGCCAGCGTCCAGCGCATCAACTTCATCCTCACGCGCCTGGAGACCTTCCGGGGCTTCGCCATCCTGACCTCCAACCGGGAGCAGGCGGTGGACCCCGCCTTCAAGCGCCGCCTCAACGCCAGCGTGTACTTCCCCATCCCGGATCTGACGGTGCGCGAGCGCATCTGGACCCACATGCTCGCGGGCCTGGGCGACGACCTCCCCGTGGAGCTGCTGGCCCGCTGCGAGCTCTCGGGCGGCTACATCAGGAACGCCGTGGCCACCGCCGCCTTCCTCGCAGCGCGCCGCGGCCAGCGGGTGAGCCCCCCCATCGTGCTCGCGGCGCTGCGCCAGACCCTCGACGACCTGGGCCACGTCGTCCCCATGTGGCTGATCGAGGCGGCGGCGGCGGACGCCTAAGGGCCCGTGCAGTAATAACCTGATCCACCGAGGGCGCTGATGCGCCCCGCTGGGGGTTCGACGAGACCGCAGGCAGGGCCTTGTCCTTCCAAGGTCTCGGCGGGCCGCCAGCGGGGATGCAGCGGCGGCCGAATGGACAGGTTATTGCTGCACGGGCCCTAATACAGCTTCGGCTCGTTACCCGGGCGCCACTTGATGTTGCACCCCAAGGAGGCGCGCTGCACCTCCAAGGGCGGCTCCCCTGCCAGGCAAGCGTCGATGGCTCGGGCAAGGTCCGCGCCCGTGACGGGGACCCCGTTGCTGGGGCGGGAGTCGTCGAGCTGGCCCCGGTAGACCAGGCGACGGCCCTGATCGAAGAGGAAGAAGTCCGGGGTGCAGGCGGCGTGGTAGGCGTGGGCCACGTCCTGGGTGTCATCGAAGAGGTACGGGAAGCGCCAGCCCTCCGCGCGCGCAAGCTCCGCCATGTGCTCCGGGCCGTCCTGGGGGTGTGTCTCGACGCTGTTCGCGTTGATGGCGACCACGGCGAGGCCGCGGTCCATGCGGTCATGGACCAGGCGCGCCAGGGTCTCGCGCACGTGGATCACGTACGGGCAGTGGTTGCAGATGAACATCACCAGCAGGGCCGGCGCGTCCATGAAGTCCGCCAGGGAGACCGTGCGGCCGGTGACCGTGTCGCGCAAGGTGAAGTCGGGCGCCGGAGTGCCGAGCGGGAGCATCGTCGATGGGGTGCGGGCCATGGGGTCCTCCAAGTCATGGTCAAGGAGCGCCGTCGCGGCGCTGGCGGGCTCGCCGACGTTACACTGGGGCGCACCCCCGCCGCTTGCCTTGCCCGCCGGTTCCCTTGCACGGCGGACCATACCACACGTTCGGGACCCCGCCAGCCCCCGGACGGCTCGCGACGCTCTCGGCCCACCGCGCAGGCGTCACCCCAGCACCCGCGGCCCCTTGAGGCGCCCCGCCACGTACCCGACCCTCTGGAGGGTGCGCACCAGCGGCGAGCATACGAGCGATGCGCCGTCGCGCGACAGCAGGCAGGCGGGCACGTCGCGAGCGACGTCCCGGACCACCCCCGCCAGCGTGCGCCCCACGCGGAGGGGGCGCTCTCCGGGCGGGAAGATGGCGGCGTCGGCCCGGCCCTCCTCGAAGAAGCGCTTCCAGGTCTCGCGCAGCGTGTAGTTGTGCGAGTGCTCCGCTGCGGCCCCAGGGACGTACCTGATGCGCAAGCCCCGCTGCTCGGCGTCCCGCGCCCACTCGAGGTCCTCGGAGTACTGGACCGCCTCGCTGAACGGGCGCTCCAACAGCACCGAGCGCCTGAACGCGCTCGCCGCCATGCTGAAGAAGGGGCGCCACGGCGGAGGCTCCGCTCCAAAGGCTTGGGCGTAGTCGATGCGCACCAGCGTCGTCGCGTCGGCGCGAGGCACCTGCCGCCCGTAGACGGCGTCCGCCTCCCCCCCGCGCAGTGGCTCCGTCAGATCGGCGAGCCACCGCTGCCCGAGGGGCACGGTGTCGCTGTTGAGCATCACCAGCACGTCCGCCCGCGCCTCACGCACACCCCAGTTCAGGACGCGCCCCGGGTTGTAACCACCCTCCGGGACGTCCAGGACCCGCGCACCCCGCTCCTCGAGCAGCTCCCGCGTCCCGTCCGTCGATGCGTTGTCCAGGGCGATGAGGTCCCACGTGAGTCCCCGCTGGGCAGCGAGCCCGTCCAGGGTTCGCCGGATGATCGGCATGTCGTTGCGCGCGCGCATCACGACCGTAGCCTGGACCTCAGAAGCCCGCTTCATGCCTTGTCGCCTCCCTTCGAGGAGTCTACCATCCACACTCGCGCCGAGAGATGGTGGCGCAGAGGGTGGCCTGTGCGGATCCTGTTCGTCAACCGGTCGGCGCGCTTCCAGGGCGGAATCGAGGCGGACGTGCACGTCGCCGCCGGAGGCCTCGCTGCGCGCGGTCACGAGTGCCACCTCCTCGCCTTCGACGCCGACGTGGACCCGACGTACACCGCGCCCTTCGCCTCCGCGCACATCGCCCCGTCCGACGAGGCCCGCGCCCTGGCGGCGCGGGTGGACGCCGTGGCGCCCTCACTGGTCTACCTGCACAAGGTCGAGGATGCGTCGGTCCTCGGGCTCCACGCCCTGATGGCCTCTCCGCGCCGCGTCCCGGTCGTCCGCTTCGTACACGACCACGATCTTCATTGCATGAGGCGGCACCGCTACCTGCCCATCACCTTGGACGTGTGCACCCGCCCCGCCGACCTGCTCGGCTGCCTCCGCTGCGGCGGCTTCTTCGAGCGGAGCCGCGAGGGCCTCCTCCCGCTCCGGTGGCGCCCCGTCACTGCGCGCCTGAAAGACCTGGCCGCGACGCGCGCCCTCACGCGCGTGCTGGTCGCGAGCCGCTTCATGGCCGAGGAGCTGCGCAGAAACGACGTGCCCGAGCACCTGGTGCGCGTGGTCCCGCTCGGCGTCCCCGACGCCCCCGTCCCTCCACCTGCGACATCCCGGGGGCGCGTCGCCTTCGTCGGCCAGCTCCTGCGCACCAAGGGCGTGGACCAGCTCCTGCGCGCGCTGGCGGAGACCCCGTCGGAGACGACCCTGGACGTCGTCGGTGACGGCGCCCAGCAAGGAGAGCTCCGAGAGCTGGCGGAGCGGCTCGGCGTCGGCGGCCGCGTCGCCTGGCACGGCCGCCTCGACGCGGCCCAGGTCGCCCGGGTCCTCGCGTCAGCCGCCATCGTCGCGTTCCCCTCCCGCTGGCCGGAGCCCTTCGGCCTCGTCGGCCTGGAGGCCATGCGCGCGAGCCGCCCCGTGGTCGCCTTCGACGTCGGCGGAGTGCGCGAGTGGCTGGAGCATGGCCGGACGGGCCTCGTCGTCCCCGCGGGCGACGCCCTCGGCTTCGCGCGGGCCCTCCGCCGCCTGGTCCGGGATCCGGCTGGAGCGCACGCCATGGGGAACCTGGGCCGCGCGTCCTACGAGCGCACGTTCCACGTCGACCGGTATCTCGACCGACTGGAGCGCCACCTCGTCGAGGCGACCTTGGGCTCCGAGGATGGACCCGCGTGAAGATCGCCACCACCGCCTTCGCCACGGACGCCGGGCGCTCGGGCCTGTCCGTGTACCTGCGGGAGCTCACCTCGGCCCTGCTCCACGAGCCCCAGGTCGAGCGAATCACCGTGTACGGCCCACCCGGCATCGACGCTCACCTCCCCGCCGGTCCCGGGGACCTGCGGGTGGTGGAGCTCCCATCGCTCCTGGACCGCCGCGCCGCCAACGTGCTCTGGCACCAGACGGGCCTCCTCGCCCGCCTCCTGCGCGACCGCCCTGACGTGGTGCACTTCCCCGTCGCCAACCGCAGGGCCGCCATCGTGCCGGCCATCCCCACGGTCGGGACGGTCCACGACCTGGGGGACCTGGCGGTCGCCAACAAGTACGGGTGGGGCCGGGAGCTCTACCTGACCCACGTGGTGCCGCGCGTGCTCCGCGGCCTCGACCGCCTCATCGCCATCAGCGGCAGCACCCGGGACGACCTGAGAGCGACCCTGCGGACGTGCCCGCCCATCGACGTGGTGCACAACGGCATCGACCACGGGCGGTTCCGCGTCGTGCCCCAGGCCGAGGCGTGGCACCGGCTTCGAACAACCCTTGACCTGCCTGCTCCCTATGTGTTCTATGCTGCCCGCCTGGAGCACCCGGCGAAGAACCACGCGCGCCTGATCCGAGCGTTCGTCGCGGCCCGCGGCCGCGGCGTCCCCCATCGCCTGGTCCTGGCCGGCGCCGAGTGGCCGGGGGCCGGCCCGGTGCTGGAGCTGATGGAGCGGCACCGGGAGCATGTCGTGTGGCTCGGGTTCGTAGAGGCGGCGCAGCTCCCGCTGCTGTATGCAGGGGCGGACATGACCGTGTTCCCTTCACTCTACGAGGGCTTCGGTCTGCCGGTCCTCGAGTCAATGGCCTGCGGGACGCCAGTGCTTGCGTCCAACGCCTCGTCCATCCCCGAGGTGGCGGGTGGTGCCGCGGCCCTCGTGGACGCGACCGACGAGGTGGCCCTCACCGACGCCCTTGTCGCGCTGCTCGGCGACGAGCGGAGGCGCGCGACGCTGAGGGCGTTGGGCCTGGAGCGCGCCGCGGCCCATAGCTGGCAGGCGACGGCCCGCTTGACGCTGGCGAGCTTCGAGGCTGCCAGGAGGGAGTCCCAGAGACCTTGAAGCTGCCGTGGACCGACATGCCGCCGCCGGCGCAGCCCACGATGCGGCTCCCGGACGCGCCCCCCGACGAGGACCGCCAGAAGCTGGACGTCGGCCGCGTCGCCCGGGGCATCGTCATGCGGGGGCGCCTGATCCTCGCGGTCGCAGGTGCGTCCTTCGTGCTGCTCGGCACCGCGGTCTTCCTGGCTACGGCGGGAACCTACCAGGCCGAGTCGCGCATGCTCACCCGGTCGGCCCGCGAGGTGCTCGCGGGGACGCCGCTCGCATCGGGCAGCCTCCCCGACGCCAACCCCGACGCCATGGAGGAGACCGTCGCCGTGCGCCCGGTGCTGGAGCGCGCGGCCGCGGCCCTGGGCGACATCACCCCGGAGGAGCTGAGGGACATCATCTACGTCGACGCGGTCCCCCGGTCCCGCATCGTGCTGATCGGCGCCACGTCAAGGGACCCGGCCCGCGCCGCGTCCATCGCCAACGCCACGGCGCACGCCTTCCTCGACTTCCAGACCGAGCGCTTCCGCGAAGAGGTGGTCAACGCGGAGACACTGCTCAAGTCCCGCGCCGCCGACGCCCGCGACCGCCTGACCCGCAACCAGGACGAGCTGGCCGTCTTCGCGGCCTCGAAGGGCCTCTTCGACCCGGACACGGAGATCAGCTCCCTGCTGGCCGAGACGACCGCCACGGAGACGCAGATCCGGGCCGCGAGGACTGCCCTCGAGACCGCGCGGAGCCGCCTCGACTACGTGAAGGGCAAGCGCGCCAGCGAGGCGTCGACCGTGACCACCACGACCACTGCGCCGCCGGCCCGCGCGCAGATCGCCGAGCTGGAGGTGAAGCGCCGCGCCCTGCTCGCCCGGTACACGCCAGAGCACCCGCAGCTCCAGGAGCTGGACGCGCAGGTGGCGGTGCTCGAGGCCGAGGAGAGGTCCAACCGCCGCCCGTCGGTGCAGAGCACGACCCAGGAGCCGAACCCCATCTACCAGCAGCTCTACCTCACCGAGGTGCAGACCGAGATCGAGGTCCGGTCGTCGGAGGCGCAGCTCGCCGCCCTGGAGCGGACCCGCGACGAGCTGTCCGAGCGCGCGCGCAAGCTGCCTACCCTGCGGGCGGACCTGACCCAGCTCACCATCGAGCGGCGGGCCGCGGAGACCACCCTGGACGACACCATGCTCGGGCTGGCGCGCGTGCAGGAGCTTCGCGGCGCGCAGACCCCGCTCTACGAGATCATCGAGGAGGCGCAGACCCCCGTGTCACCCCAGCGTGGCCGCACGCTGCTCGGCGTCGTCATCGTCGCCGCCCTGTCGCTGATCGGCGGGTTCGCGGTCGCCCTGATCGCCGAGGTGCGCGACGACCGGATCCGCGAGGTCATCGAGCTCGAGGACCTGGGCACGGCCGTGCTCGGCGCCATCCCCCCCGCCGGGCGCGGGGCCGTGGGGCACGAGGAGGCGCTGAGGCAGCTCGCCTTCTCCGTGCGACGCCTGTGCGTGGAGGGTGACCGGCGCTGCGTCCTCGTGACCAGCGCCACCGAGGGGGAGCACAAGACCGCAGTCGCGCGCGGCGTGGCCGAGGCGCTGACCGGCTGGCTGCGCCCCGTGGTGCGCATCGACGCCAACCTGCGGGACCCGGACGCGCCGCCGGGCGGGCTCGACGCCTGGCTCCGCGGGGACCTGGAGCACGCGCCGGTGGGCCGCGGGGGCGCGGGGCTCGGGGTCATCCTCGGGGGTCACGCAGGCAACCAGGCCCCGGCCCTGCTGTCCGACCCGCGCATGGACGAGCTGCTCTCCTCAGTGCGGGAAGCGTTCCGCGTCGGCATCATCGACGGGCCTGCGCTGCTGCCGTCGGTGGACGCGGAGATCCTTGCCGAGAAGGCAGACGCGGTGCTCCTCGTGGTCCGCGCCTTCCACACCCCGCGCCCCCAGGTGACCGCCGCACTGGCGCGGCTGCGCTCGGGCGGCTCCGTGGTCCTCGGCGCCGTGCTGACCGACTCCCGGGCGGGCGCCCGCAAGGAGGTCGCATGAGGCGCTCCCCGCTGCTGCTGCTCGTCGCACTGGCCGCGTGCGGCCGTTCGTTCACGGAGGCCGACCAGACCGTCGAGGAGGCCAACCTGCGCTTCGAGCAGGCCATGAACGTGCCGCCGCCCGACCTGGCGCCACTGCGCACGCCCGACGCCGCCGAGTACCGCATCGGCGCCGGCGACCGCCTGGAGCTGGAGGTCCCGAGCGCCCCGGAGCTCAACCGGGCGGGCCTCCTCGTGCGCCCCGACGGCCGGATCACGCTGCCGCTGGTCGGCGACGCCAAGGTGAGCGGCTTGACGCCCGCGCAGGCGTCCGCGGTCGTCTCGCAGGAGATGGCGCGCTACCTGCGACGGAGCGCCGTGGTCATCGGCATCGGGGAGGCGCAGGGGGCGCGCCTGCTCGTCCTCGGGGCCGCCGCCAACCCGGGCGCCTTCCCCCTGCGGGGCCCCACCACGCTGCTGGAGGCAGTCGCCGAAGCCGGGGGTATCGCGGGGACCCCCACGGGGGGGCCGGCCGCCGACCTGCAGCGCTCCTACCTGCTGCGGGAGGGGCGCATCGTTCCGGTGCGCATCGACCGCCTGCTGGCCGGCGACATGAACCAGAACATCTACGTGCGCGGCGGGGACATGCTCTACCTCCAGCCCGCGGCGACGGGCGAGGTCTTCGTGCTCGGGCAGGTGCAGAGCCCCCAGGTGGTCCCCGCCGACTCCAGCCTCACGCTGCTCAAGGCCCTCACCCTGGCCGGGGGCGTGACCCGGGACGCCAAGGACAGCGCGGTGCGCATCATCCGGGGCTCGCTGCTGGAGCCGCAGATCTACCTCGTCGACTCGCAGGACATCACCGCCGGCCTCCGCCGCGACGTGCGGCTCATGCCTGGGGACATCGTGTTCGTGACCACCACCGAGCTGTCCGACTGGAACTACCTGCTCGGGCAGATCACCCCGACCCTCCAGTCGGCGTTGTCGGCCCGGTATCTCATCGAGGGCCCGAACGGGCTGATCTTCGAGGGCAACTGAGTGGAGCGCTTCACCGCCCTGGGGGGCCCGGCGGTCGAGGCGCGCATCGCCAGCGACCTGGACGTGTGCATCCGAGGCATCCGCGACGCCCTGCGGCCCCTCCCCATCCGCGGCGTCGTGATCGGGGGCGGCCTCGGGCGTGGTGAGGGCGGGATCCGCAGGGAAGGCGGGGAGGAGCTCCCCTACAACGACTACGACCTGTTCGTCGTCGTGGACGCCCCGTCCCTGCTCCTCTCCATGGTGCGCCCTCGCGTCAACCGCCTTGCCGCCGCGCTGACCACCTCGCTGAACGTCGAGGTGGAGATCGGCGTACTGCGCCCCACCGATCTCGCGGCCGCGCCGCCCACGCTCATGATGACGGATCTGCGCGCGGGCCACCGGGTGCTCGTCGGGCCGCCGGACCTGCTCTCCGCCATGCCCGCCGGGCGGCCGCTCGCGCCGGTGGAGGCGTCGCGCCTGCTCCTCAACCGCGGCGCGCTGCTGGTCATGGCGCGCCAGCTCGTCGACGGCGGCCCCCTCGGACCTCAAGAATGGGAGCGCGTCGCCCGATACGTCCGCAAGTCCGTGCTGGCGCGGGGAGACTCCTGGCTCATGCTGCGTGGCCGCTACCTGACCGGCGCGCAGGCGTGCGCCGAGCGCCTGGCTGCGGAGGGTCCGCCGGACCTCGCCGACGCCTATGGTCGCGCAGTGCGGGAGCGGCTGGGTGGGATCGAGGCTCCGGGAGACCCCGGCGAGAGCCTCCGTGCGGAGGCGGAGGCGCTGGTCGGTGCCTTCGGGGCAGCCGAGTCGGCCCGCCTCGGCGGCTCATGGCCGCCCTTCAGGACCTATGGCCGGACCGTGCTGGCCGCGGAGGGCGCGAGCCCCGCGCGGGAGCGCCTGCGGGTCGCGCGCCATGCGGGCCCCGGGGCCCTGGTCGGAGGGCGCCCGTGGGCCCGCTGCGCCGCACTGCTTCCGTGGGTCCTGGCGGGCGAGGCGACGGGAATTGCGCCGGGCTGCGCGCTGGGACCCGCACGAACGCAGGGCGACGCGGTCCGCTGGCTCGCCCTCTGGCGCGCCAGCGCGTAGAGTCAGGACGACCAGGAGCGCTCAGGATGCCGGAGACCCTGCACATCAACGTGTTCGTGGACGCGCTGGGGTGGCGCATCGCCGCCCCGCGCAACCTGTTGCCCGAGCTGGACGCGGTGCGCCAGCCCGTGCGCACGGTGCTGGGCTACTCATCCGCGGCCGTGCCGACCATCCTCACCGGGGTCCTGCCCCGGGTGCACGGCCAGTGGTCCTTCTACTTGTGGGGCCCCGAGGCGTCTCCTTTCCGCTGGCTCCGCCCCCTGTCGGTGCTCCCCCACCGGGTCGCCGCGCACCACCGCGTCCGGCGCCCCATCAGCGCCGTGGTCAAGCGCGCGCTGGGTTACACCGGCTACTTCAACCTCTACGCGGCCCCCTTCAGCCGCGTGTGGCAATGGGACTGGTGCGAGAAGGAGGACCTGTTCGCCCCCGGCGGGGTCAATGGCCACGCGACGATCTTCGACGCGCTGGACGAGGCCGGCGTGCGCCACCACCGCTCCGACTGGCGCAGGCCCGAGGACGAGAACATCGCGGCAGCGATCACCGCGGCCAAGGACCCGCGCACCGGCTTCGTCTTCGTGTATCTGGCGGGCCTCGACGCCGTACTTCACAGGTACGGGCACCCGGGCGCCGACCGCCCGGAGGGCGCCGCCCGCTACGAGGACGCGGTCCGCCGCATCGTCGCCGCAGGCAAGGGCGCCCACGACGACGTGAGGGTGTGTGTGTTCAGCGACCACGGCATGGCCGAGGTGCACCGGGTGGCGGACCTGCGACACGCCGTCGAGGCGACGGGCCTCCGGTACGGCACCGACTACGCGGCCATCTACGACTCCACCATGGTCCGCCTGTGGTACCTGCGGCCGGAGCACCGCCCCCGGTTGGAGCAGGCGCTGGCGGCGACGGGCGCGGGGCGGTTCCTGTCCGAGCACGACCTGGCGGCCTCGGGCGCCGACTTCCCGGGTCACCGTTACGGCGAGGGCATCTTCCTGTGTGATCCGGGCGTGCTCGTGGTGCCGAGCGACATGGGCCTCACCCCCATCGCCGGGATGCACGGGTACGGGGAGGACGACCCGGACTCCGACGCCGTGCTCCTGAGCTCCCACCCGCCTGCGGCGCCCGTGCGCCGGATCGACGACCTGAACCGCATGATGCGCGCCCAGGTGGGCCTCCCGCCCGCCCCCGGGGCGACGCCTCTCGAGGAGGCCGCATGATCTCTCAGCCCGTCGCGCAGTATGCCGACTTTCCAGCGACCGACGGCCGTCCCGAGCCGGTCCTTGGCTCCCTGCGCCGGGTGGAGGTGCTCGGGGTGCCGGTGGACACCCTCTCCCGGGCCTCCTTCTGCGGGGCAGTGGAGGAGCTGATCGCCCGACCGGCGCCCTCCGTGCTCGCCCCCGTGAACGTGGACATCCTGAACCAGGCCGTCGGCAACGGGCGGCTGCGAGGCTTCCTCCGCCGCGCAGACGTCGTCTACGCGGACGGGGCCGGCGTGGTCCTCGGCGCCCGCCTGAGCGGCGGGAACCTCCCGGGCCGCCTGACGGCCGCCGACCTGATCCACGACCTGTGCGAGGCATGGCGGGACGGGCGCCACAGCATCTACTTCCTGGGCGGCGCCCCGGGGGTCGCCGAGAGGGCGGCCGACGCGCTTCGGGAGGCCCACCCTGGCGCCCGCATCGCCGGTACCTGGCCGGGCCACCTGTCACCGCAGGAGGAGCTGCGCGCATTGGCGGACATCGCGCACCGTCGCCCCGACGTGCTGTGCGTCGGCTTCGGGACCCCCATCCAGGAGGACTTCGTCGAGCGCCATGCCGAGGCCCTCGCGCACGTGCCTTTGATCTGGCCCGTGGGGGCCCTGACGACGTACATTGCTGGCGCCGTCCCGAGAGCACCGGCCTGGATGGGCGACGCGGGGCTCGAGTGGCTCTTCCGCCTGTCCCTGGAGCCGCGGCGGCTGTTCCGCCGCTACGTGATCGGAAACCCGCTGTTCGTGGCGCGCGTGCTGGCCCAGGCCGTGGGGCGCGCGCGCAAGGAGAGGTCGTGACCATGAAGACCGTGATCCTGTGCGGCGGCAAGGGGACCCGCCTCCGCGAGCACACGGAGAGCATCCCAAAGCCGCTGGTGGAGATCGGCGGGCGCCCGATCCTCTGGCACCTCATGAAGCTCTACCTCGCCCAGGGCTTCGGGGACTTCGTGCTCGCGCTCGGATACAAGGGGGACCGCATCAAGCAGTTCTTCCTCGCCGAGCTGGACCAGAAGGCGGGCGACTTCCGCCTCGTGCAGTCCAACGGCACGCCGGCCATCGAGCCCCTGCGGTCCTCGTCCGAGCCGTGGGACATCGTCTTCGCCGAGACGGGCCTGGAGACGGACACGGGCGGTCGCCTGCACCGCGTCCGCAGCTACGTCGGGGACGGGACCTTCGGGCTGACCTATGCGGACGGCCTGGCCGACATCGATCTCGGCTCCCTTGCGGCCTTCCACCGCTCGCATGGGCGTCTGGCGACGGTCACGGCCGTGCGCCCCCAGTCCACGCTCGGGCTGCTGGACCTGGCGGACGGCAACGTGGTGCGCGGCTTCCGAGAGAAGCCGCGCCTCGACCACCTGATCAACGGCGGCTTCTTCCTGCTGGAGCCGGGCGTCTTTGACTACACCACGCCGTCCTGCAACTTCGAGCGGGACGTGCTGCCCCGCCTCGCCGCGGACGGCCAGCTGGTGGCCTTCCCACACGAGGGCTACTGGGCCTGCATGGACACCTACAAAGACAACGTCACCCTCAACGAGCTGTGGCAGCAGCAGCGTGCGCCGTGGAAGCTGTGGAGCGACAACGGCGCTCGTGGGGCGGACGGAGGAGACAGATGAGCGACTTCTGGAAGGGACGCCCGGTGCTCGTGACCGGGGGGGGCGGCTTCCTCGGGAGCTGGCTGGTCAAGCACCTGGTGGACCGGGGCGCGTCCGTGGTCTGCCTGCTTCGGGACACGGTCCCCGAGAGCGGCCTCCGCATGTTGGGCCTGGAGGACCGCGTCCAGGTGGTGCGCGGCGACATCATCGACTACGCGTGCGTCGAGCGCGCCCTCAACGAGTATGAGACAGACACGGTCTTCCACCTGGCGGCCCAGGCGCTGGTCGGGACGGCGAACCGCTCCCCTCTGTCCACCTTCGAGACCAACATCAAGGGCACCTGGGTGGTGCTGGAGGCCGCACGCACGATCTCGACCGTGACGCGCACCGTGGTCGCCTCGTCCGACAAGGCCTACGGCAGCGCCCCCGACCTCCCCTACCGGGAGGACCACCCCATGGCGGGGCTGCACCCCTACGACGCGTCCAAGTCCTGCACCGACATCCTGGCGCGGACCTACGCCCACACCTGGGGCATGCCGGTGACGGTCACCCGCTGCGGCAACCTGTACGGCGGCGGAGACATGAACTGGAACCGCATCGTGCCGGACACCATCCGGGCGCTGTGGGAGGGGCGCGCGCCGGTCATCCGCAGCGACGGCACCTTCGAGCGGGACTACCTCTACGTGGAGGACGCCGCGCTCGGCTACCTGCGGCTCGCGGAGCGCACGCCGGACAAGGACGTGCGCGGCAAGGCCTTCAACCTCGGGCTCGGGCGCCCCGTGACGGTGCTCGAGATCGTGGACCAGCTCATCGCCATCCACGGCAAGCCGGTCGAGCCCCAGGTGCTCAACCAGGCGAAGGCGGAGATCCACAGCCAGTATCTGGACTGCACCCTCGCGCGGGAGCTCCTCGGGTGGACCCCCGCGCACGATCTGAGCGCCGGACTGCGCAAGGCGTGGGACTGGTACTCGGGCTGGCTCGACGCACACCGCAGATGACCGACGAGCGGCTCGCCCGCGCGGTGCCCTGGACAGTCCTCACGCGCATCGCGACGCTGGCGTCCACGCTGGCCGTCTCCGCCATCCTCTACCGCTCGCTCAGCGGAGAGCGCTTCGGCCTCTACACGGTGCTGCGCTCGGCGCTCCAGTACACCGTGCTGCTCGTGTCCTTCGGGCTCGACCGGAGCCTGCTGCGCTACTTGCCCGAGGCTCGGGCCAGGGACGCCCTCGGAGCCGTCGCGAGCATCGGCAGGCGGGTGGTCTGGGTCCAGCTCGCCCTCGCCGTGCTCGTCGGTGCCCTGACGGTCACCTTCGCGCAGCCCATCGCCGCGCTGCTCGGAGCGGCGGAGGGCGCCTCTTCGGTGGCGGAGCTGCGCCTGCTCATGCTGATCGTCGCCGTGGCGACCGCCTTCACCGTGGCCTACCAGACGGCGTCGAGCGTGTGCATCTCGGCCTACCGGACGGAGGTGGTCTCCGGCGCGTCGGCGGTGCGCGGCCTGCTCTGGGTCGGCGCCACGGCCCTGCTCATCGCGCTGGATCTGGACGTCGCCGGCGCGCTCTGGGCCGAGGCCCTCAGCATGTGCGTCGCAGCGGTCGGGCTCGGGGTGGCGGCCGCGCGCCTGCTGCACCAGGAGGGAGCGGGAAGGCCGCCCGTGCCCGCGCAGCAGGTGGTGGCCCGGCGGCGGCAGCTCGCCTACGCGGGCGTCATCGTGTGGTCCGGCGTGGTGAACCTGATCGTGTCCCGCCAGTCCGAGGTGTTCTTCCTGGCCCACTGGCACGGCCTGACCGTGTCCGGCGACTACGACCTGTGCTACTCCTACCCCCAGCTCGCTCTGGAGTTCGTGCCGCTGGCCGCGGCGCCCGTCGTCACGAGCGCCATCGCGGAGGCCTTCGGCCGGGACAGGAGCAGCCTCAAGGCCGCGACCGAGCGCTACTACCGGCTGCTCGGGCTCCTCTCCATTCCGGTGGCCGTGCTCGGCGTGCTATGGTCCGACCTGCTGCTGGTGCTGCTCTTCGGGGGCCGCATCGCGCCCTCCGCCCACTGGGCGCAGGTCTTCTCGGTGATCCACCTGGTGCCGCTCGTGTTCGTCCCACTGAGCACGGCGCTCATGACGGTGGAGAAGGCGCACAAGGTGTTGCACCTCGGCCTGCTTCAAGTCGCGACCAACATCGGCCTCGATCTGCTGCTCATCGAGCGTTGGGGCTTCGCAGGCGCGGTTGCCGCCGTCTCCATCACCCTCGTCACCATGACCCCCATCACCCTGTGGGTTGTCGGCCGGCAGGTCGGGGGCACCTTCATCCCGGCGGGTTACTTCGCCCGCGTCCTGATGGGATGCCTGCCCGCCGTGGCCGTGGCCGTGGCGCTCCGGCTCCTGCTGCCCTCGGGCGTGGCGCTCGTGCTGGGCATCCCCGCGTCCACTGCGCTCATCGCGCTGGGGCTCAGGCGCGCCGGCGCCCTGGGCCCCGAGGAGCTGGACTTGATTCGTCGCGTGCGGCTCCGGGGGAGGACCTGATGCGCACCTTCCAGGTCCTGCGCCGCCTCGTCTGGGGCCAGTGGGGGGGCATCGAGACCGTCGTGGTGTCCCTGTCTCGGGCCCTGCAGCGCGCCGGAGTCGAGACGGAGGTCCTGTGTACGGCGGCCCTCGACCGGCCTGGGGAGGAGGACGCGGACGGCCTCCACATCCGCCGCTTCGCCTACAGCTACCTGCGCGCGCCGCTGATGCGCCGAGACCGCGACGCGCTGGATCGGAAGGGGGGCAATCCTCTCGTCCCTGGACTGATTCGAGCGATCCTGAGCCAGAAGGAGCTGGATCTCGTCGCCTGCCACACCATGGCGCGCATGGGTGGCTCCGTTCGAGCGGCGTGCCGCATGCGTGGCATCCCCTACGTGGTGACGCTGCATGGCGGCTACTTCCATGTCCCCAAGAACGAGCAGGTCCAGCTCCGGGCGCCTACCCGCCGATCCGTCGACCTGGGGCGCCCCCTCGACCTCGCGTTTGGGGCCTCGCGCTACCTCGCAGACGCAGCGGCGATCCTCTGCCTTGCCGAGGACGAGCTTCACGCCTGTCGGGAACGACTCCCGGGCGTGCCCTCGTATCGGCTGCGCAACGGGGTCGACACGGATCGATTCGCGGGGGCGACGGCCGGGGACGGCCTGAGCTTTCGCCGCCGCCACGGCATCCCGGACGACGCGCCCCTCGTCCTGTGCCTCGCCCGGGTCGACCCGCAGAAGGGGCAGGACGTCCTCCTGCGCGCAACGGCGCGGCTCATCAGGCGCCACCCCGCGCTGCACGTGGCGGTCGTCGGCCCGGAGACCGTGGCCTCCTTCGCCGAGGAGCTCCGCAAGGCTGCGGGCGCGGCCGGGCTCGCCGACCGCTTCCGCCTCGTGGGGCCCGTCGGCTTCTCCGACCCGGCGCTCCCGGGTGCCTACCGGGCCGCCGACATCTTCGTCCTGCCGTCGCGGCACGAGCCCTTCGGGGTCGTCCTCCTCGAGGCGTGGGCTGCCGGTCGCCCGGTCGTGGCGAGCGCGGTGGGCGGTATCCCAGGGTTCGTCGAGCACGAGCGCACGGGCCTGCTCGTCCCGTCCGACGACGAGGTCGCCCTCGCGGCGGCGCTGGATCGTGCCCTCGGAGACCCATCCCTGCGGCGCGCCCTGGGGCAGGCCGGGCAGGCGGAGGCCCGAGCGCGCTTCGACTGGGCAGCCATCACGGCGGAGGTCCGGTCCATCTACGACGACGCGGTGCGGACGACGCGGCGGCGCTGGTAGGGTCCTGCGGGACCTGCAGGACCCAGTGCGGAATCCGCACGCCCCGCGCCAGCCCTGGGCGCGCCCACAAGGTCCAACTCGCTGCAATCACGTGATTGTCACCGCCTCCCTGGGTTGGCCTGCGTGTTGCTATCGTCGCGAGCAGAGACGCTGCCGCCACGTGGAGGCCGAGATGAGAGCGCGAGTCGCATGGGCCGGCGTCACGGCCCTCCTTGCTGTGGCAGCGTGCGACCCAGGTGGCAGTGAGGCGCCCGACGGGTCGCAGCCCCCTCTGGTCGACGCGGTGGACGATACGGACCAGGCAGGCGGCGAGGGGGCTACTGACGCGACGACGGGCGCCGACACGGGCGGCGGCCCGGACCTCGGCGCGACACACGACGGCGCCCCTGGCGATGCCTCCGTGGCGCCCGAGGACACGCAGTGGGCGGTGGGCGACCCGGCGGTCCTGGTCGGCGCCTTCCAGATCGCGCTCGTCCAGCCCGTTCCCGCAACGGCGACCAGCGACGCCGTGCCAGGCTTCACCTCCTTCCTCGGCAAGGTCTTCGACGGTCCGACCCCGGACACCACGGTGTGGGACCTGGTCTCCGCGGACGGGGGCTGCCGGCTCCTGACGCCGCGCGCGCCATGGTGTGAAGGTGGGTGTGGCCCCGACGCCTGCGTGGAGGATGGGGTCTGCCACCCGTGGCCCAAGGCCCGGACGGTGGGGACGGTCCAGGTGAGCGGCGTCAAAGGGCCCGATGGCAAAGCGACGCTCGCCATCGACCCCATCGGGACCTCCTATCAGCCGACGGGGGGCACCCTCCCCTACCCGGCCTTCGGCGCGGGCGACCCGATCATCGTCGCCGCCGCCGGGAGCGACCTCTGCGGCCCATTCGAGGCGCAGGCGTCGGGGGTCGCGCCCCTGGAGCTGACGTCCGGGCCCGTAGGGATCGTGCCGGGGACTCCGCTCGCGCTGACCTGGGCAGCGCCGGGACTCACGGTGGGGGCAATGATCCACGTCAAGGTGGACCTCAGCCACCACGGAGGGTCCAAGGGGCTGCTCCTCTGCGAGGTCGAGGACACCGGGGCGCTGACCGTGCCCCTGGCGCTGTCCGACGGCCTGGTGGCGCTCGGCTACTCGGGGTTTCCGACCATCGTGGTCACGCGCCGCTCGACCGGGTCCGCGGTCATCCCCCCCGGGCGCGTGGACGTCGTCGTCTCGTCCGCGGTGGAGCTGCCCGTGTCACTCCCGGGGCTCACGTCCTGCACCGATGACGCGGACTGTCCCCCTGGAGAGGCGTGCCAGTTCGACTTGAAGTGCCAATAGGGAGGTGCCGGCGGGTGCCGCACCTGGAGCCTGATCAACTTGGATTGGGAGACTCGGCGATGAGAGACGCGACGAGGGCGGTGGTGGTTGCCGCGCTCCTGTTCGGTGCGTGCGACGGCGACGGAGCGGACGCCGGCCTCGGCGTGGACGGATCGGCCTTCGAGGGGGCCGATGGGGCGGCCGGGGACGCGGGCGGCGGCGAGGCGACGGGCGGAGAATCCGGGGGCGGCAAGCCGGCGGCGGACGCGCAGGGGAGTGTGAGCGACTCCCAGGCGGGATCCGCGGGCGGGGGAGCGGGTGACGCCCCAACCGGAGCGGGAGGAGACTCCACCGGCGACCCGGCCGCTGACGCAGGCACGGCCAGCGGCGGAGCGGGCGGGACGGACACCAGTCCAGGCGGGACCTCAGACGGCGGAGCCAGCGGCGGCACGGCGGACGCGGGCGCGACGGCCGACCTCCCCCACTTCAGCTTCTTCGTGACGAGCTACGAGTCCATCCAGGAGCTGTCGGGCAGCGTCAACGGCTTCGGTGGCGACCTGCGGTTCGGGGAGAGCGGGCCCGGGGCTGGGCTCCGGGGAGCGGACGCCATGTGCGCCGTCATCGCGGAGATGAGCATGCCCGGCGCGGCCGCCAAGCAGTGGCGCGCCTTCCTGAGCGTGACCGCCGACGAGAGCGGCGCGCAGGTGGACGCCATCGACCGGGTCGGCGAGGGGCCCTGGTACGACCGCGTCGGGCGGCTCGTGGCCCTGACCAAGGCGGATCTCATCAGCGAGCGCCCGAAGGGGGCGGACGCGGCCATCCTCAACGACCTGCCCAACGAGTGGGGGGTGCCGAACCACCAGCCAGACCCCACCAAACCCAAGGTGGACAACCACGACACGCTGACCGGCAGCAACGCGCAGGGCAGGCTCTTCAGCGCCACGGCCACATGCAAGGACTGGACGACCTCTGATGGGTCGACCGCCAACGGGAAACCGCGCGTGGGGCACACCTGGCCCACGCAGACGGGAGGGGGCGGCCCCGGAGGGGGCCCCGGCGGAGGCAAGCCGGGCGGCGGGGGCGGCCCCAGCGGCGGCGACGGCAGCATGGCGCACTGGATCTCCGCCCTCAACGAAGCGGGCTGCGGCGCGGGCGTGAATCTCATCGAGTCGGGCGGGCCACCGCCAGGATCCACCACCGTCGGGGCCGGTGGCGGGTACGGCGGCTTCTACTGCTTCGCGCTGATGCCCTGAGTCACGCGACGGGGACGACGAAGAGGTCCTGCGCCGGCAGCCCCACCACCCCGTCGGTGCCCACCCTCAGCGCCAGCTTCCGCGCCACGCGGGCGCCGACCTTGATCTCGAGGGTCGCCCCCGTCGCCGCGAGAAAGCGCAGGTGCGCGGACTCGCCCAGATCGAGCACCGCCTCGTAGCGCCCCTGGAGCAGGGCCTCGTCGGGCCTCGGCGGCTCCCCGGGGACACGGAGTGCCACGTGCTCCGAGCGGATGCCGACCAGACAGGTGCCACGCGAGAGGGGGCCGGGAACCCGGAGTGCGCCGCCGAGGGGTGCGCAGTCGACCGCGTCAGGCCGCGTGACTTGCGCAGGAAACAGATTCTTGATTCCCAGAAAGCGCGCCACGCCTTCCGTGGCGGGACGGCGGTAGACAGACTCCCGAGCTCCCTGCTGTTGTGCGCACCCGGCAATCAGGACCGTGATCTGTGCGGCCAGGACGTAGGCCTCGCTCAGATCGTGCGTGATGAGAACCACGGTCAGGCCCCGCTCGTGGCGGAGCCCGTCGAGGAGCCACCACAGCTCGCGGCGGAGGGTCTCGTTGAGCGCTGCAAACGGCTCGTCGAGCAACACGATGCGCGGGTCCGCCACCAGCGCGCGCACCAGCGCCACGCGCTGTCGCTCTCCGCCGGACAGCGTGCCCGGGTAACGCCCCAGCAGGGGGGCGATGCCCGTCGCCTCGACGAGGCGCGATACGTGAGGATCGGCCTCCGAGAGTCGGTGGCCGCGAGCGCGAGCGCTGTACGCGAGATTCTCCCGCACGGAGAGGTGCGGAAACAGGCCGAGGGTCTGGGGTACGTAGCCCATGCGTCGGCGCTCCATGGGCCACTCGGTCACGTCGTCCCCGCCGAGGCGGACCCGCCCCGCGAGGAGGGGCGCGGCCCCCAGGATCGCCCGCAGCAGCGTGGTCTTGCCCGATCCGGACGGCCCAAGCACGGCGTGACACTGCCCGGACGGCACGTCGAGCGAAACGTCGTGAAGCGTGAAGGCACCGGCGCGGGCCTGGAGTCCCCGGACGTCAAGCATGGGCTGGGCTCCGAAGGAGGCGCCGCGCGACGAAGAGCGAACCGAGGCCGATGGTGACCAGCACGAGGATCAGCGCAACGGTCCCCTCGATGTCGGCGGTGGACAGGCGCAGGAAGATGGCGACGGGCAGGGTCTCCGTGCGCATGGCCATGGTGCCGGCAACCATCAGGGTCGCCCCGAACTCTCCCATCGCCTTGGCCCAGGCCAGGATGAGGGCCGCCACCATGCCACGGCGCGCAAGCGGCAGGGTGACCGTGAAGAACACGTGGCGTGGGCTCGCGCCGAGGGTCCGGGCGACGGTCTCCAGCTCTGCCGGGACCTCGTCGAAGGCCGCCTTGAGCATGCGCACGGCGACGCCCAGGATGGTGACGAGCTGCGCCAGCACGATGCCCGCAAACGTGAACACGAAGCGGACCACGCTCTGCTGCACCCACTCACCGAGCGGATTGTTGAAGAAGATCAGAAGGATGGCGCCAAGCGCCGCCGGTGAGACGATGATGGGAAACTCCAAGAGGGTCTCCACCGCCTCCTTGCCGCGAAACGAGTAGCGGGACAAGGCGTAGGCCGCGGGGACCGCGATCACCAGGGCGATGACGGTGGCCACCGTCGCCGCGAGCAGGGACAGACGCACTGAGAACAGCGTCCGCTCCGACGTCAACGTCGAGGAGAGGGTGTCTCCGTCGAGGAACCACGTCAGAGAGAGGATCAGGCCCCCATACAGGGCGAGCACTGCCAGCGCGGCGGCGATGCTGGTGCGGCGGAGGCTCACCGCGGGCCGGTCAGCCACGATGAGGGGACCTTGAACTCGCCGCCGACGGGGCGCTCGGCCCCGAGCCACGCGGTGGCATCCTTGGCGCTCGCGAAGTAGTGGTGTCTCGCGAAGATCGCCTGTCCCTCCGTCCCCGCCAGGAAGTCGATGAACCGCTGGGCGGCTGCCCGGTCCTTGGTGAACCGGGAGATGGCGACGGGAATGTACCCGATCCTGGGAACCTGTGCGGCAGATAGACGGACTGTCTCGATTCGCTCGGGGTCCCAGTGCTCGAAGACGCTCCACCCGATGACCGCGTCGGCCATCTTCAGGGAGATGGCCGTGGCGGTCTTCTCGCAGGACTCGGTATAGTTGATCAGATTCTTGCGGAAGGCGGACCGCTCCTCGGGGGTGAACTCACGCTCGATGATCTCCACGGCGAAGGCCCCGACACAGACACCCTCCGGGTTGGCGATGGCCACCCGCAGCCCGGGCCGGGTCAGATCCCTCAGTGTGCGGATCCCGTGGGGATTCCCCCGCTGCACGTTGATGGCAGAGACCAGGTAGACGATGACCCGCTCCGTCTCCGGGAGGACGTCTCCGTCCCGCTTGGCCTTCTCCATGTAGTCCGACGACCCTGGGAAGTAGATGTCCCCCTCCTTCGCGAGCTTCATCTGGGCCAGGACGGTGCCCGAGCCGCCGAAGATGACGTCCAGCTTCACGCCGGTCGCCTGCTCGTAGGCCCGGACCGCCTCCTCCGTCGGCGGCTTGGAGGCCGCACCAGCGTAGACGAGGAGCCGCGCGGGCGCGTCGGGGGTGGACGGAGACGCTCCACTCCGGCTGCACGCGGGGGTGAGGGCGGCGATGACGATTGCCAGGGCAGCGAGGGGCATCGGCGCGGGTCTCCAAGTCGCTCGATTCACAGCGGTTGTCCTTGTGTCGAAGCGATCATCGTCACGCCGCCTCTACGTCCGCCACACGCCGCCCGGTCTCCGCCAGGTCGTAGCCCAGGGCAGACAGCTCGCGACGGACGGGCGCCGACACGAGCGCGTCGAGGAGGCGCTCCACGCGCCCATCGGTGAGCAGGGACCGTGGAAGCACCAGGTCGTACCGCTCCTCGGCGAGCGGCAGGAACCGGAGCCCGAAGGCCATGGCCGCGTCCCGGGTCGCCACCCCCACGTCCGCGGCGCCCATGACCACCGCGCGGGCCACCTCCAGGTGCCCGGGGGCCCGCAGCGGCGTATCGGCGAGCGTGACAGGGAGGCCCGTGGCCCGAAGCTCGCGCTCCAGCAGACGCTGGGCCCCGGCGCCGCCCTCACGCCCCACGAGCCGGACGCCGGGATGCGCCAGGTCCGCCACGGAGCGCGCGCCCTCGGCGCCCCCCCGTGTGACGAGCCCCGCCTCCCACCGCGCCAGGGTCACCAGGGTCAATGCGTCCCGCGCGCCGAGCCGGCGAACGTCGGCGACGTTGGCGTCGCCAGAGCCGGTGTCCGCCAGGTGGACACCTGCGACGTGCGTCTCTCCACGGGCCAGGGCGGCCAGCGCGGCACCGCTCGACGAGGCGAACCAGAGGAGGCGCCCGATGCCACGCCCGTTGAGCCGGTCCGCCAGCAGGCCCAGGGCAGCCGCGCAGCCCATCACGACCAGGTTCTGCGCTGCGTCGGCGAGCGGTCGCATGGGCTCGACGATCACCGCGGCGCCTCGCGTCGAGACGACGAAGCCGTCGGCGGACAGGCGCAGCCCGTCTCCCCCGAGAGGCAGGGACACCCACCGCCCGCCGACGTGGGCGAGGGCGACCCGCCCCAACGAGCCGGGCACGGCAGAGGCCATCTCGATGGCCTCGTGAGGCGCGCCGAACAGCTCCTCCACGCGACAGCCGAGGGCCCCCGCGATGCGCAAGGCCACGTCGACGCCAGGCACCGCTCGCCCCGCCTCGATGGCCCCGACGCTCTGCCGCGACAGGGAGACCAGCTCGGCGAGGCGCCCCTGCGAGACCCCCCGCTCCTCTCGCACCCGCCGCACCCGGTTTGACTCACGACCAGCCATGGAAAGCATGCTTTACATCATGACGCGCATACGTGCAAGCCCCTCCCTCTCCTCGGCGGCCTCCCATTGGGCATGTGGTGGGTGTACCATGGCCCCGATGGGCGGAGAGGAGGCTCGCATGAAGCTCGGTTGGACTCGCTGGTACGGGGCACTGTGCTTCGCCGGGTGTACCGCCGGGTCAGGCACGACCCAGGGCACGGACGGGAGCTCCGTGGGAGACACGGCCATCACGACGGACGCGGGCGCGGAGACCGCCGGCGGGGACGGCGCCGGCGGGGACGGCGCCGGCGGGGACGGCGCGGGCGCCTCAGATGCGCCCCATGACGACGCGGTCGCCGATGCATCCTCCACCCTGGATGGAGCCGCGGACGGGAGCCCGGGGCTCGACGGCGCTCCCGCCGTGGACGCCGGTCCCGATGCGCGCCTCCTGCTGGTGGCGGTCCAGGAGTCAAGCAGCCCTGGCAACGAGGGCTACGCCTTCGCCTGGGTGGAGAACCCACCCTTCCACATCCCGCTCGGTCCGGCCACGCTGGTCCGCGGGGACTGCGCGTATCACCCGGCCCTCGTGCCGGTCCCGTGCGAGCCCGTGTGCCAGGCCCCCACGTTCTGCGGCCTCGATGGCACCTGCCAGATGCACGAGGAGCGCTTCGACGCCGGCGCGATCACCATCGCTGGACTCAAGTCAGCCGTGACGCTGGTCGCAAGCGGGCCGTACCACTACTACAGCGCCGCGCTGGACCCTGAGCCCGCCGGCGGCGAGCTGTTCGACGCAGGCACCCTCATCACCGCCACGGGCCCGGGCACTGCGCAGTTTCCCCCCTTCGTGGCCGCTGGCACCGGCGTCGCAGACATGGAGACTCCCCTCCCGTGCGCCCTCGATCCCCAACCCGGGGAGGACCTGCTGGTCACCTGGACCCCCGGGGACACCCCATCCGTCCGCTTCCAGATGCAGAGCGGCAACCACGGGGAGCAGTTCAGCCACATCATGTGCGAGGCTCCAGACACCGGCGGGCTCATCGTGGACGGAGAGCTGCTCACGCTGTACCTGGCCGACTGGCACCCGCTGGAGTCGTGGCGCCTCAGCCGAACGGTCACCCAGGAGACGACCCTGCCGGGCGCCCGGGTGCGCGTGGTGGCCGGGAGCACCGCAGGGTGCAACTACTGAGACGGAGGGATGAGGGCCGCCCCACGGGGGCGCCGTGCCCGTCCTGAAAAGTGACCCAGGTGGGCGGGAGAGGTCAGGGCCGCGTGTACTTGGACACGTCCCCGCCGAGAGACTCGATGCTGTCGATGAGGAGCTGGGCGGTGTACTTGACGTTGTGGGCCCAGGCGCCGGGCTCCTTCTGGTAGAGCTGGAAGTTGAAGGCCGCCTTCATGAGCGCCGGCGTCCAGCCCTTGTAGCTGTTGGCCGAGACGATCTCCGTCGGCTGCCCCACGCCGTCGCCGTTCGTGTCCGCGAAGAAGTAGGGGTTCGTGTGGCCATCGTACACCACTGGCTTGCCAGTACCCGCGGCCACCGCCTGGATCTGGGCGTATAGATCGTCTGCCAGCGACGACAGCTCCTCGCCCAGGGGCTCCGCCTTGTTCCCGTCGCCGTCGATGTCGTAGTTGGTCAGCAGGCGGTAGGCCTTGTAGTTGTTCGTCCCGTGGCAGGAGTTGCACCACGCGACGTTGTCCTCCACCGTGAACGAGTGCTTCGTGTTGACCGGCGAGTGGCACTGGACGCAGGCCGTGCCGCCCAGGTGGGTGGACTTGCCCGCGTAGGTCTTGCCGTCGAACTCGTAGCCCACCCCCGCCTCGCTGCCAAGGAGCGTCGCCGCCGCGGGCAGATAGTGGACGTTGCGGAAGCCGAGCCCGCCGCCGGCGATGTAGTCGTCCACCGTCTTCTTGGACTCCCGGCCGCTGTGGCACGTGGCGCAGAGGTTGTCTGCAGGCGTGAGGCTCGTCACCACCTTGGACCCCGGGAAGGTCACCGACGAGACGGCATGAAGCGCGTAGCCCGGCACCGTGGAGTGACAGGTGGCGCAGGTCAGCCCGTTGCCCGGCGCAGACGCCTTCGTGATGCCGTAGGTGTGGAAGAAGCGGTTGCCCTCCCCCGAGTGGCACTTGCTGCAGTTTGCGGGCACCGCGCCCTGTGCGTCCCAGTTGCGCCACGGGCGCGCGCCGCCGTCGAAGTGGCCGCCGTCGCCCCGGTCACCGGCAAAGCCCGTCGTGGCAGGGAGCGCGCCGTTCAGGTCCTCGATGGAGTCCACCATCACCTGGATGACATACTTGCCGTTGTGGGCGAAGGTGCCCGGGTCCTTCTGCCAGTACTGGTAGTTGTAGGCGGCGCGCAGGAGCCGCGGCGTGAAGCTCACATACTTGTTGGCGTTGACCGCCTCCTCCGCGCTGGCGACCCCGTCGCCGTCCGTGTCGATGAAGAAGTACGGGTGGGTGTGGCTGTCGTACACGATGGCCGTGCCCGCCACGTCCTTCGCGTAGGCCGTGATGGCCTTGAGCAGCTCGGCCCCGAGCCCGTCCATCTCCTGCTTGATGCTCTCGCTCCGGTTGCCGTCGCCGTCGTAGTCGCCCGTGGAACCGAACATACGAATGGTGCCCTCGATGGACGCGACGTCCGTCACGCCCGTGTGGCACTGGGCGCACTCGTCGAAGCGCAGCTCCAGCGTGTGTTGGTTGTGGCACCCGGTGCAGGCCCGGTAGTTCTCGACGTGGTGGTTGCGCTTGTCGTAGAGCTTGCCGGCGTACTGGTAGGCGCCCTGGACCTCGCTGCCGAGCAGGGTCGCGCCCGCCGCCAGGTAGTGGATGTTCGTGAACGACAGCGCCGCGGAGACCGTGTCGTCGTCCGCCAGGGCCGCCGCGGTGATCTTGTCGTCCACGTCCGGCGTAGACGCGCGGCCCTGGTGGCAGGTCATGCACCGGGAGTCCGCGCCGTAGCCAGTGATGGTCACGCCCGACGGGAAGGTGACCGTGTCCAGCTTCTGCGTCGCGGCGTTGTGACAGGTCTCGCACGAGACGACCGTCCCGGTCGGGGCCGGCTTGTCGACGATGCCCACTGCGCTGCCGTCCCCCCCAAGGAAGTCGATGTACCCCGGGCTGGAGTGGCACTTGGCACACCCGGTGGGGATGGCCCCCTGCGCGTTCCAGTTGTTGAACGCGAGCGCCGTGGAGTCCGCGTGGGCCGACTTCACCCACTGGTCGAAGAACGGGGGCTGCTGGGGGTCGTAGTTTCCGACGACGACGATGCCCAGGGAGCCCGTGGCGCCCGTATCGACACCCGTGGCAGAGATGATCGCCTCGCCGGGCTCGTTGCCGTGGACCAGCCCGTCCGCGTCGACGGGCGCGACGCTCGGGTTGCTGCTCTGCCAGGTGTAGCCGGAGTCGACGCCGTTGACCGTCGCTGCGCTCAGCGCCAGCGTCCCGTTGAGGTCGACCGTGAAGTCCCCGACCACGGACACGACCGGGACGGGCAGCGGCACGTCCGCCGCCACCACGATGGTGTGCTTGTCGGTGGCCTTCGTGTCCTTGCCCGTGGCCGTGATCACCGCCACGCCGTCGCCGTTGGCCGTCACGACGCCGCCCACGTCCACGCTGGCGACGCCACCGTTGCTCGTCGACCAGTCGTAGCCGCTGTCCTCGCCGTTGACCGTCACCACCGAGAGCACCGTGGTCTGGCCGGGCTCGAGCAGGGTCTCGCCGTCCACGATGACCACCGGTGTCGGGGGAGGAGGCTCCACCGGGGGCTCCGGGTCCTTGCGCACGACGATGCCGTGCTTGCCCTCTTTGCCCGTGTCCGCGCCCTTGGCCGTGATGATCGCCTCACCGTCCGCGACGCCGGTCACGACGCCCGCGGTCACCGTCGCCACGGCGGGGTCGCTCGACGACCACACGTAGCTCCCGTCCTCGCCGTTGGCCGTGGTGGCGGTCAGGGTCAGCGTCTGCGTGGGCTTGAGGAAGTTGCCGCCCGTGACGGTCACCACCACCTCCGGGTCGGGCGGCGGTGGGATGATCACGGGCTCCTCCGCGACCACGATGCCGTGCGCCCCCTGCGCCCCGCTGTCGACGCCCGTGGCCGTGATGGTTGCCACGCCGCTCTTGACGGCGGTGACGAGGCCCTTGCCGTCGACGGTCGCGACGTCCGTGTTCTGGGAGGCCCACGAGTAGCCCGTGTCCTCGCCGTTGAGGGTCTCGGCGGTCAGCGCGACCGTGCCGCCCACCTCCACGGCGTAGTCGCCGGTGACGCGCACCACCGGGGTCGCGGGATCGACGACGCCCGGGGTCTCCGGAATGGCGGTGACCACCACGCCCCGCTCGCCGCTGAGGAGAGACGTGACGCCGGTCGCCGTGATCGTGACGACGCCCGCCTTCACGCCCGTCACCACTCCATCGGCGACGGTCGCGATGGCCTCGTCGCTGGACGCCCAGGTGTAGCCCGAGTCCTGACCGTTGCGCGTCTCTGCGGTCAGCGTGATCGACTTGCCGACCTGGACGTCGAAGTTGCCCCCGATGACGACGCGCGCCTCCTCGACCTCCACCGTCTCGGTGACCGACTCCGTGTCGCCGCAGCCCGCGAGCACCAGCGCGCCAAGCCCCGTCGCGAAGACCACATGCCTTGCCCACCTCGTCATCTTGCCTACCTCCAGCATCCTGCGCGCCCCGTTTCGGGCGCCACACCGTCGCTCCCCGGCGTTGCCGAGCGGCGTGCCCATGCAAGCTGAAGCACCCACCACTCAATGCTCCTCATAGCACAGGCGCGCGAAGATCGGTGCAGCGCCGCGTCACTTTCTGCCTTGACCCAGATCAAGGCCCGCTGGCACGTTCTGTGTTCGCGCAGAATTGACGCCACGGTTGCGCACGACCCTGGGCGCGAAGCCCTGCGCAGCGACCCGCGGTCTGTCCTGGGCACCTCACCAGCCGATCGTTCCTGGTTGAATCCTGACCTGCCACGGTACAAGCTACCGCGAACCCGGAGGACCACGACATGCTCCAGCGCCCGCCTGCCCCGCCACACCGTGAAGTGTTCGCCGACCCAACGCCGCTCGGCCTCATCGGCCTGGCGGTGGGCTGCGCAGCGCTCGTGCCCATCGCCTTCGGGTACGCGCTGACCCCGGCGGGCCTCAAGACGGCGGCCATGTTCTGCTTGTTGTTCGGGGCCGGGTGCCAGCTCGTGGCGGGCCTGCTGAACTTCGCCAACCGCAACCTGTACGGCGCCACCCTGTTCACGGCCTTCGCCTTCAACTGGCTGATGAACTGGTGGGCCCTCGACGGCCTCGCGAGCGGCTTCGCCCCCGACCACACGGTCGTCCTGGCTACCGAGGTCACCTTCCTCATGATCTTCCTGGTGATCACGTACGGCTTCGGCTTCTACAGCAAGGTGCTGTTCCTGTTCCTGCTCGACATCGACGTGCTCTTCGTGGCCAAGATCGCCGGCGCCGTGCTCCACACGCGGGCCTTCGAGCCCGTCGTCGCCGTCTGCACCGTGGCGCTCGCGTTGATCGCGCTGTGGCTGGCCTTCGCCATCCTGGTCAACCCGGTGGCGGGGCGGGCCGTCTTCCCCATTGCCGGGCCCCTGTTCTTCGCGCAGCCGGCTCCAGGCTTCAGCGATGGCCCCCGGCGAGCCATCTTCGACACGCTCTACGCGCACTGGAGGACGCACGCCTTCACCCCCATGGACCTGGACGAGCTGGGCCGTCACATCGGGCAGGACGGGCTCCTCCCGCACCTGCACTACCTGGAGGAGCTCGGCGGGCTGGTCTTCGAGGCGGCCCACCCGGACGGACGCCCCCAGGCAGTGCGCCTCACCGCCGCAGGCATCGATCTCTACGAGCAGCGGGTGCTGCTCAAGAACGCCTGAGGAGGCGCCATGGCCCGCTGGGTGATGGGGCTCGCCGCGCTGCTCTCCGCGTGCTCGGCCCCCTCCGAGGAGACCGCCGATGTCGGCCCCTGGCAGATCTGGTGGGACGTGGGGCAGGGAGCGGACACCGCGTCCACGGGTGATGGCGGGCCCGGGGACGCCGGCGGGCCCGGGGGCGCGGGCGGCGCCGACCTGGGGGTGACCGACGTCCAGCAGGAGGCTCCGGAGGACGCCGCCGCGGACGTGGCCTCCCCCGTGGACTCTGGCGCTCCGTTGGACTCGGAGGCCCCGGCGGACACCGCCCCGGACGCTGGCCCCCCACCGCTCCTCGTCGACTCCGACAACGACGGCATCCCGGACGTGGCGGACCTCTTCCCGTTCGACAAGGACCTGCCGGGAACGGCCTACGGAGGCGTGGTCTACGCCCACACCGCGGACGAGCTGTGGCGCATGGACGTCAAGACCTACAAGCTCGACTTCGTGGCCTTCTTCGGGTGGCCCGCGGACGGCGGCGTCCACGAGATGACCGACATCGCCATCGACCGCTACGGGGCCCTCTACGGAGTGTCCTTCTCGGCGGTCTACTCCTGCCACCCGCAGAAGGGCAAGTGCCTGCGCATCGGGACGCTGCCCACCAACTACAACGCGTTGACCTTCGTGCCGCAGGGGCTCCTCGACGAGGACAAGGACGTGCTCATCGCCATCGGAAACGGGGGCGAGTGGACGCGCCTCGACCGGACGGGCGAGACCTTCACGGCCACGAACCTCGGCAAGTACGGCGCCATCTACACGTCGAGCGGGGACGCCTACTCCATCAAGGGGGTGGGCACCTACGCGACGGTCAACAAGAGCGGAGACTCCTCGGACTGGCTCGTGGCCGTCCACCCGGCGTCGGGACACGTGACCGCCGAGATCGGGCGCCTGGACGGCTTCAGCTCCATGTTCGGGCTCGCGGGGTGGACCGACCGGGCCTTCGGCTTCGACGAGGGCGGCGCCGTAGTGGTGGTGGACACGGGCACCGGCAAGGTGGTCAACACCATCCAGAGCACGCCCAAGAAGTGGTGGGGGGCCGGCGTGAGGACGTACATCCCGGCTCAGTGAGGCCGGCGAGCCGGGGGGTCAGTTTCCCCCACGCACCATGACGCCGCGGTAGGTGCCGGCGCGGTCCGTCCAGGTCTCTGTGACGAGCTTCAGGTCGCCGTCGAAGTGCGCGAGCGGCACGTCATTGCTCGAGAGCTTGGCGGTGGCGACCAGGAAGCCCTCCCCGAAGGCCGTGACGCCGTACTGGGGCTTCCAGTCCTCGATGGGCGCCGACTTCTTGCTGAGCTGCCCCGCGGGCTCCAGCAGCACGAGGTAGCCGGCCCCGGAGACCGTGTGACGACCGCCGAGGATCACGCCCTTCGGGGCGGCGGCGCCCCGGTAGATGGTGAGCGGGATGGACGTCGTGTTGTCTCCGTAGTCGCCGAGGATCGCGCCCTTCTTGTCCAGGGCGTAGAGACCCCAGGGCATCACCCCGTCGTCGCAGAGCACCGTCTGGAGGCTCGGGAGCTGGATGAGGCACTCCGCCTGGGGTCCCTGGAAGCCGAAGGAGATGGTCTCGACGTAGGTGCCGTCGTCCTCGTAGACCAGGAGCTTCTCCGACGGCCCCCCCACCCAGATGCGCCCGTCCGGCTGGTGGCGCAGCATGGTGTACGCGCCCCAGATGCTGTAGAGGCCCAGGCCCGTTTTGTCCTTCGTGTCGAACGAATACAGGTGGTTGCCCTCGGGGTCGAACACCTCGACCCCCGGCTGGTGGCGGCTCCCGACGGCGATGCGACCCGCGTCCAGCTCCAGGAGCGACCAGGGGTTCCCGTCTGCCTGGCCCGAGAAGTACGTGCTCGGGATGCCCTGGCTGATGAAGGTGCCGTCGCTGCGAAACACCTCGACCACGTCGGTGGTGATCTCCGTGACCCACACGTTGCCCAGGACCTTGACCGTCGCCGTCCGCTGCGTCGAGCAGCCGCCGTCGCTCACGGTCAGGGTGAACGTGACGGTGGTGGTGCGAAACGCGCGGTCCACCTGATCCACGACGAAGGTCCCCTCGCCTTCGCCGGCCGGAGTGAAGAACTGGCCCATGGCTGGCGGAGACACGGTGACGGAGACCGTGGCGGAGTCACCCGCGGTCAGGACCAGGCCGAGCTGTGCCGCCTCGCCGAACCGCAGGTACTTGGGGGAGCCTGCGAGGCCGAAGCCGTCGATGACGATGCCCGGGCAGCCCAGGTCGGGCACGTCGGGCTCGACCGGCACGTCGGGCGTCGGCGTGGAGTCCTCGCCGGCAGTCGTGTCCACGGTCGCCGTGTCGGCCTCGACCGTGTCGGCCAGCGAGGCGTCCCCCGGGGCGGCGCCCGTGTCTCCTCCGGCGGTCGCGTCGGGGGCCGTCACGTCGCCCGGGCCGGTGGCGTCTGCCCCCCCGTCCCCCTCGACGAAGCTCGGTCCGCCCGGCCCGATGTTCGTCCCGTCCCCCTTCTTCTCGGCGGTCAGGCAGCCCGTGATCAGGGCGAGCGCCACGATGGAGATCCGCATGGTCGTACTGCCTCCTCTGGAGGTGACGGTCAGAAGGTGAGCCCCCAGCGCATGGAGGCGCCGGCAGCGGTGGTGGGGGGCGCCGGGTCCCCGGTCTCCCACAGCAGGACGGTGGGGACTACCATGAGCACTCCGACGCCCGCCATGACGTAGGAGCCGATCTGGAGCTCGTCGCCGGTGGCGATCAGGTCGTCGAAGCGCGCCGAGTAGCCGGGCTCTTTGGGGTCGAGGCCGTCCGCGGTCTTGAAGCGGTCGTAGGCGACGCCGTAGAGGACACCCGCGGTGACCAATGAGGCGATGCCCACCCCCGCGGTCACCCAGCCCCAGTTGAAGGGCTCGGCGACGACCGCGACGGGCTCGCCCCCCGTGAAGGCCTCGACCTCGAGGACCTCGCCGGCCTCGACCCGCGCCGTGTGCGTCCAGGGGGGGCGACCCTCGGCGGACACCTCCACTGTGTGGATGCCCGCAGGCACTGACAGCGCCAAGGGGGCGACCCCGGCGGGGCGCTCGTCGACGCGAACGGTGGCGGGCAGCACGTCGGAGCGCACGCGGAGGGTGCCCATGGGGGCGGGCGCCTCCAGGACCAGCAGGACCTCCGACCGGGCTCCGGCCTTCGCGGTCACGTCGAGGCGCGCCGTCCGCTCCCCTGCGCTCGCCGCGAGCGTGTGACGGCCAGGCGGCAGGCAGAGCGGCGTGGGCCGTGCCGCGCCCCCAACGGTCACGGGTGCCGGCTCCGACGTGGTCACGGTGACGAACGCGCGCCCCGCCATGGGGCACAGGCGCTCGATGGCTTGTATGGCGGGAGCGGGGTCCGGCGCGACCGCGCGGTGGCGCTCCCAGGCGTCCACCGCGTCGGCGAGCCGGTCCAGCTTCTCCAAGGTCTTCGCGGTGTTCAGCAGGTAGCGGGGGTCGGGATCGGCGTCCCAGGCGGCCTGGAACGCGGCGAGGGCCTCGGCGTAGGCGCCCCTCCCGTAGGAGATCTTCCCCTGCTCGTTGAGGGACTCTGCGGTCTGCGCGAGGACCGGAGGCGCCACGCACAGCAGGGCGAGCACCAGGAGCGCGAGCGTGCGGTTCACTGGAGACCGTCCTCCTCCGCCTTCTTTCTTGCTGCCTCGTCGTCGGGGATCAGGCGCACGGAGACCTCGGGACGGTCTGCTCGGAGCTGGACCGTCCGGCGCTCATAGCCGCGCTTGCGGACGGACACGGAGAGGCCGTCTCGCGGCACCGCGACGACCAGCGGCGTCGCCCCGAGCACGCCGCGACCGTCCCGCACCTCGGCGCCCGGGGGGACGGAGAGCAGGGTGACCTCGGTAGCGGTCGGCCCGTGGGAGCTTGCCGCGACCAGGGAACCGTGAGTAGCGGCCACGGTCGATGCCGCGTCCGCGACGGCCTCCACGGCGCCTCTGGGCGTCTCCGCGGCGACTCCGGGCGTCTCCGCAGCGCCCCCGGGCGTCTCCGCGGCGCCCTCGGGCGTCTCCGCGGCGCCCCCGGGCGCCTCCGCAGCGCCCCCGGGCGTCTCCGCAGCGACTCCGGGCGCCTCCGCAGCGACTCCGGGCGGCGCCGCAGCGCGTCCGGGCGTCTCCGCAGCGCCTCCGGGCGTCTCTGCAGCACGCCCAGGCTCCCCCACCGGGCCGCCGGACACCGCCCGGGCGCCCTCCACCGCACCGCCGGACGCAGCCACCACCCCGGTCGGTCGTGCAGCATCCGACGGCTGCTCGGGCCACACCAGCGCGGCGACCCCTCCGAGCACCGCCACCCCGACGAGCGCCGCGACGACGGCCGCGCGCCCCCGCCGGGACCGCCGCAGCGCCATCACGGACTCGGCGGTGGTCGTGTCCGCGGCCGGCTCGACGCTGCCGAGGCGCGCCCTCGCCGCGGCCACGGCGGGCCTCCCATGCACCCGCTCCCGCTCGACCCGCGCCAGCTCCGCGAGCAGCGCCGCCGCATCCGCCGGCCGCTCGGACGGGCGCTTGGACAGGCACCGCAGCACCAGCTCCTCCATGCCCCCGGAGAGGGGCCGCCCGCCCATGAGCGACCGGATCGGGCGCGGGGGCGTCTGGACGTGGTGCACCATGACCCCGACCAGGCTGTCCGCCTGGAAGGGCGTGGACCCGGTCATCATCTGGTACAGGAGCACGCCCACGCTATAGACGTCGGACGCAGGGGTCACACCCTCGCCGGTCACGTTCTCGGGGCTCATGTAGTCCGGGGTGCCGCAGACCATGCCGGTCTTCGTCACGGGCCCCTCCGAGACCGGCTCGAGGCTCTTGGCGACGCCGAAGTCCAGCACCTTGACCAGCTCCCGCTCGGTGCCCGGCCGCAGCAGGAAGACGTTGTCGGGCTTGACGTCGCGGTGGACGACGCCCTGCTCGTGGGCCTCGCTCAGCGACTCGCACACCTGGGTGGCGATGCGGCTCGCGCGCTCCTCCGCCATGGGGCCGCCGCTCTGGAGGGCCTGCCGCAGCGTAGCCCCCGACAGCAGCTCCATGGCGATGAACAGCATGCCGTCGGCGGTGCGCCCGAAGTCGTACAGCGACACGGTGTGGGGGCTGCCGAGGCGGCTGGCGAGGCGCGCCTCGGCCAGGAAGCGCTTGACCGCGTCCACGTTCTGGCCCAGCTCGGGCCGCAGGACCTTGAGGGCGACGTCCCGGTCCATGGAGTGCTGCGTCGCGACGTAGACCGCGCCCATGCCCCCCTGGGCGAGCAGCTTGCGGATGGTGAAGCGCCCCTCGATGACGCGGCCCTCGAGGCCCTTGAGGGGGTCGCCCATCACCCGCGCGCCGTCGGCGGGACAGAACATCACCTCGGGTCCGTAGACCCGCGAGCACTGGGGGCAGACGTGATCGGCCATGAGCACTCCTCGGCGGACGCCCCGGGCGCCCCCCGAAACGGCGCGGAGCCTATCACGGGGCACGACCGCAATTCGAGCCCAACGATGGGCTACTTCAAAGGTTGCGCGGAGCGGTCGCCTGGGGGCATAGTCCACAACCATGATCCCCACTGACCACGAGCGAGCGCGACCACACCTCCGGGTGCTCCCGGGGCTGCTGTTCCTGGCCCTGCTGGGCGGGTGCAAGGACTCCCCGCCCACCACCGACCAGGCTCCCACGACGACCACTGGCGCCCTCACGGCACCGGCGGAGCGTCCCCTCCCCGCGTTCGCCGGCCTGCTCTTGGACGTGGACGGTGACCGGATCCTCGTCGGCACGCCCCTGCCCGCCCCCGAGAACGCCGACCCCATGATGGAGATGACGGTCCGCCTGCTCGTCCGCGGCGTCCCGACCCCCTGGCCGCTCGACGACCGCCCCCTGAGCCACGCGCGCCTGCTGCCGGGCGGCGCCCTGGGCATCACCATGCGCGGCGACCTGGTGGTGGCGGACGCCACGGTCACCCGCGTGGACGGCGAGGCCATCGGCCCCGTGGGCGCCTCCGCCGACGGCCGCACCCTGGTCTACTGCAAGGGCGAGGCCCCCTCCCTGGAGGTCTGGCGCGCCGACTACGACGGTGGCTGGACCACGCGCCCCGTCACCACCGCGATGGCCCCCACGTGGTCGCCCGCGGTGTCAGGAGACAGCGTCGTCTACGCGTCCGCCCACTCCGGCGTCGCGGCGCTCTGGCGCGCGGACGGCGGCGCCCCTCGCCAGCTCACGAACCGCGACGTGACGTTCACACCAGGTCAGGCGCCCCACCTCGACCCGTTCCCGGCGTCCCTCACCCCCACCCTGTTCGACGGCGACCGCATCGTCTTCGAGGGGGAGCAGGGCGTCGTGGTCATGACTGGCGAGGGCCGCGTCCTGCGCCAGGAGACCGGGCGCGTCCCCCACCGCTTGGGGCTCGGCTACGGCGTGGTCCGGGGCAACGCGATCCACCCCCTGGAGGTGGCCCCATGAGGTGGCTGCTGGCGGCGTGGGTCCTGCTCCTGGCGACGGACGCCTCCGCGGTGCGGCACCGGCGCCCGTTCCACCCCTCCATCAAGCTCGGCCACGGCTTCGACAACAACTACGGCGCCGCGGGCTGCGTGGACTGGGGCTGCGGCGGCACCTGCTACCACACCCACACGGGCAGCGACTTCCCCATCGGCATCGGCAACGACGTGCTCGCCGGCGCCGGCGGTACGGTCATCGAGACCTCCCAGGGCTGCGCGGACTGGGGCTACCGCGGCAACCCCTGCGGCGGCTACTGCGGCAACTTCGTCCGCATCCAGCACGCCGACGGCAGCCGCACCCTCTACTGCCACATGCGCAACGGGTCCATCGCCGTCGGCAAGGGGCAGGGGGTCTCCTGCGGTCAGAAGATCGGCGAGTCGGCCAGCTCGGGCAGCTCCACGGGCCCCCATCTGCACTTCGGCTGGCAGCCCGGCGGCGGCAGCTCCAAGGACTCGTTCTCCGGGAGCTGCTCCGGCACCTCCGGCGCCTGGGTGGACCAGGGCCCCTACCCTGGCTACCCGGGCGCGGGCTGCGAGCAGAGCTGCGACTGCTCGCCGGGCCAGACCCAGACGGAGGGCTGCGGCAAGTGCGGCACCCGGTCCCGCTCCTGCGGCGGCGACTGCAAGTGGGGCGGGTGGTCCGGCTGCGGCGGCGAGGGGCCGTGCAGCCCAGGAGAGACCCAGTCCCAGGCCTGCTGCGACTGCGGCCAGCAGGCCCGCGCCTGCGGCGGCAACTGCCACTGGGGCGAGTGGGGCGGCTGCTCCGGCCCCAACCCGCCCGGGCCGCCGCCCTGCGACACGGGGGTCCCCGGGGTGTGCGCCGTGGGCGAGATCCACTGCATGAACGGGTGCCTCGGCTGCGCCCAGGCGGTGGAGCCGACCCCCGAGGTGTGCGACGGCCTCGACAACGACTGCGACGGCCCCACCGACGAGGACGCCAAGACGCTGGGGAATCCCCCACCCCCGTTCGCAGCCGCCCTGGAGGACCTCTCGGCCCCGGGCGCCATGCCGGCGGGGCAGCCCGGCATCGTCTGGGCGGTGTTCCGCAACGTGGGGACGGCGCCCTGGCCCAAGGCCGCCACGTGGCTCCAGGCGACGGCGCCCGGCGGAACCCCGAGCCCGCTGTGGGACCCGGCCTCCTGGGCGGCATGGGATGTTGCCGTTGCCGTACCGACCGAGGTGAAGCCCGGGGAGGCGGCGTTCCTGACCTTCCCCATCCAGATGCCGCTCGCGAGCGCCCCGACGGCGACGACCTTCGCGGTGTCCGTGGACGGCAAGCCCCTGGCGTGCCCGTCGCCGGGCTTCGATCTCGCCCCGCTTTGGCTGGTACCGCCGACGACGGGCCCGTCCGGCGGCGGCGCCAAGCCTGGTCCCGAGGACGCCGGCGCGATGGACTCCGAGGCCCCCGAGGACGACTCGTCGTCCCCCGGCGAGCCAGCCTCCATCGCGGACGTCGCCCCCGAGGGTCCGACGACCGGCGGGTGCGGCGCCACCGGTGGCGGGGCTGCCTGGGTCCTGCTCCTGCTCGCCCTCGCCCGGCGCCGTCGCGCGCACTGACCACCAAAGGAGCTTCTCCAATGAACGTGATCCTCTTCGGCGCCACCGGCATGGTCGGGCAGGCTGCCCTGCTGGAGTGTCTGGACGACCCGGGCGTGGAGCGGGTCCTCGCGGTGGGCCGCCAGGCGACGGGCCGGGAGCACCCCAAGCTGCGCGACCTGGTCCACGCCGCCTTCACGGACTACACCGCCGTCGAGGACCAGCTCCGCGGCTACGACGCCTGCTTCTTCTGTCTGGGGGTCTCCTCCCTCGGCATGAAGGAGGCGGAGTACACGCGCATCACCTACGACTTCACTCTCTCCGCGGCGCAGACCCTGGCCCGCTTGAACCCGGGCATGGCCTTCCTCTACGTGACCGGCGAGGGCACGGACAGCACCGAGCAGGGCCGCTCCTGGTGGGCCCGCATCAAGGGCCGCACGGAGAATGACCTCCTCAAGCTCCCGCTCGCGGCGACCATGCTCCGCCCGGGGTACATCCACCCGATGCGAGGCATCCGCGCCCGCCACGGCCTCACCCGCGCGGCCTACGTGCTGGGCGGGCCGCTGTTCCCCCTCATCCGCCGGCTCGCCCCAAGCCACACGACGACCTCGGTGCAGCTCGCGAAGGCGATGCTCCACATCGCCCGCCACGGCCACCCGAAGCGCATCCTGACCACGGACGACATCAACGCCATCGCCTGATCAGGGCTCCTCGAAGCGCACCCGCAGGAAGACGAAGCGCTCGTATCCCGTGTTGTCGAGGACGATGGGGGTCGGGGCGTCCAGGGTCAGCGACGCGTGGCCGTTCAGGGCGAGGAGCCACGAGCCGTCGGGCTGCGGGGAGGCACCCGCGAGGAACGGGGAGGTCATCCACTTCGTGTGCCACGCGACGAGCTGCCCCGCACGGACGAGCTGACCGCCAGGAGTCCACCGGGCCAGGACCCAGGAGGTGGAGTCGGCGTCGTCGGTCTGGGGTGGGGCGTCGAAGGTGAGGGAGGCCGGAGGCTCTCCCAAGGTCCACGTGCCGCCCGCCCAGGTCTGCGTGTTGCTCCACCACCCCCCGCCGGGCCAGGGCCGCGCTCGCGGAGGCAGCGTCTTGGCCCCGAGGAAGGCGCCCCCCCACGAGAACCGGACGTCCAGGGTGCCGTCGCCGCCGTAGCCGCAGGAGAGCTCCCCGTCCTCCACCACGAACTCGACGGCCCCCTCGAGACCCACGGTCACACCGCCGGCATCGAGGTTCAGCCAGGTGGGGGCGCGGAGCCACCCATAGTGCTGCACGCGCCGCGCGAGGGTCACGTCCCCAGGCCCTGCCCAGGCCGCCACGAAGAGGTCCATGGCGGGGTCGTCGTCCGAGGACTTGGCCTCGAGGGTGGGGCCCGCCTCGCCCCCAAAGACCGCCTCCACCCCGAGCGGATAGCCGCCGAAGTCGCCCACCGCGACGAAGCCTGCCCCGTGGCTGGCGAGCATGTTCACGCTGCTGGCCGCCGTCCCAGCGATGGGCTCGACCCACTGGACGCTGAGGTCCGGCCGAAGCCGCGCGATGAAGCCACGCCCCGGGTAGAAGACCTCCGCCGGGACGTCGATGACCGTCCCGTCCTTGAAGGTCGCCTGCTGGGCCAAGTGCCCCCCGATGAGCCAGCCGCCGTCGTCCAGTGGCAGGACCGCGCGGACCTCGAGGGCCGGACCCTCCGCGAATCGGCGCATGTCGAGCACCAGCCCCTCCGGCGACATCACGGTGAAGGCGGCGCCGACAGTCTCCTCCGAGCGGTCGATGACGTCCGGGGTGCCCGGGTTTCCGACCAGCGCCTTGCCGCTGGCCGCCACCCCGATGCGCCCGTCACTGGCCTCCGCGGCGACACCGAGGCAGCCGTCGCACACATGGCGGGCGAAGCGCAGTGTGCCGTCGGGACGCACGCGAACCGCCATGTGGTGAAGGTAGGTGACGTCATCCGTGGAGACGGTCACGTCTCCGACCGTCACCTCCCCGGCGAAGGCGCCTCCCACCAGAAGGTCGCCGTCCGCGAGCGACAGGGACGTGCTCGCGAGCACGCCGTTGCTGCCCGGCGTCGACTGGAGGGCCCAGTCGATGCCGATGGCGACGCGCTCGGGAGTCACCGGGAGCTCGACGGCGTCTGCGGCATCGAGGCCGCCCGTGTCTGCGCCCCCCCCTCCGCCTCCGTCCGTACCCCCGCCAGCGTCGCCTGCCGCGCCGTCCGGGGCGTCCTCCAGGCTCGTGTCCCCGGGGCTCCCACCACCGTCCGTCCCGCCCTGCACGTCGGGCGCAGGCGCCACGTCCCCCAGGGCCGTCCCCCCGTCCTGCGAGACATCCTGCCCCGCTTGCCCCGCGTCCACCGCCCCGCCGGAGGGAGCGTCGTCCCCACCACACGCCAAGAGCACGACCAGTCCGACCCAAGCTCGTGTCACGCTGCCCTCCTCGTCCGAGAGGGGGACACCGTGCCACAGGAGGGGCCGCGCAATCCAGAGGGGGGTCAGTACACCTCGACCAGGAAGCGGTCTGTCGGGCGCAGGTCCCGCTTGCCCACGTCGTTGCCCCACGCCGACGGAGGGACACCCGCGATGTGATCGGAGAGGTTCAGATACCCCTTGTGGAGCCCCGCCGCCACGAGCACCTGGTAGACGCCCCAGTCCATGCCGGCGAGACCGCACATATAGAGGATGGTGCGCCGGCTCTCGAGGACGGGCCGGAGCTGCGCCAGCTCCCGCTCCATGTACTTGTGCAGGTAGATGCCCCTCCCCCCGGGTCCCTCGCGGCTGATCACCGTGTGGTAGTGGAAGTTCGGGTGCTCCGCGGCGAGCTGCGTGAACAGCTCGTGGTAGATGAGATCCGAGGTGTAGGGGAAGCCCGAGATCAGGTGAATCTGGCTCCGGGCCGCCCCCTGCGGGCGGCGGAGCAGCTCCAGGGCCATGGCACGGAAGGGCGCGATGCCCGTCCCCGTCGCCATGAACACGTAGTCGTGCGCCTCCACGTCGACCGGCAGCAGGAACCGCTTGCCCGCGGGGCCGGTCACCCAGACGTCGTCGCCCTCGCGCAGATCGCACATATGATTGGAGCACACCCCCAAAAAGAGGCGGTGATCGCCGGGGTCGTCACCAGGCCGCTGAGGCGCGCGCTCGTCGATGAGGCGCTTGACGGACGTGGAGATCACGTTGCCGGCGCCGTCCTCCCCCCAGGACGGGGACGCGCTGGAGTAGAGGCGCACCGCGTGGGGCTTCCCGGCATCATCGAGCCCTGGCGCGACCACCCCGAAGGCCTGGCCGGGCAGGAAGGAGCCCGCCAGGGGGGTGCCGCTCAAATCCACGCAGAAGTGCCGCACGAAGCTCGCGGACTTCTTCTTGCCGAAGGTGCACAGCTCGTTGCTGGCGACCCGGGCGCGGACCGGCTCCGACGCTGGCACGATCTTGATGCGGGCGTCTGGCATCACGGGGAGGTGAGGATCAGCGTTTCTCGGCATGGGTGCTCTCCCTTTCTCACATGAGGGGCGCCCCACCGCCGGGACGCCCCGGATCTGCGGTCGACACTAGGACCCCCAGGAGGGAAAGACAAGCAGGATCGGAGGCCCGGTGGCCGCCCCCACCCGCCGTGATACCGTGCCCCAGTCACCGCCCCCCCGGTCCGACGGAAACAACGCGGTGACGCGCGCAAACCGTCTCGACCCCCGCGCCGACTTGGGCTATGGTGGGCGCCGCTGCCACGGCCCTCGCTGGCCCACCCGGGATGGCGGCACCGACACCGAGGAGGACCTCCGATGAGACGATGGACGGGAGCGCTTCTGGCCGCGGGCGTCTTGGCGGCGACGGACGTGGCCGCGGATCCGACGGGCAGCGCGAGCGCCGCCGCGGACGACTTCGACGACCTGGACGACGAGCCGGAGCTGGACGACCCGCTCTCCTGGCAGATAGGCACCATGCTCGTGCTGCGTCCGGTGGCGCTCATCCAGGCCCAGGCCGCCCCCTACGTGGGCGACGACGCCTTGGTGGTGACGGGGGACGCCGCGGACAGCGAGGGCTTCCGCCTCCGCCGCGCCCGCCTCGGCTTCTCGGGTGTCGCCGCCGCCATCGTCCCGTTCCAGGTGTCGGGGGAGCTGGCCGGCGACACCGCCCGCCTGGTCGACGCCTGGGTGGGCGTCGTGCCGAAGCCCTTCGTGGGCCTCTACGCGGGCGCACGCAAGGTGCCCTTCAGCCGCTCCGCCATCATGGGCGCGGACCGCACGGCGCTCATCGAGCGGCCGTTCGCCGTGCGCGCCATGGCCCCCTTCCGCCAGGTGGGCATGTCGCTGGAGGGCGACATCCTCGGGCCGATGCTCCACTACAGCGTGGGTCTCTTCAACGGCTTCCAGCGCAGCGACCTCTTCGGTGAGGGCTACACGGAGAACGCGGCCGCCTTCGGCAACCGCTTCGACGAGCTGGCGGTGGCGGGGCGTCTCTCGACCGCCCCCCTGGGCGAGCTCGGCGAGTCCATGGCGGACCTCGACCACTCCAGCTTCCGCTTCGGCGTCGGGTGCAGCGCCTTCTACAGCGACGGCGGCACGCGGGACATCATCGGCGTCGAGGGCGACTTCCTGATCCACTCCCACGGCTTCCACTTCCTCGGCGAGTTCCTGTGGGACACCGCGGAGCCCGAGAGCAAGCCCACCCAGGGCAGCACCCAGCTCGCCAAGGTCGAGCGCATGAGCGCCGTCGGCGAGCTCGGCTACGTGGTGCTCCCGCGCATGCTGTCCCTCTCGGCGCGGGTCGAGTGGATGGACCCCAACACGGGCATCGACGACAACGGCGACCAGGTCGCCATCTCCGCCGGCTTCGCCTTCCACGTCTGGGAGGACTACGCCAAGGTCCAGGCCGAGTTCGTCCACCGGGAGGAGCTCAACGGCCCGAGCCTCGACAACGACGCGATGGTCATCCAGGTCCAGCTCGGGCTGTGAGGTCCCCCATGAAGACCCGACTGTTGCTGCTCGCCCTGGTCTTCGCGGCGGGCTGCGCCGACGAGGGCGGGACGCTCCGCGCCAAGCAGATCGACTCGCGCTTCGAGGTGGTGGGCGGGCCCGTCGCCATGGCGGACGTCGGCGACTTCCTGCTCGAGAACGATCAGATCCGCGTGGCCATCCTCGGGGCGAAGCACTCGCCGGGGCCGGGCGTGTTCGGCGGCTCCATCGTGGACGCGGACATCCGCCGCAAGGACCAGCGCTTTGCCGAGGGGCGGGGGCGCGACCGCTTCGCCGAGCTGTTCCCCGTCGCCAACCTGCTGGTGCCGGACCCGACGGCCACCGAGGTGTTCGTCCTGTCCGACGGGAGCGACGGCAAGGAGGCCGCGATTCGGGTCCGGGGCCAGGGGCGCTTCCTCTTCGAGGCGATCAGCGTCCTCAAGACCTTCAGCGACATCCTGGGCATCCTCTTCAACAACGTGAAGCCCGACGTCACGTTCCAGACGGACTATATCCTGAGGCCCGGCGACCGCTTCGTGACCATCCGCACGACGCTGGAGCTTCCGGTGAAGGCGGACCTCACCAAGTGCCCCGAGCTCGACTGCCCCGGCAAGACCGACTCCTGCGCGCACGGCCCGGGCCTCGACGCGGACCTGTGCCCGACGTGCGAGTGCGCCGAGTCCCGCCCCATGCCCAACTACACCGCCCCGATGGGGCTGTTCAGGGCGATCCTGGGCGACAACCGGGGCTCGGCGGACGCAGAGCTGCGGGGCGGCCTGGCGGCGGGCGACTTCGTGTTCTTCGGCAACCAGAACGACATCTTCGCCCCGGGCATGGGCTTCGACGAAGAGAAGAAGGTCTTCGACAACATCTTCGAGGGCAAGGACACCTTCGAGGCTCCCATGGAGTTCGAGTTCGTGGCGGCCTCGGGCGGGGACGTGAGCTACGGCTACTTCACGAAGCCCGAAAAGGACAAGGACCCGTCCAAGGTGCTCGTGCCTCTGTTCACGAGCGCGTCGACCGCCTTCCTCACCGCCGGCATCAACTGCCTGAACGCGGACACGGACGACGCCGACTGCGACCAGATCCGCGTGTTCACCTACGAGCGCTACTTCGCGGTGGGCGACGGCGACATCGCCAGCGTGGCCCAGATCGCGTGGAAGCAGCGCGGCACGGACACGGGGCGCGTCCGCGGCCACGTGATCTGGGGCGAGACGGCGCAGCCCGTGCCCAACGCGCGGGTCTTCGTGTTCACGAACCCCGACCCGAAGAAGGCGTGGACGAGCGTGGACGAGCTGGCCGAGGCGAACATGGCGGTGGGGAGCGACCCCGGGCTCCTGGTCACCATGGACGCCGACAAGGGGCTCGATCTGGTGGAGGACGGCGACTTTGCGTCGGACGTCCCGGCTGGCGACTGGGTGGTGGTGGCGACGGACGCGAATGGCACGGTGGTCTCCCTCCCCATCGCGGTCAAGGTGCAGAAGGGCAAGACGGAGGTGGTGATCCCCGCGCTCCCGACACCAGCGCGCCTGGCCTACCGGGTCATGGACGAGACGGGCGGCCTGACCCCCGCGAAGATCACGCTGCGGTCCCTGGACGCGGACGGGCAGCCCCTGGAGCGGGACGGCCTGCGCCGGGTCTACATGGGCGACTCGCGCTACGGCAACGGCATCCGCCACACGATCTCGACGACGACGGGCATCGGGGAGGCCCTGGTGGAGCCCGGCCGCTACGAGGTGATGGCCTCGCGGGGCTTCGACCGGGCGATCCACCGCGTCGAGGACGTGACCTTGAAGAGCGGGCAGCTCTTCCGTTTCGACGCGAGCATCCCGAAGGAGGTTGACACCAACGGCTGGCGCGGTGGCGACTTCCACCTTCACGCGCTGCCGAGCTTCGACAGCGGCATGCCGCTCGACATGCGCGTGACGACGGCGGTGGTCGAGGGCCTCGACATGGCCGTGGCCACGGACCACGACGTGCTGACGGACTACAAGCCGGCGCTGCGGGAGCTGATGCTGGAGTCCTACCTGGGCACCGCCATCGGCGCCGAGGTGTCCACCCTGGAGCTGGGGCACTTCATCGGGTTCCCCTTGGAGTACGACGAGCTCAAGATCCCGGACCACGGCAACCCGGACTGGACCTGCCGCTCCGGCGGCGAGATCATGGACTCGCTGCGGGCGGTGGCGGCGCCGGGATCGGACCCGGTGGTCATCGTGGCCCACCCGCGGGATGGCACCATCGGCTACCTGGACCAGTTCGGCGTCAACCCCTACACCATGAACCGGGACACCCCGCTGGTGGAGGAGAACAACGTCCTGATGCGCACCATGGAGTGCAATTGGGATGCGATGGAGGTCTTCAACTCCAAGCGCTTCGACCTGGTGCGGACGCCGAGCATCGAGGAGGTCACGGACTTCAACCGCTGCCTGGCGCGCATCGACGCCTCCGAAGACGAGGCCGCCCTGGACGCGGCGTGCCCCGAGCTGTCCGACAAGCGCCTCGCCGAGTGCAAGCCCGGGGAGCGCTTCGCGGTCTGCCGCCACCGGAACCGCACGGAGCTGGCGTGGGCCATCTCCAAGCGGATCCTGACCCGGACGCCAGAGGAGCAGGAGTTGGTCTGGGGCTTCGACATGACCGTGGACGCGGCCGAGAAGCTCTGCGACCCGAAGGGGCTCGGTGACAAGCCGCTGCCCGACGAGCGGAAGCACCTGCCGTGCGTGCAGCACGTGGGGCAGATAGACGAGCTGTTTCGGTTCTTCGAGTACGGGCTGACCCCCACGCTGGTCGGCGGCTCGGACAGCCACAGCTTCCAGCGGGAGCCCGGCACCCCGCGCACCTGGTTCCGCAGCGACGCGGGGTCTCCGCACACCATCGACGCGGACGAGACCGCGGCCACCCTGAAGAAGGCCAACGCCTTCGCCACCTACGGGCCGTTCATCCGCATGTCGGTGGACGGCAAGACCTTCGGGGAGGTGGCGTCCGCCAAGGCCGGGGGGACGAAGAAGGTGCAGCTCCGGGTGGAGACCGCGAGCTGGTTCGGCGTGGAGCGGGCCGAGGTCTACGTCAGCGGCAAGCTCGTGAAGGTCATCGAGAAGGACGTGGACCCGGAGCGCATCGTGGACATCGACGAGACCGTGGACATCGAGCTGCCCGACCACGACTCGTGGGTCGCGGTCGTGACCATGGGCCTCGACGAGAAGCACCTCATGCGGCCGACCATCCTGGACGTGCCCTTCGGCGAGCTCCAGCTCCCGCGCGTGGCGGCGCTGGCCTTCCAGAACCTGGAGTTCTTCGCGGGCATCTTCCCGCCGAGCCCCCCGGTCCCCGACTGGTTCCCCGTGCCGGCGTTCGCCATCACCAACCCCATCTGGCTCGACACGGACGGCGACGGCAAGTACACGGCGCCCAAGGGCGACGCCCCCTTCTGCAGCAAGCCGTGCGTCCCCGTCGCGGAGGGCGCGGAGCCCACGGAGGAGCAGAAGACCCAGTGCCCCGAGGGCCAGGTCTGCCTCGCCGTGGAGAAGGTGTGCGGCATGGACATCCAGACCATGTGCGAGATGAAGGACTTCCGGCCCGTGGGCATGACGGACGGGAAGCTGTAGGGGGCTATCGAGAGGAGGCGGCACAATGGAACGATGGCTCATCGTGCTGCTGCTCGTCTCGTGCAAGGGGTCCTCGCCGCCCGATCCTGCGAGCCCCACCCGGGGAACAGCGCAGTCCCCGTCTACGGCGACTCCCGAGGGGGCAGCCGGAGGCTCCGAGCCCCGGGAGGCCGCGCAGGTCACTCCCGGGCCCGAGGCCCTCGTGAGTGAGGCGGAGCTCACCCCACTCCAGGCCGCGCTGAACGCCTTCGTCACCGAGAGTCAGGCCCGTCGCTGCTCCGTGCCCCCGTTGCGCGGAGAGGCGCGCCCTGGGAGGGCGGACGCGGCCATCGAGGCGATCCTGCGACCGAGCACGCCTGAGCTGGTGGCGTGCGCCGAGGCCGCGGAGAGGCACCGGGACGCGCTCGCGAAGCAGGCGGACGGGGAGCCCGATCCGGAGGTCCTGGAGGTGGTCGAGGCGTGCGACGCCCTCGACGACGCGGTCCACGCGGCCGCGGCCCACGAGGACGCCTGCTCTCCCTATCTCGCTGGACGCCGCGGGCTCCCGAAGATCCTGCGGGCCCTGGCGCTTGGGCGCGCCGTCGCGGCGCGGGCCCAGACCCATGCCCGCGCTGGGAGGCAAGAGGAGGCGCTCTCCCTGGCGCTGGACTGGCTCCGGGTTACGCAGCACCTCTCGCGGGGCCCCGGGGCACCGCTGCTCGCCGCCATGGCGGGGAACGCCGCCGTGGACACGATGATCCAGGGCGTGGTGGCGCCGCTGCTCGGGCCTGGGGCCTCGGCGACGCTTGCAGAGCGGGCGGAGCGGGAGCTCGCGCTGCTCCTCGACGGGGAGCCGCGCTTCGCGGACCTGCTGGCCTACGAGCGCTACGCCCTCCCTCTGCAGACGGTCCTGCCGGGCCTGCGCGGCCGGGGCTGGGAGCCTCCCGGCGGCTTTGACGAGGGAGGGCGACCCATGGAGGGCGGCACCCTTGGGGCCGAGTTTCCAGGCGTCGGCGAGCGCGAGGCCCTCATGCTTGCCTGGATTGCCATAGACCGAAACGGGGAGCGCATGACCGCCGCCTGTCCCCCGGAGGCGACCCTGACGGAGTGTCGCACCGGGCTCGCCCGGCTCCAGGACGCGACGCTGGCGAAGCAGCCGAAGGGCCTTGGCTCGCTGCTGGCGGTCGCGGCCGCGGAGGACCAGCGGGCCGCAGTCCGAGACCAGATCCTCACGATCCTCGAGTCCATCGCCCAGCCGTCCTTCGCGCGGTACGTGGACCACCTCGCCCTGCGCCGCTTCCAGCTCGCCGCAGCCCGCGTGCACGCGGCGGTGGCCGTGAGCCGCGCCCGCACGGGCACCTGCCCGACCGTCGCGGAGCTGGAGGCGCCCCACTGGGCCGAGCGCCTCCAGGTCCCAGGCGTGGCCGAGGCGATGACGGTGGAGGCGAGCGACGTGGGCATCGTGCTGACACCGCCCGCCGAGATTGTGGATGGAGCCCGACGGTACGTGGTGACCTGCGCCGGCCGGTGACCACAGGGACCGCATGGCCAGACCCTCGCTCCTCGATCCAGCCGAGCCGACGACCGCCCCGCCAGCGTGGCATCAGCCTCCACGGCCGCGCCCCATCGTGAGGTCGAGGCAGGATCCTGCGACGCAGCCGGGCTCGCAACGAGGTGCTCGTCCCGCTATCATCCACGGCTCACCCTGAACCGGAGGTCACCCTTGAGAGCTACGACGCCCAACGCACGCACCCAGCAGACTCCCCCCGCAGCGTCTCCGGGTGGGCCCGACCGGCTCCCCGGCCGCTCCCCATCGCTCGCCTCAGCCGCGCGGTGGAGCCTCCCGCTCGCCGCACTCCTGGCGCTGGCGCCAGCCGCCCACGCCGACGTCCCCTCCCCCGCCGGCTTCAGCATCGACGAGTCCGGCTGCGCCAGCGGCGGGCCGACGACCTCGTTCTTCGCCGACGGATCGGTGGTCAAGGAGGACTGCGGCGACGACTGCCCCAACATCCTGGAGGGGACCTGGAAGCTGAGCGGAACGACCATTACGATCCAGTACACCCGCGCCTTCTACGGAAAGGGCGACAAGCCAGCTCCCGGCCCGACCCCCGCCCGGACCATCTACGAGAACTACGCCGGAGTGAGCAAGCCGGTGGCCACGACCGAGACCATCGAGTGGTCGGGCACGGACGCGGGCGAAGGGTGCGAGGCCATCGTGCGGCACAAGGCGACGCCGGGCGCGCGGGCGGCCCTCAAGGGCTCCTTCGTGGCGTCGTGGCCGGAGCTCTCTGCACGCGAGCTGACCCGCGAGGAGCTGGCCGGGCGCTCGAAGAAGGAGCTGGCGCTCATGCGCAACGAGATCTTCGCGAGCTACGGCTACATCTTCAAGAAGGCGGAGTACAAGCGCCACTTCGGCGCCGTAAAGGGCTACCAGGCGCGCTTCACCGACGTCGGCCAGTTCTTGAGCCCCATCGAGCACAAGAACGTGGCGCTGATCAAGGAGCTGGAGAAGTGAGCGGGGACCGGGCGGGCCGCGGGGTGTGGGCCTCCGTCCTCCGGGGCCTCAACGTGGCGGGGGCCCGCCCGGTGTCCATGGCAGCCCTGCGGGGAGTCTACGAGGGGCTGGGGTTCCGCAACGTCCGGACCTACGTACAGAGCGGCAACGTCGTCTTTCAGGGGCCGCCCGATGAGCGAGATGCACTGGAGGCGAGGATCCAGGCGGCGCTTGGGGAGACTCTCGGTCTCCCGGACGTCGACGTCTTCCTGCGGGCACGCGACGAGCTGGAGCGGCTGGTTCGAGCAAACCCGTTCCTCGCCATCGAGTCCGACCCCACGAAGCTCCACGCCACCTTCCACGGCCCGCCGACGCGGGAGCCACCGGCACCTGTCTCCGGCCGCGACACCTTCGTTCTCGGCGACGGCGCCGTCTACGTCCACTGCCCGGATGGCTACGGCCGCACCAAGCTCAACAACGCCTGGTTCGAGCGCGCGCTGGGCACCCGCGCGACGACCCGCAACTGGCGGACGGTCACGGCGCTGCTGGATCTGGTGGGCGGCTGACGGGGGCGGCTCCTGGCCGACGGTGCTCGATGCCGGGCAGCGGGCGTCCGGACACCAGAGTCGCGACATTGCATGATGCGCATCGTCGCGCTCCGCGCTATCCTCGCCGCCATGAAGATCCTCTTCGTCTCCTCCGAGGTAGCTCCCTTCGCCAAGGCCGGCGGCCTGGGCGACGTGTCCGCGGCCCTGCCGCGCCAGCTCGCGGCGCTCGGGCACGACGTGCGCGTCGTGATGCCCCTCTATGCGCGGGTGCGGCAGCCGGGGCGCGCGTTCACCGAGGTCATGCCGGACGTCACCTTCACCATGGGGCCCCGGGAGGTGCGCTTCTCGGTGGCGGAGGCGCCGCTGCCGGGCACGCGCGTACCCGTGTACTTCGTGCGGTGTCCGTCGCTGTTCGACCGCCCCGAGCTGTACGGCTCCGGCGAGGACGAGCACCTGCGCTTCGGGGTCCTGAGCTGGGTGTCGCTGCTGATCTGCCAGCACCTGAAGTTCGCCCCCGACATCGCGCACGTCAACGACTGGCAAAGCGCGCTCGTGCCACTCCTGCTGCGCTCCCTGTTCGCGTGGGACCGCCTGTTCGCCGAGACGCGGTCCGTTCTGACCATCCACAACCTGGGCCACCAGGGCACGTTCGGCGCGCACGCTGCCTACGAGGTCGGCCTGGGCCCCGCGCTGAACCTCGTCCATGGAGACCACCTCGCCGCGGGCCGCTTCGGCTTCCTCCTGAGCGGGATCCTGCACGCCAACGCCATCACGACGGTCAGCCCGACCTACGCGCGAGAGATCCAGACCCCGGCCCACGGCGTGGGGCTCGACCCGTTCCTGCGGGCGCGGCGGGACGCGCTGTTCGGGATCCTGAATGGCATCGACGAGGCGGAGTGGAGCCCCGAGGTGGACCGCTACCTGGAGCACCCCTACTCGGCCTACGACCTGACCAACAAGGAGCTGTGCAAGCGCGACCTGGTGCGGTCCATGGCCCTGCCCTACCGCCCCGAGGCGCCCGTCCTCGGGCTCGTGACCCGCCTCGTGTGGCAGAAGGGGCTCGACCTCTGCATGGGGGTGCTCCCCCGCGTCCTGCGCACCCGCGGCGCCCAGCTCGTGGCGCTCGGCAAGGGCGAGCCCAAGTACGAGTGGTTCTTCCGCTCGCTGATGAAGGTCTTTCCCAAGCAGGTGGCCTTCCAGGCGGCCTTCAGCGAGGAGCGCGCCCACGCCATCGAGGCGGGCGCGGACCTGTTCCTGATGCCGTCCCGCTACGAGCCCTGCGGCCTGAACCAGATGTACAGCCTGCGCTACGGCACCCCGCCCGTGGTGCACCGCACCGGCGGCCTGGCTGACTCGGTGCGACCGTTCGTTCCCCCCGACGGCGGCAGCGGCACCGGCTTCGTGTTCAACGACTTCGACGAGTCTGGGTTCGCCTGGGCCCTGAACACGGCGCTGGACACGTGGATCTCGACCCGGGGCGAGCACCGCGAGCACTGGCGCGCACTTCAGCGGCGCGGCATGGCAGAGCCCCTCGGCTGGCAGCACCGCATCGGGGAGTATCTGGACGTGTACCGCTTCGTGGCGCCCGGGCGGGAGTGACTCTCGCTACTGGCAGATCCCGCCACCCGCGGTCTCGATCTCGGCGTGGATGGTCCAGTAGCCCGCGCCATACTGGCTGGACGAGACCCAGGAGTAGGACGTGAGGCACCCAGCCCCCGGCCAGTAGGCGCCGCACGCCTTCAAGATGGACGTGCCGAATCCAGTCGCTGTGTGATACGCCGCCAGACCCAGATAGGCAGCGCACCGGACCCCGACTCGCAGGGCCTTGCCATCGGGGATCACCACCCCCGCGCCGCCGTTCACCACCAGCTCCTGGAAGGCGACGGTGCCCTGAGCGACGTTGCCGGTCCAGAGCGCCGCCGCGTTCTCGGTCGCGGTCCCCACCGCATACACGTAGGCCTGCACCCCCGGCTTGGTGGCGTCCATCTTCACGTAGATCTTCTTGACCGTCACAGGTCCCACCACCTTCGGGAAGACGATGGCGACCTCCTCCTGCTCCGCGAGCTGGTTGAAGGACGACTGGCTCCCGCTCGGGTTGTACCCGTACCACGTCGTCGCACCCACGTCCTGCACCTCGACGCTGGCCGTCGCCGCCGCGCTCTCCAGCTCCCCGTCCGTCGCCTTGGCGAAGCACGACCAGACCTCGCACGCCGCCGTCGCCGACGCCGGCACCGTGGCCCCCGTCTGGGCCGTCGGGACGCCGTCTTTCTGCCACGAGTAGACGTAGGAGACCGGGTCGCCCTCCGGGTCCACGCCCGGTGACTTGATGGAGCAGGTCAGGGAGTCCGACACCGTGGGAATCAACGGCTTGATCTCCACCACCGGGGGCGTCGGTGCGCTGTTCGCCGGATTGCACACCCCGACCCCGTGGCTCGCCCCCACGATGACGCCGTCGTTGGCCTTGCCGCTGGCGTCATAGGCGATGGTCGCCTTGTCCGCCTCGAAGCGGAAGTAGGCGAGGGTCGAGAGATCGGGGCTGAACGAGACTTTGGGTGCAAAAGACGCCGCGTAGCGCGCGGTGGAGGAGACCCGCACCTCGTCGAGCGTCCCCGCAAAGGGGCTCGTCTGGGCCCCGTCATTGCCCAGCACGAGAGAGCCGCCTCCCTCGAAGGCTACGCCGACGGTCATGACCTCGTCGGGCTGCTTCTGGCCCCCGACGAACAGCCGAAGGTTGCCGCCATCGTAGGTCATGGCGACGTGCGTGTAGAGACCGGCGGGGAGCCCGTCCGTGGCGGTCACGGTCCATGAATTTGCGCCGTCTCCAATGGCAGCGACCGGAGCCCCGCCGACCAGCGACAAGCGGAAGCCCTTGCCGCCCACCATGCGCTCGGCGATGACCCCGGAGTCGCCAGTCCGGCGCACCCACGTCTCCACGGTCATTGCCCCCCCCGGGAACACCAACGTCGGCGCTGCCGCCACGAGCACCTGGTGCGTCGCTCCTCCAAAGACCACGCCGGTCCCCGACAACAGAGACACGGTGTCCGTCCCGGGCTCGCTCTGCCCGCCGTCTCCGTCGCTCGCCACCGCCGAGCACGTCCACTGGCCGCATTGGGTGGTCAGCGCCCCGTCCAGGGACGGGCCCGTCTGGCCGGCGACCAACGCGCCGTCCAGAAGCCACGCGAAGTCCACCGAGACCGGGTCGCCGTCGGGGTCCTCCGCGCCCCCGACCACCATGCAGGTCAGGCTCTGCCCGGCGTCCGGCGCCTGCGGGCTGATCTGCACGACGGGAGCGCTCGGCGCCGCGTTGCCGATGGCGACCTCCTGCGAGGTCTTGGGGGACCCGGTCGCAGCCCCGTCGCCAGGAGTGATGCGGCAGAAGACCTTCTCCCCTTTGCTGACCGTGCCCGCCGCCAATATGGGCGACGCCTGCCCCGCCAGCACCACGGCATTGACGAACCACTCGTAGGTCAAGACCGGCTCGTCCCCGTCCGGGTCCGAGAAGCCCACCGCCGTGCAGGTGAGCGCGTCCGCCACGCCGGGCGCCGTCGGGGCGATTACCGCCGCCGCCAGGGTGGGCGGATTGTTCACGATCTTGGCCTGGTTGCTGGTCACGGGCTCGCCGTAGGCCTCGCCGTCGAAGGGGGTCACCACGCACACGAAGGACGTCCCGAGCGGGACGGCCGCCCCGGACACCTTGGCCCCGCTCAGGCCCAGCGGCTGCCCGTCGGCGGTCTTCCAGGCATAGGAGTAGTAGACCGGGTCGGAGGCGTCCGCGTCGCTCAGGCCGCTCGGCTCGCAGGTGAACTGCGTGGTCTTGCCACCGGACGCAGGCGACAGGATGGCCGCCCCCAGCGATGGAGGCTGGTTCTGGATGGTCACCTGGTCGCTGGCGACGGACCCACCCTGGTCCCACCCGTCGAAGGGCGTCGCCGTACACAGGAGCACGTCACCCTTGTCGAAGTGGGAGCCGTCCAGGGTCGACCCCGTCGCCCCAGCCAGCGGCACACCGTTCTTCGTCCACGCCCACGTGTAGCCCTCCTGGTCGCCGTCCCCGTCCGACCACCCCGACGGCGCGCACGTCAGCACCGTGTCTCCGAAGGCCGGGCTTGGTCCCAACGCCACCCCGGAGATCGACGGCTTGAGGTTCTGGATCACGACCGCGTTGGAGGTGACCGACGCCCCCGCCTCCTGCCCGTCGTGGGGCGTCGCGCGGCAGCTCACGCTGTCCCCGGGCGCCAGGGACGATGGGACGAACGTCACCCCGACCGCGCCGCCGATGGGCGCCCCGTTCGACAGCCACTGAATCGCGGTGCCGGGGGTCGTGGTGTCCATCGGGTCCAGCGTGCCCCAGGCGGCCGGCGCGTCCGCCGGGTCCGGGTCCGCGAAGCCCGTGACCACGCAGGCCAGCTCCGTCCCGCGGCTCGCCGTCTTGGGCTGGAGCTCCACCCCCGCCAGAGAGGGCGCCGTGTTGACGACGGAGACCGCGTTCTTGCTGGTCACCGTGACGCCCGCATCCTCTCCGTCGTGGGGGGTGGCCGTGCACTGCACGAGCTGGCCCTTGTCGAAGTTGGCCCCTCCGAGAGTCGCCGTCTGGACCGGGCTGCCCCCCACCACCACGGGCTCGCCGTCGACGATCCAGCCCCACACGATGCCCACCGTGTCGCCGTCCTCGTCCACGGGGGCAGCGGCCTCGCAGGTGAGCTCGTCTCCTTCCTTCGCGGATCCCCCTACTCCCCCCTTCACCACCACCGACGCCACCACCGGCAGCGCGTTGTCCAGCAGCACGGCGTTGGAGTCCATCGGCGCGCCGTTGCCCTGCCCGTCCGAGGGACGTACCCGGCACTTGAGCGCCTGGCCCTTGTGGGCCCCCACCGAGACCGGCACCAGCGTCCCCGCCGCGGTCCCCACCAGCTCCTGACCATCGAGGACCCACGCCACCTGGGCGGTGACCGGGTCGCCGTCCGCGTCGGCGAGGCCCTCCCAGGCGCAGGCGAAGGCCGTCGTGGAGGTCCCGCTGCCCGGCGTCAGGGTCACCGCTCCCACCACGGGTGCGCTGTTCAGGATGGGAACCGGCGCCGACTCCACCGCGGCGCCCTCGTCGATGCCGTCGGTCGGGGTCACGCGGCACACCACGGTCGCGCCTTTCGTGAGGGCATCTCCGCTCAACGTCGGCCCCTCCCCCGCCTTCTCGCCGTTCACGAACCACTCGAACCGCAGATCCACCGGGTCCCCATCTGCGTCCTTCGCGCCCGACGCGCTGCAGGTCAGCACGCTGTCCGTGGTGCCGCTCGACGGGAGCACGAGCGCTCCACCGACGCCCGGCGCCGAGTTGGCGATGGTGACGGACGCCGTCGCCGCGCCACCCGGGTGCCAGCCGTCCGACGCCACCACCTTGACCTCCCAGACCTGCCCCCGGGACGTGAGGGTGTGGCTCGCCGTCTTGGTGACGGCTTCGGGCACCACCACTCCATCGCGAGACCACACATAGGAGTAGCCGAGCATGTCCGTCACGTCCGCGTCCGTCGCGGGCTCCGTGATCAGCACCACCAGGTCGTCGGCGGTGGTGGGGGTCCCGGGATCGATCACCACCGTCGCGGTGGTGGGCACGGTGTTCACGCGCACCTTCACGGTGGCAGAGGCAGACTTGCCGCCGCGCATGGCCTTCAGGGTCAGATCGTGGAGCCCCGCCCGCAGCCCGTCTGCGCTCGCCGTCACGGATCCATTCGCCTGCGGGTGCCCCTGCCAGACGACGCCGTCCAGACTCGATGACCAGCTCACGTCCACCGCTGGGAGGGCACCGTCGCCGCTGACGACCCCGGCGAGCGGGATCGGCTCGCCCACTTTGAAGACGACGCCATCCTCCGGAGACTGCACGACCACGGAGAGACTCGACCCCAGGGCATCACCGCCCCCTCCGTCCTGCGAGGTCCCGCTGTCTGCGGGCACTCCCCCAGAGTCCGCGGAACCTGCCCCAACGGCGCCATCGCTGCAAGCAGCCAGAAGGACGAGACAAAAGATCCAGCGCATGGGACTCTCCCGCTCGGAGGACACTACCGCACCCAGATGGACGTCGCGCCGTTCACGGCGCCGTTCCATGGCTGCGTGGCCGACGGCTCCCAGTTGTAGTACTGCTGGTCCACCCACCAGTGGTGGCTCACGTTCGGCCAGCTATTGCAGCTCGACTCGGTGGTGAAGAGACCGTAGGCGAAGTAACTGTAGGTGCCGCCGAGCGACTTGCTCCACACTCCGGCGGTGGCCGGGGCCGCCGCCTGGTTGCAGTTCGTCGCTGAGACTCCGGCGCCGCTGTAGGCCGTGTTCCCCACGCACATGTACGTGGATCCGTTTGGCTTGAGCCGCCGCGCCTGCACCGCCACGCAGGTCCCGTTGTTCTGGGAGGGCACGAGGTCGACGTTCGCCGGCGACGGGATCTTGAAGGCTACCGTGTCCGTGGTCTCGGCCATGGAGCCGGAGTGCCCACCCTCACGACGGAAGGCGAGCGCCATGTCCGTGGACATCCGGGTGAGCGCCACCGCCCCCTTCGAGGCCTTCCCGCCCCGATTGAGCGGGTCGAAGGTGCCCACCTCGATGTCCATGCGCGGAAACCCGTTCATGTTGTGCCCGGCGTAGGCCACGAGCGTCCAACCACCCCCGTCCGTCGTCATGTCGCAGTAGGTCTTCCAGGCGTTTGACGTGCTGCCGCCGTCCGGGTCCACCCAGTACACGCCGTCCCCCTGGGACTGACCCGCGTCGAGGATCGCCTTGCAGCTCACCCCGGCGCCGGCCTGCGTGTTCTTGATCACCACTGGGGTGGGATCCCCCCGGAACCAGATCATGGCCGTCCCGTTGACCGTGCCCGCCCAATACTGGGTCGCAGACGGCTCCCAGTTGTAGTACCCGGCGTCCACCCACCAGTGGTGGCTGACGTTGGGCCAGCTGTTGCAGCTCGACTCCGTTGCGAAGATGCCGTAGGCGAAGTAGCTGTAGGTGCCGCCGAGCGACTTCGACCAAAGCCCAGCCGTAGACTCGTAGTTGTTGGCGCTGCAGTTCTTGGTGCTCAGCGCCTGCGTGGTGTTGGCCGAGTTTCCCACGCACATGTGCGTCGACCCGTTGGGCTTCAGGCGCCGCGCCTGCACGGCGACGCACTCGCCGTTGTTCTGCGTGGTCTTCAGATCCACGTTCGCAGGGTCCGGGATGCGCACCGCCACCGCGTCCGACGACTGGGACAGGCTCCCCGAGAAGTTGAGCTGCGCGTGGTAGGCCAGCGCCATCTCGGTCGACTGCTTGGCGATGGCTACCGCAGACCGCGACGCCTTCCCGGTGCGGAAGTTGGCGCTGTAGACCCCCACGTCGATGTCCATGCGCGGGAAGCCCGCCGAGTTGTCCCCCGCGTAAGCCACGAGGGTCCAGCCGCCGCCGTCCGTCGTCATGTCGCAGAAGGCCTGGTAGGAGTCGGACGGGTTGCCGCCGTTCGGGTCGATCCAGTAGGTGCCGTCCCCGAGCGAGGCCCCTTGGAGGAGGATGTCCGTACACGTCAGGCCCGGGTTGAGCGGCCCCTGCCCGAGCGCTGGCGATGAGCCGCCGCCGATGGCCGCCGTCCACGCCGAGCCGTCGCAGACCTCCATCTGGGACTCCGAGCCGTTCCACCGGAGCGTCCCCGCCCTGGCGCTCGTGCAGCTCCCGGAGTCGACGCCCACCTGGACACCCCCGCTCACCGTCAGGCCCGCGGGCGCTCCCGTGCTCCCCACGGTCACCGCGCCGCTCAGGGCCGACGTCCCGCCCACGGCCAGGCTGCCGCTGACACCCAGGTTGCCCCCCGTCACGGTCAGGTCGCCGTAGACCGTGCCGCTCCCGAAGGCGAGCTGCCGCCACGCCCCGTCCGCCGTGTCCCGGATGCGTAGACCGGTGGTCGCGCGCAGCGTCAGCCAGCCGTCCTTCTTGTCCGTGAGCTTCACCGTGCCCACGTCCACGCCGCACCCGGCCTGCCCCCCCGTGCAGGCACCGAGGTTGCCCTCCACCGTCACGTTCCCGGTCAGCGCCAGGGAGCCCGCCAGGTGCCCGCTCGCGACGCACCCCGTGCAGCTCAAGCCCGTCGCCGGGCCGCCCTTGCTGCCGGATCCCGCGTAGTTGAAGGCCACGTCCCCGGTCCCCACCGCCCCGTCCTGGATGTGCGCCGACCCGACCGCTCCCGTCGCCAGATCCGACGCCTCCACGCAGCCCGGGCAGTCCACGTCGCTCGCGGCCCCGCCCTTCGTCGCGCTCCCGGCATAGGTGAAGGAGACGTGCGACGGCCCGACGGCCCCCGTCCCCAGCGCCGCCGAGGTCACCGCGCCGGCCGCGAGGTCCGAGGCCCCGACGCACCCGACGCACAGCAGGTCCGCTGCCACACCGGCCCGCTCGGCGCTCAGGGCATAGGGGGCGCTGAGCAGCCGCTGCCGCGGAAGCGGCGTCTCACCGATGACGGCGCTCTGGAGCCAGACTGCCCCGTAGGTGTCGAAGAGCCCCGCCGGGAGGGCGTCCAGGACAACGTCAAAGGTGCCCCCCGCCAAGGCCGTCCCCAGGAAGTTCTGCCCGTGGAGCTCGTTGCCCCCAGTCTGGGTGTCCCAGAGGGTCACCCGCAGGTCCACAGGGCCCGACGCCGGGCCCCCGCTCTGTGTCAGGAGAACCCCCTGGACCCGCATGGAAGGCGGGGCTGCGAGGGCCGTGGACGAGGCAAGCACAGCGATGAACGCCAGACGCACGAGGATTGTGGGACGCACGGCAGGTCCTCCAGACGCGAGAGAGCGGTGAACCTTCCCATGGTAGCCGAGGCCGCTGCGGATTCAACCGGAATGACGCGAGAGCGAGCGTTGGCGCCGCCAGACACCGAGCAGGAGCAGCCCCCCGAGCCACCACGTCCCGCCGCCAGCGGCGGGGGAGCACCCGGAATCCCCCGCAGCAGGTTCCGGCAGGACGTCCACGCCGCCGGGTGCGACATCGGCGGCCGCCACGGCATCCACGCCAGCGTCCGGCGCCCCCAAATCGACGGACACCGACCCGTCCACCGGCATCGCCACGTCCAGCGCGCCCACCACCTCCTCGACGACCGGGGCGTCCTCCGTGCTCCCCGCGTCCCCTGCCCACACGTCCTCCCGGGGCGACAGCTCCGGGTCCGGGTCCGGCAGCGGCCCCCCTTGCAGACAGACGTCCAGGCCTGCCGCGGGGAACGGGGTGCAGACCCACCCCGGCGGGCACGGCACCTCCTCGGAGCAGATCGGGGCGCAGTAGCCCTTGGACAGATCCGCGGCCTCGAAGGCGCAGACCGTGCTGCACTCGAAGAACGAGATGAGACACATCTCCGCACAGTTCAGGTGGGTCTTGCTGCACGGCGCCCCGATGGGGTCCCGCAGCTCCTCGCAGTAGGTCAGCCCGTCCGTAGTGGTGCAGGCGTAGCCGGCGCCGCAGTCCCACGCGTTCTTGCACTCCGCCTCCCCGGACGGGTAGAGCGAGCAGATCGCCAGCTTGTCGTCGCCGGCCAGCGTGATCTGGGCCGCGTTGGGCAGCATGGCCTGGTACATGGTCGCGTGGACCTCGGGGCTGTGCGCCAGGCCAAGCCAGTGACCGAGCTCATGGGCGATGACCGACGACGGGTCCACTACGTCCGAAATCGAGGCGTCCGCTCCGCCCACCGTCCACTCGAAGTCGACGGCGTTGAGCGCGAGGTCCACCTCCATGGGGGCCCCCTCCTCCGTGGGGATCCACACCGTCGCCCCGGCGGCCTGGGCCCCGAACGGCCACACGTCCTTGACCCAGTAGATGGTGTTCTGCCCATCCGCCGCCAGGATGGCGTCCGTGTCCCCCATGCGCTCGAAGGACACGCCGGCGCAGCCGACGGAGGACCAGGCCTCCGTCGCCTTCTGGACGACGTCGTAGGCGGTCGACCCGTCGCCGAAGTCCGGCGCGCTCGCGACGTTGACGTAATACGGGACCGGCATCTGGGGCCAGTGCTTGCCGTTGACCTCGAAGGCGTGCGCCTCCGCGGTGAGCAGCACCAGGGCCGCAGCGAGGAGCCGCACGGCCTCAGCGCTCCCGCGGCCGCAGCGCCGCCAGGCCCACGAGCAGGAGCAGCGCAGCGCCCGCCGGGGCCAGCGGCGCGAGGGGCGCACCGGGCGCCGACGCGCAGCCGCCGTCCGCGACGCCGCAGGGGCCGCAGTCGCCGGGACACGTGGCGCAGCTCTCCGTCGCCTGGCAGATCTGGTCGCCGCACGACGGCCCCGGGTCCGACGCGTCCGGCTCCACCGCCCGCTCCTGCGCCATGAACGCGTTGAGCAGGGTCGCGCTCCGGTCGTCGGGGGTGACGACGACGAGCATGTAGGTGCCGGGCTCCATCCCCTTGGGCACGCTCGCGTCGATGAGCGAGTCGCCCGTGACCTTCACCGAGCCGAGGCTCGTCCCCCCGAGCTTCGCGGACATGCCCGGAACGAACCCCGTGCCGGTGATCGCGACCGCCGTCTCGACGTCGTTGTAGCCCTGGCTCGGCGAGATGCCGGTGACCGTCAGGGTCTTCACGGTGCCGCCGGTGGTGATGCAGCCACCGCCGATGCACTCCTGGCCGGCGCCGCAGAGGCCGCAGGAGCCGCCGCAGCCGTCGGCCCCGCAGGTCTTGCCGGCGCAGTCCGGGGCGCAGGTCCCCGAGCACTGGCCGCCGCTGCAGGCCTGGCCCGCCGCGCAGGTGCCGCACGTCGCGCCGCACCCGTCGGGACCGCACACCTTCCCGGCGCAGTCCGGCACGCAGCCTCCCGCACAGGCACCCAGGTTGCAGGTCTGCCCTGGCGCGCAGTCCCCGCAGGAGCCGCCGCAGCCGTCGGGCCCGCACACCTTTCCGGCGCAGCTCGGGGCGCAGCCGCCCTGGCACGTGCCGCTGACGCAGTCCTGCCCCGCGCCACAGGTTCCGCATACGCCGCCGCAGCCGTCCGAGCCGCACTGCTTGCCCGCGCACACCGGCGTGCAGCCCCCGCCCGTGACCTCGGCGCGCAGGCGCATGATGATGTCGCCCGTGACGCCGGCCTTCTCCATGAAGAGCCAGCCCCCCGCGGGGCCGTTGCAGGTGCCGATGGGGGTGATGTGGTTGAGGAGATTGGCCCCGGCCGTGGTCGTCTGGTCGAGCAGCAGCCCCACGTTCTGGCACCCGCAGAAGCCGAGGGCGGGCTGCGACGCGCACTGGAAGGTCCCCCACTCGTTGGTCATCTCCTTGGCGGGGTTGGGGTAGCGGATCATGACGCGGATCGTGCCCTCGGTGATGTAGGGCGGGTGCACGGCGTCGGATGAGTCGTAGTCGAAGCTGATGGACAGCGCCGTGTTGCCCTGGAGCGGGATCCCGTCGGTGAGCGTCGACGGGTTGAGCAGCTCCGTCGTGGAGATGCTGAACACGGGCGCCGCGGACGCCGGCTTTGCGTCCGTACCCGTGTCGTTCCAGATCTCGATGTCCGCGTGGGTCGTGAGGCCGGGCGCGTTGGGGGGCGCCGCCAGGATCAGATCGATGCCCAGGATCTTCACCGGGTACTCGGTCGGCTCCGGGACGTAGAGCTGCCCGAAGGCCTCGCCCCCCGCGAAGCCCGGCTGGGTCGCCAGCGGCGTGCCCTGCACCTGCTGGGCGGCGGTGGTCAGGTCCTCGGAGAACTGGTCGTGCTTGTAGACCTTGATGACGGCGTGGGCGGGCGCGGAGAGCACCGCCAGCAGGCCGAGGATCGTCACTGTGCGCATGGTCACCTCAGGATGGGGGTCCGACGGCGCGCAGTCTAGCAGAGGCGCGGGCGTGGTGCACGGAGGATGTAGGCCCCCGGATGTACCCCGCAGGACCCTACCGGGTCAGCTCCGCCGTCCGGGTCCGCACGGCCTCGCCCAGGGCGTCGGGCCCTGCCGCCAGCAGCGCCTGATCGAAGAGCAATTCGTCGGCGATGCGGAGCCGCCGGGCCACCTCACGCCCCAGGTTCATCTGGATCAGGGCGAACTGCTCCAGGTCGTGGTGGTAGAGGGCCATCAGGGCCCGGCTGTCGATGCGGAAGGCCCGCGCGTCCGTGTCCGCCCGGACCGTGGCGCTTCGAGGCGCGATGGCCAGCAGCGCCACCTCGCCGAAGCAGTCCCCCTCGCCCAGCTCCGCCAGCCGCAGGGCCACGTCGCCGCGCCGCTTGAGCACGCTCACGCGCCCGAGCTCCAGCACGAACAGCGAATCCCCGAGCTCCCCCTCGCGAAAGAACGTCTCGCCGGGCCCCCGCGTCACGGTCTCCGCCCGCTCCAGGAGGAACCGGACCCCATCCTGGGAGAGCCCACCAAACACCGGGATCCTCAACAGGAGCGTGATGCGTCTCTCCACCGGGCCCTCCTCCTCGCCTTCGCGGAGCCGCGCGCTGCCCCCCACCCGCAGCCTACTCCGGCGGGGACCGGATGGTCCACGTCCACCGCTGCGCAGAATCGCACGTCTCGTGAAACCAATGATTGACACGGCCCCCCCTGTCCGGGTAGGTGGAGTGCCCGACACGTGCGAGAGGCTGCGGCGACCCGGTGCCGCCGCTCAGGCCGGTCGGAACATCACGGAGGCTTCGTGTCGAAGGAAGATGGAATCGTCGTCGAGGGTACGGTCGTCGAGCCGCTCAAGAACGCCATGTTCAGGGTGAAGCTCGACAACGGCCACGAGGTGCTTGCTCACGTCTCGGGGAAGATGCGCAAGTTCTACATCCGCATCCTCCCCGGCGACCGCGTCACGGTCGAGCTGTCGCCCTACGACCTGAAGCGCGGGCGCATCACCTACCGTGCAAAGTAGGGACCTCTCCCCCTCCAGACCCGGCCCTCCCTCACAGCTACGGAGCAGGTCTGGCTCCCGCAGTCGCCCCGAGGCGCCACGCCCCCTTCCACCGCAAGCGGAAACAGGGTAGACATCCCTGGGAGGTGAAGCCCATGGTGGTCCTCGCGCGGTTGATCGATCTCTACTCCTTGGTGCTCTTCGCCTCGGTGATCCTCTCGTGGCTCCCGCTCGGGGTGGACAACCCCTTCGTGCGCGTGATCCGCGCCGTCACCGAGCCCGTCCTCGCGCCCGTGAGGCGCATCCTGCCCTCGACGGGCGGGCTGGACTTCTCCCCCATCGTCGTGCTGGTCCTGCTGCAGCTCCTCCGGGGCGTCCTGCTGCGCTGATCTCCACTACGCGGGCAACTCCGTCCGACGAGACCGCCGCCGATGGGGAATGGGACGGCAAGCCCCGTCTCTGGCCTCTGCTGCCGAAAGGTGTTAGGACTTGGGCGGACTCATCGCCATCTCGGGCCCCGAAGGGCCTTCAACAGAGTGGGTTTGGACATGAAGCTGAGCGCTCCCTCCCTGGTCGCGAAGACCGCGCTGCTGGCCGCGCTGCTGGCAGCATCCTCAGGCTGCGACGACGGGCGGCTGAACGTGGGCGGCCTGTGCAGCACCGAGGCCGACTGCCCCCCAGGTCAGATCTGCAAGGACGGCGCCTGCACCTCGTCGTGCTCCACGGACTCGGAGTGCCAGGCCGCGGGCCTGGGAGTCACCTGCGCTGACGGCCAGTGCGTCGGCACCCTGCTCCCGGTCATCGAGGCACCCGAGACCATCGGCGAGGGGGCGGAGGTCCAGCTCGACGCCAGCAAGACCGTGCAGATCGGCGCGGGAGACCTGGCGTTCGCCTGGGAGCAGACCGCGGGGCCGGCGGTGACGCTCGCCAAGGCGGACGAGGTCATCGCGACCTTCGTGGCGCCGGCCGTGCTGGAGTCGACGACCCTGTCCTTCCAGGTGACGGTGTCCGTGGGAGACGACACGGCGACGGGCACGGTGAGCGTGACCATAGAGAACACGGTCAACGAGCCGCCCAGCGCCGTGCTGACGGGCCCGACGACCCCACTCGAGGCGGGCCAGACCGCGGAGCTCGACGCGACGGGCTCGTCGGACCCGAACCCGGCAGACACCCTCGACTGGTCCTGGGAGCCGGCGGCCATGATCACGTCCAAGGGCAGCACGGCCACGTTCACGGCGCCCGTGGTGACGGAGCTGACCGAGATCACCGTGACGGTGACCGTCACCGACGGTGAGGACGAGGCGAGCGACTCCATCACCATCACGGTGCTGCCTGCGGCAACCGGGTGTGACCGCTCCTGCGACGACGGCAACCCCTGTACCGAGGACGGCTGTGACCTGGACACCGGCTGCACCCACACCGCGCTCGACGGCGGCGCCTGCGACGACGGCGACGCCTGCACCATCGGCGACGCCTGCAAGGCCGGCAAGTGCGCGAGCGCGGGCGCGCTCGACTGCGACGACGGCAACCCCTGCACCACCGACGGCTGCTCGGCCGCGACGGGGTGCACCCACGCCAACAACGAGGGTCCCTGCACCGACGGCAACGCGTGCTCGGAGGGCGACCACTGCCAGGACGGCGCCTGCGTCCCCGGCGAGGCGGACCTCTGCGACGACGGGAACCCCTGCACCACGGACTCGTGCGACGCCGGCACGTGCGTCCACGATCCCATCGCGGCGGGGGCGTGCAGCGACGGCGACGCGTGCACCACGCTGGACGAGTGCCAGGACGGCGTCTGCGTCGGTGGCCCGGCGCCGGTGTGCGACGACGGCGAGCCCTGCACGGACGACGCCTGCAACAGCGCCACGGGCTGCACCTATACTCCCAACGCCAACCCCTGCGACGACGGGGACCCGTGCACGAAGGACGACGCGTGCGGCGAAGGGACCTGCCTGCCCGGCCCCCTGGACGAAGAGAAGTGCGGGTGCAGCGTGGACTCGGACTGCGCGGCGCTGGAGGACGGTGACTACTGCAACGGCACCCTCTACTGCGACCAGAGCCAGCCGACGCCCGTGTGCGCCGTCGATCCGAGCTCGGTAGTGCTCTGCGACGCCTCGAAGGACAGCCTCTGCGAGAAGAAGGCCTGCGACCCCGCCTCGGGCGTGTGCCTGAGCACCCCCATCGGCGACGGGACGGACTGCGACGACGGCAACGAGTGTACCCAGGGCGACGTGTGCAGCGGCGGCGCCTGCAAGGGCGTGATCGTCATCTGCGACGACGGCAACCCCTGCACCACGGACTCTTGCGACGCCCAGCTCGGCTGCACGTCCGCGGTGAGCACGGATGCCTGCGACGACGGCAACCCCTGCACGACCAACGACGTGTGCAACAACGGGGCGTGCGGCGGGTCTCCGCTCATCTGCTCTGACACGAACCCCTGCACCAAGGACCAGTGCGACCCCGAGATCGGCTGCACCTTCCTGCCCACGGACGCCCCCTGCGACGACGGCAACCCCTGCACCGCCGCCGACGTCTGCTCTGGAGGGACCTGCCAGGGGACGACCACCACGCTGTGCAACGACAACAACCCCTGCACCGACGACGGCTGCGACCCCGGGGTCGGCTGCGTGTTCGCCAACAACGCCAACCCCTGCGACGACGGCAGCGCCTGTACGGTGGGCGATGCGTGTGCCGGGGGCAAGTGCGTCGGGACGGCTCCGCTGTCGTGCGACGACGGCGACCCGTGCACCGACGACGGCTGCGACGAGCAGGGGTGCACCTACGTCGCCAACACGAGCCCCTGCGACGACGGCGACATCTGCACCGAGGGCGACGCCTGCGCCGACGGTGCCTGCGTCCCCGGCGCGACCCTCGCGTGCGACGACGGCAACTCCTGCACTCAGGACGCGTGCGGTGCGGCGGGTTGCAGCTACACCCCGCTCTCGGGCTCCTGCGACGACGGGAACGCCTGCACGGTCATCGACACCTGCGTCGACGGCGAGTGCCTGGGCGACCTGCCGCTGGACTGTAACGACGGCAACCCCTGCACCACGGACTCGTGCGAGCCCCTCGTCGGCTGCCAGCACGTCCAGAACACCGCGGCGTGCGACGACGGCAACGCGTGCACCAAGGGCGAGGCGTGCGTCGGCGGCGCATGCACCGGCGGCGGGGGGGTCACCTGCAACGACGGCAACCCCTGCACCACCGACACCTGCGACCCCCAGCTCGGCTGCGTCTACGCCAACAACAGCCAGGCGTGCGACGACGGCAACCTGTGCACCGGGGGCGACACCTGCAGCGGCGGCGAGTGCAAGGGCTCGTTCGTGACCAACTGCGACGACCTGAACCCCTGCACGACGGACACCTGCGTGCCGCAGACCGGCTGCAAGCACGCCAACAACGCCAACCCCTGCGACGACGGCAGCGCCTGCACGACCCAGGACGTGTGCAGCGCGGGTGTCTGCTCGGGGAAGACGGTCTCCTGCGACGACGCCAACACCTGCACGACGGACTCGTGCGACCCGCTCGTCGGCTGCGTGTACGCTGGGGCAGTGGGCCCCTGCGACGATGGCAACTCCTGCACGTCCAACGACACGTGCACGAACGGCAAGTGCGCGGGCGAGGGCCAGGTGTGCGACGACGGCAACCCGTGCACGGACGACGGCTGCGATGGGACCGGCGGGTGCGCCTTCACCCCCAACACCAAGCCCTGCAACGACGCCAACGCCTGCACCACGAACGACAAGTGCGGCGGCGGCGCGTGCTCCGGCACGGTCGTCCTGTGCAACGACGGGAACCCCTGCACCAACGACGCCTGCAACCCGGCCGTCGGGTGCACCTACACGAACAACACGGTTGCGTGCAGCGACGGCAACGCCTGCACCGGAGGCGACAAGTGCGCCAACGGCAAGTGCGCCGGCGGCCCGGTCATCACGTGCAACGACGACAACCCGTGCACCAACGACTCCTGCGACCCGACGACCGGCTGCGTCTACAAGAACAACACGGCGACCTGCGACGACGGCAACAAGTGCACGACGGTCGACACCTGTGTCGCGGGCAAGTGCGTAGGCTCGGGGACGCCGGTGTGCGCCGACGGGAACCCATGCACGGATGACGCGTGCGACCCTGCGCTCGGCTGCGTCTTCTCCAACAACGCGGCCGCGTGCAACGATGGCAACGCCTGCACGACGGGCGACGCCTGCTCCGGCGGGTCGTGCAAGGGCTCCCCCCTCTCGTGCAACGACGGCAACCCCTGCACCAACGACTCCTGTGACCCGGCCAAGGGGTGCGTCTATACACCGAACCAGGCGAGCTGCAACGACGGCGACGCATGCACGTCGGGCGACAAGTGTACGGACGGCGCGTGCACGGGCGTCGTGGTGAAGTGCCCAGCCGGCGGCCAGTGCGAGCAGGTGTGGTGCGACAAGGTGGCGGGGTGCCAGACCGGCAAGCTGACCGGCTACTGCGCCGAGACCGGGAAGCCGTGCGTAGGCGACGGTGACTGCGGCGACAAGGACTCGTGCGAGCCGGCCAAGTGCGACGACAACAACGCGTGCACGGACCCCGATGGCTGCAAGGAGGGCATCTGCGCCGGCCAGGCGGTGAGCTGCGACGACGGCAACCCATGTACGGCCGACACGTGCGACCCGAAGGGCGGGTGCTCCCACACGCTCCTCAAGGACGGCAGCCAGTGCAGCGACGGCGACCTGTGCACGACCAGCGATGTCTGCACCAATGGGGTCTGTGCAGGCGTGTTCAAGTGCGACGACGGCAACCTCTGCACCCTCGACACCTGCGACGCGGCCGGCAAGTGCAACAACACCCCGGCTGTGGGGAGCTGCAACGACGGCAACGCCTGCACCACGAAGGACACGTGCACTCAGGGCCAGTGCGTCGGGACCCCCGTGGTCTGCAACGACGGCAACTCCTGCACCGCCGACTCCTGCAACTCCAAGACGGGGTGCGTCTACCAGAACGAGCCCTTCGGCAAGGCGTGCACCAACGGGTCCTACGGCACCTGCTGGAGCGGCTCTTGCCAGGCCTGGGAGATCAAGACCTCGACTCCCGCCAGCGCCACCGGGGGCCTGCTCTACGCCTCCCACACCCCCCCTGGCGGCGCGCTGGACGCCGTGGGCTCCACGTACAACAAGTCGTGCAGCCTGCTGTGCTTCATCCTGCACACACCGACGGTGTACTCCGTAGCGAAGAGCTCGCTGACCGTGTCGCCCAAGTCTCAGGGCACGGCGCTCGGCCTGACCTACGACGCCCACGGCTACCTGGCCGTCGGGCCCGCCTCGGGCGGCACCGCCGTCTGGAGCGGCACGGGCTGGAGCTTCAGCGGCGGACCCAACTTCAACGTCACGGGCCTGAGCTCCCCGACCTTCTACGGCGTCCACAGCCTCACCAGCGGAGCGGTCACGTCCCACTGGCTGGGCGGCCCCTACGCGAGCGGCTCGGCCTTCCTCTCGCTGCTGCGGCGCTGCGACCGCGGGGCCGGCGGCTGGGGCACCTGCGACATCATGCCCGTGCTCAATGACAGCAGCGGCACGGGTTGCCAGCAGCAGTACAAGTTCACCACCAATGGCGTGTGGGCCGGCTCGGCCACGCGGGTCCTCTTTGCGGGCTGGACCCACGACCAGATCGAGGGCGACCCCTACGGCTGGCCGACGGTGGTCACCTGGAACGGCAACAGCTTCTCGTCCTGCGGGAGCCTCAGCGGCTACAAGGGCGAGGTGTACGCAGCCAACGACATCTACGCAACGCAGTGGACCAAGAAGCCCACGGGAGCCACCTTCGAGGCCATCGGCGGGTCGAGCCTCACCAACATCTGGGTGGGCGGCAAGGAGGGCAGTGTATTCGCCCATGAGGGTACTTCCTGGAAGCAGGTGAACGTGGCCGCCGATCTCCCCGCCTTCAACGCGAACTTCGACGTGCGCGGAGTGCTCGCCACGGACACGGACCTCCACCTGGTGGGCGACGGCATGGGCGTGGTGAGCGCCACGTGCAACGACTCCTTCTACCTGCACGCGACCAAGGCCAGCGGTGTCTGGAAGTTCGACCGGCTGATCAAGTTCTCGTCCAACGTCTACGCGTGCGGCGACGGGGTCACCGATGCGGTGCGCCTGAACGACATCCGCTTCGACGCCGCCACGGGAGACCTGATCGTCGTCGGCTGGATGGGCGACACCACCGGCAACCCGACCAAGTCCCTCCCGCTGGTGCTGCGCCTGCCGAAGCCCGGGACCAGCATCCCGGCGGGAGGCGAGAGCGAGCTCTGAGAGTCGCGCTCACGTTTCTTCGCCGCCGTGCCGATGGCCACCGTGCCATGAAGAACCAACGACACCCCGCCGTGCTCCTCGCGCTCGCCACCATTGCCACCACAGCGTGTGGCCCACCGGCGCTCACGGGTTCCGAGGGCGACGATGAAGGTTCCCCCGCCTACGGGCACGCGACCGCGGACGCGAACGAATCCTGGGAGCATGGGTCGAGCGGAGACGAGCAGGGCGTGGATGGAGCGTCCGCCGACCGGCCTGCGGAAGACGTGGGGGCCAAGTTGGATCCGGTCCCAACGCCACCTGACCGAGAAGGACCAGTGTTCACCTGGAGCGAGTTCATCGCGACCGCCGCGGACCTGAACGGCCTCCCCAGCACGCTGGCGGACCCGGACAGCCGCGGGGGCAGCGTCGAGCTGAACTTCAACGGCTGGTGGGACTTCCGCGGCGAGTGGGCGGACCCACCCTACGAGGCGGCCATCCTCACGCTGCGCAACGGGGCCAGCGCCGTCCTGGAGCAGTGGCACCTCAACCGCTTCGCGCCGCCCGGGGTCCACGCCGACGGGTGCAACCCGGCCCGCGAGTGGCCCGAGTGCTGGCTCCACGCCCCCGCAGCGATCATCGACGGCGTGCTGAGCGCGGCCGTGCCCACCGCGGCGACCTCGTCGAACGACGGCTTCGACGCATCCGGTCTGCGGGTGGAGGTGAGCGGCTCGCTCCACCTGGACTATGCGAAGCCTCCCCCGTTCACCAGCAACTCCCACGAGCACATGGTCATCACGTGGGACGCACCGCTGGGGCTGGACACGGCCCAGGTGCTGCTGCGAGGCCGCTACGACCGGGGCCTCGACGGACTCGACGGCGCGGACGTCATGATCGACATCGTGCGGCTCAACCTGCCGCTGGCCCCGGATCTGGTGCCGCCCTTCGTCAGCATCCTCGAGCTGACCGAGACCCGCGTCACGATCCAGGTGCCCGTCCAGCCAGCCCTCGAGTGGGTCCAGGACCACTACCAGGGTCGCTGAGCCTCCTGCGCGAAAACATCTCACCCGATTCACTCGATCATCGTTTCATGCCCCATGTGTTGCAATAGTACACATACAGCGTGAGCCTGCCGCAACACCGAGCCCAGCTCACCCGAATAACAAAAGCGATATCAGCAGCTTCAACCATTGCCAAGCCGCTGGCACGAGCGCTGCAAGATGACCACACCGTCAGACAACACTGCAATCTTGGGAGGAGGACCCCATGAAGAGCTGGAGACGACTTGGGTGGTGGGTAGTGGCGGCGATGGCGGCGAGCGGCTGCGAGCCGAGCACCAAGGGCTACGGGCCGGCCACGACGGGCGGACCGAGCAACCCGCCGATCACGACCCACGGCAAGAGCCTGGCGGCCCTGACGGCCGTGGAGGGCTGCGACGAGGTGCTGGAGCTGATGCAGGCGCAGACCCTGGAGGCGACCAAGGCGCAGGTCGAGCAGAACCGCGCCATGGCGCTCCAGATGCTCAACGACGAGTACGGCTGCTACTGGGGGATGGAGGGCGACTCCTTCGGTGGTGGTGGCGGGACGGCGGGCGCGCCGGCATCCGGAGCGCCGCAGGGAGCTGCGGCGCCGGGTAGCAACGACAGCGCCAAGAGCTACTCCACCACGAACAACCAGGTGGCCGGAGTCGACGAGGCGGACTTCCTCAAGAACGATGGCGAGCACATCTACGTCCTCGCGGATGGCAAGCTGCAGATCGTCGACGCCTGGCCCCCCGAGCAGGCGCACCTGGTCTCGGCGACCCCCATCGAGGGGATCCCGAAGAAGCTCTTCGTGCACGAGGGTCGGGCGCTGGTGTATTCGTCCCTGGACTCGCTGAGCCAAGGCGGGTCGAGCTCCATGGGAGACGCGGGCTACGCCTGGGAGCCCTCCGAGTGCACCTACGGCTACGACTGCGAGTTCACGGGAGACGGGCGCGCGCTGAAGCTCACCGTGCTGGACCTGAGCAACCTGGCGGAGCCGACGGTGCTCCGCGAGACGACCATGACGGGCTCGTACCTGAGCTCCCGGCGCATCGGCGACGTGGCGTACACGGTGGTCTCCTTCCCCGAGGTCAGCGTCCCGGGCGTCAAGCTGTGGCCCGACGACCTGAGCGACCCGTGGAGCTGGTGCTGGAGCTCGGAGGCCAAACCGACCGCCGAGCAGCTCCACGCCGCCTTCGACGCCCTCAAGGACGCCAACGAGGCGCAGGTCGCCGCGTCCGCGATCACCGACTACCTGCCGAGCATGACGGACACCCGGCACGTCCCCGGTGCTGAGCCCATCGTGGAGTCGGGGCTCCTGTCCGAGTGCAAGGGCTTCTACAAGAGCGAGACCGGCGACGGGGGCAGCCTGCTGTCCGTAGTGAGCGGGGACATGACCGGCCTCGGCCCCATCGGCGCCACGACCATCGTCGGCCGCCCCGGCGCGGTCTACGCGTCGTCCGAGGCGCTCTACGTGGGGCAGCGCCACTACGCCTCGGAGATGTCCACCTGGTTCTGGGACGGCGCGGGCAGCGACGACGAGGCCACGACCGTCCACAAGTTCCTGCTGGACGGCGGCGCGACGGTCTATGCGGGGAGCGGCGTCGTGAAGGGGCGCGTGCTCAACCAGTTCGCCATGGACGAGCACCAGGGCCACCTGCGCATCGCGACCACCAAGGGGCACCTGCCGAGCCCCGACGTCCACAGCACGCTGTCCGTGCTGGCCCAGGGCGACGGCGCCCTCGACGTGGTCGGCCAGATCGACCACATCGCCCCGACGGAGGACATCCGCTCCGTGCGCTTCGACGGCGACCGGGGCTACATCGTGACCTTCAAGAAGACGGACCCCCTCTTCGTGCTGGACCTGGCGGACCCGAAGGCGCCCGTCATCCGAGGAGAGCTCAAGATCCCCGGCTTCTCCACCTACATGCACATGATGGACGACGACCACCTCCTGAGCATCGGCTACGACGCCGACGACCAGGGCAGCTTCGCGTGGTTCACGGGCATCCAGCTCCAGGTGATGGACGTGGCTGACATGGCGTC
>BTVJ01000017.1:0-114691 GCA_045863395.1 Myxococcales bacterium
CCCTCCCGCCCCCGCCAAGTCGTACCAGGCCACGGGGTACGGCGAGGACTTACGGCGCAGCAGCGTGCTGATGGCCCCTGCGTCGCAGCAGCCGTACTCCAGCGCGAGCCCTACGGCCACATGGACGAGCTCTCCGTGCTCCTCGCGGTGGAGCATCAGCACCTTCACCAGCTCCCGCGTCCCCTGGGCGTCGCCCCAACGCTCCTTCAGCGCCGTCCACACGCGGTCATAGTCCGCAGGCCACCGGCCCTCGTCGCGCGACTGCCGCAAAGGACGAGACCGCGCCAGCGCACCCGGCTTGTCCAAGAGCAGCTCCAGGTAGTGGTCCAGGTCCAGCTTCTCGCCGTAGGTTCCCTGGAGCCGCACGTGCGCTGCGACCAGGCGCCCTTCGTGCCGAACTTCGAGGCACAGAGCACCCAACCGCGCCTCCACCCGCAGGTGCGCGAGCCGTACCGGGACGGAGTAGTGGTTGGTGCTCACGCGGATCCGCCCCATCTTGTCGACTTGCGGCGTCGTCACCTCTGCTGCATCGAAAGACCCGGCAGGCAGCACGCGCAGGAGCGCCTTCTCCTTCTGCCACAGCGCACCGATGGTCTCCGAACCGCCCTCCGGCACGCGCTGGTCGTTGCGCGCACACTCGTCGAGCAGCCACCGGTTCAGCGAGGCGAAGTCGGCTGCCTTGGGAACCGGCACCAGGTGATTGCGCCAAAAGCGCCCGAGCCCACCCTCGATGCCACCCTTCTCGTGGGCTCCCTCCTGGCCCACCACGCAGAACTCCCCGGCGAACAGGTAGTGTGATCGCAGCGCGACGAACCGGTCCGTCTCCACCCGCCGGCGGCCCCGCAGCACGCGCTTCACGGCGGCGCTCAGGTTGTCGAAGCGCAGCGTGCCGAACACGCCGCCGAAGTACGCGAACGCCTCGATGTGAGCCTCCAGGAACGCCTGCTGCGTCTGACGCGGGAATGCCATGTGGAAGTCCTTCCCCGAGTAGCACGAACGCATGGCGAAGAACTGAACCCTCTCGCGCCCCTCCGGGAAGTCGATGTCCGCCTCGTACCAGTCCACCTCGGCCTCGGCGCCGGCATCATGGACCAGGGGAACGAACGTCCCCTTGCCCAGCCCCAGCGCCCGCCGTCGCGCGGCCACCACGCGCCGGACCGTCGACTCGGCGCCGACGTACTTGTGCTCCGACCGAAGCCGCGCAGTGATCCGTCGCGCCGTGTGCCGCTGCTTGCGGGGAGCGTCGCGATCCGCCAACAGCCACCGCTCGATGACGGCACGAAGCTCCACGGTCAGCACCTGCGGCACGCGCTCGACCGACTTGCGCGCTACCGGCACGGCATCGTTCAATGCCTGCCGCACCAAGCGCCGGTGTACACCCTGCTCCGAAGCGATAGCCCGCACACTCTTCCCGTTGATGAATCGGTCCCTTCTGATAACCTCAAAAAGCTCCACCTTGGTCACCTCTTCCTCCGCTGTGGTTGGCACTGTCAGCGGAGGCACTGTGCACCAGGGTGGGGCCACTTTTCGTGATCAAAACGCCCGAAAGTGGAGCCAGTTCAGAGTAGCATTCCCACTCGGATTTCAGAGTCTTGTGGAAGCGTTCGATCTTGCCGTAGGACTGCGGGTAGTGCAGGCTGATCCGTACGTGGGACATGCCACCGACCCGGATGAACTCTTTGAAATCCTTGGCGATGAACTGGGGGCCGTTGTCGGAGATGACACGAGGCTTGGCGTCCAGGTAGCGCTCCCGGGCGCGCTGGAGGATGAACTCGACTTCGGCCTCGGTCATCGATGGCCGGATCTCCCAGTGGACGATGGCGCGGCTGAAGCCGTCGAGGACGCTGTAGAAGTAGTAGAGCGTGCCGCCGAGGTTCAAGTACGCGACGTCGATGTGCCAGTGCTTGTGAGCGGCTGTGGGCTGGTTGAAGCCGGTGCCCTTCTTCGAGGCCTTGCGGTTCCACCGGTCGAGCCGGCCCTCGGCATGCGGGACACGGTAGACGCTGGTAGTGGAAGAGACTCGGCTGGACCTGCGCTGCCTCGCAGACGTCGGACACCGGCTTCTTGTCGAGGCGATGCTCCCGAGGGAGCGCCGCCTTCTGCTCGGGGGTTCTGTGGACCTTGGGCGTCGTCATGGATCCGCTCCTGCCTTGTCCTATGCAAGGCTGTCAAGCGGTCGCGTTCCGTGAGGAGCAAAACAGATGGCTAGCCCGTGCACGCCGGGTGGAGTATCATGGCCCGGTCGTAGACGGGACATAGCGCCCCCCATCCCGTCGCGCCACGATGCTCGGGGGGGAGACGCCCACGGCGGCGCGGAGTGACGAGAGATGAAGCGGGTCACAGGGATCGGAGGCATCTTCTTCAAGGCCACGGACCCAGCGGCGCTTCGCGAGTGGTACCAGGTCCACCTGGGCATCCCCCTGGAGGAGTGGGGCGGAGCCATCTTCCGCTGGACCGAGGGTGGCACCACCGTGTGGAGCCCCTTCTCCGCCGAGAGCACGTACTTCGCGCCGAGCCAGGCGCCCTTCATGATCAACTACCGGGTTGACGACTTGCACGCGCTGCTGGCGGTGCTGCGCTCCGAGGGCTGCGACGTCGACGACAAGGTCGAGGAGTCGGAGTTCGGCAAGTTCGGCTGGGTGATGGACCCGGAGGGCAACCGCATCGAGCTGTGGGAGCCGCCGCCCGAGAGGTGAAAGGAGGGACGCCGATGACGCGCGCCTTGACGTTCGTGCTTCCCATCCTGGCGTGGTCCTGCGTCTCGGTGCGGCCCCAGGACACGCCCATGAGCGAGGACGCTGACCAGAGCGTTTGCGACTGCACGGAGGACCCGGATGTAGATGGCGATGCCCCGGATGTGTCGTGGCGACCGGGCGAGGCGGACGCAGAGGCTACCATCCATGGCAGTGATCGCCAATTGGACGGGCAGCGGGTTGAGCAAGACCAGGGTCATCACGACTCGCGAATGGGAGGCCCCACGGATGGGGACCCCGACGGTGACGAAGGCGATGCCACACGGAACCGGGACGCCGGCCACGACGTCGGGGGCGCTCCAAACCTGAGAGATGCCCTCTCCACGGCCGTCGATGCGGCGGACGGACCAGAGGACCTCACTCCAGGGTCGAACCAGGACTCCGCGGCAACAGACACGCTGATCGAAGATGCGCCCGCGGGACCCGTGCCATGCCAGCCAAAGGAGGACTGCCCCGCCCCGGCGAAGTGCTACTGGATCCAGGCATTCGGGTACGTCTGCGAGGACGTCCCATTGCTCGCCAAGTGCGTCGATGACTCCAACTGTGGAGCCGGCGTCTGCGTGACTGCGCCCGGAGGCCCAACCGGAACGGTCACGAACTGGTCCCTGTGGCCCTCGGAGCTTCTTGACATCGGAGAGTGTGACTATAAGGTCTGCTGGGTCACGGGAAACAACTGCTCGGGCAGCTCCTGGTGCGGCTGCGCCTGCGCTGAGCAGACGGAGTGTGTCACCACCGGGTCGAAGCACTTGATCATGAGCTCGGCTTGTACCGCACAGCCGGGGACGCGACACGTCGGATGGCCATGCGCGATCACTTCAGACTGCGTCACAGGACTCGTGTGTCGCAAGAAGTCCTTCCCCAATTCGGTAGGAGTGTGCCTCCCGCCCAGTGGCCTGGGCGAGCCATGCTCCACCCACGCGGACTGCATCGTCGGCCTCGCGTGCGCCGCAGAAGCGTGCGAGGTGCCGGTCCCCATCGGCGCTCCCTGCGCCGCATCGGAACATTGTGGGCCAGGCGCGGCGTGCCACGCCATGACGGGAGTCTGCCTGCCTTCGGCCGGCGCCCTGGGTGACCCGTGCAGCACCAAGGCAGACTGTGACCAATTCAGGCACAAGTGCGTAGACGGAATCTGTACCGCAGATATGGGGAAGAAGTGTCACAGCACTGATGAGTGTGCCGGAGGGGCAGTCTGTGTGCTGGTCGATGGGGGGGTCTTCGGGGACTGTGTCTATATGGACTACGCCTGGGGGAAGCCGGTCGCGAACCCGCCCGCGGTCTGCGATCCCTACTACACCACGTACTCCTGCGATTACAGCAACACCTACATCTGTGGTCGGTGCCTTCCGGACTCCAACGCAGTCCCGGTAGGCGGGCAGTGCTGGCGACACGTGGAGTGCATGAACGATGGCGTCTGTATCGCCGGGACCTGCGTCCTCCCCGAGCCCGTGGGTGGGCCCTGCACCGAGAACATGGCGTGCGAGCCGGGACTCTGGTGCGATCCGTGGGCCGGGCCTGCGTGTGCCGAACCAGGAACGGCTGGGAGAGCCTGCACGAGCGATGCATCGTGCGAGCCCGGCCTCGTGTGCGGCACACTCACGGAGCCCTACGAATGCATCGCTCCCGCGAGCACGGGTCTGCCATGTGCCCTCGACAAGGAGTGCCAGAAGCCTTTGAAGTGCTACCAGATCCAGCCCGAACCCGACCCGAAGACCTGCGGGATGATAGGGAAGATCGGTTCGCCGTGCGGCGAACAATCTGCGTGCGACACTTGGGACATGCTGGGGTGTTGGAAGGGCGTGTGCACGAGCTGCTCCGATATGTGACCCTGCCCAAGTGCCACCGAGCACCGGTGATCGGACTACGCACCCTTGCCGCGCGTTCCGCCCCCACGCAGGAGACCCTGGAGACCAGCACGGCGGCTACTCAGACGCAGCGGACCAAGCGGACTGCGTCGGAGACGGACGCGGCGGGGTCGGCGCCGCGGCGGAGGCTCTCGGTGAGGTGGCGACGCCACGCGCGGGCGCCGGGGACGCCCGTGAACAGGTTGAGCAGGTGGCGCAGCGCCAGGGTCGGGGGCTCGCCCGCCGCGGCGCGCTGCTCGATGTAGGGGATCATGGCCGCGGCAACCTCGTGGCGGGTGGGGACCGGGTGAGGGTCGCCAAAGACGGCGTCGGCTGCGGCAAAGAGGAATGGGTCATCGTAGGCGGCGCGGCCGATCATCACGGCATCCACGTGCGCGAGATGCGTGGAGACGTCGCTGAAGGAGCGCACTCCCCCATTGATCTCGATGCAAAGGTGGGGCAGCTCGCGCTTGAGCCGGTAGACATCCTCGTAGCGGAGCGGCGGGATCTCGCGGTTCTCCTTCGGCGAGAGCCCCGACAGCCACGCCTTGCGCGCATGGACCGTGAAGCGGTCACAGCCCGCGCTGGCGACCACGGTCACGAAGCGGTGCAGGTGCTCGTAGCTGTCCAGGTCGTCGATGCCGATGCGGTGCTTGACGGTTACGGGGAGCGAGACGGCGGCGCGCATGGCCGCGACGCCGTCGGCGACCTGCTCGGGGCGCGCCATGAGGCACGCGCCGAAGCGCCCGCTCTGCACCCGGTCGCTCGGGCAGCCCACGTTCAGGTTCACCTCGTCGTAGCCCATGCCCTCGGCGATGCGCGCGCACTCGGCGAGCGCGGCGGGGTCGTCGCCCCCGAGCTGGAGCGACAGCGGGCGCTCGTGCTCCCCGAACCCGAGGAGCCGCTCCCGGTCGCCATGCAGGATGGCCCCCGTGGTCACCATCTCCGTGTAGAGCAGCGTGTGCCGGGTGATCAGGCGCACGAGCGTCCGAAAGTGCCGGTCCGTCCGGTCCATCATGGGCGCGACGCTCAGCGGCCGCAGGGTTCCTCGTCGGGTCACGCACCACCTCCGGGCGTGGGATCCTGCCGTGGAGGCGGCGTCGGGTCAAATGCCGGGCGACGTGCTCGCAGATCCCCGCGCGGTCTCGCGACTCGCGTCACCCTGCCCCCACCCAGGGAGTTTGTTTTCCACCTGCACAAGGCGCCGCGTCGTGCCATGCTTGGGGCCATGAAGATCCTGCTCCCCCTGCTCGTGCTCCTCCCGCTCCGGGCCGTGGCCCTCCCCGCCGACGTGACCGGCGACGGCGCGGCGAACATCTCCGACGTGCAGTGCCTCGTGCTGACCGTGCTGTCCGGGCTCGACCCGACGGCCCCGGGGCTCCCCGCGTGTCTGGCCGGGCCGCCCTCCAGCGCCGACATGAACTGCAACGGCGAGCTCAACGTGGTGGACATCGTCGCCGCCATCAAGATGGTCCTCGGCGACCCGTTCCCGGTGGCCACCGACTTCGACCAGGACGGCTGGCTCGACGCCTGTGACCCGGACGACGACGGGGACGGAGACCCGGACCTCACGGACTGTGCCCCGCTCGACCCATCACGCTTCCACGGCGCCCCCGAGATCTGCGGCAACGCGGTGGACGAGGACTGCGACGGGGTGGCGAAGCAGCCCGCGTGCGGAGGGAAGGCGTGTGGCGACGACGGCTGCGGCGGGAGCTGCGGCTCCTGCCCGCCGGGCGCACCGTGCATCTCCGGTGCCTGCCAGTCCTCCTGCCCCACCATGGCGGCACCCGACCCGGTCGTGGACCCGCCGCTCCCCTCCATGACCCCAGCGGGTCTGGCGCAGACCACCACCGGCACCTTCACCGACGACTGGCTGACCGACGGCACGGGACTCGTGAAGATCGCCACCCGCCGCCAGTGGGGGGCGACCATCGTGTTCTTCGGGCTCGCGAGCGGGGCCGGCACGAACACCATCGACGCCAACGACACGGGCCGGGAGGTGCAGGTCGCCTTCTACGACCCCGCGCGCATCATGCAGGGGTGCGCCTGGAACGCCTCCTGCCAGTCCAACCCCGGCGCGGCCTGCCCCGGGTCGATCACGTACCTCGGCTGGAACCCGGTGCAGGGCGGAAACGAGTGCAACATCGGGTCCGGCGTGGAGTGGGTGACCGCCGAGCCGGGCCTGCTGCGGGCCAGCGTGCGCCCGCTGTTCTGGAACCCCGACTGGCAGAGCCAGACCTGCGACAACGGCGGGTGCGGCGACCCGGCCAAGAAGGCGATGGTCTCGGACGTGCGCTACACGCAGACGCTCCGGTTCGTGGACCCGCTGGTGGCCGAGCTGGAGATGCGCGTGGACAACCTCGCGGCAGTCGCCCACGCATCCACCGCCCAGGAGTTCCCCACGCTCTACGCGAGCTACGGCGCCGGAGGCACCCAGGACCTGCGGGATCTCATGGACGCCGCAGGAAGCCTGGTCCCCATCGACATTCCGGCGAACGACGGCTTCTTCTATCGGCAGTTCGTGAGCCCTGGGCCCTTCGTCGCGCTCCAGAACCCGACCCACGACTACGGCGTGGGCATCTACTACGAGAACCGCCTCGCCGAGTTCCAGGGCTGGCAGAAGAAGGGCGTGTTCAACAACGTGCGCGCGGTGTTTCCCTTTGGAATCCCCGCCAACGGCTCCGTGGTGGGGCGGGCCTATCTGATCCTCGGCAGCTTCGGGACCATCGCGGCCAAGGCGGCCTGGCTCGACGGGGCGCTCGGGCCCTTCGGAGCCGTCGACGGCCCCGCGGCAGACGCCACGGTCGCCGCGGCTGGCGCCCTACCCGTCTCGGGCTGGGCCCTCGACAACCTCGCGGTGGCCCACATCGAGCTGCGCGTCGACGGCGTCGTCGCGAAGACCGTCGCGGTCACTCAGCCCCGCGCCGACGTGTGCCTGGTGCACCCGGGCTACTCCGCCTGCCCCACCGCGGGCTTCTCGACCACCCTGCCCGTCTCGACCCTGAGCCACTGCGCCCACCTGCTGGAGGTGCGCGCCGTGGACTCCCACGGGAACGCTCGCGTCCTGGGCAAGCGCCGCTTCTTCGTCGGCGCGCCTCCCCCGTGCATCGACGACGCGGCCTGCGAGGACGGTGACCCGTGCACCAAGGACGTCTGCGGCGCCACCGGCTGTACCCACGCCCCGGTCCCCTCGGGCTCCGGCCCTGCAGAGACCTGCAACGGCGCGGACGACGACTGCGACGGACTCACGGACGAGGGAGACGTCTGCTCACCCACCACTCACGGGGTCTATCGCTACTATCGCTCCCAGGCGGGCGAAACCGACCATATGTTTGGACTGAGCCCGTCCCCCCCTGCCGGCTACGCCTTCGAGGGCAAACAGTTCGATCTGTTCAACGACTCCGGCGGCGGCCTCGTCCCGCTGTGGCAGCTCTGGTGCGCGAGCTGCACCAACCACCTGCAGTCGACCAGCGCGACGGAGGGCGCCCCGTCCTACGGAGGCGCCGAGCTGCTCGGGTGGTGCGCGGCGCAGGCGAGCCCGACCGCATCCCGGCCTCTGCGCCGGCTGTACTCGGCGGCGGCGACGGACCACTTCGTCACCGCCAGCGAGACGGAGTGGGCGGCGGCGCAGGCGTTGGGATACGTGCTTGAGGGCGTCCTCTGCTACGTCCCATGAGCCGTCGCCTGGGCGCCTGAGAACGCGACCCGCTGTCGGCCCGGCACGCGGTTTCGACCCGGGACCAGCGCACGGCGGCTCACCCTCCAGGTCCCGACCGGGCCCCCCTCGCCCCGCGGCGCTTGCGCCACCGAGCCAAGTCGCGTACACCCTCCGCAGATCGTGGAGCCACCATGCTGTTGTCCGTGCTCATCATCGTCACGCTCCTGATCGCCCTGAACGCGCTGTACGTCGCGGCAGAGTTCGCAACGCTCGGGACCCGGCGCACCAAGGTCCAGCAGCTCGCCGAGGACGGCAACCCTACCGCAGCCTACCTGCACGCCGTTCTGAGCGACGCGGAGCGGCTCGACAGCTACATCGCCGCGTGCCAGGTGGGCATCACCCTGTCGTCCCTGGTCCTGGGCGCCTATGGCCAGGCCGTGCTGGCAAAGGGCCTCGCACCGCTGCTCGCGGGGCTGGGCTGGGTCGGCGACGTCGCAGCAGAGTCCACCGCGGCAGCGGTCGTCCTCATCAGCCTCACGGCCCTCCAGATGGTGCTCGGGGAGCTGGTCCCAAAGTCCATCGCGCTCCAGTACCCGACCCAGACGGCCCTGTCCACGGCGAGGCCGATGCGCCTGTCGTTGCGCCTCCTCTCCTGGTTCATCGTGGTCCTGAACGGGAGCAGCAACGCCATCCTGCGCCTCTTCGGCGTGCGGATCGGCGGCCACCGCCACATCCACTCACCGGAGGAGATCGAGCTGCTGATCGCCGAGTCCCGCGACGGCGGCCTGCTCGAGCCCGATGAGCACCGCCGGCTGCACCGTGCCTTGCGCCTCGGCGCCCGACCGGTCTCGCAGCTCATGGTGCCCCGCCTCCGAATGGACGCCATCGACGTGGAGTCGCCACCTGACGAGGTGTTGAGGAGGGTGATCGAGAGCCCCTACACCCGACTGCCGGTCTATCGGGGCAACCGCGACACCGTCATCGGGGTCATCCACACAGAGGATCTGGCGCGCCACATGGCACGTTACGGCGACCCGCCCTCGGTAGAGCGGCTGGTCCGGCCAGTGGCCATCATCCCCGAGACCGCGACGGGCGAGCGCCTGCTCCGCCTGCTGCGAGAGCGGCGCTGCCATCAGGCCATCGTCGTCAACGAGTTCGGGGGCGTGGAGGGCCTGGTCACCCTGGACGACGTGCTGGAGGAGCTGCTCGGCGAGGTGCAGGACGAGCTCAAGGACGCGGAGGACCAGCCGGAGCACATGGAGGATGGCCGCGTTCGCCTCCCTGGCGCCATGCGCCTCGACGACGCCGAGCCTTGGATCGGCCTGCTGTGGCACGGGAGGGCCGAGACCATCGCCGGGCACGTCATCGAGGTGCTCGGACGCCTCCCCGACGAGGGTGAGCAGGTCACCGTCGAGGGAGTGGAGGTGGAGATCCTCCGCGTCGAGGGCGTCGCCGTCACCTCTCTCGCGGTCCGGCCCCGCGCGCCAGAGCCGCCCGCGGACCCGGACGCATGACGGGCGCCCTGATCATCGCCGCGCTCATCGCGCTGAACGCCCTGTTCGTGGCCGCAGAGTTCGCCATCGTGGGGGCTCCGCGCGCCGCCATCGAGCACAGGGCCGCGGGCGGGCACCGCCTGGCCGCCCGCATCCTCCGCGTGCTGAGAGACCCCGCCAGCTTGGATCGCCTGATCGCGACGGCCCAGCTCGGGATCACCGCAGCCTCCCTCGGCCTCGGAATGATCGGCGAGCACCTCATCGCGGAGGCCCTGCTGGGGCCGCTCGGGTCCCTCGGGCTCGGCGCCGCGGCCGTCCACACGGCAGCAAGCGTCGCGTCCATCGCCATCCTGACGTACCTGCACATCGTGCTGGGGGAGATGATCCCCAAGGCCCTGGCGCTCCAGTCCCCGGAGCGGCTCGTGCTGCTGGTCACGCCAATCATGTTGGTGATCGAGACCGCGCTGCTGCCCCTGGTCGTCGCCTTCAACGGCATCGGGAACCTGGTGCTCCGAGCGGCCGGGATCGAGCGGAAGCGGTCCTCCGAGCACATGATGGGGCCGGAGGAGCTGTCCTTCGTCGTGAAGGAGAGCCGCACGCAGGGAGCACTGCGGAGCGAGACCGGAGAGGTGCTCCGCCGGCTGCTCGCGTTCCCCGACCTCACGGCGAGCGAGGTGATGGTCCCACGGGTCAAGATCCACGGGATCGAGGCGGGCGCGAGCGCCGTCGAGCTTCGCCGGATCGTGCGCGCGGCGCGCCACACCCGCTACCCGGTCTACGAGCACGATCTGGACCACATCCGCGGCTCCGTGCACATCAAGGCGCTGCTCGCCTGCATTGCGGAGGGGCGAGCCCTCGGCCCGGCCGACGTCAGGCAGGCCCCCTTCGTGCCGGAGACACTCTCCGTGGAGGAGGTCCTCGGCGCCATGAGCCGCGCCAAGGTCCAGTTGGCCATCGTCATGGACGAGCACGGCGGCACGGCGGGGCTCGTCAGCATCGACGACCTCTTCGACGAGGTGGTCGGAGCCGTCCCGGAGCGCTCAGGTGAGGAGCCCTTCACGCGGACCCCCACCGGGATGCTGGCGAAGGGCACGGTGCGCCTCGACGAGCTGGGCGACGAGCTGGGCGTGGCCCTCGAGCACGAGGACGTGGACACGATCAGCGGCCTGATCCTGGCACTGCTCGGTCGCCCGCCGGAGGTCGGCGACGTGGTGACCTACGATCACGTCCGCTTCGTGGTGACTGCGCTTGACGGGCGGGGGGTCGGGGCCGCTCTCGCGACCCTGGAGCCGAGTGGGGAGGCGGAGCAGGACGCCTGAACGCAGTCCGCGGGCCCCCCCGATGGCGCTACTGCTTCTCGGCCACGAACAGGTACTGGTCGGTGCCGTTCTTGTCCTTCCAGAAGGCCTCGAGCGTGGCACCCTTGACGCAGTACTCCATGGTCTTGCCATCGTCGAAGGTCACCGTGCCGCCGTTCGTGGTGTAGGTGCTCGTGCTCACCGGCTCGTCGGGCACACTCTCCTGGGAGCCGTTGCAGTCACACGCGCTCCCCGTGTCCGTGCAGGCCCACTGCGGCTCGTCGTCGAAGATGTCGCCGCACACTGCCCCGTCGGGCAGGCAGGACTTGGGGATCACCGAGTGGGTCGAGAAGACCTGCTTGTTCATGGTGGTGGTCAGCGTCCCGCCATTGAACTCCGCGATGATGTCAAACGTAGCGTCTCCCTCCCACGTGGCCCCGGGGCACTCCTTGAAGGGGTTCTCGCCGAGCGAGATCAGCAGGCACACGTCCTTGACCTTCCACGTCCCGTCCAGCGCGCCGCCACAGGCCGTGAACCCAGCGACCAGGTCGCCGCACTCGCTGATCACAAACGCCTCGTCGTCGATGATCACCACCGAGAACTTTGTGAAGTGGGTGATCTCTCCCGTGACCTTGCCGTCGGCGACCGTAGAACCCTCCACCGGCATCCACTTGTCCGACGCCTCGTCGAGCCAGGCGATCACCGCCTTCTTCCCGACCGCCGGGGTGCCATCGTAGGCCAGCGACAGCGAGACCGGCGCCGTGAACTGCAGGCCGTCGGGGCCAAAGTCGAAGACCGGGCCCTCCGTGCCCTCCATCTGCGGAAGGTCCTCGACAGTGATCGTCGTGTCTGCGGGAAGTGCACCCGCTGGGATGTCCAACGACGCCTCGCCGCTCGCCGACTCCACCGTGCCGCCGTCCGCTGCGGTGACCGGCTTCGACACGACCGCCCCGCCGCCGCTGTCGGTGCCGCCGCCGCTGTCGGTGCCGCCGCCGCTGTCGGTGCCGCCGCCGCTGTCGGCGCCGCCGCCGCTGTCGGCGCCGCCGCCGCTGTCGGCGCCGCCGCCCGAGTCCGCTCCACCAGCGGCGTCGCTCCCGCCGGCAGTGTCGCTCCCGCCGGCGGTATCACCTCCGCCCCCACCACCGCCCCCACCACCGTCGTCGCCGTCACAGGCCATGCCCCCGACGGCAAGCGCCAACGCCAGGGGAATCACGCGCACGAACCTTCTCACGTCCTTCATCATCGCCTCCAGGCATGCCCCACGACGCCCTCACCCGAGGGCGTAGCGCGAAGCTCACGGTGCAGAACCAGACGCCGCCCATGCTAGGCCCGATGCGGGCGGTGGTCAAAGATGCGGAAGGGCCCGTCCGGCAGTGGAATCCAGCGCAGAGTCCAGAAGGGGGGTTGACGCCACCCGGCGACGTTCCCTACCATCCCGACCGCCTACCCCAAAACTCAACCACCCAGATCGCGGCGAGCGCGGTGCCGGGGGAGCTGGCGGCGCGCAATCACCCTTCTGCCATGGAGCGGAGATGAGCCCATGAATCTTGCCCCGCGCCACATCAGGCGCATCGCCGTCCCCCTCGCTGCGCTGATCACCTTCCTCTTCCAGGCCTGCGACAAAGAGCAGGCGACGCAGCAGGTGCTCGCCGCCAAGGACTGCGCCCCCGGAACCCTGGCGTGTTCGTGCAAAGAGGGCCAGTGCAAGGCGGGCCTCACCTGCACCGACGTCCTCGGCTACATGGCCTGCCTCCCCCTCGCCAACTGCCCGGGTGGCACCTTCGGCTGCCCGTGCTACCCCGACGGCTCTTGCGACCCGGACGACGCGGGCACGCCCCAGGCCTGCGTCGCGGGCACGTGCGCAGCGACCGGGTGCGCGCCGGGTGATCGCAATTGCCCGTGCCTGCCAGGCTGGGCGTGCGTCAGCAACGAGGACGTCTGCGACAACGGCATGTGCGCCGCCGACACGGGCCAGACCGTGACGCCGCCAGTCGCCCCGGTCTGCTGGTCGCCATGCACGGGCAGCGACGTCGTCGGAGGCGTGCTCCAGGCCGCCTGCAGCGGAGAGGGCCTGATGGCGGGCTGCATCGGCGACACGACCTGCATCCACGGGAGCTGCCTGACGGACGAGGAGCTCAAGCTGTCGTGGGACCAGGCCACGGCGTGCAGCGCGGACGCCCAGTGCCCGTTCTTCCAGGACTGCATCCAGGGGCACTGCTACTCGGTGTGCGAGACCTCCGGCGACTGCCGCAAAGGGCGCAACTGCGTCGAGAAGGTCTGCCGCCTCGCGTGCACGGCGACGGGGGACGAGTGCGGCGCCGACGAGTACTGCCAGACCGTGGACGGCCAGTCCGGCTTCTGCCGGGCGCTGATCATGAAGCGGCCTCTGGGCGCTCCGCCCGGCGTCCTCGGCTCGACGATGGCCCAGCGCGCCGTGTTCGCCGTGCGCGCCGGGGCTGGCGGCCTGGCGGAGGGCGTGCGCTTCTCGGTTGCCCAGCCCAAGGCGCTCTTCTACGTCGACAACCTGGGGGACGAGCCCATCGAGGTCGCGCTGTCCCCGAAGATGATGAAGTACTGGACCGCCAAGGAGGGCACACAGACGGTGACGGCAGGAAGCGGCGACGTCCCCCTGAACTGGATCGGTGTGGAGGTATGGGACGGTCTGGAGCTCGTCGAGAAGCGGGAGGGCGGCACCTGGACCTCGCTGACCCTGGCGCTCGACGGCAAGAAGACCCTGACCGTCCAGCTCACGGGCGCCGACACATCCCCGTGGGGGCGCTGGGAGGGCACCTATCTGATGAAGGGCGGCGACGGCACCGAGCAGCTCCTGCCGGTGGCCTTCGCCCGTGTCCCGGAGGGCTACTGGAGCGGATCGATGATCACCTTCGCCAACTTCGGCGCGGCTGGTCTCGACCAGGGCATCGCGGGCACCGTCCCCGCAGCCCAGGTGGGCAACGCCCTCGTCCAGAAGTGGCTCGCCCTGAAGCAGGGTGATCTGACCCTCTTCGAGTTCCGCGACATCCTGTCCGCGACCGCCAAAGAGGCCTGGAAGGACCCCGTAGTGAAGTCCAAGTGCCCGAACGAGGGCAAGGCGCTTGGCGACCACGCCTGCTACCCGACCTCCATCGGGAACGGCATCGGGCACTACTCCTTCGACACCAGCACCGTGCCCGTGCCGAGCGGCGTCCTCGAGCTCCCGTTCGCCATGCGCCTCCGTCAGAAGCAGGGGCAGGGCGACGTGACGGTGTGGCAGGGGTCGGTCGCGACGGAGGACGCCCTGCAGTACCCGGGCAACCCGGCCGTGAACCTGACCTTCGCCAGCGACCCGGCGACCTGCTCCGGCAGCGGCACGTGCCTGACGCTCCTGAAGTCGATGTCCTTCGACTCCTACATGGGGGCCCGCTGGGAGTCCGGCCCGGGCGTCACCTGCCCTGGCGGCCTGGACCCGGTGGGCGTCCCCTGGTTCGTCCCCCTGTTCGAGGACGGCACCGAGACGGGGGCGGACGGCCTCCCCGTTCGCCGCGGCTGCCGGAGCGCCGTGTTCCCCTACGTGGCGGACGGCGCCCCGGCCGGCTGGCCCGAGTCCATCAAGGTCCGAAACCGGAGCTTCTCGGGTGCCAACCCGCTGCCGACGGGGCGCGCCCTGAAGCGGGACGTCCGGCTCATCGACGGCGCCCTCGTCGACCAGGACACGATCTTCGCCCTCGTGAAGGAGACGGTCCCGTCCTTCCTCGATCCGACGGGCAAGGAGACGCTCTCCAACTACGGCTACATGCTCCTCGTGCGCCAGGGACCGCTGGATTCGGACGCGGACTTCGCGGCGCAGGCGCCCCCGTCGCTGGCGAGCGCCGCCCCCCCGGCGCCGCCGTCCTGCGACGCCGACCTCATCGACCAGGTGTTTCCAGGCTACGGCTTCACCGACCCCGACACCCAGATGAGCCCCGACCAGAGGCGGCGGCTCGCCCTCGCGATGATCACGGGCCTCGTGCCGCCGAGCATGGACGAGGCGCTCGCCGCCGGCAGCGTCCACTCGCTCTGCGTCGAGACGGACCTCTTCAATGGGGGGCCGTCGGCGACACCCTGCCCGGAGTCCAGCGACGTGCGCTTCTTCACGTTCCTGTCGGCGTCCAAGCCCGCCCTGGATGGCACGCTGCCGTGCCAGGACGGGCTGTGCCAGCTCGGCGAGCCCTGCGCCGAGTACCGGTGCGCCGCCCCCTGCGCCGCGGGGGACACGTCCTGCGCCGTCTCGGACGACCCGTCCAAGTGCGCTGGGTGCGCAGCGTCCCAGATCTGCCGGGCCCCCTGCGACGGAGGGAAGGCGTGCAGCGACGCCGACGGAGCGGGCGCGTGCCTGACTCAGCTCACGCAATGGAGCGTGGCGGGGACGGCCCTCGTCGACCCCTTCTGCACCTGTACGGGCACCGCGACCCAATGCGACGCGAAGGCGCTCGCCTGCGGCAGCGACCGGTCATCGCTGACGGAGGGCATGACCTTCTACAAGACCCAGTCCGTCCTCCCGCTCGCCGGGGAGTCCTCCCTCGTGGCCCCCGACGATCTGGTCCCCCACTACCTGTGCCACGAGACGGGCCACATCGACACCGGCCCGTCGTTCGCCGAGAGGTGCCCCGAGACCAGCAAGATCGACTGGTTCGTCCTGAAGGCGTCCGTCGACGCGTCCAAGCTCGCCTGCCAGACCCAGTCGGGCATCTGCAACGCCGGCGAGGCGTGCGCGAAGGTGCTCACCGCGAGCGGGACGAATCAGGCGGGCGATGCGGGCGTGGGCGCCTCGCTGTGCCAGGTCGGGTCCTACTGCCCGGCCAAGGGGGACTGCGCGCAGTACGTCGCCGGCCTGAAGAAGGCGCCCGGCGCCACGGGCTACCAGAGCCTCACGGGCTGGAAGTGCAAGGACCCGTTCGAGGTCACCTGCACCTTCCCTCCTGACCTGAGCGTCGTGGACCTGCGTGACAACAAGCTCTTCTACCCGCCCCAGGCGGAGACGGTGGTCTTCAAGGACATCCGCTCAGAGATCGAGGACGCGTTCCGCTACCGCACCATGTTCCGGACCCGGCAGGGGACCCAAACAGGCTTCGCGCCCGAGGCGTGCGTGGACGGAGCCAACGTCATCCCCTACTGCTACGACGCGGGGAGCATCGAGGTGATCGGCAAGCGCATCGACTGCTCCGCCCACCTCTACGCGACCAGCTACAACGACCTGCTCGCGGGGAAGCACTACGACGCCATCCTCGAGCTGCGGAGCTTCCTGGACCAGACCTTCGGCTACACGCAGCGCTTCGAGCCAGGCCTCGCGGATCCGATCATCGAGCCAGGGTTCGAGCAGCTCTTCGCCGAGCTCATCGTGATGATGGGCGACGAGTCGGTGACCAACGCCTTCGCCTCGCGGTTCGACCTCGCCGGCCAGAAGATCGCCGACTTCCCCGGGCCCTCCCTCGAGCCCGAGGGCCTCAAGCTCGGAGGCAAGCCCGGCTACGAGCTGCGGGCGCTCTACCAGGGCATCCAGTACTACCAGCTCGCGCTGGATCGGTTCTTCTTCCATGGGCCGCTCGTCGCCGAGTCCCTCGACGACGATCCCGTGGGCCCGCCGGCCCTGGACGGCTTCGTCGGGGCACGGACCGCCATGGCGTACATCCCGCGCGTGGCCAACGCCTCCGCCAAGAAGGCGCGCGCCTGGGAGGCCGTGGCCGAGCGGTACGAGGGGCTGTCCCAGATCAAGCTCGCGAAGTTCGTCCTGGAGCGGGCGTCGTCCGAGGCCTTCCTGGAGTCTCTCATCCTGCTCCAGGTCATGGATCGCATCGCCGCCAACGCCGACCCGAGCGAGCGCGCGGGCCTGCTGAAGCAGAAGGAGCTGGTCCAGGTCGAGTATGCGTCATCGCTCCGCAAGATGCGCTCGCGCTACGACCACCTGACGGAGGAGCTGAGCTTCTACGGGATCCCGTTCAGCTTCGTTCCAATCCCCCCCATGGACACCGTCGACTCCAGCATCCTCCAGGTCAACGCCTTCGACGTGGCGCTCGCCATCGCCAAGGACCGGCTCGGCATCGCCCTCGAGACCGAGCAGGTGGCCCTGAGCCAGAAGCGGGAGTTCGACACGGACAAGGAGGCCTTCAAGTCGGAGCTGGCCAAGCTCCAGGGCGACTTCGAGGGCCAGATCGGAGAGATCTGCGGCACCTTCCAGGGCGATGACGGCGGCATCTACGCGGCGTGGTCCGGCAACGCGAGCCAGAGCGACGTCACGCGAGCCATGGGGGATCCGTGCGGCCTGGTCGGGACCGGAGCGATCCACGACGCCCAGCTCACCCTCGATGGGCTGCTCGAGGACGCGAAGGGCGTGCAGCTCCACGTGAAGAACCTCAACGCCAAGGGCGAGGACCTCGTCCAGCAGGTGGGGGAGCAGTGCCAGCGGGTGATCAAGCTCTCCGACGTGCTCGTGACCCTCGAGGGCAAGACCACGGCGCTCTCGACGGGCAAGGAGTTCCTGGACAAGACCACCGAGGGCCTCGACCGCGTCGCCGGGTGGCTCGGAGACCTCCGCGACGGCTCACACTGCACCATTGGCGGCGTGCCCCCGATCACGGACTGCCCGTCCAAGATCGCGAGCACCGGCGCGTGGCTCGGGGCGACGATTCCCCTGATCGCTACGGCGACGGTGACCTCGTTCATCTCTGCGGGGCTGAGCGACCAGCTCGGCAAGGTGGAGGAGGACAAGGTCGAGATCTCGACGCTGACGGACTGCGACGCCATGCGCATCGACCTCAAGTACGACCTCAAGGATCTCTACCGTGAGATGATCGAGACCCAGGTGGAGGCCAACAAGGCGCGCATCGCCATCGAGCAGCAGCTCGCGACGATCCGAGGACTCTTCAACGACGCCCAAGGGGCGATCAGCGACTACCAGACGTTCACCCAGCTCCGCATCGACGCGGAGGCCGCACACAACGACCCGAACATCCGCATCATCAAGAACGAGGCGATCATCCGCGCCGACAAGTACTTCTACCGCGCCATGCGGGAGGCGTATCGGGCGACGCGGGTCTTCGAGTACTACACGAGCCAGAGCTACGCCGCCTGGGAGGACCTCAAGCTCATCCGCCTCGCCGGGGTGGGAGAGCGGTCACTGCAGGACTACCTGCTCGACCTGGAGGACGCCTTCCTGGAGTTCGAGTACCAGTTCGGCCAGCCCGATCTGCGTCTCGAGATTGTCTCCATGCGGGACGACATCGTGCCCGTCCTGCAGAAGAACACGGCGATGACCGAGGAGGAGCGGCGCCTCGCCTTCCACCAGGCCCTCGGAGATGCCGCGCTCCGCGACGTGCGCGGCTGGATCACCCTGCCCTTCAGCACGGCGCTCAAGCGCACGTCGCCCATCACGGCGAACCACAAGATCATGTACGTGGAGGCCGAGCTGATTGGGCGCGACCTGGGCGACGCCTTGGGGCGCATCTACCTGCGGCAGACGGGGACGGGGACCATCCGGCAGCTCTCGGGCGACCTGGACCAGAAGACCTTCCCGCCCGAGACCGCGGTGATCAACACCATCTTCAACGGCAAGCGGGGCACGGCGGACATGGAGTTCAACCCGGCGCTCTATGCGAGCTGGCGGCTGCGAGACCGACCGCTGGTCAACACCGGCTGGGAGCTGATCTTCAATCCGCGGGACGAGGCCGTGAACAAGGACATCAAGCTCGACGGCCTGCAGGACATCGTCCTCTACGTCTATTACTCCGACTTCACCACGCTGGACACGGTGACCAAGTGAGCGGCCCTCTGACGACCAATGTGTTCCTCGGGCTCTGCGCCCTCGCCGTCGGGGTCGCCGCGTGCGAGCCCCCGGCCGACTGCGAGAAGGACCGTACGGTGGACTGCCCGTGCAACGTCGATGACTCCGCGCTCCAGTGCAAGACCGGGCTCGTGTGTGACCTGGTCTCGGAGACCTGCCGTGCGCCGCTCACGTGCGTGGACCTGTCCTGTGTCGCGCACCAGCTCTGCGGGGCGCTGCCCAGCGGCGAGGCAGGGTGCCTCGAGGACTGTGAGCCGGGCTGGATCTGGAACGTGGGCGGCAAGAAGTGCGTGCAGAAGCCCGCGACCTGCGAGGAGGGCGTACCGTCGTCCATCGCGAAGCAGTGCGCGGATCAGGGCCGGGTATGCGAGCAGCCGCTCCATGATCTGGGGGCGTGGTGCGGCGATTGCCTGGAGGGGCTCGTGGACGCCGCCGGCACCTGCCGCGACAAGAAGACCTGCGACGACCTGGGCAACACCTGCCTGAAGCTCAACCGGACCTGCGTGACCGGCGCGCCAAACCAGGACGCCCACTGCAGCCCGAGCTGCCCGCCCGGCTCGACGCCTGCCGCGGACGACCGCTGCGAGTGCGCCGAGCTCTACGCCATGGACACGACAGACCCGCTGGCCTATGCCTGCAAGCCGGTGGCGCAGTGCCCGAAGCTCGACGGGAGCTGCCCGGTCGGGTTCTCATGCCTCACCTGCGGGGCGACCGAAGCGTGCAAGAAGGCCAAGGGAGACCAGCCCGCCCAGTGCGTCCCGACGGACTGTGGTGGCGGCTTCCTGTGGAGCGACGTGCTGCAGGAGTGCGTGGAGTGCCCGAGCTGCGCGGGCATGGGTCCGGGCGCCAACGGCGTCTCTCAGCTCAGCGAGGACCAGAAGCGCTGCCTCTGCCAGACCACCCCTGGCTACTTCTTCACCTTCGCTGGTGAGATTGGGGTCTACCAGTGCGATGCGGACGGCGACGGCTGGGTGCGGGAGAGCGCCCGGTCGTCCATGGAGTCTCCGGACGCCGCAATCCGCGCCCAGGCCCGATGTTCGCTGGGGTCCGTCGAGTACATCGTCCTTCAGAATGAGGGGGGGCAGCGCCGCGCGGGCGACATCGTCCCCGGCGGCCTCGGCCTGTATGAGACAGACAGGAACGACGACGAGGGTCTGCTGGTGCAGGACCTGGTCGGCAAGGGGCTCAACAAGGGCTACGGCGCCATGGACCACGTGTCGTGGACGAACGGGGCGACCCCAGAGACTCCCCGCGCGCGGGCCGGCCAGCTCAACCGCCTGACGCGGCTCTGCCATCTGCCGAACGCCGACTACAACGACAACGGCCTCGCCGACGTCAACGAGTGGCAGGGGCAGAAGGTGGAGTCACCGCCGAACCCGGACGTCCTGATCTTCAACCGCTACAGCTACTTCGCCGAGCTGTACGACGGCGCGTTCGGCAAGTGGGACGGGACGACGTTCACCCCCGGCCCCGTCTCCGCGGCGCCGCTGCCCCCGCCGAGTGTCTACGCGTACCGGATCACGGAGCGGCCGCGCACCGGGGGCACGTTCCCGCTGGTCTACGGGGCCGGCGCGAGCGCCGAATGGAAGACCTGCACCCGGCGCACGGATTCGGGCTACGCCGCCTATTACAGCAAGGCGGGCATGGACTTCGCGCTCTGGCCCGAGGACTGGAAGGCTGGGTGGCACGGCATGGGGCACGCGAGCCAGTTCAAGTGCGTCGTCGTGCAGAGCCAGGCCGGGCAGACCGCCCAGAACGTCCTGCCGATCGCCTACGACACGGGCCGGTGGGACATCGACGCCTGCAAGCTCACCGATGCGGGAGGCGCAATCGGTCCGGCGGGCGTCAACATCACGGGCTGCGGTGCCCAGACTGCCGTGAAGGTCGGGCAGGTGCGCTGGGCGCTGGCGAAGTTCCGCGGCTATGCGGACAACCCCGAGAGCGGCTACGAACGGGGCTGCGTCGACGAGTGTGCGGAGCTTCGGCGCGCGGCGAGCCTGAACGCCAAGCAGGGCACGAGCGACGCCCTCGGCAAGCTCCCGTTCGGCCCGAAGTGCGCGCTGACGCCTGCACACGCGAGCGGCGTGGCCTGCCACGCGGGCGGGTTTGGGAAGGTCGCCTGCGAGGAGACCTGCTCGGACTCGGTGGACAACGACGGCGACGGCCTGGTCAACGAGGTGCCGGACTCTGTCTTCAATCAGCTCTCGAACAAGAGCCTTCCCAACAACGGGGCCCTCATCGGCGCGAGCTGCGGCACGGGGCTCGCGGGCGCCTGCGCCACTGGCAAAGTCGCCTGCTCCACGGTCTCGGGCGCTGCCTTCTGCAAGTCGGACGTCGGCATCGACGGCCAGGACTACTGCAACGGAGTCGACGACGACTGCGACGGCGTGGTGGACGAGGACGCGGGGACCTTCGCCGTGCCGACGACGGGGCTCCAGTGGTCCGGCAAGAAGGAGGGCGACGACTGCAACGCGGGGCTCCTGGGCGAGTGCGCCAAGAAGCCGGGGGGCGGCGCTTGGAAGTGCGACGCGGTGCAGAAGAAGATGCTCTGTCTGCCCAAGATCCCGCCGCCGACGGGCGAGCTGTGCAATGGCCTGGACGACGACTGCGACGGCCTCACGGACGAGGCGGCAGACCTGAGCTCCCCGAGCGGCTTCGCCGACGGGAAGGCGTGCGACGCCCCGGGCCACCCGCCCTACGAGGGGGGCGCCAAGGGCGAGTGTACGGTCGGCGCCGTCCAGAAGTGCAAGTCCGGCACGTGGGTGTGTCAGCCGACGAAGACCGCGGTCACCGAGCTGTGCAACGGCAAGGACGACGACTGCGACGGCATGGTCGACGAGTGGGACGGCAACCGCACGGGCGACCTCGGGTGGGGGGCCAAGAAGGGCCAGGAGGGCTCCGCGTGCGAGTGTGTCACCTACGTCGGCGGCGTCGGGTTCCACGGGCTGTTGGGCATGTCAGGCTTCGCTGCCTACCCCACGGGCCTGGAGGGAGGCAACGTCGTCCACCGGGGCACGGAGATCACGAACACCAAGCAGTTCACGGAGATAGCGACAGGGAAGGCGTGGACCGACAACGGCGACACAGAGACCAACTACGAGCGCATGCGGCATACCGTCGCAGTCAGCCCGAGCGTGATCTCCACGACGAACGAGCTCCAGCTCGCCGTGAAGTGGCAGATGATCGAGCTGAAGTCTGACGGCACCCAGGCCAACACCCACATCCAGTGGACCTCGAAGGTCGTCGTCCCACTCTCCCTGAACGAGCAGATGACGGGAGACACGGGAACCGTCAGCAATGGAGACGGAAACTGGAGTTACGGGGTCCAGGGGGACGAGGCGCGCACCTGCGCCACGGTGATCGCCGAGGCGGGCAGCAGCGCCCAGATTCTCCCCGTCTACGGCACGACAGAGACCCTGTTCCAGAATCAGTACGTGCTCGACATGACCCTGAGAGTCCCCGAGAAGAGTGAGCTCAACTACGCAGGGATCTCCAACAAGTTCAAGGGCGAGCGCTACGAGCACCGCACCTTCGACATGACCTTCGGCTCTGGCAACACGGTCAATCGTGGCTTCGACAGCCTCATGACCGGCAACCCTCCCTTCACGTACCACCCCACGTGGCGGGTCCAGCCGGGGGACAGGAACCTCCTCCCGCTCGGCAAAGAGAAGAGCGGCGCCTACTCGATCAGGCAGATCTACGGGGGGGGCGTCACGGGCGCGGGGTCGGCCTACTGGATGGAGACGAAGCTCCACAGCGTCCCGCAGGACCGCCGCTTCTTCCAGCGAGTGCTGCTCCAGCCGGGGTGGGGTAGCAACGACTACGACGACCGGACGGCGCTGCTGCGGATGTGGCTGCGTGTCCCCTCGAAGGCCGTGGTCACCAAGACCACCTACACCCCCTGAGCGGCGGAGAGACACGATGAAGCGAAGCACTCTCCGGAGTCTCGTCGTCTGTGCGGCGGCACTCGCGGCCAGCTCCTGCGACAACCTCCCCGTGGACACGGAGGACTCGATCACCGTCAAGGGCGTGGTCGACGAGCGCGGCGGCTGGCTCGAGAACGCCGCGGGAGTGTCCATCCTGGTCCCCGCCAAGGCGGTGACCAAGAAGATCGAGCTGTCGATCTCGGTGGCCGACGTCAAGCCGGAGGACCTCCTCGCGGGCTGGACGGACCACGGCGTCGTCAGCGGGGTGTGGGAGATCGGCCCCATCGGCACGGCCTTCGCGCTGCCGGCCACCGTGACCGTGCCCATCGACGTGACGGACCACGTGGGGCTCGTCGTGCTGTGGGACGTGGTGAAGGCGCCGGGCAAGGGAGACGGGGGCACCGCGGCGTCGGCGCCCGGGTGGAAGCCGGTGACCGGGGCGGTCTTCGACAAGGGCAAGGCGGTCTTCCACGTGACGGCGCTCGGGCGGGTCGCGGTCATCCAGAAGAAGACGCCCGTGGAGTGCAAGGACGCGGACCTGTCCTGCGCGCCGGGCTGCAGCTACACGACGGACTCGGACTGCTGCACGACGGTGACCACGGGCGCATCGGTCTTCGGGGGGGTGCGGGTCATCGACAACCTGGCGGACGGCGTCGAGTCGCTCTCCGTCGCCAACGTCATCGGGGACGCCAAGCCGGACCTCGTGGCGGCCCTGCCGCAGAAGAAGCAGCTCGTCCGCTACGAGAACCTGGGCGACGGGGACTTCGGGCCGGCATCGGTCATCGACTCGAAGCGACGCTTCCAGTGCGCGACGACGGGCGACCTGGACGGCGACGGCGACGCCGACGTGGTCGCCGCGGCGGAAGGCGTCGGGCTCCTCGTCTACCTGAACGACGCCGGGACCTTCGCATCGCCGGCGGTGGTGGCCGAGGAGGCCAACGCAATCCGCGCTTGGGCCGTGGACCTGGACGGTGACGAGGCGCTGGACCTGCTCTGGGCCACGTCGTGGAAGCTCTACGCACAGGCGGGTCACGGCGACGGGACCTTCGACGAGCCCCAGGTCGTGTGGGCTGCAGAGGGGACGGAGCCTGTCGGGCTGGCGGTGGCGACGGCGGACCTCGACGGCGACGGGCTGCCCGAGGTGGCCCTGTCCTCCTTCCACACGAAGGGCGAGGGCGCCGGGAACATCGCGATCTACGACAACGCCAGCACCCCGGGGGCCACCGTGGCGGCGGTGACCGACGGGGGAGCCGCCGCCTGGACCCCCGGCGCCTGGTCCTTCCAGGCGCGCCCGACCCTCGACGCCACCATGCGGCGCGCCTTCGGCCTGGCGTTCGGCGACGTGGACGGCGACGGCGACGTGGACCTGGTCGTCGCAGCCACCGACGACGACCGCGTCGTCTTCTACCCGAACAGCGGCGGGGGCGTTCTCGGGGCCGCCGTCGAGATCGCCGCCGGGGTGGACAGCCCGCGGACAGTGGTCATCACGGATCTGGACGGGGACGCAGCGGCGGACGTCGTCGTGGCGGCTGGCAACAACGCCTACGACCGGGTGGAGTGGTTCGAGCGGGGCGCCACCGGGTGGGCGGCGCAGGCACTCGTCAAGCAGGCCGACGGCGCCCACGTCATCGTGCCGGCGGACCTGGACGGAGACGGGAGGTCGGACCTGGCCCTCGCCTCGAAGAACGACGACACCGTGAGCTGGCTCATGGTGGACGGCTTCTGCAACTGCAAGACCGACGCGACGTGCGACGACCAGAGGGTCTGCACCAAGGACTCCTGCGTCCTCGACACGTGCAAGTACGAAAAGACGCCGGGGTGCTGCGACGACAAGAGCGAGTGCGACGACTCCGAGATCTGCACCGAGGACCTCTGCACGTCGAACCAGTGCACCAGCGCGAAGATCGCGGGCTGCTGCCACACCGTCCAAGACTGCGCCGACACGGACGTCTGCACCGAGGAGGCGTGCACCAGCAACGCGTGCGTGATCACCAAGGTGCCGGGCTGCTGCAACGTGCCCGCCGACTGCGACGACCTGGACGCATGCACGGTCGAGACGTGCACGAGCAACGTCTGCGAAGCCTCGCAGGTGACCGTGGCGGCGGGCGCTCCTCCGTGCTGCAACACCGCGACGACGTGCGACGACGGCATCGCCTGCACGACCGAGGGCTGCAACTCCAACACGTGCTCCTCGACGGGGCTGACCGCCGCCGAGTGCGCGGCGTCAGGCGCCGGCTGCACGTCCTGGTGGCTGTGCAAGGCGACCTGCGCCATCCATGGGGCCGCCGACTGGCGGTGCGTCGCCTGCGCCGGGACGCTCTCGCTCTACGACCCGGTCAAGGCGGGGCAGGGCCTCGTGACCAACGACACGGCGCTGCAGGGGGCGGCGGCCTGCCTCCAGACCGGCCCGGCACCCGCGACGATGGACGCCTGGAAGGCGCGCCTCCAGGCATGTGCGGGTGAGCTGAAGGCGTGCAACACGACCATCCAGGGCTGCGGTGCTCCGGCGGCCGACGCCCCGTGGCCCCGGCGCTGGGCGCGAGAGCTTGGGACCGCGACAGTGGCGCTGCCCCCGACCTGGCTGCTGGCGGCGGGCGATCTGCTGCCCGGCGGCGGCGCGGAGCTGGTCTACGCCGAGCAGGCGGGCGCCACGACGGGCCCGGTGCGCATCGCGGCGGCGACGGGCGCGACGGTCACGACCCTGACGACGAACACGGGCTACCACCACGGCGCGGTGGGGGACGTGGACGGGGACGGCGACCAGGACGTGGTCGCCGTGGGGCCGGTCTGCACGCCGGCGGGCGGCACCATGACCTGCGCGGACCACGTGCGGGTCTTTGCGAACAAGGGCGGCGTCTGCGAGGAGCTGGACGCCGGCGCGGTCGGCGCGGGGACCTTGACGGCGCTGCGCCTTGTTCAAGTCGACGGCGACGGGCGGCCCGAGGTCGTCGTGGCGTTCCTCGAGGGGACCGTCCGGGTCTTCCGCCTGACGGGCGGCGCGTGGTCGGCCACGGACCTGCCTGGCACGGCGAAGGGCGCGGGCAGCGTGGCCGTGGCGGACATCGACGGCGACGGGGACCAGGACGTGGTCGTCGCCGCCAAGGACGCGGGCGTCGTCGCCTGGAAGCAGGGACCCTCCGGCACGTTCAGCGGGCCGTCGGCGCCCCTTGCGACGGTCCAGGGGCCGTCCGAGGTGCTCGCGGCGGACCTGGACAAGGACGGCGACACGGACCTCTACGTGGGGACGGGCAGCTACGGCACCATCGAGGCGCTCACCAACAGTTTGAGCGGTACGTTCACCGTGTCGCAGCTCGGCAAGGGCCTCGACGCCGGGGACGTCTCGCTGGCCCTGGCGGACGCGGACGGCGACGGAGCTCTCGACCTGCTGGCCGCCCTGCGCGGCGAGGGGCGCGTCTACGCGCTGCTCAATGACGGGCAAGGGAAGCTCACGTTCTCGCTGGACACCACGCTGCAGGAGCCGGCGGCCCGGGGCCTCGTAGTGGCCGAGCTGACCGGCGACGGCGTGCCAGACGTGGCCCTGCACAGCACCGACGCTGCCAAGGCGGCGCGCGTCGTCATTCGCGGGCGTCTGCTCACGTGCTGCAAGGCCGCCGCCGATTGTGACGACGCCAACGCGTGCACCGACGACCAGTGCGGCCCGGCCGGCGCCTGCACCTACGCGCCCCACGACGCAGACGGCGACGGCCACGGCTCGGTGTCCTGTGGCGGCGACGACTGCAACGACGGGGACGCGGCGATCAGCCCCTCGGCCACCGAGGTCTGCGGCGACGCCATCGACAGCGACTGCGACGGCAGCAAGGACAACGGGGCGCCCGACACGGACGGGGACGGCACCCCGGACTGCGCGGACGACGACGACGACAACGACGTCAGCAAGGACGCGGACGACTGCGCGCCGCTCGACGCCACGATCTACCCGGGGGCAACCGAGGTCTGCGACGCCAAGGACAACGACTGCGACGGCGATGTGGACGAAGGGCTGAAGTGCACCGTGATCCGCGGGCGGGCCTACGCGGTGGTCGGCGGGACCGCCATCGCCAACGCCACCGTCGCCGTGAAGACGGGCGGCGCGTGCTCCCTGACGCCCGCGGGAGCGGCCGTCGGCCAGGCGACCACCGCCGCGGACGGGACCTACACGGTCGTCGTGGCGCCGGGCGCCTTCTGCATCGAGGCCGCGGCGGACGGGTTCGCGGCCCTGATGAGCCAGGACTTCACGCTGACGACGACGGGCGCCTCGCCAGACGTGCGCGTCGTCGATCTGGCCTTCCAGACCCCGGCGGACGCCGGCTCGTGGGTGCGGGTCTGCGGCCGCGTCACCGCGGCCGAGGACGCAGCGGCCATCGGCGGCGCTGCCGTCAAGCTCGCGAAGGACAGCCCGGCCAACGTGGTCAACAGCGCGTCGACCAGCGCCACCGGCGACTACTGCATCAGCGGCGTTCCCCTCGCGTCGTCGGGCGCCTGGCCCATGACGGCGGTGGCGGACGAGCGCTTCCCGAAGACCACGACGCCGTCGCCCTTCGCGCCGGGCGTCGTCTCCATCGTGGACTTCACCCTCGACAAGGACCCGGCGACGGCCTGCTTCAAGGAGGGCTTCGAGGGCGACGTGAGCGGCTGGACCGCGACGGCGCCGAGCCAAGGCTGCGCCTGGCACGTGCTGGACGGTGCGGTTGTCCTGAACGCCGCCGTCGGCGTATGCGCGACCGTGTCCGCGGACGAGTCCTGCACGCCGTCCGCCGGGGCGGGCTACGACCCGTGCAAGCTCTGCAAGACCCCCGCCGAGGCGGCCTGTGTACCGCAGACCGGCGCCCTGCCCCGCGCCTTCGAGGGCACCCACGCCATCTGGTTCGGGAACGAGGCGCAGGGCAACTTCCTGGGCACGGGCGGAAGCTGCGCGGCCAACAACGGCGGCGCCGGCGGGGGCATCGTCTCGGGTTCGTTCACGTCGGCCCCCGTCGGTGTCAACGGGGACGCCAAAGACCTGAGGGTGCTGTTCAAGTACTGGTACGAGATCGAGGGGATCAGCCCGAGCGAAAGCTACGACCGGATGATCACCGAGATCTCGGCGGACGGGACCACCTGGGTCCAGGTGGGTGCGGTCAATCCACAACTCTCCACCACGGCCGCGCAGAGCCAGGGCTACACCTCCGCGGGCCTGGGGCAGGTGCCGGCCTGGACGTCGGCCGACCTGACGCTGCCCGCGGACCTCGTGACCAGCGTGGTCACCGCCAAGAAGGCGTGGCTGCGGTTCACGTTCAACTCGGGCGACGCGCAATACAACGCGTTCCGCGGGTGGGTGGTCGACGACGTGCGCCTCGTGGGCGTCGGCTGCACGGAGGGCCCGGTCGTGGACGGCCGCTCGTGCTGGGACATCCTGCAGAAGGGGGCCTCGAAGGGGGACGGCATCTACACCATCGACCCGGACTTCGACACGGGCCCGGCGGCGCCCTTCGAGGTCTACTGCGACATGACGAGCGACGGGGGCGGCTGGACGCTGGTGCACCGCCTGTCGAAGGACATCGAGCAGGACGTCGTGGCGCTCTGGAAGGGCACGGGCGCCCAGGGCGAGGGCGACGCGGCGGAGCTCACGCCGTTCAAGACGTCCAAGCACTACAAGAGCGCCATGGCGGACACCTTCTGGAACCAGAACGGCTTCGACGTGCGCGAGGTGCGGGTGGCGCTGACGGCGGGCACGTCCGTGGCGAAGCGGCTGCTCTTCGACGCGACCGGCACGACCAAGACGTCCTTCTTCGCAAAGGACAAGCTGATCTACGCGCCGTGGGCGGACCTGATGAACGGCCCCGTGAACTACACGAGCATCGACGGGCACTCGGCCCTCGGTCGGCACTGGTTCGTCAACAAGTCCTACGGCGCGTGCCCCAACGACGTGGGCTGGCTGGTCGTGGACCGGACGCCGGACCCGTGCGGGTGGGAGAGCAAGGGCAACCCGGACGTGTCCATCCTCTATTGCGACGCCGCCGCGGCCTGCAACTGGAACGGCGCCGACGTGAAGGAGGCCGACTCCCTCGCCGTGTTCGTCCGCGAAGAGCGCGTGGATCCCACGTCGTGCAGTGACGTGCTGCGGCTGGGCCGGTCCCTGGGCGACGGGGTCTACACGGTGGACCCGGACGGCGACGGCCCCCTCGGGTCTGTAGCGGTCTGGTGCGACATGACCACCGACGGCGGCGGCTGGACGCAGGTCTTCAAGGCGTCGAAGGACATCGACCAGGACCTGTTCGCGCTCTGGCAGACCGGGCCCGCCCAGGGAGAGGGCGAGGTCTCGCTGTTCGGGCTCGGCGCGGGCACCAAGCACTACCGCAGCAGCCTGGTGGATGCCTACTGGGACGACCTCGACCCGAAGGAGGTCAAGGTCGTCGTGGCGGTGGGCGGCGCCGCCGTCAAGTCGACGCGCTTCGACGCCGTGGGCTCGACCCGCATGGACTGGATGAGCACGGACAAGGTGCTCGCATCGGACTGGACCGATCTGAAGGACGCCGTCGCGAACTACGACTCCATCGCCGGCGACGCGTACCGGGAGCGGCGGTTCGCGCTGATCAAGGGGTACGCGGGCTGCCCCGGTGACACGGGGTGGCTGGTGCTGGCGCGCAAGGACTTCTGCCCCTGGGAGTCCACCAAGAAGCCGCACGCGAGCATCCTCTACTGCGACGCGGCGACCGTGTGCAACATGAACGCCACGAAGGAAGCCGACGCCTTGGTGGTCCTCGTCCGCGACTGACGCCGGAGCGCACACTCCGTCTGCCTACTCCACCTGCGGGGGGTGCCCCGCGCGCTGCGGGTGACCCCATGAAGTGCCGTAGACCCTCGACGCTCTCATCGGCCGCGATCCTGCTGGCCCTGGCGGTCGGCTGCGGCGACTCGCCCGCCGACACCCCAGCGGATGCGCAGGTGGAAGTGGACCAGGAGCCCGCGGAGGACGCCCCATCGGCGAAGGACACGGCGACGCCCGACGCGGGGGCGCCGGACGCCGGGGCGCCAGACGCCGCGCCGGATGCCGGTGGCGTGGACACGGGCGGGGATGACGTGGTTCCGCAGGTGCCACCCGTGCCGCGGATCGCGTCCGTCCCCTCGCAGATCGCCGTCGTCGGGCAGCCGTGGGCCTATCAGGTCGTCGCGTTTCCGGCGGGCCCCCTGGCGGTGGATCTCGTGAGCGGTCCGGCCGGAATGGTCCTGGATGCCGCGAACCGGCTCACGTGGATCCCTGGGAGCGGAGCCGACGCGAAGGTGTCCATCGCCGTCGAGGTCGGAGGCGAGACGGTGGAGCAGTCCTTCACGGTGCGCGTGCTCCATCCGGGCGCCGCGGTGTCGGGGACCGTCGGTGTCAGCGGCGGCGTATTTCCCGTCGGAGTCGGCGCCCTCGCGGGGGCGGCGCTCGTGGTGCCTCCAGGGGCGCTTCCGGGCCCGACGGACCTGACGGCGGCGCTCCTCTCCACGGGGCTCGGCGTGCCTGGCGCCGTGGGGTCCGCGCTCCTGCTCGGCCCCGGCGGGACGACGTTCGGCCTGCCGGCCACGCTGGTGCTTCCGTCACAGGCGCCGGCCGGCGTGGCCCACGGCGTCGCCGATCAGGGCGGCGCCTGGAGCCATGCGCTGGCGAAGGGAGCCGGGCCCTTCACCGCGGCGGCGCTCGGGCACCTGTCGGCGTGGCAGCTCGGGTCCGCGCTGCCGCTGACCGTCTCTGTGCACGAGGTGCCGGGCTGCGGGCTCGTCGGCGCGGCGCAGCTCGATGAGAGCCTGACGGGCGTGCCTGTCACCGCGGTGGCGGGCGTCCCTGGCGGCAGCTCCGCGAAGAGCCTGAAGGAGCTCGTGACCGGCGGAGACGGCACGCTCCAGGCGGTGCTCACCGCAGATCTGCTGTGGGGACCGGGGGCGTCCGTGGTCGTGCAGGCCGGGGTCTACCGCCGCGCGGACGGCAGCGGGCGGCTCGTGGCGCGCGTCGTGGGGGCCCCACCCCTGGTCGACGTGGAGCTCGCCAACGTGGACGCGGCATGGAACGGTCAGGTGGAGCCACTGCTGCGCGGGGCGGGTCTCGCCGTCCCGCTCGGCACCGTGGCCTCGGGGCCCTGGGGCGCCGCGGGGACGCAGCCGTCGCTCCGCGTGACTCTGCGCTATGCCTATGTGGGCGGGGACGGCTTCGGCGCCGGGGCCCCGACCGCAGTGCCGCTCGCCCCGGCCGTGGGGGCCGGCACCGGCGACGTCGCGGGTGGGCTACCGGCGGGCGTCACGGCACCGACCTGCGGTGTGTGGAGCCTGCGTGCCTTGCCTGCCCCGCCCGTCACGGCCCCGGGGGTCGGCGTGACGCTCGGCTGCCGCGTAGAAGGTGACGCGGGCGGCGTCGACGTGACCTTCGCGTCCTCTGAACCCTCGGACGTCCTGACGCCGATCAGCGGCGAGGCGGTCGTCGTCTCGGGGACCGTGCCGGGCCGCCGCGAGGTCACTTGCACCGCCATCGGACCGGGCGGCTCGTCGGATTGGCGGACCATCGCGCTCGACATCGTTGCGCCGGCCTCTGACCACGCGGCCCCGTCGTGCGCCCTGTCATTCCCAGCCGCAGCGCTCGCGCTCGGCGGGACGATGGCCGTCACCGCGACGGCACAGGACGACGGCGAGGCGTCCCAGGTCTTCGTGGAGGTCGGCGCCGTGACGGGGGGCGTCCTGGGGCCCGATCCGCGCGTGCTCCCCGACGGCCGCGGAGGGGCGCTCGTGGCCCCCACGGAGCCGGGCCTGCTGACGCTCGGCTGCCGCGCCTTCGACGGGGCGATCTGGGGCCCGACGACGACCCGCGTCCTCCAGGTCGTGGCGCCCGACCAGCACCTGCCGCCCACGACGCCGGTCATCGTGCCGCCCGTGCCGGTCGTGAAGGCTGGGCAGGCGCTCTCACTCTGGGCGCTGACGAGCAGCCCTGGAGGCGAGCCCGTCGCCTTCACGTGGGGCCCCGCCAACCTCGTGACGGAAGCTGGGACGGCGGCAACCTTCGTGGCCCCGGCACCCGGGGTCTACACCATCGAGGTCGCCGCAACGAACGGCCTTGCTGGCCCCGCCGTCACGAGCGTCACGGTGCTCGTCATCGGGGCGGGGACTGACGGCGACGGTGACGGGATCCCGGGCGGGGACGCCCCGTGGGGGGACTGCGACGACGCGGACCCGGCCATCCACCCAGCCGCCCTCGAGGTGTGCGGCAACGGCGTGGACGACGACTGCAACGGAGCGGCCGACGACTGCCGTCCGGCCGCGCCGGACCTGGACGGCGATGGCGTGAATGACGAGCGGGACACCTGCCCGACCGTGTTCGATCCGGGACAGGCGGACACCGACGGGGACGGGGTCGGCGACGCGTGTGACGGCGACTCCGACGGCGACGGGACGCCCGACGCGGAGGACCCCTGCCCGTTCACCCCAGGCGGGAGCGGTGCGGACCTGGACGGCGACGGCACACCGGACGCCTGTGACCTGGATATCGACGGTGATGGGGCCTTCAACGCCCAGGACGGTTGCCCCTACCAGGCGGGCGGCCCTGCCGGCTGCGGCGGAGACTGGGATGGAGACGGCGTCCCCGACGCGGTCGACGTCTGCCCCAAGGTCCCGAATCCAGACCAGGCGGACCTGGACGGCGATGGGGAGGGAGACGCCTGCGACGCGGACCGCGACGGAGACGGCGTGCCCGATACGCTGGACACCTGCCCGGCCCTCGCGGGCGTCCCGCAGACGGACACGGACGGCGACGGGCTCGGCGACGCCTGCGACCCCGACGACGACGGGGACGGCGTGGGGGACGCGGTGGATCCGTGCCCGCTCGTGCCAGACGCGGGGGGCGCCGACACGGATCTCGACGGCATCGGCGACGCCTGTGACCCGGATGACGACCAGGATGGGGTGCCGGACGACGTGGACAACTGCCCCCTCGTGTACAACCCGTCGCAGTCGGACATCGACGGGGACGGCCTCGGGAACCCCTGTGACGACGACGACGACAACGACGGGATCCCGGACCTGCTCGACGACTGCCCGGGGGTGGCGGACCCGCTCCAGGCCGACGAGGACCGGGACGGGGTCGGCGACGCCTGCGAGTGCGCCTCGATTGCAGACTGCACCGACGAGAGCGCCTGCACCGCCGACGCCTGCACAGAGGTCGATGGCTGCACGCACGCCGAGGACGCGTGCTTCGACGGGGACCCCTGCACGGTGGACTCCTGTGATCCGGCGAGCGGCTGCGTCCACGTCCCGGTCCCCAACTGCAGCGGCTGCGCCACGTCCGCGGACTGCGACGACAAGGACGCCTGCAATGGCCAGGAGCTGTGCGTGGCGGGCGCCTGCCTGCCCGGGACGCCCGTGGTCTGCGACGACGACGACCCCTGCAACGGTACGGAGTCCTGCACCGAGGGGCTCTGCGCCCCCGGCGCGTCGGTCGCGTGCGACGACGGCGACCCCTGCAATGGCGAGGAGGTCTGCACGGGCGGCGACTGCACCTCCGGGGCGCCGCTGCCCTGCGAAGACGGCGACGTGTGCACCACCGACGCCTGCGCCGCCGGAGTCGGGTGCACCCACGCGGCGACCCCCTGCGACGACGGCGACCCGTGCACCGGCGACACCTGCTCCCAGGACGGCGGGTGCGTCCACGAGCCCTACCCCGACTGCGGCACGTGCACGGAGGACGCGGACTGCGACGACGGCGACCCGTGCAGCGGCGCCGAGAGCTGCGTGGACGGCCTGTGCCTGTACGGCGCCTTCGTCCAGTGCGACGACGGCGACCCCTGCAACGGCGTCGAGTCCTGCACGGCGGGCGACTGCGTCTCGGGCGCGGCGCCATCCTGCGGAGACGGCGACCCGTGCACCCTCGACCTCTGCATCGCACCCTTCGGCTGCGTGAACGAGGCCGTCCTCGGCTGCGCCGGCTGCGTCGACGACGCAGGCTGCGACGACGGCGACCTGTGCAACGGCGCAGAGGCGTGCGTCGCCGGCGGGTGCGTGCCTGGGGCGCCGGTGGACTGCGACGACGGCGACGCCTGCAACGGCGCCGAGTCATGCTCGGACGGCGTCTGCGTGGCGGGCGATCCCCTGCCCTGCAACGACGGCGATGCGTGCAACGGCGTGGAGACCTGCGACGGAGGCACCTGCGTGCCCGGGGAGCCCCTCGACTGCGACGACGGCGACGCCTGCAACGGCACCGAGACGTGTGGCCCCGGCGGCTGCGTGGCGGGAGTCCCGGTGGCCTGCGGCGACGGCAACCCGTGCAACGGCGCTGAGACCTGTGTCGGTGGCGCCTGTGCTCCGGGGACCCCGCTCGTCTGCAACGACGGCGACCCGTGCAACGGTGTCGAGAGCTGCGGCCCGGGCGGGTGCGTGCCGGGAACGCATCTCGAGTGCGACGACGGCAACCCCTGCACCGACGACGCCTGTCGCATCCCCGTGGGCTGCGATTACACGCTGGTCGCCAACTGCACCCCTCCCTGCGCCAGCAATGCGAGCTGCGAAGACGGCAACGCCTGCAACGGCACGGAGACGTGCGCTGGAGGAGTCTGCCTGCCCGGGACGCCGGTCCTCTGCGACGACGGCGACTCATGCAACGGCACGGAGACGTGCGCTGGAGGAGTCTGCCTGCCCGGGACGCCGGTCCTCTGCGACGACGGCGACGCATGCAACGGCATGGAGACCTGCGCCGCCGGAGTCTGTCTGCCCGGAACGTCGATCCCATGTTTCGACGGCGACGCCTGCAACGGCGTGGAGACATGCGTCAGCGGGGTCTGCCTCCCCGGAACACCGGTCTCCTGCGACGACGGCGACGCCTGCAACGGCGCCGAGACATGCATGGGTGGAGACTGCCTCCCCGGAACGTCGGTCTCCTGCGACGACGGCGACGCATGCACGGCGGACGCGTGTCTGGCCGAGAGCGGCTGCGTCCACGCACCCATCCCCGATTGCGGCGCCTGCGTCGTGGACGGCGCGTGCGAAGGGGTCGAGGACTGTGCGAGCTGCCCGGACGACTGCGGCCCGTGCGCGTCTTGCCCCGGGGGCGGCGGCGACTGCTTCAACGAGAACGCCACGCCGGGCTGCGACGACGTGCCGTGCTGCGAGGCCGTTTGCGCCGCCGACCCCTTCTGCTGCGAAGCAGCGTGGGACCCTCCCTGCGCGGACGCGGCCGGCTCCCTCTGCGGCGGCCCACTCTGCGGCGACCAGGCGTGCGACCCGGGCGAGACCTGCGCGAGCTGCCCCGGCGACTGCGGCGGCTGCCCCGCGTGTCCCGGCGACGGCGACTGCTTCGCGCCGAACGGTACCCAGGGCTGCGACGACCCCCTCTGCTGCGAGGCCGTCTGCGCCACCGACCCCTTCTGCTGCGACGCGGCCTGGGACGGGCTGTGCGCCGACGAGGCGACGTCCCTGTGCGCCGGTCCCCCCGGCTGCGACGCGGGCTCCTGCGACGACGCCAATCCCTGCACCATCGACGTGTGCGACCCCGAGCTCATGGAGTGCCTGCACTCGCCCGCAGATGGCGCGGCGTGCGCCGAGATGGCCGAGTGCTGGGCGGGGCAGTGCTACTCACTCCTGGGAGACACCACTGCAAATCCGATCATCCTGCCACCGCCGCTGCCCGTCGGGGTCCTCATCCACATGGAGGCGCTGCACGACGACTACGCTGTCGACTGCTCTGGCTTCCCCGCGCTGGGCGACAGCACCCCGGACGCCATCGTCGAGCTGATTGCGCCGGCGGACGGGGACGTGGCCGTGACCATGACGTCTCCCCAGAACGCTGCACTGGCGATTCTGGAGGCGGACGGACCAGACCCCGGGACCTGCGTCGAAGCCGCCGTCCTGGCGGGCCCCGATACTGACACTGTACTGGTGGTCTCCGTCCAGGCGGGCGAGACGCTCCGCGTCCTCGTCGAGAACCTGGACGGCCCCGGAGGCACCGCGACGGTCATCCTGGAGTCACTCGGTCCGTTCTGAGCTACCACGGTTCGGTCTGAGTCCGCGACTCCCTCATGGAGACCGACGCCCCGCTGGTGCTGACGCGGCCGAGCCAGAGACTCTCAGTTGGCGGGGATCGACACGACCATCAGGCTGCGGACCGCGTTGCTGTTCAACAGGCATGAGCCGGCGCCGCAGGTGTGCTCCAGGCGAATCTCGTACGATCCCGGGTCCAGCGTCTCCTCGAAGAAGTTGGTGGAGGCCTGGTGCCATTGCCCGGGGCCGCCCATGTAGATGGTGCTCTCCGAAGGAGCGCCGCCGTTGATGCGGTAACGGTAGTAGCCGTGGCAGCCGTCCGCGGTGCAGTAGCCGCCTCCGGTGAGGCCGATGGCCACCTTGCTGCGGGTCGCAAGCGTGAAGGACATCGGGTTGTTGATGTCGGTCCAGCTCCCGGGCTGCGCCCCTTGGGACTCCAGGAATCGCGCAGAGAACACCCGGTACGAGTCCGAGCCCTTGGGCACGGCGACCACCATGAATCCCCGCTCTCCGTTGGAGTTGAGGTTGCACGTGCCCCCACCGCACGCGTGCTGAAGCGTCAGAGTGTGGGAGCCCGGCTGCAGGGTCTCCTTCATGAACGCGGTGCTCGACTGGTGCCACTGGCCCGGGCCGCCCATGTAGATCACCGAGTCCGACGTCTTGGAGCCGTCCAGCAGGTAGCGGTGGTAGCCGTGACAACCGTCCGACGAGCAGTTGCCTCCCGACGACATCGCGATGAGCACGTCGCTCTCCACCGCCAGGTCGAAGGTGAGCGAGTTGGACAGGGTGGTCCAGGAGCTCGAGAGCGAAGAGTAGCTGTCGTCGAACGCGGCCCCGAACACACGGACCTGCGGGTCTGACGGGGGCACGGCCATCACGAAGAAGGACCGCTCGCCGTTGCTGTTCATGTTGCACGTCCCGTTGCCGCAGTAGTGCTGCATCTTCAGGGTGTGCGAGCCCGCCCCGACGCTCGGGTGAAGGACGAAGTTGGTGGACGCCTGATGCCACTGGCCCGGACCGCCCATGTAGAGCACCGCAGGACCCGGTGAGGAGTCGAGCATCCCCTGGCTGTAGCCGTGGCAGCCGTCCTGGCTGCAGTAGCCGCCCATGGTCATGGCGACGAGCACGCGGGAGGTGGAGTCCAGCGAGAAGGTCGTGGAGTTGCCCGGCAGGTCGATCCACGACTGGGGGAGCCCGTTGTGGTCCGAGTTGTAGCGGACCGCCCAGACGCGGGCCTTGACGTCCACGACCTGCGGCCCCGCGGCGTTGACGCCCGCAGAGAACAAGGTGCCGTTGGTCGCCCACGCCCGGTAGTAGTAGGTGCCGTTGGGCAGCCCTCCGTCCGTCAGGGTCGCCGCCGTGGTGGTCCCCACCACCGTCCCGTCGCTCGGAGAGAGAGGATACCCAGTGGACTTGCGCACAATCCGCGTGTAGGTGGCGGCGCTCGACGCCGACTTGGTCCAGGCGAGCAGGACATCGGCGCCGCTGAGGGTCGCCGTGAAGTTGGTGACCGGATGGAACTGCACCGTCTCGTCCAGCGGTGCCGCGTCCTCGCCGTCCAGCACACCGTCGTCGTCGGCGTCCGGGTCCAGCGCGTTGCTCGCACCATCACCGTCGTAGTCGCCCAGAGGCTCGTCGCTGTTGGCGAGGCCGTCACTGTCCAGGTCCACGAGGGGCGACGAGAGCATCTCCACGAGGAGCCCCGCCTGCCCCTCGCTCATGCCGCTGATGGGGCTCCCGCCGGGACCGACGAAGGCATCGGCGCGAACGGTCCCCGCCACGTCCAGCGCCACCTGCGGGGTCTTGCCGATGCCGACCTTGCCGCCCACCTGGACGTCGCCGAGGGTGGTCGTGCCCCCCAAGCTCAGGTTCGCCGCCAGGTCGCCGCTGCCCACGCAGCCCGAGCACGCCAGGTCCAGCGCCGTCACCGCCGCGTCCGCCCGCAGCGCCTGGACGGCGTAGGGCACGACCCCGAGCTTGGCGCGCGGGAGCGGGCTCTCGGTTCCCACCTTCCCCTCGATCCACACGTCGGCGGCACCGACGAAGAGGGACGCCGGCGGCTGGAGCTGCGCCTCGAAGACGCCGCCCGTGGCCGTCACGGTGATCGGAGACGCGGTCGCCCACAGCAGGTTGCCCCCCGAGGCCGCATCATAGGCCGCGAAGGTCATGGAGAAGGTCCCGTCCACGGGCACCCCCGACGAGGCGAGGAGCGTCCCCTGGAAGGGCACGGAACCCGGCACGCCCGCGGCGTGGGCGGTGCCCGCGGCAAGCAACAAGACCAGCAGCAGTCTCTTCATGGCTCCACTCCCGAGGGGCCCCTCCGAGGGGCGCGCATCACGGCTCGCAGGCCGGCGCCAGCCCATGCTGGCACGCGGCGGTCCCGGGATCGCACCAGTCGAGCGTGCACGCGACCCCGTCGTCACATTGGATGGGCAGATGATGGCACGACTGCGCCCCATCGCACCAGTCCACCGTGCAGCCATCCCCGTCGTCGCACAGGCTCCCGCCCGCGCACTGGCCTATGATCACGTCGCAGGTCCAGGAGTGGCAGGGCTCGTCCGTCGCGCAGTCCACGTCCGATTCGCACTCGTCCACCATCAGGTCGCAGTCGTCGTCCCGGCCGTTGGGCACCTCCGGCGGGCCGCTCCCCGGGGGGGCCGCATCGAAGACGCAGGCGCCCCCGACGCAGGAGTCGAGGGTGCAGGGGTTGCCGTCGTCGCAGGCAAGCGGGATCGACGCGCAGGCGCCGGTGCCCGGGTCGCAGACATCTGGAGCGCACGGCTCTTCCCCGGGCGGGCAGCCCAGCGGCGCGTTGAGGCACCCGCCCAACTCCAGGAAGCACGCATCGACGGTGCAAGGGTCGCCGTCGTCGCAGCTCCGGGGAACATACGCGCAACCGCCCTCGCACACCGGGACCGTGCAGGGCCCCGCGTCGTTGCAGTCGCTCGTGTGGGCGCAGATGCCCCCATTGCAGAGGTCGTCGGTGCAGGAGTCTCCGTCGTCACAGGTCGGCAGATGCGTACACGCCCCCGCCGCGCAGCCGTCGGTCGTACACAGATCGCCGTCGTCGCAGGCGAGCGGCCCCGACTCGCAGACTCCGGCGGGCCCGCAGCCATCCGTGGTGCACGGGTCACCGTCGTCGCAGGGGTCGCCCGGCGCGCAGGCGACGCACGCGCCCGGATCGTGGAGGCAGCCTCCGGTCCCGGGATCACACCCGTCGGCCGTGCAGCCGATGCCGTCGGTGCAGTCCGTGTGAGGCGTGAACACGCACCCGAGCAGCGCGTGGCAGGAGTCGGTCGTGCAGGCGTCGCCATCGGAGCAGAACACGGGGATGAAGACGCACTCCGGCGCGCACAGGTCCTCGGTGCAGGCGTCCCCGTCGTCGCAGTCGCTCAGGTGGATACAGCCGGCGGTCCAGGAGCAGAGGTCCTCGGTGCAGGCGAGGCCGTCCTCGCAGTCGACCTGCTCCTGGAGGCAGCCGAGCACGGCGTGGCAGGCAGCGACCGTGCACGGGTCGCCGTCCTCGCAGTCCGTGGGCCCAAACGCGCACCCTGCTCCCGCGACACACCAGCCATCGGTGCAGGCGTCCAGGTCGTCGCACGCGGCCGGCGGGTGCTCGCAGGCTCCCGTCGCCGGGTCGCACCAGTCATCGGTGCACACGTCGCCGTCCGCGCAGCCCGCCGCCACGTGCGTACACCCCTTGGCGGGGTTGCAGCCATCGACCGTGCAGGCGTCCCCATCGTCGCACCCCGTCGGGGCAGACGCGCAGCCCAGCGCGCCACACCAGTCGTCTGTGCAGGCGTCGCCGTCCGAGCAGTCCTTGTCGCCCGAGAAGCAGACGCCCCCCGAGCACCCGGACGTCGAGCAGGGATCCCCATCGTCGCAGTCGAGAGGAACGTGGAGGCACCCACCGCCGGGGTCGCACGAGTCCACCGTGCACGCATCGCCGTCCTCACACCACGCGGGCAGGTGCAGACACTTGAGGGACAGGCCATCGCAGGCGTCGTCCGTGCAGGCGTCCCCGTCCTCGCAGTCCGCGGGCACGAGGCAGGGGCCGCAGTCCGGCAGCGGTGTGAAGGCGCACCCGACACCGGCGAGGCAGGCGTCCAGGGTGCAGGCGTCACCATCGGCGCAGGAGCTCGGCGCGGTGATGCAGGCTCCACCAGCGCAACCATCCGTGGTGCACGGGTCCCCGTCGTCGCACGGGAGCGCCGCGTGCACGCAGCCGCCGTCGCACGCGTCGGCGGTGCACGCGTCACCATCGTCGCAGCTCTTGGCGACATGCACGCAGCCGCCATCGCACGCGTCGTCCGTGCATGGGTCGCCATCGTTACAGCCCAGGAGGGTAGCGTGGCAGAGCCCCCCTCCGCAGGAGTCGGCAGTGCAGGGATCGCCGTCGTCGCACGGAACGGGGGCGTGGACGCAGCTCCCGCCCTGGCAGAGGTCCGAGGTGCAGGGGTCGCCGTCGTCGCAGTCTCCGTCGCAGGGGCCTGCATCGGGTCCACCGACGTCGTCGCCACTGGAGTCGCCACCGGAGTCGCCACCGGAGTCGCCGCCGGAGTCGCTGCCGGAGTCGCCACCGGAGTCGCCGCCGGAGTCGCCGCCGGAGTCGCTGCCGGAGTCGCTGCCGGAGTCGCCCGCGTCCCACCTCGAAGGTCCGCCCGAGTCGCCCGCGTCCGCCTCCTCCCCCGCGTCCGAGCCATCGACCGCCCCGGCGTCGAGCACGTCCCCAGCGGCCGCGTCGCCTCCGTCCGTCGCCGGCGCCGCATCCTCGGCCACGGCATCCACGACCGGCGGCGGGGCCACCTCAGTCCCGACACATCCCAGGCTCGCGAGGGCGAAGAGACTCCAGATCGTGCCCAATCCACGTGCGATCAAAGCGCCCCCACCTAGCGGATGTAGACCTCGTTGGAGGACACGCTCGTGCCCACGTTGTTGAACCAGGCATACAAGCTGCCGTTCGCGTGGAGCATGCTGATCTGGTAGCAGTCGGTGTACCAGAACCCGCCGTTGAAGCCCACGTTGTCCTTGGCGCAGTTGGAGCTCCACGTGTCGTTGTCCTGGTCCCACGTCGTGAACTTGGCGCCCTTGATGGCATTCTCGATGCTGGAGAAGCCGCTCACCGCGCCGGTCCACGTCCACGCAAACTTGGCGGCCGCGTTTGCGACCTGGAACCCTGTCACCCGAACCGTCGAGGCGCTCGTCTTGGACCACAGCTCGTGGGTCCCGGACGCCGTCATCAGGTTCCACTGGGTGAGCGGCATCCAGTAGATGCGGTCCGCCGGGTAGGGGGAGCCGTAGCCGGTCGTCGAGTAGGCGCTCCAGGTCCCCTTGCGGACCGCGTCCTGCTGCGCGCTGGTGAGCCCGGAGTTCACGGTCTTCGCGACCAGCGTCCAGCCGCCCCCGTAGGTGGTCATGTCGCAGTAGGCGCGGAAGGCGTCGGACGTGGTGCCCCCGTTCGGGTCAATCCAGTACATGCCGCTCGGGCTCGACGGCACGGAGTCCAGAATCGCCTTGCACGACGCGAGCGCCGTCGCCTTGGTCTTGCCAGGCCCGGACGACTCCGGGCGGTAGTAGATCTCGTTGTAGGTGACGCTGGTCCCCACGTTGTTGAAGAGCGCATAGAGGCTGCCGTTGGCGTGCAGCATGCTGAGCTGGTAGCAGTCGGTGTACCAGAAGCCCCCGTTGTAGCCCACGTTGTCCTTGGCGCAGTTGGAGGACCAGATGTCGTTGTCGTTGTCCCACGTCGTGAACTTCGCGCCGTTCAGGGCGGGCTCTATGCTCGACCAGCCACTTGGGACGCCCGTCCAGGCCCACGCGTAGGCCTGGTCGGCGCCGTCCACCGTGAAGCCCGTCACACGGACGCCGGCCGCGCTCGTCTTGGACCAGAGCGTGCCCGAGCCGGCCTGCTCCAAGAGCAGATTCCACAAGGACAGAGGCATCCAATAGATGCGCGACGCCGACTCGGGGCTGCCGTAGCCGTCCTGGGTGTAGGTCTGCCAGGTCCCGTTGCGGATGGTCGCCCGCTCGTCCGCCGTCAGGCCCGAGAGGACGGTCTTGGCCAGCAGGGTCCAGCCGCCGCCGTCGGTCGTCATGTCGCAGTAGACGCGCACCGCGTTGCCGGTGGAGCCGCCGTCCGGGTCGATCCAGTAGAGCCCGCTGGTCGCCGACTGCAGCGTCTCCTTGATGTCGAGGCAGCTCTGCCCCGGGTTGCCCGACGTGCTGCCGTAGGGGAGCGAGGCGGCCCCGATCTTTTCAAAGGTGGTGCCGTTGCAGACCCAGATAGCCTTGTCCGCGGTGTTCCAGTAGACGTAGCCCTCCTGGTCCGCGCCGCAGGTGACCGGGTGGCTGCCGGCGTTCTGGAGGCGCATGCCGAGGATCGGCGCCGAGCCGAGGTTCACGGAGCCGCCGGTCACGGAGATGCCCGCCGCAAACGTCTGGAGCGCCGTGAACGTGTTGGCGGTGCTGGTGCTGACGCCGGGGCCGGGCGCCCCGACCAGGTCCGAGTACTGGCCGGACAGGGCGACGGGCGCGAGGGACGAGGTCTTGACGAAGCCCAGCGACTCGATGGCGCCTGGAGCGATGGCGCCCGCGCCGATGCAGCCGGTGCAGGCGAGGGGGCCGCCCAGGGTGGCGCTCGCGGCGGTCAGGGAGCCGAGCACCGTCAGGTCGCCGCGGACGGTCGCGGCGCCGACGTCCAGCGGGCGATACGACGTGCCCGTCGCGTCGAGCACCCGCAGCCCGGCCCCCTGCACGCTGAGCCAGCCGTTGTTGTGGCTCACGATGGCCGCGTCACCGACGGCCACGGCACACCCCGGGCCGCTCGGGAAGGCCGACGAGCACGCGGTCACCCCACCCGCGACGGTCACGGTGCCGGCCAGGGCGACGTTGGCGACGATCTCTCCCCCATCGACGCAGCCCGAGCACTGGAGGCCCGTGGCAGCGCCCCCGGGGGAGGCGCCCGCCGCCCAGGCGAAGGCGACGTCATCGGTTCCCACGCACCCCGTGCACTGTACGTCTGCGGCGAGGGCCGCGTGGTTCGCCTTCTGCGCGAGCAGCGCATAGGGGGACGCTCGCAGGGGGCGGCGCGGCAGGGTCTCCGTGTCGGCGACCACCTCAAGCCACAGGGTGCCGCCCGCCTCGATGAGCCCGTCGGGCACCGGACCGATGGACACGTCGAACACGCCACCCGCGACCGTGACCGGCGCCGGGCCCGTGGTCCAGAGGGGGGAGCCCCCGCTCTGGGCGGCGAAGAGGCGGAACGTGAGGTCGAAGTTCCCGGCCACGGGGACGCCGGCCCCCGTCAGGAGGGTGCCCTGGAGCTCCAACACACGGGTGACGTCGGCGCCGAGCGCTGCGCCAGGGAGCGCGAGCGCAAGCGCCAGGGCGAGCCGCAGCGAGCGTGCCATGGTCGTGACCTCCAAGCTCTGTGCTCGGCCATCGTACTCCTGCGTCAAGGGCCCTTCAACGGCAGAGATGCGCTGGTTGACGGCGGCGCGGTGAAGCTCGCACACTGCACACCGTAGGCGATCCACCTGCGGAGAGCAGCCATGGGAGTCAGGACCCGGGTGTGGGCGGCGGCCATTGCCGTGTTTGTGGGGTGTGGCGCCGACACGACACCGTTGCCCCCGTCGGCGGAGGACGCGGCAGACGCCACGCTTGGAGACGCTACTGGCGACGGTGGTGCCACCGGGGATGCTGCGGACACGGCCTCCATGCTCGACCTCGAGGACGGGAGTGAGGCCCCCGATGCCGCGGGCCCCGACGCAGCCGACGCTGCCGACGCCGCGGACCCCGACGCCGCCGACGCCGCCGACGCCGCCGACGCCGCCGACGCCGCCGACGTCGCCACCCTGGATGGCACGGAGGACAGCGGCGCGACCGAGGACACCCCAAGCATCGACGTGGGGAGCGACCTGGGGCAAGGCGACACGGGGTGCCAGTGCGACGACGGCGACCCCTGCACCGGCGACAGTTGCGCCACGGGGCTGTGTCAGCACACGGCGGTCCCCTGCGACGACGGCGACCCATGCACGACGGACGCCTGCGTCGCGGGTGAGTGCGCCCACGCAGCGCTGCCCTGCGACGACGGCGACCCATGCACCACGGACGCCTGCGCCGCGGGTGAGTGCGCCCATGCAGCGCTGCCCTGCGACGACGGCGACCCATGCACGACGGACGCCTGCGTCGCGGGTGAGTGCGCCCACGCAGCGCTGCCCTGCGACGACGGCGACCCATGCACCACGGACGCCTGCGCCGCGGGTGAGTGCGCCCATGCAGCGCTGCCCTGCGACGACGGCGACCCATGCACGACGGACGCCTGCGTCGCGGGTGAGTGCGCCCACGCGGCGCTGCCCTGCAACGACGGCGACCCGTGCACGGATGACGCCTGCGCGAGCGGCGCGTGCACCCACGTCGCGCACGGCTGCGACGACGGCAACCCCTGCACGACCGACGGCTGCGACGCCCTGCTCGGAGGACCCGCCTGCACGCACGAGGGCATCGTCTGTCTGGACGACGACCCCTGCACCAGCGGCGCCTGCGACCCCGCCACGGGCGGTTGTGCGTTCACCGTCGACCCGACCTGTGCCCCCTGCGCGAGCGCGGCGGACTGCGACGACGGGGACTCGTGCACCACCGCGCTCTGCGATGCCGCGAAGAGCTGCGTCCAGGTGAGCCTGGTGTGCGACGACGGCAACGCCTGCACGGTGGACCTCTGCGACCCCGTGGCCGGCTGCGTGACGCTCTCGGGCTGCGACGACGGCGACCCCTGCTCGGAGGACGTCTGCCTCCCGTGGGAGGGCTGTGTCCACGCCCCCCTGCCCTGCGACGACCTGGACCCGTGCACCGTCGACGCGTGCGAGGGGGGCGCCTGCGCATATACGCCCGCAAGCTGCGACGACGGCGACCCCTGCACCGCAGACCCGTGCATCGCCGGCCTCGGCTGCGCCCACCCGCCGAACCCGTGCGACGACGGCGACCCCTGCACCGTGGACGGGTGCGGCCCCGGCGGGTGCATCCACTCCCCGCTGCCCTGCGACGACGGTGACCCGTGCACGGTGGACTCCTGCGCGGGGGGCGCCTGCACCCACGCGCCGGACCCCTGCGACGACGGCACGGCGTGCACCGTGGACTCCTGCGCCTCACCTCAAGGGTGTGCCAACGCGCCGGTCCTCGGCTGCACCGTGTGTGCGAGCATCGTGGACTGCAACGACGGGGACCCGTGCACCACGGATGCGTGCGTCGACGGCGCCTGCGAGGCCGCTCCCGTCCCTTGCCCCGGCGGCGTCTGCGCGGTGGGTGTCTGCGACAGCGCGACGGGCGCCTGCGGCACCGTCCCCCTCGACTGCGACGACGGCGACCCCTGCACCCTCGACGGCTGCCACGCCCCCGAGGGCTGCGTCACGCTCCCGCGGCCCTGCGGCGACGGCGACCCATGCACGCTGACCACCTGCGGCGCCGAGACGGGCCTCTGCGGCGCCATCCCGCTCCCCGGCTGCGTCGACTGCACCGACCCGGACGCGGCCTGCGACGACTCCGACCCCTGCACCATCGACGCCTGCGACCCGACCACCGGGGCCTGCGGCCACGCGCCGGCGCCCTGCGGCGACGGCGACCCCTGCACGGCGGACGCGTGCGGTCCGCTGGGGCTCTGCGACCACGCGCCGGTCCCCGGGTGCGTTGGGTGCACCGGAGACAGCGGCTGCGACGACGGCAACCCGTGCACGGCAGACTCGTGCGCGGCAGGGAGCTGTGAGCACGAGCCGATCGACGGCTGCGAGCCATGCGCCGGGTCCTGCGCCGCCCTGGACCCGTGCCTCGTCTCATGGTGCGACCTGACGACGCTCTCCTGCATGGGCGCCGTGACTGACTGCGAGGACGGAGACCCATGCACCGACGACGCCTGCGACCCTGAGATTGGCTGCTATCACCTGCCGAGCCTCTGCAACGACGGCGACAAGTGCACCATCGACTCGTGCAGCGGCGCCGGGTGCGTCCACACCCCGGACCTCTCCGCCGTGTGCGCCTGCGACGAGGACGCGGACTGCGTCGACGCGGATCCGTGCACCGCAGACTCCTGCGATCTCGGCATCGGAGTCTGCCGCTTCACGACCGGGGCCTGTGGGAATTGACCACGCAGACGGTTGGACCCTCTGCGACGGTCTCTACGTCCAGTCGAGCAGGACCTTCCCGCTGCGCCCGCTGCACATCACGTCGAAGGCCGCCTGAAAGTCGTCCACGTGGAAGTGGTGGGTCAGGACCGGGGCGATGTTGAGCCCGCTGTCGAGCATGGCGGCCATCTTGTACCAGGTCTCGAACATCTCGCGCCCATAGATGCCCTTGATGATCAGGCCCTTGAAGATGACCTGGTTCCAGTCGATGGCCGTGTCCGAGGGGGGAATCCCCAGCAGCGCGACGCGCCCGCCGTGGTGCATGGTCTCGATCATGGAGCGGAAGGCGTCGGGGTTGCCCGACATCTCCAGGCCCACGTCGAAGCCCTCGGTCATGCCCAGGTCGCGGATGACGTCGCGCAGCGAGGTGGTCCGGGGATCCACCGCACAGCTCGCGCCCATCTTGCGCGCCAGGTTGAGGCGATACTCGTTGACGTCCGTGATCACGACGTGCCGCGCCCCGACATGCTTGCAGATGGCCACCGCCATGATGCCGATGGGGCCGGCGCCCGTGATCAGCACGTCCTCGCCGACCAGATCGAAGGAGAGCGCCGTGTGGGTGGCGTTCCCGTAGGGGTCGAAGAAGGCGGCGATGTCGTCGGGGACGGACGCGGGCAGCTTGAAGGCGTTGCCCGCCGGCAGCGAGAGATACTCGGCAAAGCACCCTTGGCGGTTCACGCCGACTCCAATCGTATTTCTGCACAGGTGGCGCTTGCCCGCGCGGCAGTTTCGGCAGTGCCCGCACGTGATGTGGCCTTCTCCAGAGACCCGGTCGCCTGCCGTGAATCCCTGCACGTGGCTCCCCACCTGGGCGACCTCGCCCATGAACTCGTGGCCGACGGCCATGGGCACGGGGATGGTCTTCTGGGCCCAGGCGTCCCAGTTGTAGATGTGGACGTCCGTACCGCAGATCGCCGTCTTGCGGATCTTGATCAGGAGGTCGTTGGGGCCGATCTCGGGCACCGGGACGTCGTCCATCCAGATGCCCCGCTCGGCGCGGAGCTTGACGAGGGCCTTCATATCACTCCCATCTCCCTGCCCACGCGCCCGAAGGCGTCGAGCGCCCGCTCGATGTCCTCCGGGCGGTGCGCCGCCGACATCTGGCAGCGGATCCGTGCCTGTCCCTTCGGGACCACCGGGAACGAGAAGCCGATGACGTAGATCCCCTCCCCCAGCAGGCGGTCGGCCATGTCCCGCGCCAGCGCCGCCTCGCCGAGCATGACCGGGATGATCGGGTGCTCGCCGGGCACCAGGGTGAAGCCCAGCGCGGTCATGCCCGCTCGGAAGCGGGCCGCATTTGAACGCAGCGTCGCGCGCAGCGAGTCGCTCCCCTCCAGCAGGTCCAGCGCCGCGATGGACGCACCGACGATGGCCGGCGCGACCGTATTGGAGAACAGGTACGGGCGGGAGCGCTGCCGCAGCCAGGCGACGATGTCGCGCCGCGCCGCGGTGTAGCCGCCGGACGCCCCGCCGAGGGCCTTGCCGAGCGTCCCCGTGATGATGTCGACGCGACCCATGACCCCGCAGTGCTCCGGCGTGCCGCGCCCTCCCGCGCCGACGAAGCCGACCGCGTGGGAGTCGTCGACCATCACGAGCGCCCGGTAGCGGTCCCCGAGATCGCAGATGGCGCCCAGGTTGGCGATGATGCCGTCCATGCTGAAGACGCCGTCCGTCGCGACCAGCACGAACCGTGCCCCGCTCGAGCGCGCCTCCACGAGCCGCGCCTCCAGGTCCGCCATGTCGTTGTTGGCGTAGCGGTAGCGCCGCGCCTTGCACAGCCGCACCCCGTCGATGATGCTCGCGTGGTTCAGCGCGTCGCTGATCACGGCGTCCTGCTCGTCGAGGAGAGTCTCGAAGAGCCCGCCGTTGGCGTCGAAGCACGACGAGTAGAGGATGGCGTCGTCCGTGCCCAGGAACGCGGACAGGCGCCGCTCCAGCTCCTTGTGCAGCGTCTGGGTGCCGCAGATGAACCGCACCGAGGACAGCCCGTAGCCGTAGTCCCGGATGGTGTCCATGGCCGCGCCGCGCAGCGCCTCGTGGTTGGCGAGCCCCAGGTAGTTGTTGGCGCAGAAGTTGACGACCTCCCGCCCGTCCTCGAGCCGGATGACCGCCTGCTGCGGCGACGCGATGACGCGCTCCGCCTTGAACAGCCCACCGACGTGAAGCTCGTCGATCTGCTCTCGCAGATGCTCCAGGAACCCGCTGTCCATCCCGAGTGCCTCCGTTCCCCCCAGCCCGGGCGGCATTATCCGCCGGGCCCCGGGCGGGCGCAACGGCCCATGGCGTCGAATCGCGAGGGGGTGCGCGGCGTGTCACCGGCGGGTGCGGGAGGCTGGCAGCGGAGGTGCGAGGGGCACTGGGTGAGCGCCCGGCAGGGGAGGCACGGTGGGGCTGGGAGGAGAGCGCCCCGGCGGCCGGGTTGCAGGGGGGCCGCCGGGGCGCGAGGAGGTCTTCTACCGGGCCTCGCCACGGCGGCGCGCCACCACCGCCAGGCCGAAGCCGAACATCAGGAGCGCCAGGGTGCCCGCGCCGGCGTTGCCCGCCGCGGCGCTGCACCCGGAGGAGCTGCCGTCGCCCGCGGAGCCGGTCACCGACCCGCCGCCATTGGCGCCGCTGCCGCCGCTGCCGCCGCTGCCGCCGCTGCCGCCGCTGCCGCCACTGCCGTTGCCGCCCCCCTCGGAGTCGTCCACGCTCGCCGAGCCGCCGCCGGAGCCGCCGCCCGAGTCGCCGTCGCCGCCCTTCGGGCCGCCCGTGGCCTCACCGGACTGCGGATCCTCTGAGCTCGACGGATAGCCGCCACCACCGCCGGCCTCGCCCCAGCCGCCGCCGAAGTCGGAGACGCACATGCCCGAGGTAGCAGGCCGCTCGTCGCAGGCGCCGGCCTCCTCGCACGAGATACCGCCCGTATCCGTGTCGCCGCTCTCCTCGGGGGCCGCCCCCGCGCTTCCGCCGGAGCCGCTGCTCCCGCCACCGGCGCTGCCCGTGCTCGTGCCGCTGCTGCCACCACTGCTGACGGGCTCGTCACACTCACAGGGCGGGCACTCACAGCTCGTCCCCTCCTCGCAGGCGCAAGTGGCGCAGGCGCAGTCCGTGCCGCCCCAGCCGAAGGAGCAGTGGTAGCCGCTCGGGCAGTCCGCGTCCGCCACGCACTCGGTGGGCTTCAGGGAGCAGTAGGACCCGATGACCTCGCAGCCCGAGGTCTCCTCCGCACTGCCACAGTCGTCGCAGACGCACTCGCCACAGTCCTCGCCGGGCTCGCAGGCCGGGCACGTGCAGCCACACCCGCCCGACGCCCAGCAGCTCTCGACGGTCACGCACTCGAAGCCGTCGCCGCACTCCACGTCCGTCGAGCATGGGGCGGGCTCGCACACCTTGATCGTCTCCTCGTCGCAGGGCTCGGGCTCGGGAGCCACCTTGCAGTCACAAGGCTCGCAGGTCTCGCCCGGAGCGCAGTCGGGGCACGCGCAGGCCGGGCCGGCGTTCGCGCAGCCGATGGTCTGCTCGGTGCACACCATGGCGGCGCCGCAATCCGCGTCCGTCTCGCACTGATTGGTCCAGCTCCAGCCGCCGCCCGAGACGCACGCCATCTCGCCGTTGCCCGGGTCGCACTCACCGCACTCGGTGCCCGGCTCGCAGGGTGGACAGCCACCCGAGACCAGCATGCAGACCTCGCCCTTGGCGCAATCGGCGTCCGTCGTACACTCGCTGTCGGGTTCGGGCATCGGGGCCGCCTGGGCCGCATAGGCCATGGCTGGCGCGAGCAGGAAGGTTGTCATCATCAAGAGTCGCCGCATCTCGCACCTCCAGGCCGCCCGAAGGTGGCAGCCACGATTACACACATGCACGGGGAGCCCTGCGCTCCCACGGCCGCGTGGCGGCGCCGTGCACAGGAAGACACAGCAACCGCCGTGCCATCGCAAGATCATGCTTCATTTTCAAGCAATTGCAAGGACGCCAGGGGGGCCGGGCCATGGCCGGCTGGGGGAAGGAGCGACGCAGGCAGCACGCAGTGTCGCGTTTCTCTACACGCTACTCGGTGATGTCGTAGATCACGGAGCCCAGCACCACCTGCACGTTGCGCCCGAGCGCCAGCCACGGCGCTGCCTCGGGGTGCTTGTCCAGCAGCGCGAAGTAGGCGTCGGAGCCGAACTTGACCTGGACGTTCTTCGCGCCGGCGTTGGACTGGACGTTGGCATCCACCCACTGGGCCCCGTTCTGGTAGAAGGCCCGCCCGCCCACGTAGCGCGGCTTCTGCTGCTCCAGGGAGTGAGCCATGCGGCCGGCCGCCTCGCCCCCACCCGCGCCGACGCCCGTCGCAGCGCCGCCGGCGCCGAGCGCGCCATACGACTGTGCCGCGAAGTCGCTCGCTTTCTCTTGGGCCGCCGCGGCAGCCGGCGCTGACCGGAGCGCCTGGTTGGCCTGGGCGGCGCGCACTCCCGCTCCCCCGTCCTTGGATTTCTTCATGGCGTCGTAGGCCCCCTTGTACTCCTCGCGCATGGCCCGGTCGCCGCCCAGCGGCGCCATGGCCCGGGCGCGGAGCGGGACGTTGCGCCGATCCTCGTCTTCCACGATCAGGTAGGCCGTGTACGGGGTCACGATGCCGTACCGCCGCGCCAGATCGGTCACCTCGTCGCGGAGCTCCTTGCTCTCGCCGCGCAGCCGGATCTCGTCGAGGAGCCACCCCACGCGACGCGTCGCCCAGAGCCGCGGGATGAACGGGTGCGTGATGTCCTTCTCTGGGAGCTTGCCTTCGTACACGAGGCGCACGCCCTTGCCATTGACCACGCCCTCCAGCGTGATCGCGGTGTCGCCGCTGCCGCTGTACCGCCCGAGCACCACGAGCTGGTCGCCTTTGAACAGGTCCGGCAGCACCTTGGGCTCCAGGCGCGTGACCCTGACGTTCGAGAAGGCCACCTCCAGGTTCGCCATGACCGGGTCATTGATCTTGGAGTAGAAGCTCGACACCTTCAGCTCGATGTCCTCGTCCGGCAGCACGTACTGGCTCACGGCGCGGGTCCGCTCGGTCAGCTTGTCGAGCAGGTGGGTGTTGATGTCCGTCCCGATGCCGAAGCTGAAGATGCGGACGGGCGCGTTGCCGAACGGGGTGATCACGCTCTTGAGGATGGCCTCCTCGTCCGTCTCCCCAATCGTGGGCCGCCCGTCGGTCAGGAACACCACCACGTAAGGGCGCCCCACCTGCGCCTGGGACTTCACGGGCCCGAGCGCGGTGGTCAGGGCCTCCTCGATGGCCGTCCCGCCCATGGGGGTCAGCGCCTCCACGAACTCGCGGGCCTTCGCGCGGTTGTCCGCGGTCGCCTCCACGAGCTTGCCGAACACGCTCTCCGCCTCGGTGCTGAAGCGCACCACCTCGAAGCGGTCGCCCGCGTTGAGGTTGGCCACACAGAACGTCAGCGCCTTCTTCGCCTGGGTGAGCTTGTCCCCCTCCGCCATGGAGCCCGAGTTGTCGAGTACGAAGACCACGTCCTTGTCCACCACCTGGCTCGCCCCCGCCTGGGCGCTCGGGCTGAGCAGCAAGAGGAACGTGCCCTCCTTGTCGCCGGGCTCGCGGTGCGCCATCAGGCTGATTCCGATGTCCGACTTGTCGTCGGTCCCGTACAGGAGCTGAAAGTCGGTGTCGGGTCTGGCGCGGCTCGTCTCCCACCCGACGACCGCCTCGTTGGCGCCGCGGCGGTTCACGTCCACCGTGTGGCTGGGCGAGTAGACCGTCTGGAGGCGCTGCTTCGTCGCGAGCTCCACCTTCACGGACACGCTGCCGATGGGGGCAGCGCTGAAGCGCTCGGTGTTGAGCGGGTAGCGATACTCGGTGAGGGCCCCGTCCTTCTTGAGGATCTCGGTGTACTTCAGCTTGACGCGCTTGTCGCCGCGCGCCTCGATGGGGTAGATGCGCACCTTGAACATGGCCTGCCCGGCGTACTCCAGCAGAGCCGGGTCCTTCATGCGCCGCACGATGTCCTCGTAGATCTTGCGGGCCTTGTCGGCGTCGAGCAGCTCCGCCTGGGTCATGCGGCCGTTGACGTCCATGAGGAATGAGTCGATCTGCGCCCCCTTGGGGATGGGGAAGATGTAGGTGCCCTCCAGCACCGTCGGGTTGGGATTGTAGAAGACCTGGTCCACCTCGGTGGTCGCCACCTGGTCCTCGATGCGCACCGTCACGTGGTGGTGCTTCACCTCCAGCGGCGCGAAGGCGTACGGGATGGGGCGGTGGGGCATCGGGTGGTCCCGCACGACGATGAAGCCGTCGGCGAGGGCCAGGGAGGGAGTCAGGACGAGGGCGACCAGGGCGAGCAGGGCGGCTTTCATGGGGTCAGGCTCCTTTTCAGCGACGACCGCCCGTTGAACGTAGCACAGCCGCAAAGGATCCGGCGAGCAACCACGGCGACGCCACGGCACTTCCGCGCCTCGATGACTCCAGCAGCGCCTGCGTGATGCCCCAGAGGCCCTATGTCACCCGCTCGACGAACCAGTACACCCCGACCGCGGCTACGCCGAGGCTGAGCGCAGGAGCCAAGCGGGGAGTGAACCAGGTTGCCCGCCGGGCCAGAGAGAGCAAGGGAACGACGAGCAGGACCACGGCGAGCTGTCCTGCCTCGACCCCCAGGTTGAAGCCGAGCAACGCCAAGGGAACTGCGTCAGCAGGGAGCGCCATCTCGTGGAGCGCCCCCGCAAAGCCAAACCCGTGGATCAGGCCGAACACGAAGGTGACCAGGTGACGCCGGCTCACCGCCGTCGCGAGGCGGTTCTCCACGCCGACGTAGATGATGGACAGCGCGATGAGCGGCTCCACGAGGGATGGTGACGGCGCGACGAGGCCGAGGGTCGCCGCGGCGAGGGTCAGCGAGTGGGCGACGGTGAACGAGGTGACGACTGCCACCAGGCTCCGGACCGTCCCCCCGACCAGCAGCAGCGCCAGCAGGAACAGCAGGTGGTCTGCCCCGACCAGGATGTGCTCGACGCCCAAGCGAACCATGGCGCCAAAGCCAGGAGGCGGTGCGGGCGCCGTGGCGCCCAGCGGAACGTCGAGGACGGGATGCGAGGCCCAGGTGACCGCCTCGGCTCCCCCAACCCGGGCCAGGTGCCGGTGCCCGAAGGGGAGCGTATCGAGGAATCCGAGCGTCAGGCGCACGGACTCCGGCGCGCCGTCACAGGTCCAGCCGCCCCGAATCGTCACGCCGTCCATCTCTGCGGGGTCCGCAGAGGCAGAGCTTGGGGCGCAGCGCGCCCCGGCAGACTCCGCACGGACGGCGCCCAGGATAGCGGTGGCGAGCGCTGTGCTGGCCGCCCGCACCTCGGCCTCCGAGACAGCGCCATCCCCGTCCGCGTCGAGGCTCGGGAGCACGACCAGGGCGTCGGCGCGGGCGAGGGAGAGCGTCGCATCGACCGACGCGCTCTCCTGGCGCCCAGAGTACTCGCCTCGCGACAGCCCCACGCGATGGGCAAGCGCCGGAGACACCAAGGCGCAGACCATGACAACCGCGAACGGCCAGCGCAGGGTGGTCGGCCGCGGCTCAAGGCTGCGCACGGAGCAGCTCCCTGGCCTCCCGGGCCTCCACTGTATCGAAGGCGGGATTGAGCGCCAGGGCGTCTGCGATCAGGGCCCTGCCGGCCTCGGTGCGGCCGGCCGCCAGCGCGATGGCACCCCCGTGATAGAGAATCCGGGCGTCTCGGGTGCCTGTCCGAAGCGCCCGCTCCGCGGCCACCTCCGCCTCCGGGATGCGACCCACCCGGAAGAGCGCCCAGGCGAGGGCGTCGTCCAGGGCGCCTCCGGACCGCGTCTTGCGCTCCACCTCCAGACGGCGCAGCGCCTCGTCGAGGTGCAGCCTGCGTGACGCCAGCAGCGCCGCGAGCTGGAGCCCATCGGTCGCCCGCCCGATGCGCAGAGCCTCCGCGTCGGCCGCCGCAGCACCCACCTCGTCTCCCGCCTCCCTCCGCGCATTTGCGAGCAGCCAGGCGGTCTCGACCAGCGGCGCTGCCCTCAGCGAGCGGGCAAGGAGTGTGGCCGCCTCCGCTGAGCGCCCCGCGGAGAGAGCCGCGCGCCCCTTGCACGCGAGACCGGCCGGGTAGCTCTCGAGCCACCTCAGCGCGAGGTCGCAGCCCGCCTCGGCCCCTTCGTAGTCGCCCCCGTGCCAGAAGACCATGGCGGCCTGCACCAGCGCCCACGCCGTGGGCTCCCGGTCCCGGGCATCCCACCCCGAGTCGATGGCGTGGCGGTAGAGGACCTTGGCGCCCGCCGAGTCTCCGCGCAGCCACCGGAGGTGGGCCGCTCGTGCGTAGGCGGGCAGAGACGGCTTCAGGTCGAGCATGCGCTGCGTCGCCCCCTCGGCGCCATCGATGTCGCCGAGCTCGATCAGCGCGTCGGCGAGGGCCCCCAGGGAGACGAGATCGTCGGGGTCGGACTGGAGCGCCGCACGAGCGCGGTCACGAGCCTCGGCGAAGCGGTGCTGCGATGTCAGCGCGAGGGCGAGGAGCCCGAGCGCCTGGGCGCTCTCGGGCTCGCGAGCCAGCACCTCCTGCGCGCAGGCCTCGACGGCCAAGGTGAAGCCTGGGTCTCCGGTCTCCCTTGCGACACGCCCCCACGCCCGCCCGAGGGCCAGCCAGGCATCGGGTCGCTGCGGGCTCTGCCGGACTCTCTGCTGTGCGGCGCGCACGGCCTCGGCCCCCGGCACACTGGGGGCCGCAGCCATGGCGAGGGCCTGCTCAGCAACCTGCGGTGATGGGGATGGCGTCGGAGGGCTCTCCGATGAAGAGCAGGCCGCCAGAACGACGGCGATCACAGCGGAGCATCCTGTGAGCCTGCTCCGTGACTTCCGGTGGCCTTGACTCATGGCAGGTCCTCGAGACTGTGGGGCTCCGGGGGCGAGGCCGCCGGCCGCCCGTGGGGGGCTTCCGGCGGGCCTGCTCTGCGTCGCGGCGATACGGTTGCGTTCGCCCTGCTCCGACACGCCAATCTGGCCGCGCCTCGTCTACGGAGTGGGGACGCCGTGCCCCTGGTCCGAGCCACGCCACGGGAGGGCCAGGTACGGGAAGGTCTTGAGGAATTGCTTGTCGTTGTAGTCCACGCCGTCCGAGATGCCCGAGAGCTGCTTCGTCAGGATCAACGACAGGAGCACGTCCGTCACGTCCGCCTGCTCCTGGTGCGGCATGGCGCCCCCGATCAGCGGGCGACCGTTGGGGAAGCCCGAGTCCATCGCCATGTCCACGCGGAGCACGTCGCCCGTGGCCTCGAGCGGGATGGAGTGAGCACCCGGCGTCGGGATGTTCGTGAGGTTGATGGCGTCGATGATGTCGAAGCGGTCGGTCTTGAAGGGCGTCGGGTCCACGCCGAGAGCACTGTAGATTCCCACGGCCTCGGCGTCACGAACCACGATGGGGTTCAAGAAGTAGGACGCGTAGTTCCCGACGTCGGTTGCGGGCGTCGTGCGGTTGTAGCGGTCCTTGTCCTGATAGCCGATCAGCGCCTCGTTGACGAGTGGGAGCCCGAGCCTCGAGACCTGCACCCACGGCCCCATGCCGACAGACTTGCCGTTGTTCAACAGGATGGTGGTCTTTCTGCGGCTCGTCGAGGACCAGATGCCGAGAGTCGTGTCGTTTCCGGGTATCTCGCCTGGGCTCTGCCCCGTGCCGGTCAGCAGCTTCGTGGGGATCTCGATGGCGATGGCGTGGCAGTTGAAGCCCGCCACACCGTCCTGGGCGACCCCCTTCGGGCGCAGGCTCGCCAGGTCGAAGATCCCGCCCAGATCCACGTAGAAACCGTCATCACGCGGTCCCGCCCAGACACGGCCCTCGGCGCCCATGTCCTTGATGAACGTCGCGGCGAAGGCATCATCGTAGGGTACGCCTCCCCCAGCGACCGCGTCCGTCGTCGGGCCGATGTTGGGCGGTGCGACCGACACTCCTTGAGCGATGCTCGTGGTGGTGCCGCCCTCGATCTTGAGGACGCGGTAGGTCTGGGCATAGCCGGTGAGCTGAATGAAGAACTCCTTGCCGCCGCCGACCGGCGCGTCGAGATCTCCGGGGTCGACCCCAGCCACCGCCTTCTCCGAGAAGTGGAACTGGTACGTGACGGCGTCGGCCAGGGACGCGCCACGAGCGATGTGCAGCTCGTAGAGCACGTCCTTCGAGAAGCCGTGGAAGTTCGGGCCGCCCGACGGCTCCTCCATGGGGTTGAAGGCCATGATGACCGTCAGCTTGTCGTGGGTCCCGGGGGTCACCCAGGCATAGAGATCCGTGTTGTCTGCGACGGGGTCGAGGGCGATGGCTGGTGCCTCGCGGTGGCTCGACGCCAAGGCGGCGGGCATACCCAGGGAGAGGCCCGCGAGCGCTGCCAGTCCTGCTGCTCTGTTCATTGGATCCTCCTTGAATTCGGCTCCGAAGATTGGTGATGGCTAATCGCTGCCAAGGGTCTTCACCAGGTAGACCGCTCCTCCCGACCCGGCGGACAGGTCCGCCCAGGAGTACGTGTCCTTGTTTCGTGCGCGGTGGACGCCGCCGGCATCCACATTGGCGGAAATCCCCTCCGTGAGGTGCTGCACGGCGCCCGTGGCAAGCTCGACGCGGTAGACTACGTCGGAACCGGTGGTGGAGTCGATGCCCGAGACCAGCAGGACGCTCTCGTCGAGGGAGAGCGCGATGCCAGCCGGATACCCTACGCCGATGTCCTTGACGATGGTGGACTCGACCCCAGCCTCGGTCACTGCAAAGACGGCGCCCCGGCCGTTGGAGGCGGAGGTGTCGGTGACGTACACGGTCTCCCCGCTGGACGTGGCTGCGACTCCGCTCGGGTCGGAGAGCGCGCCTCCCTTGGCGAGGACCGTCACCGCGCCACCAGCCGCCGGCATCCGCATCACGGCGGGCTCCGAGGTGCCTGGGGCCGTGCCCGTGAAGAAGAGCAGATCGCCGCCGGGAGCCGGGACGACGTCTACACCGCGAGCCAGCGTCCCCTCCGTGCCCGCGAGTGTCGCGGGAGCGCCGCCTTCGGTGGACAGGGTGAAGATCCGGCCCACAACGTCGCCCTCCTCCGCCGCAGGGTCCGCGACGAAGAGCAAGGTCCCCGACGGAGCGACGGCGATTCCCAGAGGGGCAGACAGCGGTGCCCCCACCGCAAGTGGAGTCACCGCGCCACCTGCCACGGCTACGCGGAAGACCCCCGGCGTCCCATCGGACTGGGCCGTGAAGTAGATGGTCTTCGCGTCGGGGTCGGGCGTCGAATCGAGGGGGGTCGAGAACGCCGCGCCTCCTGTTGCTATGGGGTCGATGGAGGTCACCGATGCGTTGCCGGTGGGCCCTGCGTCGCTGCCGGCATCGCCGCCGGCGTCGCTGCCGGCGTCGCTGCCAGCGTCTCCCCCAATGCCCGTGTCGAGTGCCGCGTCCTCCCCGACGACGGCGTCGGAGTGGCCGCCCGCATCGGCCCCGACTGCGTCGCCCCCCGCATCGGCCGTCGCCGTGTCCGCGAGTCCAGCGTCCTGTTGAGCGCCCGGCCCTTCGTCGTCGGAACACGCTGTGCCAAGCCCGATCACCAACGCCCCGGAAGCCAGGACAGCAGCTCGGGCGGTGAGCCTCCATCGATCACTTGTCATTCCATCCTCCAGTGCCTGAAGCGAACATCGCCGCTGCCCAAGGGGGCCCCGGGGTAGCGGCCTGCCGGTCTCCCGACAGGGGCTCTTCGGCGACGTTGCGTTGGAGTACGAGGCACGATTCGAATCGGATCGACGGGCCGCGATCATTGACGGGGCTCCGAGCGCTCAGCGCAAGTCACACCGAGGTCCGCAGCGTCCGGCCACGCAGCCAGCCGCACACTCCATATCGGTGGCACAGTCCGCCCCGAGGGGCTTGGGGAGGGCGCAGGTGCCCGCGATGCAGCGCGTCCCTGGCGCACAGCCCGCTCCCGAGCAGGCGCCGCCCGCTGGGATGGCCGCGCCGGCGACGCATCGCCCCCGCTCGCACCTCGCGGCACGCCCGCACTGGGATGGGAGCTCACAGGTGGCTCCCAGGACCCGGACCGGCTCGCAGCGTCGGCGGCCGCAGGCCTCGCGGCACTCGGGGTGAGCAGCGTCCACACCGAGCTGGCGCGTCATCGTCGCGAGCGTATCTACGCGGCCTCCACACGGCTCGCCGGTCGCGCCCGGCGTTGCGCACGTACCTGCCTCCGTCGGACCCACGCCACGACACCGGAGACCATCGACGCACTCGAGCGACGAGCGGCACCGCGCCCCAGCCGTGAGCGTCCCCCGAAGGAGCCGTTGGCAGGGGCCAGCGGCCTGAAGAGGCCACGGACCGACGTGCGCGCAGTCGGAGTGCTGAGCTGCCTGCGCGGTCTCGCAGGCAGCGACGTCGTCCTCCGCCAGCTCGATGGCGCCCGACTCCACGGCGACGCCCAGCATCCGAACGCACTCGCTCGTCAGTACCAGGGTCGGCTCGATCTTGCAGCAGTCGGCGCGGCGCTTCTCAGGCACGTCGTGGAGCGCCTGGCACGCACGGACGACCAGGGGCGACGGAACCCCGGCGAGGGGCGGGTACACCGGGCGCACGGACTCGTCGCGCTGCACCTCTTCTGGCTGGGCGTTGCCGGGTGTCGCCGGCGGCGCAAGCGGCTCAGGCGAAGGTCCCTGAGCGGGCTGGTCGGGGGGCGGGTCGCGCCTGCATGAGAGGCCCCCAAGACCCAAGAGGACGACGACCAGAAGGACTCCCGGGTGCTGCCTGACCATGCGGGTCTCCTGTGAGCGGCGACCAATGGGCGCTTGGCCGCCAGAGGTCTACGGCCGAGTGGCTCGCCGGGATCGACCGGCGGTCAGGCGGTCGCTGGGGTCGTCGCCAGCAGTCCACCAGGCAAGAGGAGCCGAGTCGACTTGACCCCAACCTTGTACCCGACCCGCCGCAGTGCTCCTTGCGCGCTCGCCCCGGCATCTAGTAGGCTTCGCCGCGCCCAAGCCCCCATGGAGATGCCGATGAGCCGCCCCGAGACGATCAGCTTCGACACGCACCCGAGCCGCTACCGGCACTGGCGCTTCACCGTGGACGGCGACGTGGCGCGCCTCCTCATGGACGTACAGGAGGAGGGCGGCCTCGACCCGTCCCACGTCCTCAAGCTCAACTCCTACGATCTTTCGGTGGACCTGGAGCTGGCGGACGCGGTGCAGCGCCTGCGCTTCGAGCACCCCGAGGTGCGGGTCGTCGTGGTCGGCAGCGCCAAGGACCGGGCGTTCTGCGCCGGCGCCAACATCCCGATGCTCGCGAGCTCGACCCACGCCTTCAAGGTCAACTTCTGCAAGTTCACCAACGAGACGCGGCTCGGCATCGAGGACGCGAGCCGCACGAGCGGGGTCCGCTTCCTCGCAGCGGTGTCCGGCGCCTGCGCCGGCGGCGGCTACGAGCTGGCGATGGCCTGCGACGAGATCCTGCTGATCGACGACCGGTCGAGCGCCGTGAGCCTGCCCGAGGTGCCCCTGCTCGGCGTGCTGCCCGGCACCGGCGGGCTGACCCGGCTCGTGGACAAGCGCAAGGTGCGGCGCGACCGGGCGGACGTGTTCTGCACCCTGGGCGAGGGCATCAAGGGCAAGCGCGCCGTGGAGTGGGGGTTGGTGGACGCCGTCGCCTCCAAGAGCCAGTACGCCGACGCGGTGGGGCGGCGCGCCCGCGCCCTGGCGGACTCGGTCCCGCCCAAGGCGGGGCGGGCCGGCGTGGCGCTCCCCCCACTGGCGCCCGAGATCGGCGAGGGCGGCCTGCGCTACGAGCACGTCGATGTTGTAATAGATGGTCGCGTCGCCACCGTCACCCTGACGGGGCCGGCCAGCGTGGTGACGGGCGCCGAGGCCATGCAAGCAGCCGGCGCCTCGTACTGGCCGCTGGCGGTGATGCGCCAGCTCGACGACGCCCTGCTCCAGCTCCGGTTCAACCACGAGGACGTCGGCCTGCTCGTTCTGAAGACCCGGGGCGACGCCGCGACCCTGCTCGCGACGGAGCAGGCGCTGTGGGACGCCCGCGACGACTGGTTCGCCAACGAGGTGCTCGGCATGGCCCGGCGCACGCTCAAGCGCCTGGAGACCAGCGCCCGCAGCCTGTTCGCCGTGGCGGACGCCGGGTCGTGCTTCGCCGGGCTCTTCCTGGAGGTCCTGCTCGCAGCGGACCGCTCTTACATGCTCAACGACCCGTCCGCGGCGGTCCACCTGCAGGTCGGCCCCCTGAACCGGGGGGCGCTGCCCATGGGCAACGGCCTCTCGCGGCTGGAGTCGCGCTTCCTGGACGCGCCCGAGCGGGTCGCCGAGGTGCTCGCCGTGAGCGGTCCCATCGACGCCGAGGAGGCGGATACCTTGGGCCTCGTGACCTTCGCCCCCGACGAGCTGGACTGGGAGGACGAGGTGCGGCTCGCCGTCGAGGAGCGGGCCAGCATGTCCCCCGACGCGCTGACGGGCATGGAGGCCTCCCTGCGCTTCGCCGGGCCCGAGACCCTGGAGACCAAGATCTTCGGGCGCCTGTCCGCCTGGCAGAACTGGATCTTCCAGCGCCCCAACGCCGTCGGCGAGCGGGGCGCGCTGAAACTCTACGGCAAACCCGAGCGGCCTGAGCTCGACTGGCGGAGGACCGGATGATCAGCAACGAGAGAATCCCCAACAACGTCCACCTGAGCGACGACAAGCGGCTCCAGCGCGCCCTGGAGCAGTGGCAGCCGAGCTTCCTCGAGTGGTGGCAGGAGATGGGGCCCGAGGGCTTCCAGGCCGACGACGTCTACCTGCGCACTGCGGTCAGCGTCGAGGAGGGCGGCTGGGCCAACTACGGCTACGTGAAGATGCCGGACTACCGCTGGGGCATCTTCCTCGCCGATCAGGTTCCGGGACGCACCATCGGCTTCGGTGACAACGCCGGGCAGCCGGTCTGGCAGCAGGTGCCGGGCGAGCACCGCAACAACCTGCGGCGCCTCATCGTGACCCAGGCGGACACCGAGCCCGCCAGCGTCGAGCAGCAGCGCCTGCTCGGGCAGACCTGCCCGTCGCTGTATGACCTCCGCAACCTGTTCCAGGTCAACGTGGAGGAGGGCCGCCACCTCTGGGCCATGGTCTATCTGCTCCACAGCCACTTCGGGCGCGACGGCCGCGAGGAGGCGGAGGAGCTGCTCCAGCGCCGGAGCGGCGAGGCGGACCACCCGCGCATGCTCGAGGCCTTCAACCACCCCATCAAGGACTGGCTGAGCTTCTTCTGCTTCACCATGTTCACGGATCGGGACGGAAAGTATCAGCTCGCCGCCCTGGCGGAGAGTGGGTTTGATCCCCTCTCGCGGACGACCCGCTTCATGCTCACCGAGGAGGCCCACCATATGTTCGTGGGCGAGACCGGCGTCGAGCGTGTGGTGCAGCGGGCGTGCGAGCTGACGAAGGCCGATCCCAACGGCGACGCCCGCGCACAGGGGGGCATCGACCTCGTCACGATCCAGAAGTACGTGAACCTGTGGTACTCGCTGTCGCTGGACCTCTTCGGCGGCGAGATCTCCAGCAACGCGGCGTCCTTCTTCGGCGCGGGCCTCAAGGGCCGCTTCAAGGAGGACAAGTACGAGGATCACCTGGCGCTCGAAGGCTCCTATCGCATGGAGGTCCCCACCGACGGCCAGCTCCAGGGCCAGGACGTGCCCCTGCGCAACGCCATGAACGAGATCCTGCGCGACGCCTACGTGGAGGACTCCCAGCGCGGCGTCGACCGCTGGAACAAGGTGCTGGAGCGGGAGGGAATGGACTTCCGCATCACCCTGCCGAGCCGACGCTTCCACCGTCACCAGGGGATCTACCGGGACCTGCGCTTCGACCCGGCAGGGAACCTGCTGACCGAGGACCAGTGGGAGGCCCGCAAGGGAGGGTGGCTCCCGACGGCGGCCGATCTGGAGTACGTGGCGAGCCTGCAGCGGCGCCCGATCTACGCCCCCGGCCAGATGGCCCAGTGGATCGCCGCTCCCCGCAAGGGCATCAACGGCCTGCCGCTGGAGTACCAGTACGTGCGCCACGACTCCTGATCACACGCCCATGACTCCCCTCTCCCGCAGCTCCTCCAGACACACGGGACAATACGCCGCGCCCTTCAGATCGATCTCCTCCACGTAGGTGGAGCTGCGCATGACGCAGCGATACTCCTGGCAGTGGATGAGCCCAAAGGTGTGGCCCAGCTCGTGGACTGCCTCCTTCTCGAGGCGGTCCAGGTGGAGGCGCTCATCGGGCGGCAGGCCGTAGAAGCGCGGGTCGAGGCGCGCCGACGACACGACCGCCGCGCGCCCGTCGAGCTGGGCCTCCCCGAACACGAAGGTCAGCACCGGAACGAACAGGTCCACGCCCGTCACGCCGATGATGCGGCTGCTGCCCGTCGGCTCGGCCAGCAGGAGGGCGAGGAGCCGCGTCGAGCTGTACTGCGCGCGCCGGGGCTCAAAGGTGGACTCGGGGTCGAACGTCGGCGCGCGGATGCGCGTGTCCATGCCCAGCGCGACTCCGACCCGCGCGGCGAGCGCCTCCATGTGTGGCCGCATGGACCCAGGGAGTATGGGCACGAGGTCCAGCACGGTGGCTCCCTCAGGCGCCCTCGCGCCGCAGGTCGTACCTCTTGATCTTGGCGTAGAGGGTCGTCCGGTCGATGTCCAGCAGCTCCGCCGCCTTGCTGATGTTCCAGCCCTCCCGGTCGAGCACCGCCTTGATGTGCGCCTGCTCCATGGACGCCAGGGAGTCTCCCGCCGGCGGGCGCACCGCCGCCGCCTGGACGAAAGGCAGGTCGTCGGCACGAATCAGCGGGGGGCGCCCGACGACCATCGCGCGCTCTACGGCATTCGCAAGCTCGCGCACGTTCCCGGGCCAGTCGTGGGCCATCAGCCGCTCGACGGCGGCCGGCTCGAAGTCGGTGATGTGCTTGTCCATCTGCAACGAGAGCTTCCGCAGGAAGTGCCGCGCCAGCAGGGGAATGTCGCTCCGACGTGATCGCAGCGGGGGCACGGTCAAGGTGAACACGTTGATCCGGTAGTAGAGGTCCTGCCGGAACCGCCCCTGGGCGACCAGCTCCTCCAGGTTCTCGTTGGTGGCGCACACCACCCGAAAGTCCACGTGGATCTGCTGGCTGCCGCCCACCCGTGTCACCTCGTGGGTCTCCAGCACGCGGAGCAGGTCCACCTGGGTCTTGGGGCTGATGGTGCCGATCTCGTCCAGGAACAGGGTGCCCCCGTCGGCCAGCTCGATCTTCCCCTTTCTCCGATACTGGGCGCCCGTGAAGGCGCCCTTCTCGTGACCGAACAGCTCGCTCTCGAGCAGTGTCTCAGGCAACGCACCACAGTTGACGGGCACCATTGGCAGATAGCGCCGCCGGCTGTTGGCGTGAATCGCCAGAGCCACGAGCTCCTTCCCCGTGCCGCTCTCTCCACGAATCAACACCGTGGCGTCCGTCTCCGCCACCTGCTGGATCAGCCCCAGCAGCCGATTCATCTCGGGGCTCTCTCCGACGATGGTGCTCGCGCTGCGCAGCTCGTCGATGGTCTCCCGGAGCTGCGCGTTCTCGGACTCCAGCCGCTTCTGCTCCAGGGCGCGGCGCACCAGGTGGCTGAGCTCGTCCGGGTCGACGGGCTTGGTCACATAGTCGAAGGCCCCCTGTTTGAGCGCCCGGACGGCCGTGTCCACCGACGCGAAGGCCGTGATCATGATCACGACGGTGCCAGGAGCCGACTTGTGGATGTGCTCCTGCAGCTCGATGCCGTCCATGCCGGGCATCTTGATGTCGAGGAGCGCCACGTCCCAGGCAGACTCCTGAATGGCGTGCAGCGCGTCGGTGGCGTTGGCGGCCGTGCGGACGCGGTAGCCGTCCTTGCGGAACCAGCTCGACAGCGAGTCCCGCACGGACAGCTCGTCGTCCACGATCAGCACACTCCCCAGCTCCTTGCGCATGGTGCCTCCTCATGCCCCCGCGGGCGCCGGCGGCTGCCGCGGCAGCCTCACCTTGAACGTGGTGCCCACTCCCACACGGGTCTCCACGTCGATGGACCCTCCGTGCCGGTGAACGATGCCGTAGACCACGGCGAGCCCCAGGCCGACGCCGCTCTCCTGGTTCTTCGTCGAGAAGAACGGCTCGAAGATGTGGGGGAGCACCTCCTCGGGGATGCCGCCGCCCGTGTCCTCGACCTCCAGCCGGAGCCCCTCGTCGTCGCCAATCAATCTCACGAAAAGCCGCCCATCGGAGGACCCGTTCATGGATTCGAGGGAGTTCATGAGCAGCGCGAGCAGCGTCTGCTGCACCTGATCGGCGTCCGCGACGATCACGTCGTCGCCCTCGGCTTCGAGGGACAGGGAGACACCCGCCATCTCCGCCTTGTGCCGCACCAGCATCACCGCCCGCTCCGCGACCTCCTTCACGGGGACGGGCGCGAGCTTCGCCCCCGACTGGCGTGCAAAGACCAGCAGGTTGCGCACGATGTCGCCGCAGCGCATCGTCTCCTTCTGGATGGCGCCCACGTACCGCAGGACCTCCTCCAGCTCCTCGGGGGGCACGCCTTCTCTCAGGCTGCGCTCCACCAGCTTGGCGTAGGTCAGGACCCCGGCGAGAGGGTTGTTGATCTCGTGGGCGACCGTCGCCGACAGCTTGCCGAGGGAGGCCATCTTCTCCATGTGCACGATCTGCCGCTGGACCCGCCCGAGCTCGTCCGTCTTGGCGGCCACCTCGTCCTCCAGCTTGCGGGACCAGCCCGTCAGCTCCGCCCGTGCTGCCCGGAGGTCCGTCATCATCTGGTTGAAGGCCCGCGCCAGGGCGCCCAGCTCCCCCGGCGTGGAGATCTCGATGGGCGTGACCAGGTCCCCCTGCGCGACGCGGCGCGTGCCGTCCCACAGCGCCAGCACTGGGCGCCGCACCATGCGGATCACGAGGAGCACCGAGATCCCCCCGACGAAAAGCAGCATGACCGCGACGAGCCACACCCACTGGAGCCGCGTCGCCGCCACGGCCTCGTCGACGGCCGCCATGGACATGCGAACGTCCAGCACGCCGAGGACGCTCTGGTCGGCTGGGTGGGCGTGGCAGGCGGCGCTTGCGCACTGGGCGCTGTTGGAGATGGGATCGATGACCCCGAGGAGCCGCTCGCCGCTCGGCGCCCGGTACACCCGCATGCGGTCGGACAGCGGCGGGCTGCGCAGTGGCTCCCGCTGGTCGTGGCAGATCACGCAGGCCTCGGCCTTCAGGTCCACCTGGGCCCCGATCTCCGCGTCGTCGGCCGAGAAGACGATCACCCCCTGCTTGTCGTAGATGCGGATGCCCGCCACCCCCGGGGTCTCCGCCACGAAGCGGATGATCTGGTGCACGTCCTCCTTGCGGTTGAGCATCATCCCGTAGGTGGTCGCTCGCTTGACCAACTCCCCGGTGCGGGTGGCGAGCTGGTTGATGGTCTCGGTCCAGCGCTCCGACGTGGTGAAGTGGGAGATGGCGCCGAAGGCGACGAACACGACGCCCATGGCGGTGAGCAGGAACGCCAGCAGGCGCACGCTCAAGCTGGACAGCAGACCTCGGACGCCACGTCGCATGGGCCTCCTCGCCCCCTCTGGGGAGAGGAGGCGAGGCCATTATAGACCCGCAGGTCTGGATGTGGCAGGGGATCGCCGCGGCATCGGCGGCGTCGGCTACAACGGCCACCAGGGCACGCCGCCGGTGCCGGGGTCTCGCGCGACCGCTGGAGATGAGGCTCAGGGCGCTACGGTCACCGGCACACGGAGGCGCACTGCGCGTTGCAGTCCTTGGCGCCCTCCTTGGCCGCGCACTTGCGCTTGCACTTCGCACAGCCCTCGCTCGTGGGCCCCGTCAGAGGCTTCACGGCCTTGCCCATGGACTGGGAGTACTTGCCGCCGCCGCCGCCGGCCGACTGGCAAGCCGGGGCCGCGAGGGCAAGGAGCAGGACCGAAAGGAGCATCGCGCCACGTCTCATGGGGATCGACCCTCTGCCAGGTGCGGTCGCGGTCGCCTCGCGTCACAGGAGCGTGACCCGCCACGGCGCGACGTGAGGCCGTGCATCCTAGCACATCTCCATTGGTGCAGTCGCCCCCACGCGTGGGGTGTGGCGGGCGAGGGCCGCGACGGAGTCTCGCTGAAGGACACCGTTGCTGCCCTTGGCAGGTGCGACCGAGCCGAGGCTCAGGTATCATCCGCCGCGACGTGACGCAGACGCGCCACGAATCAGACCTCCGGGGAGGCTCCCCCGGCAGCCCGGGAGGCCCTCCGATGGCAACCGCCGACATGCTGATGAGGGGCCTGGCCCCGCGCCTGGCCGCCGCCAACCTGGCGCCCCCCTCTGCGGTCCTGCTGCGCGGGGTCCGACAGCGCGCGGCGGACGAGGCGTGGGAGCAGCACCGCCGTGAGGCGGCCGCTGCGGCCACCGCGATCACGCGGCGAGAGGAGGGCGCGCGGGAGCGCCTCGCGGCCGTGGCCGAGGCAGCGCTCCACGATCTGCGAGCGCGGGCGGCTCTGCTCGCACGAGGCGCCGGCGGCGCGTTGGCCCTCGCGGTGCGCCTCGACCAGGAGTTCATGGACCCGGACGCCCGCGAGCACATGGACGACCCGGCCTTCGACGAGGGGAAACGAAGAGGGGCGGTGGCCAGCCTGGACCGGATGAACGAGGGCGCCGGGATCTACGAGCTGTTCGCCGACGTCCTCGACCCGTGGCTCCCGCAGGGTGGCGCGCTGCTCGATCTGGCCGCCGGCCATGGCGGATTCGCCGTGTGGCTCGCCCGCCGCGCCCGCGCCCAGGGCCGCCCCCTTCGCATCACCGCGACGGACCTCCACGACAGCTACCTCGCCCTCGGCCGCGAGCGCGCCCGCGCCGAGGGCCTCGAGGTGGAGCTTCGGCCGCAGGACGCCCTCGACCTGTCCAACCTCACGCCCGGCGCCTTCGACGTGGTGCTGTGTACCCAGGCGGTGCATCACTTCCCGGCGGGGCTCATCTCGGTGATGGTCGAGGAGGCCACGCGCATCGCAGGCCGGGCCGTCGTCCTCGTGGACGGCTGCCGGAGCGCCCTCTTTGCAGGCGTCCTGGTGACCCTCGGGCTCGTGGGCTTCCGCGACCCGACCTTCACCCACGACTCCTTCGCCTCCTTCCGCCGCTTCTTCGTGCCGGAGGAGCTGGGGCTCCTCGCCCGGCTCGGCGCTGGCGCCCGCCCCGTCGAGGCCAAGTTCAGGGCCCCCAACCACTGCGTGGTCACGATCCCGACCCGCTGACGCCGCCCGACCATCGCTGCGAGCCGCCGCGCCGCCTGCTCCCGATGGAGCGGCCAGGGCGCCGGATCCGCGGGTCCAGACCGCGCATCCGCGCGTCGCCCCCGCAGTGGGGCTACTCGCAGCGAGACTCGCCCGGGCGCGGCGGGCTGCTCCAGTCCACGGGACCGACGGTGAATCGGTGCTCGAGCCAGCACAAGACGAAGTCCCAGGCCCTGTCGAAGTAGGCGAAGACGGGGTCCGGGTCCGCGAGGCGCTCCCAGCCGAGGTGGCGCACGCGCACCCGCGTCCCCGCCCCCTCGGCGGCGAGCTGCACGACGACGAAGGTGCGCGGACCCGACCGGGCGTCGGGGAACACCGGCGGCGCGTTCCACTCGAAGGACACCATCTCTCCCGGCACGAAGGACAGCACCCGCATCCCCTCCGACCCCTGGCTGCCGGGCGGCTCGGACAGATCGAAGAAGATCTCGTAGGGGCCCCCGAGCTCCAGGGCAATGCGCGCGTCCTCTCCGAAGAAGGTCCGCGCCCCCTCGCTCGTGGTCCACGCGTCCCAGACATCGGCGACGGGAGCGCCGACGACCGTCTGCTTGTCGATGCACCGCATGAGGCTCCGTCTCCTAGCGAGATTGGCAACCGCACCTGCGACCGCCACGCCAGCTCGGCGCAGTGAGACAGGCTCGGCGGCATCCTACGACGCTTGCCCCCGATGCGTCCAACGGGGCCGCCAGAGCAGCGAGTGGCGGCCACCGTTGCCGGACCAGGAGAGGATGACGCCGCCTGCTGCGCTGCGCGCCAACGGGCGGTGCTTGTCGCGCGATGAGCGGTAGGAGCTCGCTCACCCCCCGCCTCCAGGCTGGCCTGCCCGTCGCCGTCGGGCCGGGCAGGGGCCCGTGGGCGCGACTCGACGCCGAGCGTGCGGTGGATCGGAGAGCGGCCTCAGCGCTCACACGAGCTCACACGTCGGGGACCGTCGCTACGACCTGATAGGCAAAGCGCGCCGTGTGCGACGCGAGGTACAGCGTCTCGAGCGCGGACTCCACGGCGAGGGTGATCCCGCCGCCGGCGTCGGGGACGAAGAGCGCACGCGCGCTCACGACGCGCACGCGGATGTCGGACTGGACAATCGGCGAGACGCCCGACGGATGCACCGTCACCGACGCGCGCAGCGTCGACGGGTCGAGCGTAGACGGGAGCGAGGGAGCGGTCGGCACCAGGAATCGAAGGGTGCCTGCGACGCGCGCCGGGCTGCCGGTCGTGTCGGTGGTCACGTCGAAGTGACCCGCGAGGATGACCATGCGGGTCGCGGATCCGTCGGCGCCGCGTCCGCGAACTTCGACCAGGGGCTGCGCCTCCGCGCCACGAGAGATGAGCTGAGCCATTCGCCAAGGCTACCTGCGAGCGCGCACCCGCGTCAACGGGCACGCCGCGCGATCCCGAGGGCCGTGGTCCCTTCTCGTGAGCCCCCTACCCCCGCGCCGGCCGCAGCAGGAGCTCGCGGACCAGGTCGAGGTGGCGGCGGCCGCCGACGAGGCTCGCCAGGTCGCGGAGGTTCGCCAGCGGCTCGCCCCCGTCGGCCATGGTGGGGCCCACCTCGGTGGCCATGAGGAGCTCCATGGCCACGCGCCGCTGGAAGTGGTGGGCGTCGATGCGGGCCTGGTGCTCCGCCTCGCGGGCGCTCATCGTCTTGGCCTTCCCCGCCGGCGCCAGGTCGAGGAGCCAGCCGTCTCCGTAAGGGTCACGCACCAGCAGGCCCGGATCGCCGAGGAGCGCCGCGTTGCCGTTCGTCACGCGCCCCGCGGTAGGAGATGCCAGCTCGACGACCCCCTCCGGCGTGTCCACGGTCACGCACAGGGCGCCGTCCGCCACGGGGGCGCCCGGCCTCGGGAGAGAGACCGCCGCCGGCTCCGCGAGCAGGTCGGCCAGCATGGAGTCGATGCCCACCCGCAGGCCACCGTCGGCCCACGGCTTCAGCCAGAAGTGCCCCGCCGCGTAGTCCCGGTCGGCGGGGAAGCGCATCCCGCTGCGCCCCCTCGACGCCGGCGCCGCCCTCCCCCGCAGCGCTGCGTCCAGCGGGCAGTTGTCGCAGTCCAGGGCACGATCACAGGGCCGCCACGCGAGCACACCGGCGCCCACCCACACGCACGGTGTGTCCTGAGGAAGCCACCCTCGATCCGTCGCTTTGGAGCTCATGGCGCCCTCCGCGGCCGCCTCAGTTGTGGCAGCTCGAGCAGTCATCGTCGGTCATCCCGAAGGCCTTGGTCCCCTCGTGGCAGCTCCCGCACAGCTCGCCCCGGTTCATGCGCTCGTGGGTGATCGTCCCAGACAGCGGCGCGCCGGGCTTCGTCAGACTCCAGTCTGTCTTGTGGCAGGCGCCGCACTGGGCCCCCTCCACCGTCCCCATGTGGCTCTCGTGGCTGAAGGTGACCGCCCCGGGGCTGTCGCCAGTCACCGGGAAGGTGTAGTCGGCGGGCACCCGCAGGTCCCCAGCCTCCGACGGCGTCCCCACGACCCCGTCGCCCAGTCCGCGCGCCTCCGGCGAGCCGGCCATCGTGACCAGCACCACGCCGATGGCGAGCAGGCCCCACAGCCCGGCGATGCCCCAGCCGTTGGCGGTGGGCATGCCGCGGACGCCCAGGGCCGGCAGCATGGCGGGCGGGCGGGCGTGCTTCATCTCGCTCTGCGGGAAGACGTGCAGGTACTTGACCGCTGCCGCGAAGGCCGTGAAGCCGACCGCGCACAGGGCCAGCGTGACGCCGATCTCATAGATGCTCGGCAGATACGCGACCCCGCTCGATCCGACCATCCCGGTGATCGACACGTTGAGCCGGTTGACGATGAAGCCCATGACCGTCAGCACCGCCGCGAAGAACATGGCGTGGCGGTTGCGACGCACCCGCGGCATGGCGAAGAGCACCATCGGGAGCACCATGCCGAGCCCGATCTCACCCCAGAAGAGCACCGCCTCCGGCGTGAACTGGAACACGAGCGGCAGGTTGCCCCGGCCCCACAGGTCCTGGAGCTTCCACATGCCGAGCACCGCGAGCACCACCACGATGACGCGGCTCATGCCGGCGAGCAGGTCGTCCTCGAGCCGGTGCCCGAAGGCGCGGTGGCTCAGGTAGGACTCGACGATGGTCATGGCCAGGCCGGCGGCCACGGCGGAGATGAAGAAGAACACCGGCAGCCACGGGGTGTACCAGAGGCCGTGGAGCTTGTCCGGCACGATGACGTAGAGCGTGCCCAGCGACGACTGGTGCATCATGGACAGGAGCACGCCCAGGATGACCAGCGGGATGTAGATGGTCTGCATGGCCTTGAGCGGCCTCTTCCAGCCGAGGCGCTCCAGCACGACGGGGCTGAACTCCAGGGCCAGCACCGTGGTGTAGAGCATGACGCACCAGGCGACCTCGAACATGACGCTGTGGGGGTTCCACATGACGAGCGGGTGCCAGATGTCCCACGGCTGGCCGAGGTCGAAGAGCAGACCCACACACACCAGCACGTAGCCGAGGAAGGCCGTAAGCACCGCCGGGCGAGCGATGGGCTCGTACTTCTCGATGTGGAAGAGGTGGACCGCCGCGGCCACCGTGAAGCCACCGGCGGCGAGGCCGACGCCGACGAGCACGTCGAAGCCGATCCAGAGCCCCCAGGGGAAGGCGTCGCTGAGATTGGTCGAGGCGCCGAGGCCGAAGCCGTAGCGCAGCACCGCCGAGACCGCCCCGAAGAGCAGAATCAGGGCGAGCAGGCTTTGCCAGATCGTGAGCTTACCGCGTGGAGTCGTCATGGCTCTCCTCCTGATGGCCGTTGGTCTCGTGCTCGCGGCGCGTGCGGGCAAGCTCGTCGCGGCGCTTGATGATCCACCAGATTCCGAAGAGGCCCACGCCGGAGACGCTCACGACGTTGGGCAGCTTGGACAGGATGTTCCAGGTCAGGGCGGGGTACGGGTCGTTCTGGACGCCCGTGCGGAAGCCGATCTGCTCGAAGGGCACGTCCGAGATGAACAGGACGCCCGTTCCGCCGGCCTCCTTCTCGCCGTAGATGTGGTTGACGTAGACGTCGGGGGACTCGGCGAGGCGCTTGCGGGCCTCGGCGAGCAGCTCCTCGCGGTCTCCGAAGACGATGGCGCCGGTCGGGCACGCGGACGTGCAGGCGGGCTCCTCGCCGCGGCTCACGCGCTTCTCGTAGCACATGATGCACTTCTGCACCGCGGGCACCTTCGCGTCCCACTCGTACTTGGGGATGTTGAAGGGGCAGCCGAGCATGCAGTAGCGGCACCCGATGCACTTGGGCTCGTCGTAGACCACCGCCCCCTCCGGGGTCTTGTGGAGCGCCCCGACCGGGCACACCGACACGCAGGCCGGCTCCACGCAGTGCATGCACGAGTGGCGGACGTGTACGCCGCGCCGGTTCTCGACGGTGAGCCAGGTGGTGGCGGAGAGCTTCCGGGCCCCGTCCTCCCGCGGGAGGTCGTTCGACTCCTTGCACGCCCACACGCAAGCCTCACAGCCGATGCACTTGGTCAGATCCACCAGGATTGCGGCCGAGCTCATGACAGCCTCCCTTCGCGCGCGCTGGCGCCATGCACGGTCTCCTTCGTGCCGTGGAACAGGTCTCCGCTCAGGCGCTCCCAGGCCGGCTCGTCCAGGCAGTCAGCCAGAGCGTCCGCCGGCGCGCCGCCGTCGAGCATGGTCGCGCCCACCGTGGAGGGGGGCAGCATGGCGAGCACCGACTCCCGAAGCCGGTGCAGCTCCCCGGCGACCCATGCGCGGGCGTCCTCACCGACCGTCATGGCCGGCAGCGCCTTGTTCAGATCCCGCGGGCGGACCTTGTAGAGCCAGGTCAGGGCCTCGGGCAGCTCGCGGTAGGCCGCGACCTCCGTGTTGACCTCCTCGACGACGGCCCCCATCGGTGCGCGCAGGGTGAGCGCTCGGCCTCCACTCTGGAAGGTGAAGAGCGGCGCGCCGGCCTCGATGACCGTCCCCGGCGGGTGGAGCTCGACGCCGTCGGGCGTTCCCAGCGCCATCAGGGCCACCGGCGACGCGCCGACGGACACCAGGCCGTCCGCCTCGACGCGCAGCCAGGTGTGGGTCGGGTCCATGAAGATGTCGCCCGGCAGCGCGGAGGGGTCGACCTCGGCCCGCGGGCGAGTGCGTGCGAGCTCCGCCGCGTTGACCCGCGCCGCCGCCAGGGTCCGGCGGTACGTGGCCCGCTGGACGAAGAAGTCGATGGTCAGGAAGAGCAGGATGACTGTGACGATGAGCAAGGCAACCATGGTTCTCCTCCAGTCAGGCGTGCGACCGCCGCACGTGACCCCCACCTGTGCACGGACCGGGCCACCGCCTCGGAGGTGCCAGAGGACCGCTCTCCATGCGGAGTTCCGCTCGCGGCCCTCCTGATCGCGCGCTGTTGGATTCCTCGACACGCCTCAGGAGCGCCAGGCGCCCTGGAGCACACCCCGAGCCGCACGCGCGGACTTTCTTCAATACATTTCAACCACTTGCGAGCGACCGCCGAGAATCGCCACACCGCTGTCGAGAAATCCAACGCAATTTGGGGGCTCTGCGACACCTCCGCGATTGCCCCTCCGCGCCAATGCTGGCCTTCGCCACGCTCGGAGGGCTGTGGCACGCCCCTTGCCATCACCTGGGCCCGAGGTTGGCGGGGGCGCCCTCAGGAGACCGAACGGAGAGGAGGCTGACATGAAGACCGCAGGAACAGAGGTGACGTGGATGAAGACGAGTCTCGCTGCTCTGGCCGCCGTGGCGCTGCTCGTGCTGGCGCTGCCTGTCCTCGCCGCCGCCTCCATCGCGGCGCGCATCGTGGTGCCGGTGGTGGTGCTCGGCGCGGTGGCGGTGCTGCTGCTGGTGCCGTCGCTCCGGCGGCGGGTGGTGCTCGGTGAGGACGAGATGCAGTACAGGGGCCTCCGCGTGCCCCTGGAGGGCCTTCTACACTCCGCACACACGTGGGTGAAGGAGCGCCGCGGGAGCCTGGTGGCGGGAGTCGATGACCTGATGCTGCGGGTGCTCGGTCCGGTGGACCGCGTGGAGCTGCCCGCGGTGGGGACCGTGCTCGCGGCGGGGGCCCCGATGGCGCGCCTGCACGGCGGCGGGCGGTCCATCACGGTGCGCGCCCCGGTGGCCGGGCGCGTCGAGGCGACCAACGACCGCCTGGACAGGGACCCCTCGCTGCTCGTGCGGTCTCCCTACCGAGACGGCTGGGCCGTGCGGATCGCGCCGTCGGAGCAGCCCACCGGCCTGCTGAGCGGCACGCGGGCGACGCGATGGTTCGCTTCGGAGGTGGACGGGCTCCTGTCGATGCTGTCCGGGCCCACGCTCGGCCACGCGACCATGCACGACGGCGGCGCTGTGACGGACGCGCTCCACGAGGACCTGGACGACCTGACCTTCCGCCGCGTCAGCGCGCGCTTCTTCGGCGGCGAGTGCTGAGCAGGAGCAGGGTCAGCAGCCAGGCCAAGGTCGAGGGCGCCGGCGAGGGGCCCACGCCGCAGCCTCCCGAGGACCCCCCTCCCGGCGCCGCTCCCCCCCCATCGCTGCTCTTCCCCCCATCGGGCACCGTGTCCACGGAGCCACCGTCCGCGGCCCCGGCTCCCGCATCCGTCACGGTGACAACGGAGTCCGCCCCGCCCGGTTGAGAGTCGTCCGCCCCCCCTCCCGAATCCTTGGGGGCACCGGCGTCGGGCGCCCCGGAGTCCTCTGCGTCGTCAGACGGACCCACCGCCGAGTCCCCGCCGGGAGCTCCGGTGTCGTTGATCGCGATATCCAGGCTGTCATTGCCGGTGTCGTCCTCGCCCGTGTCGCCCGCGGTGTCGCCAGCGGCCCCGGCGTCATCCCCGCCCGCGTCGTCCCCACCCCCTGCATCCCAGACGCCGGCGTCTTCCCCACCCCCAATGCAGGCGCCGTTCTCGCAGGTGCCCGCGCCGCACGAGCCACACGAGCCACCGCACCCGTCGTCGCCGCACTCCATGCCCGTGCACGCCGGCACGCAGGGGCAGCCGCCCAGGTCCGGGCAGGCGCCGCACACGTTGTCGCAGCAGTCGCCGTACCCGAAGCACTCCTCGTCGCAGTAGCACCCGCTCGGCGCCTGGTTGCCGCACTGGTCCTTGCACCCGCCGGTCACGTCCACGCACGCATCGCCCTCGCACTGCTTGCCGGGCCCACAGACCCCGCAGGAGCCCCCGCACCCGTCCGGGCCGCACGCCTTGCCGTCGCACTTCGGCGTGCAGGGACCGCACCCCGAGACGCCGGGGCAGTCCTCGCACACCTTGTCGCAGCAGTCGCCGTAGCCGAAGCAGAGGTCGTCGCAGTAGCAGCCCACGCTGGACTGGCCGCCGCACTTGCCCGCACAGAACCCACCCGTCACGCAGGCCCCGCCCGAGCACCACTGGTCCGCCCCGCAAGTGCCGCAGGTGCCGCCGCACCCGTCGTCGCCGCACGACTTGCCGCCGCAGCTCGGCGTACACGCCTCGCACACGCCCCCCTTGCAGGCCGTACCCGGCGCGCACGCCCCGCAGGAGTCTCCGCACCCGTCGTCGCCGCACGCCTTGCCGGCGCAGCTCGGCACGCAGCAGCCCTTGGTGCCTGGGCAGGCCTTGCACACGCCCTCGCAGCAGTCCCCATAGCCGTGACACTCGTTGTCGCACCAGCACCCGGACGGCGCCTGCCCGCCGCAGTGGCCCTGGCACTCGCTGGACCCGCAGGCGCCTCCCTCCAGGCACACCTGGCCCGCCGGGCAGGTCCCGCAGGAGCCCCCGCACCCGTCGTCGCCACACTGAATCCCCTTGCACTTCGGCTGGCACGCCACGCACTGACCGGTCGCGGGGATACAGTCGTCCGTGCCCGAGCAGCTCCCGCAGGTTCCCCCGCACCCATCGGGGCCGCACGTCTTGCCCTTGCAGGCGGGGGTGCAGCACTGGAAGCTGGCGCACACCTGGAAGGGGCCGCAGGTGCCGCAGTCGACCCCGCAGTAGGAGCCGCACGCGATCCCCTCGCAGCTCGGCTGGGCCGGGCACGCGCCACACGGGAAGCCACAGTCCAGCTCACAGGCGCTCGCACAGAACTCATCCCAGGCATCGGTGCAGCAGGTCGGGTACTTGGCGCAGACACACGCCTCGCACGGGCACCCCCCGCAGCCGGCCTTCGTCGAAGGCAGACACGGCTTGGGCAGCGGGAGGCACTTGAAGAGCCCATCCACGCACTCGGTGCCCGGCCCGCAGGTGCCACAGGAGAACCCCTGCGGGTCCTTGCCGCACTCCTTGCCGCCGCACTGGGGGGTCGCACAGACCCCCGTGTCCAGGCACACGCCGTCCCCGGGGCACGCGCCGCACCCACCGGGACACTGTGGGCTGCACGCGCCGCCGGCGCACGCCGCCGGACACCCGCCGCAGGCGATGGCGTGGGTCCCACTCGGATCGGTCGCGCCCTTCGGCTGCCCGCAGTCGTAGTAGCCGAGGGGGTTCCACCCGCAGGAGGGGAACACCCCCGCGCAGTCCAGACAGAAGAGGTTGCTGCCCTCGCACCAGAGGTTGCGCCCGTAGGGGTCACAACACCCCTCCAGGGTCACCCCGGCGCAGCCGCCTGGCACGCTCGGAGTCAGCGCCCCCTTGCACTCGATGACGACGGGGGCCGCCGCGGCGGACAGCGGCACCAGAAGGGCGAGGAACAGCAACGCTCGCATGGAGACCTCTCGGCGGCTCCCCCCGAGATGAATCAGGGGGCGACACACGTGTTGATGGGGATGTTGCACTTGTCGCCGGGCGGGCAATCGGCGTCCTTGAAGCACGGGACGTGACCGTCGACCTGGAGCTTGCCCGGGGCGAAGCTGAACACGACCGCCTCGACGCAGCCTGGGGCGAGCTGTACCGAGTCCACCGTCCTGCGATAGATGTCCAGCGTTGCGAATCCAGACACCCCGAACTCCAGCATGGTCTTGACCAGATCGGCGGGGATGGAGAACTCGCCGGTGTCCGGCACGTCGCACTTCAGCGTCACCGGCGAGTTGCCGTGCTGGTCCACGTTGAGCGAGATGAACACCCGCGCGCCCGTGTCCAGGGTCGGCGGATCCCAGTGGAATGCCAGGGGCTCGCCCTTGACCATGTTGATCACCTGCTCGGGGAGGACCAGCGTCTCCGCGCCGACGCCGTGCAGGGTGAAGCCGGGCAGCTCGTCCCCTGCTGCCGAGACGGTGATCGCGGCGCCGGGCTGGTACATGGGGAACGGGACGTCCACCTTGGCGTAGGTCTTGACCCCGCCAGGCTCCAGCGTCGCCGGCACCAGCAGGCCGTCCACCGTGACCGTGCCGACGGACTTGTTCTCGGGGTACGGGATGCACGTACCGTCGTGGTTGCACAGATCTCCGGGGCCGCACGGGTCCTCGCAGAACGGGTTGACCTTCTGCAGGAGCTGGCAGCCGTCCTTCTCTTCGACGAGCTGGAGGACGGTCAGCGGGATGACCCCCTCTGCGACCTCCCCGGTGATGGAGGCATAGAAGTCCCAGTGGGCGACCTCGAACACGCCAACCCGCTTGCCGAGGGGGCAGGGACCTGCGAGGGTGGGGCCACCGCCCGCGTCCTGCTCGCCACCCGTGTCGGCCGTGTCATCCGTACCGCCCGTGTCCGCCTGGGTCCCGGTGTCCGTCACGCCTCCCGTATCCGTCCCACCGCCCGTGTCCGTCGCGCCGCCCGTGTCGGTCACGCCGCCCGTGTCCTTCTCCGCCCCCGTGTCACCACCGCCGTCGGGTGTCCCCCCCACGTCCGCGGGTCCCGAGTCGCCCCCGCCCGTCACGTCGGCGCCACCGCCGCCCGCATCGCCACTACCACCCCCGCCGTCGCCGTCGCCGTCCGCGCACCCGCCGACCAGCAGCCCGGCCGCGATCAGAGCTGTCCATCTCATGCTCGACTCTCCTCGTGTTCGGCCCCGCCCGAGGGTGGCCGGTGTGTGTCGACGTTCAGGGGTAAGGGCGCGCCTTGGGCGGGACCCCGAGCTCCACCTCGAAGACCTCCTTCGCCCACCCGTTCGGGAGGTAGAGGTTGGTCTCCTTCCAGCCGCCCAGGCCCGAGCCCCAGTCCATGTTGGGCAGATAGGCCCCGATGCTGGACCCGTGGATGATCGGGGTCTTGGTCTTCCCGTCGGGGCTGATGCGATAGATGATCGTCGCGTTGTAGTCGGCAATGTAGACGTTGCCGCAGATGTCGACGCCCATGCCGTCGAGCCAGCCGGTGCCCACCTTGGTCGCCCACTCGATGAGCTTGCCAGGCACGCCGTCCGGGCTGATCGACATGGCGTAGATGGTGCCCACGCCGCTGAACCCGCCGATGTACAGCGTCTTGTAGTCCGGGCTGAACGTCAGGCCGTTGGGGTTCACGATCTTGGTGGTCAGGAGCTGCTTGGCCCCCGTGAAGGGGTGCACGCGCCAGACCTTGTTTGCGTCGTGCTCCGTGAAGAGCACCCAGCCCTGCATGTCGACGACGATGCCGTTCGGGTAGCTGAGGCCGGTGACCAGGGTGTGGATCTCGCCCTTCTCGTCCACCCGCACGAGCTGGCCCTTCTGGTTGTCGCAGACGACCAGGTGGCCGTTGGGCAGGTAGCGCATGCCGGCGCGGAAGTTCAGCTTGGGCACGAAGACCTGGGGCGTGCCCCCGTAGTAGCTCTTGAAGATCGCCTTGTCGTTGCTGCCGACGACGCGGCCCTCCTTGTCGAAGGCGATGTCCTCGGAGGCGACGGGACCTTGGAGCTTGACGAGCTGGAACGGCCCCTTGGGGATGCCGGCGCAATCGTAGGGCGGCTCCACGGGGCCGGTGTCCTCAGAGACGTCCCCTGGGCCCGCGTCCTCGACGCCCGCATCCTCGGGACCCGCGTCTCCAGGAGGCGTGTCCTCCGAGGGCACGTCCTCCGCAGCCGTGTCCTCGAGCAGGGCATCCAAGGAGCCCGTGTCTTCGGGGCCCGCGTCGGGCAGCACGTCCTGGCCCGCCCCGACGTCCTCCGCCACGTCCGACACCCCCGCGTCCGGAGTCGCTGCATCTGGAGTCGCCGCCGTGTCGCCCGCGTCGTCGGCTGCGCCTGTGTCGACGGGCCCCTGGTCGGGGACCTCGACCACATCGCCCCCGCCATCGGTGCCGGCGCCAGCGTCCGCGACGTCTCCGCCCAGCGCCCCGCCGCCTCCGCCCCCGTCGCACGCGGCCAGCGCGAGCGCCACCAGCGCCACAGTCCATCTCGCCCGGTTGATCATGCGCCCACTCCTTGGTCGCCGCACATGGTAGCGGGTCATGTTTGCAGAATCGAGGCTCCGGGCGCCAATGTGACACGCGCGTGACGCTACGGAAGGACCCCCCGGTCTCGCAGCATGGTGACGACCTGGCTTGCGGCGACATCCGGGTCGCCGCCGCGAACGACGGCGTCCGGGCACAGCGGCGGCTCGTAGGGGACGCCGACCCCCGGCAGCGCGGGCGCCCTCCCCTGCTCCGCCGCCGCGTAGAGGCCCTTGGGGTCACGGGCCGCGCACTCCCCGGGCGGCGTATCCACCCACACCTCGGCGAAGCGCGCGACCTGCGCCCGCACGGCGTCCCGCCAGGCCCGGCGCGCCCCGGTGGCGTCGATGACGACCGGGACGCCTGAGCGGCAGAGCCAGACGGCCAGCCTCGCGACCGTCGCGTAGAAGCGCTCCCGCTCCTGGTCACTGAAGTCCGGGAACGGCGTGTAGATGCGGCGGAGCGCATCGGACTCCAGGACGATGGCGTCGCCCCCAGCGGCTGCGAGCGCCCGCACCAGCGCGCGCGCCACGGTCGACTTGCCAGAGGCCGGCAGCCCCGTGACCCACACCACGAAGCCGTCACTCATCGCGCCCCTCGCAGATTGCCGCCGCGCGCGCCGGATCGAAGCACTCACCGGCAAGGGCCCCAGCCGCCAGGCGCAGGAGGGAGTCACGCACGCCCTCATCGAGGGTCGGATACCACGCGGGGCTCGCCATGACCAGGCAGCGGAAGGCCAGGAACGGCGGGGCCACCTGCAGGAGCTCCCGGTCGCCGGTGCGCTCCACGTACCGCCACCAGAAGCGGGACCAGAGGCGCTCCAGGGGCCCCCGCAAGCGCCCATGGGCCTGGAGCGCGAAGAACAGATAGTTGGCGGTGATGCACGTCACGTCGTTGGCCGGCTCGCCCCACTCGCCGCGGGAGCGGTCCAGCATGGTCAGGCGCCCCTCGTCGAACATCAGGTTCCACGGGTGGAAGTCCCCGTGGACCCGCCGGAGGCGATGCTCGTAGGCGCGCAGCCGCCAGCGCCACCAGACGAGCGCCCGCTCGATGGCCTCCAGCCGTCCCAGGCCACGCACCACCGGCCAGGCGTCCACCACCCCAAAGATCCCCTCGCCGTGCCCGATGAGATCGCGCACGTGCCGCCGGTAAAGGCTCGGGTCGTCGCGGCGCTCCGCGTGGACCTCGATCAATGCGTCGCAGAGCGTGTCCGCCTGCCCGATGGCGTCCTCGTCCAGCGCCTCCCCGTCACGGAGGCGCTCCAGGTCCTGGTTGTACGGGTGCCCCTCCACGAAGCGGGTCACGATGAAGGGCTCCTCCATGCCGGCGAGAGACAGGAGGCTCCCATCCTGCATGACGGCGCCCACGTCCACGGCCTCGACGTGCCCAGGCAGGCGGTTGAAGGCGTCGTAGGCCCACAGGACACCCTGCGCCCTGTCCGCCATGTGCTCGTGGCCGTAGGCTCCCGGGCGCACGGTCTCCAGGACCAGGCGCTCCGTGGTGTGACCGCGCCGCAGCTCCACGAGGAGCGGGACCCCGTAGCCAAGGCCCTTCACGTCGGTCGTGCCGCCCGATGGGCTGAGGGCGCGCACGCCGAGCACCTCCACGTCGTGGCCGAGGCGCTGCCTCAGGTAGGCCGTCAGGCGGTCGAGCGGGAATGACGCGCTCATGACGCACCTCCGTGATCAAAGTTGGCCGCGCGACGGCCGCGTCAACCTGCGAGGATGGGAGCTGCGCGAGAGACACACGATGAGGTCAGTGGGAGGAGCGGAGCTGCGTGGAGGGAGGAGAGGACCGCGCCCGGTGGAGCCGGCGAGTGGGATGGGTGGGAGGGATTGCCGATCCCACCGGGCGCTTGAATGTCACCCGACGCACCGGGGAGGAGGCGCGCCGAGTACCGCCGAAAGTCGCCTGTGCGTCTGGCGTCACGTCATAGACGCCCGGGTGGGAGAGTCCCGCCCTCGGTTGACCGAGGGGATCGCCTGGCTCCTTCCGTACCTGGTCCTGGCAGGTGCCGCTTGCGCAGCGCCCCACCTCTCTCCCTGAGGTGGCTCGTCGGCGTGGTCCCGGGAGGCCCGACGAGCCGTGCATGCAGCCGCCGGCAGGAGATGTCGGCTGCACACGTCGTCCCACCACTACAAGGGACGTGCCAGAGCAGACAACGATAACAAGACAAGCAAATCCGGTTGGTTCTAATCACACAGCCCCGCCAGCTCGCTACCCGAGGGTAACAACCCCCGGTAACGCGTCACCCGGTGGTAACGTCCCCATCCCGGCCGTCCATGCGGTACTGGCGGAGCTTCTCCCAGAGGTTCTTGCGTGAGATGCCCAGGATCTCGGCGGCGCGGGTGCGGTGGCCGTCCACGTGGCGCAGCACGCGGCCCAGGTAGGCGCGCTCCTGCTCCCGGAGGAAGTCGGCGAGGGGGCGCAGGGCGTCAGCGGGGACGCCCTCCCCCTGCGCGACCATGTCCGAGGGCAGGTGGTGGAGGTCCAGGACCCTGCCGCCGGAGAGCACGACCGCGTGCTGGAGGGCGTGCTCCAGCTCGCGCACGTTGCCTGGGAACCGGTAGGCCCGGAGCGCGGACCACGCCCGGTGGGTGATGTGCAGGGAGGTCTGCCCCGGCCGCAGGAAGCGCCGCACCAGGGACGCGATCAGCAGCGGGAGGTCGTCCATGCGCTCGCGCAGCGGTGGAATACAGACGTCGAGCACGTTCAGGCGGTAGTAGAGATCCGCACGGAAGCTGCCCGCTGCGATGCGCTCCTTCAGGTCCCGGTGGGTTGCGGAAACGATGCGGACGTCGACGTGCACGGAGGCGTCGCTGCCCAGCGGCTCGACCACGTGGTCCTGGAGCACCCGCAGCAGCTTCACCTGGGCGGTCAGCGGGATCTCGGCGATCTCGTCGAGGAAGAGCGTGCCCCCGTCCGCCGCCTTGAAGCGGCCCGCACGGCGCCCGACGGCGCCGGTGAAGGCGCCGCGCTCGTGACCGAAGAGCTCGGCCTCCAGCAGGGTCTCAGGGAAGGCAGCGCAGTTGACCGCGACGAAGGGGCCCTTGCGCCGCGCGCTCTGGTCGTGGAGGCCACGGGCGACCAGCTCCTTGCCCGTACCGCTCTCCCCCGTGATCAGGACGGGCGCGTCACTGGCGGCGATGGTCCGCACCCGCTCGCGGAGCTGCTGGATCGCATGGCTCCGGCCCGTGAGGCAGGCCCCAGCCTCGGGGATCTGCCCGAGCGCGCGGTTGAACTCCAGGTCCAGGGCCCGCGACTCCTCGACGGCGCGGACCAGGCTCAGGAGCTCCGTAGCGTCCACCGGGCAGGGCACGCACCCGACGGCGCCGGCGTCGATGGCGGCGACGGCCTCCGACTCCTCGTCGCGGTGGGCCAGCGCCACTGGGGCCGAGCCCAGGCCCCGGGCAGCCCGCACCAGGTCCAGGTCGTCGGTCACCACCAGGTCGAAGGGGGCCTTCTGAGCCAGCTCCAGCGCGTGACCGTGGGAGGCCGCACGGGTGACCTTCCACCCCGCGTCCACGAGGATGGCGGCCACGGCCCGGCAGGCCGCGAGATCCGATTCGAGCAGGAGTACCTGGGGCATGCGCCCTCCCATCGCCGCCCAGGACCATAGCAGCGGCGGCGCGAGGGGGTCCACACAAGCCGGAGGCACGTGGAGGGGGTGGTTACACGGAGGGGTGCCATCGTGCAGAGGGATGGACGCCGCCCCCGCCAGCCTGGCGCGCGAAGAGGGCGACCGCCCCCGTGCGCTGCCAGGCGCTCCGGCCCTTCACACGCACGCGGTACGGTGCTGCGGGTGCCTTGGCTCTCCCCGCCGCGCACATCCGACCCACGCTCAGGGGGCGCGCCGCTCGATCACGTAGGCCGTGACTGCCTGGATCTGGTCGTCGCTCAGGAGGGCGCTCCAGGCCGGCATCCCCTTCGCCGCGTGCCCCTGCGCGATGGAGCGCCACACGTCCGATGGGCCCCCACCATGGAGCCACACGTCGTCCGTGAGCCGCGGCCCGATGTGGCCCTCCCCGTTGGTCCCGTGGCAGACGGCGCAATACCTTGCATAGAGACCTGCGCCGTCCTCGACCGTGGGGGGCGCCTCGGCGGGGGACGCGTTCTGGGCGTCCGGCACTCCGCGGGGCGCGCACGCGAGCACGAGGAGCAGAGCGACCGCGCCGATGGAGATCCTCAGGGTCATGGGCACACCTCGCAAGGGGTCCAGTCAGTCATCGAGGGCGGGCGCCGCTCGCCACGAGGAGTGCGCTGGATGCGCCTCGCCGGCGGCTAGCTCGTGCCCACCTCGCGCCGGATCAGGGCATGGAAGGCCACCGCCAGGGAGGCGCCAACCGGGCCATCGCCGGGACCGGGGCGGCCGTCCACCTCAATGATGGGCGCCAGCTCCTTGAGCGTGGAGGAGGCGTAGAGCTCGGTGTAGGGGGCGCGCTGGGGCAAGGGGCCCTCCTGCGCAGGGATGCCCGCCTCTCGCGCCGCGTCCAGTAGGGCCTCGCGGGTGATGCCGGCGAGGATGCGGCCATCGTCGGGGGGCGTCACGACGACGCCGTCGAGGACCGCGAAGATGCTGCTGCGGACCCCCTCGGTCAGCGATCCGTCGCGCCCCACCCAGAGGACCTCGTCGACGCCAGCCCGGCGGCGGGCCACCTCTCCCGAGGCCCGGCTGCCGTGCTTGGCGCGGCCATCGAGCCAAGGCGGAGGCTCCCAAGGCAGGGTCACCACCCGCAGCGGCGCGGCCACCGCCTGGGTGATCAGGCGCGACACCGCCAGCAGGCGCCGCCCACCGTGGGTGAGGGTCAGGCGCACGCGGGCCTCGCCGGGGTACCCGTCCACGGCGCGGCTCACCTCGCCGAGCAAGGCGTTGGCGTCGGGGCACGGCACCGCAAGCATCCGCGCGCTGGCGACGAGGCGCGCCATGTGGCGGTCGGCGCGAAACAGCCTCCCGTGGTAGGTGCGCAGGGTCTCGAACACGGTCAATCCGAGCAACAGGCCGTCGTCAGCCCCCGAGACGACGTATCGCTCCCGCGTGACCTCCAGACCATCGACGAACAGGCGCTCCGACTCCATGCGGTTCCTCCCAAGGCCCGCTACGGCACCAGCACGATCTTCCCCACGTTCTGCCGCCCCTCGATGCGCCCGTGGGCCTCTGCCACGCGGTCGAAGGGGATGACGGCGTCCACCTTGGCGCGAATCTCTCCCCTCTGCCAGTGCTCCAGAACGGCGTTCATCTCGCCGGTGAGCATGTCGATCATGTGCCACATTTGACCCATGTCGACGCCCGCGAGGGTGCGGTTGCTCTTCATGAGGCCGATGGGCGTGAAGAGCGGGACCCGCAGGCCCTGCCACATGAGCTTGAGCAGGTTCCGGCGCTGGCCGGTTATTGCGTTGGAGAAGCCGAAGGCGATGAGGCGCCCGACCGGCTTGAGGAGGCGATAGCCCTTGCGCCAGTCGTTGCCGCCGAGGGGGTCGAGCACCAGGTCGACGCCCTCCCCGCCCGTCAGGCGTCGAACCTCCGCCGCATAGTCCACCGTGTGGTAGTCGATGGGCTCGTCGCAGCCGATCTCGCGCAGATATCCGTGCTTGCCGGCGGACGCAGTCCCCAGGATGCGAACGCCCGGGACCGTCCGGCAGAGCTGGATGGCCGCGATGCCCACCCCGCCCGCGGCCATGTGGATGAGGACGGACTCTCCGGGGGCCAGGTGCCCCACCCGGAACAGCATGTGGTACGCCGTCAGGTAGGTGACGGGGATGGCCGCCGCCTCCTCGAAGCCCATGGCATCGGGAAGCCGGAAGGTGTTTCTGGCGGGGGCGCAGACGGTGTCTGCGTGGGCGCCAAAGCGGGTGAGCGCCGCGACCCGGTCCCCGACGGTGCGGTCCGTCACGCCGGGGCCCACGGCGTCGATGACGCCTGCCGCCTCGTAGCCGACGACGCAGGGCGGCTTCGGGGCGCCGGGGTAGAGCCCCTGCCGGGCCATGACCTCGGCGAAGTTCAGGCCCGCGGCGCGCACCCGGACGCGCACCTCGCCGTGCCCGGGCTCCGGGTCCGGCGCCTCGCGCACTTCAAGGACCTCGGGGCCGCCGTGGCGTGTGATCCAGATTGCTCGCATGGGGTCCTCCGCGGGTCGGTGAGATGCCGCCGGAGGATGGCACGAATCGAGGGAGTTTGACAGGGGCGGTCAGTCGTAGATGCACTGGCCGGCGTAGCACACCTGCTTGCCGGGGCAGAGGGCGACGCCGTTGTCGACCACTCCGTCGCAGTCGTCGTCGACGCCGTTGCACTGCTCGGGCGCGGGGCTCGTTGGCGAGGTCGAGCCACAGACGGACGAGCCGTCCGCGGTGCACACCATGACGCCCATGGCGATGCACCCGCCCGACGCGATGACGCAGGTCGCGCCCACGTCGAAGCCCTCGTCCACCTCGCCGTCGCAGTCGTTGTCCTCGCCGTCGCAGAGTTCAGGGAGCAGATCGCCGAGGACGCACGCGCCGAGCACGCCGTCCACACACGAGCGGACCCCGTCGCGACACCCGTCAGTGCAGGGGGCGTCGGCGCCGTCGTCCACCTGGCCGTCACAGTCGTTGTCGAGGCCGTCGCACACCTCGGGACCGGGCCACTGCTCGCCGGTGTCGCAGACCGCGCTCGTCCCGTCCGAGGAGCAGGCCAGGCTGCCATCGAAGACACAGGGGCCTACCTCATCGGAGCACGCCTCACCTGTGCCGAAGCCCTCGTCCACCTCGCCGTCGCAGTCGTTGTCCACGCCGTCGCAGAGCTCCTCGGCAGCATCGGAGCCGGTAGCGCCGCACGCCCGCCAGCTCCCGGCGACGCACGACTGCTCGCCGCCGCCGCACTCGTCGAGGCAGGCGCGGGTCAGGCCCTCGTCCACCACGCCGTCACAGTCGTTGTCGAAGCCGTCGCACGTCTCGGCGGTTGCGGAGGCCGCGACGGCGGCCTGAAGCTCTCGCACCACGGTTCGCGAGGTGAGCTTCCAGGCCCCCCCTCCGCTCGGGTGGCCGCCCGCGATGGCCCACCGGCGCAGCGCCCCTGAGCTGGGGTCCCCCACGGTGGCCACCCACACGTCGACTCCCAGCCCCTTCAGGGCCAGGATCTCCGACTGCACGTCGCCGCCGCAGGTGTCCTCCCCCGTCACCATCAGCACGACGTGGCGGGAGCGACCTGACGGACTCCTCGCGGCGAAGGTGTCGGCCGCGGAGCGCAGGGCCGCCGCGATGGGCGCACCGCCAGCAGGCACGACCTTGCCGAGGGTCGACACGAGCTGTCCGAACGGCCTGCCGAATGGCAACTGTGGAGGGGACACCGCGCAGTGAGCCGCAAGGGGGGCGGCGTCGAGGGTGGGGCCCGAGCCCCCCGGGCTCCCCTCGGACGGGAACGCGAGCAGCGCCAGGTCCGCGTCGCCCTTGACGTGAGGCAGCTCTGCCTGGAGCGCATCGACGAGCCACTTCCAGCGCGTGAGGTCCTCGGCGCCGGGCATGGGCGCCTGCATGCGCTCCGACGCCTCGGCCACCAGCAGGATCTCGGGCGTCAGCGGCACGCACTCCGGCGGCTCCCCATCAGTCCCGCCGGACGTTGGCGCCGCGGACTCGCACCCGAGCGCCACCAGCGCGCCGAGCGCGCACACCCAACCATGCCTCATGGCTCCACCTCGTCCAGGACGTTCGACTGACGCTGCTCATCGGCGTCTGAAGAGCGACGCATGAGGGAAAACCTTGATCGCCCCCCCCGGGTCCGTGATAGGGGGGCGTGGCGAGGAGGTGCTCCCATGACGGCCCCGACCCTGTCCGCTCACTTCCGGAGCCGCGAGCCGAGCGACATCCGGCTCGCCCAGATCCAGTTCGCGGAGCGGCGCGACGGGACCGAGGCGCTCAGCGTCGCCATCGGGAACGTGAAGCTGCCCATGCACCCAGCCATGCGGGCGCGCCTGCATTCGCTTGGCGGCGAGGGGAGCCCCTTTCGCGAGGGAGTCGTACCCTACTCGGCTACCGTCGGCCTGGAGGAGACCAACCGGGCGTTTCTGCACGTGATCGGGGCGAGCGGCTGCGACACGGCGGGGCTCTGGTCCCAGGTGACCGACGGAGGCAGCCAGGCCATGGAGCTGGCGATCGTGGGGGTGTGCGGCCCGGCGGGCACCCGGGAGCGCCCGCTGCTGGTCATCGACGCCGCGTACACCAACTACAAGGCGTTCGCGGAGCGGGTCGGGCGGGCCACCGTGGCCGTGCAGCGCACCCTCGGGGCCGACGGCAAGTTCAGCTTGCCACCGCTCGAGCACATCGAGCAGGTCATCGAGCGGGAGCGGCCGGGGGCGATGCTCGTCATCCCCTACGACAACCCGACGGGCCACTTCTACGACCGGGACACCATGGCGGCGCTGGGGCGGCTGTGCGTGAAGCACGGGCTCTGGTTCATCAGCGACGAGGCGTACCGGGAGCTCCACTACACGGGGGAGGCGTCCTCCAGCGTGTGGGGGCTCACCGAGTCGGAGGTGCCCGGGATCGTGGGGCGGCGCATCAGCATCGAGACCGCGTCCAAGGTCTGGAACGCCTGCGGGCTGCGCATCGGCGCGCTGGTCACGGACAACCGGGAGCTGCACGTGCGGGCCGTGGCGGAGAACACGGCCTCCTTGTGCCCGAACATGGTCGGCCAGTGGGTCTACGGCGCGTTGGCGCATGTGCCCCACGACGAGCTGCACGCCTGGTTCGTCCACCAGCGAGCCTACTACGGGGAGATGCTGGCCGCGTTCTCCTCCCGCATGCGCGCCTTGGTGCCCGGCGTCATCGTGTCGAGCCCCGACGCGGCCATCTACACGGTCGTCGACGTGCGCGACGTGGTGGCGCCTGGCTTCGACTCCCACGCCTTCGTGCTCTGGTGCGCGCGGGAGGGCAGCGCCGAGGTGGAGGGCCGGTCGATGACCCTGCTCGTCGCTCCCATGGCGGGCTTCTACTCGGTGAGGGGACCGGCAAACCCTGGCCACACCCAGATGCGCATCGCCTACGTGGACACGCCCGAGCGCATGGCCATGGTGCCCGACCTGCTGGCGCGGCTGCTGCGCCGGTACGAAGAGGTCCGCGCCGCTGGCCGCCCTACACGCTGAGCAGCGCCTGCAGCTCGCGCTTGAGGACCTTGCCCGTGGGGTTGCGGGGCAGCTCCTCCACCACCTCCCACTGGCGCGGCACCTTGAAGCCGGCGAGGCGCTCGCGGGCCCACCGCTCCAGCTCCGGCACGTCCAGGTCGCCGTCGGCCACCACCACCGCCGCCAGCCGCTCACCCCACTCGTCGTCGGGCAGTCCGACCACCGCTACGTCGCGGACCGCCGGGTGGTGGGCGAGCACGTCCTCGATCTCCGCCGGGTACAGGTTCACGCCGCCCGAGATCACCATGTCCCGGGAGCGCCCCGCCAGGTAGACGTAGCCGTCGGCGTCGAGGCGGCCCAGGTCATCGACCGTCGACCAGGCGGTGCGGGACTGCCCCTCGTGGTTCAGGTAGCCCTCCATGGTCTGCTCGTTGCGGACCCAGAGGGTGCCGACCTCGCCGGTGGGGAGGTCGCGGCCGTCGTCGCTCCGCACCGCCACCTGCTGCCCGGGGATCGGGCGACCGACGGTGCCGGGGCGGGCGAGCATCTCCTCCCCGTTGGCGAGGGTCACCCAGCCGAGCTCCGTCGCGCCGTAGAAGTCGAAGATCTTCTCGGGTGCGAAGCGCCGCGCCGCCTGCTCCCGCAGCGCCTGAGGGAAGGGCGCGGCCCCACACACGATGGCGCGCAGGTGGGGGGTCGGGGTCGCCGCGTGGAGCTCCTGGGGGAGCGCCAGGATGCGGTGCAGCATGGTCGGCACGAGGAAGACGCTGTGGATGCCGTGGGTGGACAATGCGCGCAGGGTCGCCTCGGGCTCGAAGTGGGCGTGCAGGTGCACCGTGCAGCCGAGCCCGAGGTGCATGAGCAGGAACACCTGGGCGGCGCTGTGGTACAGCGGCGACACGATCAGGTGGCTGCCGCCCGCCAGGAAGGGGATGCGGTCGAGGACGCGGGCCAGCTCCAGCAGGCCGAAGCGGGCAAAGTCCCGCAGCGCCCCCTTCGGGCGCCCGGTGGTGCCCGACGTATAGACCACATTGTCGCTCACGGCCTTGCCGCGCTCGCGGCGGGGGAAGCGATCCTCGCCAGAGGCGACCAGCTCGTCGAAGGAGAGTGCGCCAGGCGGCGCGTCGCCCGGGGCGGCCTGCACCAAGGTCACGGGCTCGCCGAGGCGGTCGGCGGCTGAGCGAGCGGCGGGCATGGACGCCGGCGAGGCGATGACGAGGCGGGCGCCGCTGTCTCTCATCTGGTGGAGCAGCTCCTCGCCGGTGAGGCGATAGCTGGCGTGGACGGCCCGCGCGCCAAGGCGGAGCAGCGCCATCCAGGCGACCACGTACTCCAGGCGGTTGTCCATCATGAGGACGATGGGGGAGCGCCGCCCGAAGCCCAGCGTCTGAAGGGCCGTGGCCAGACGGTTGATGCGCGCGTCCAGGTCATGGAAGGTGATGGAGCGGTCCCCGTCGACCAGGGCGGGGCGGTCCGGGTGTCCGTGGCGGTGGATGGTGACCGACGTGCGCACGCCGAGCCCGTGGGCGAAGATCGTGCCGACGGTGCGCGGGAGGGCGCGGAGGCTCAGCTCGCCGGTGATGCCCGCCGTGCGGGCGACGCGGACCACCCGGGCGAGGCGGCGGGGGAGCGGGTCGAGCCGCTCCCGGAGCAGGTGATCGGCGAACCAGACGCGGGCGGACATGGGGTGCCTCCTCGGAGCATGGAAGCGGCGAGGATACCACCGCGGGCACGGGTGACAATGGGGAAGCGACGTCGCGCGCGGCGAGCACCTTGGGCGCAGGGGGCGAGCTTGGGGTTGACCGGGCACCCCGTCCTGGCGCAGAGTCCCCGCCCCGGAGGCGAGCACATGGAGCTGCCCATCAGAGACGTCGCGACCGCGCGCGGCTTGAAGGAGCTGATCGACGGGATCGCGACGAGCGAGCGCGTGGGCCTGGACACCGAGTTCCACGGGGAGGAGACCTACATCCCTGCGCTGATGCTCGTACAGGTGGCGACGGAGGACGCGGTCTGGCTCGTGGACCCGCTCGCCGGAATGGATCTCGTCTCCCTGGCGCGGGCCCTGGCGCGCCCCGGCCTTGTCGTCATCGGGCACGCGCTGCGGCAGGACCTGGCGATCTTCGCCTTGCGGTGGGGGGTCGAGCTGTCGACGGTGTTCGATACCCAGGTCGGGGCGGCCTTCGCGGGGTGGGGGCGGCAGATGGGCCTCTCGCCGCTGCTGGAGCGGGCCTTCGGGGTGCAGCTCGACAAGGGCTATCAGCGGGCGGACTGGGGGCGGCGGCCGCTGCCTGAGGGGCAGCGGCGCTACGCCGCGGACGACGTGCGGTGGCTGCTGCCGCTGCACGGCCTGCTGTCCGACGCGCTGGGGGAGCGGGTGCGCTGGGTGCTCGACGAGGGGCGATCGCTCGCGCAGGAGGCGTTCGTGGAGCGGGACCCGGAGCGAGCCTGGCTGCGGGTGCGCGGCTCCCGAAAGCTCACCCCACGGGAGTGCACCATCCTGAAGGAGGTCTCCGCCGAGCGGGAGCGCCTGGCGTCGGAGCTGGACCGCACGCCCCACTTCCTGCTGCCCAACGACTGCCTGCTGGAGCTGGCGGCGCGCGCCCCGACGTCGCCGCGGGGCCTGGCGACGCCCCGGCTGCGCCACCGGGTGATAGCAGATGATCCCCACCGGTGGCTGGACGCCGTGCGGCGGGGCCTGGAGGCGCCGGAGGAGACGGGCCCCCGGAAGGTGGCGGCGCCCGAGCCGGTGGCAGCGCTCCTGGCGGTGGTGCGCGACGTGGCGGACGAGCTGGGCATCGACCCGACCCTGCTCGTGCACCGCAAGCAGGCGGAGGCGGCGGTGCGGCGGGGCGACGACGCGGAGGGCGTCGTTGCCGCATTGGGCCTGGATGGGTGGCGCCGCCAGGTGCTGACGGAGCGGGCCCGTGAGGCGCTGCGAGCCCTTCCGCCGTGGGGGAGCCCATGAGCCTGCTCATGCTGGAGGACGCGACCCTGTCCTTCGGGGCGCGCAGGATCCTCGACGGGGTGAACCTGCGCTTCGGCGAGGGGGAGCATGTGGGCCTGGTGGGGCCCAACGGGTCAGGCAAGTCGACGCTGCTGCGCATCCTGGCGGACGAGCAGGGCCTCGACGGCGGGCGCGTCAACCGCTCCCGGGCCTGCCGGGTGGGCTACCTGCCCCAGGACATCGAGACCCTGCCCGGGGAGACGGTCCTGGAGGCGGTGCTCGCAGCCGTGCCCGGGCGCGGGGATGTGGAGGCGCGCCTGGCAGCGGTGGAGGCCTCGCTGGTCGCGGCTACCGACCCGGACGAGATGATGGAGCTGGCCGGGGTGGTCGCGGAGCTGCACGAGGAGCTCGACTACTTCGAGACCTTCTTCAGCGAGCGGCGGGCCTTGCAGATCCTGACCGGGCTCGGGTTCTCGGAGGGGGGGGTGAGACAGCGCTGGACGGAGCTGTCCGGCGGCTGGCGCATGCGGGTGGCGCTGGCGGGGCTCCTCTTTCAGGCGCCGGATCTGCTGCTGCTCGACGAGCCGACCAACCACCTGGACGCGCCGAGCGTGGCGTGGCTCGACCGCTTCCTCGACGGCTGGGCGCGGTCCATCGTGCTGATCTGCCACGACCGCGCTTTTCTGAATCGCCACGCCGAACGGGTGATCAGCTTCGAGCCGGAGGGCGTGCGGACCTGGACCGGCAACTGGGACGACTACCTGGAGCAGCGCGCCCTGGAGGAGGACATCCTGGAGGCGCGCGCCAGGAACCAGGAGCAGAAGCTGCGGGAGCTCCAGCGCTTCGTCGACCGCTTCAAGGCGAAGGCCACCAAGGCGCGCCAGGCCCAGAGCCGGGAGAAGTGGATCACGAAGATCGAGAAGGAGCTGGTCAAGCCGGTGGTGCGCCCGCGCAAGCTGGCCTTCACGTTCCCGCCGGTGGCGCCGTCGGGCCGGGACGTGCTGCGGGCGGAGGGGCTCGGCAAGCGCTTCGGCGACAATGTCTTGTATCGGGGCGTGAACCTGACCGTGCGGGCGGGGGACCGCATCGCCATCCTGGGCGTCAACGGGGCGGGAAAGACGACGCTGCTGCGGATGCTGGCGGGGGAGCTCACACCAGATGAAGGGCGCGTGGTGGTGGGGACGGGGGTCGAGCGTCGCACCTACGCCCAGCACCACACGGAGGCGCTCATCGCGTCGCGGACGGTCCTCGAGGAGGTGTCGCGGGCGCGGCCCGACGCGGGCCAGACCCGGGTGCGGGGTGTGTGCGGCGCGTTCCTGTTCCCCGCCGACGACGTGGACAAGCCGGTCGGCGTGCTCTCCGGCGGCGAGCGGGCGCGGGTGTTGCTGGCCAGGCTGTTGCTGGACCCAGGCAACGTCCTTCTCCTCGACGAGCCCACGAACCACCTGGATCTTGGCGCCGCCGAGGCCCTGGCGGACGCCCTGGAGGGCTACGGCGGCACCATCCTGCTCGTCAGCCACAACGAGTCCCTGGTCAACCGCATCGCGACGAAGGTGTGGGATGTCGGCGAGGGGAAGGTGGTGGAGTACCCGGGCAACCTCCAGACCTACCTGGACCACCTGGAGCGGCGGCGGGCGGAGGCGGAGCAGGTGAGGGGCGGAGGAGGCCCGCGCGCTGCGGAGGCGAAGCCCGCCGCCCCGGCAGAGAGGCCGGGTCCGACACCCCCTGGAAAGGCAACCGCGCCGGGGCGGCCGACGGCAAAGGGGGGATCGCAGCCCCCCCCCAAGGCATCTCAGGGAGGCGCCGGGACGAAGGCAGCCCCGGCTCCACCCAAGGCCCCTCCACAGGCAAAGCCGCCCCCGAAACAGCCCGCGCCGAGCGCGGCGGAGCGCCCGCGAGAGCACCGAACGCCTGAGCCCGCGCCAAGACCGCCGCACGCCCCGAAGGCGGCACCCGAGCGTCAGAAGCCGCGCGCTGGAGACCCCCAGGCGCTGGCGGAGCGCATCGCGGCGCTGGAGGCGGAGATCGCCCCCCTGGCGGCGCAGCTCGCGGACCCGGAGATCTACGGCGACGCTGCCCGCTTCCAGGAGCTCCTCGCCCGGCACATGGCAGGGCAGCGCAAGATCGAGGAGCTGCGGGGGCGGATCCAGCGCGGGTGACCCTGGCGAGACGCCGCGTGCCGCCCGCACACACCCAACACGTTCGTTTCTGACGCTGCAGGTCCCCAGTGGAGACCGCCGACAGACAGTCACGGGTCTCCACCGGCGCTCATCGCCGGAGTCAGGGCACGTGCTTCAGCCGCAGGATCGCCTGGGCGTCGCCCGTCAGGATCGATGCCGCCAGCGTCTGCCACTGCTCGTCGAGGGCAGCGATGATGCCATCTTTGGAGATGGCGACGCCGATGCGGACCGTCGTGCCGTCGTGCTCGAAGGCGAACACGTCGGGGAGGGGGACCTTGGGCGGACCGCCCGGGTAGCATTGGAGCACGTCCGCCAGAATCAGAGCGCCTGAGGTCTGGAAGCACCCGCCCCCCGAGACCGTGTCGTCTACCGTCGCGCCCTCGCCCAGCTCGGGGATGCTCACAGCGAAGTCGAAGGTCGCCCCCACCGAGAAGGTGGCCCCGGAGAAGACCGCCGCGCCGGAGGTGCCAGGACCCCCGTCGATGAGCAGGTCCATGCCCAGCGGCTGACCCGAGGTCAGGGAGTCCGGGTAGAGCACGACCTCCTCGAGGCGGTAGGTACCCGACGGGGGCGGTCCGCCCTTGAGAGTGGGCGGGAGGCCCGGAGCCTGGGACACGGTGGCTCCCGGCTTGACGGGCGGTAGCGCGGGGCACTCTGCGCCCGGAGCGCAGACGGGGGTGACCGCGGCTGGAGCGGGCACGGCCTTCACGACGGCGAGGAGATCGCCGGCGAGGAGGCTCGCGACCGACGCGTACTCGGCGGGCAGCAGGGCGGCGAGCTGCTCCTTGGGGAAGGTCAGCAGCACCGAGAGGGTCCCGCCGGACAGCTCGTAGGGCCACGCGGGCGGGGGCACGACTGCCGGGGCGGTGCCAGACCAGCACTGGAGGACGTCGGACCAGAGGACGCCGCCGGACGCCGCGAAGCACCCGCCGAGGTCCAGGTCGAGGTCGGTCGTCTGGTCGACGGAGAGCGAGGGCACGACGGCGCGCAGCGCGAGGTGGAGGCCAATGCCCCAGGCGTCCTGCGTGAACACGGCCGACCCGCGGCTCCCGCCGGTGCTTTGGAGCGAGAGGTCCAGGGGGAACGGGTCGCCCGCGGTCAGCGCGTCGGGGTAGACCCGCACCTCGGTGACGAACCAGGCGCCCGTCGGGACCGGCCCTCCGACCAACGCGGCCGGCAGCCCGGACGCGACGCTGACCGTGACCTCGGTTCCGCTCGGGGGAGGTGCAGGGCACTGGCCTGCGGCGGGGCACTGGTCGTAGCCGGCGGGAGGCTTGGTGGCGCCACCACCACCACCACCACCACCACCACCCTCGGCACAGGCGCCCGCGGCGGTGCAGGTCCACCCGGCGGGGCAGGCGCCGCACGAGCCACCGCAGCCGTCGTCGCCACAGGAGAGGCCGGCGCAGGAGGGGAAGCAGTCGCAAGTGAAAGACGCCCCGCACAGGGTCCCCGCAGGGCACGTCCCGCAGAGGCCGCCGCAGCCGTCGTCCCCGCAGACGCGACCGGCGCAGGAGGGCGTGCAGCTCCCCCCGCCCGGTTTTCCGCCACCGATGGGGTTCCCCGCAGCATCAGGGTCTCCGCTCCCCCCGGGCCCCGCGTCGGCGACTACTCCCCCGCCCCCGTAGGGGCTCCCGGCGTCGCCGGCGAGGCTGCCCTCCTCGCCCTCGACCACGTAGTCCACGCACGCGCTCAACGCGAGGGCCACCGCGCAACCCGAAGCCACCAGGAGCCGCGTACCCATGAGCACCTCCGCCATGAACCTGCGCCCCCCTTCGTATCCACCGGCGCATCGCCTCACGGCATCAGCGGCCGGGGGCTCTGGCGCCCTCCCACTGCAGCGCCCACGCCGACAGCGCGGCGGCGGACAGCTCCAGGGCCACGAAGCCCCACATCTGTCCGCTGGTCTGGAAGCCCTCCAGCGCGACGCCCGAGAGCCGCCCGAGGCCGGTCCCCCCGATGAGCAGCGCCGCGGCGACGAGTCCGACGCGGGTGCGCGACGGATCGGCCAGGCACCACCCAAGGAAACCGGCGATGCCCAGCTCCAGCCCGCCGTAGAAGGCCCGGACCTCGGTGCGCCCGAGCGCCGTGTCCGCGACCAGCCCCACGCCGGCGAGCGCCTCCGGGGCGAGGTAGAGCCACACCCCGAAGCCCGCCCATGCGAGCACCGACAGGCCGAGGACCATGCGAGGAGCCGTCATGCCCCCGAACGTACCGGAGACTCGCCAGTTGACGCAACCACGGCGCGCCGGGCGACGCCGCACCGCGTGTCCACTCCCGCCCCGGACGCGGGCGCTCGCGACGTTGCCAGCACCCCGCCCCCGGCACTAGACTCTCGGCCGCCCCTCCAGGACCCACGGGTGCCCATGAAGAGAGCCCTCCTGAAGCTCGCCGCCCTCGCTGCGCTGGCCTCGTGTGCCGGCTCCGCGGCGGACCCGTCCACCACCGATGCCGGGCACGGCGACGCGCTGAGAGCTGATTCCATCACCGTGGATACGGCGCCCGGGGCCGACGCAGGAGCCTCTAGCGACGCCCTCGTGGACGCCTCCCCGGGCGCCTCCGATGCCGGTGGCGACGCAGACTCCGCACCCCACGATGCCGCCCCGCTCCCGCAGGCCACCCCCATCCCGTGGTCTGGCACGGCCCCACCGGGATCGGGCGGGCCGTGGGCGCCGGTGCCGTTTGCGGGCTCCGCACCACCGCAGCACCCCCACATGGCGCCCAACGGACAGAGCAACATCCACAACGACGGCTGGATGACCGACGCCTACGACGGCCCGGGCCCCCTGGCGTCGAGCCCGACGACCGCGTCGAGCCAGCTCGGCGGTCTCTGCGGGACCATCACCTTCGACAGCCACGGGCGCATCGTCACGGTGTGCCTCGGGCTCGGCACGGCGACCCTGTGGCTCCTCGACCCCGCCACCCTCGCCCCGCTCGCCTCCTTCGAGCTCCCGCCGCGCCCGGCCGCGGAGCCCGGGACGAACCCGCTCCAGGACTACACGGGCGGAGGATACTTCTTCCTCGACGCCGAGGACCGCGCCGTCGTCTCCACGGGCCAGCAGACGGTGGTGTGGATCGCCCAGGTGGAGGGGCCGGAGGGGATCCGCCTGGAGCAGGTGAGGTCCGTGGACCTGTCCGCCGCGCTCGGCGACGGGGAGCGGCTGACCGGAGTGCTCCCGGACTGGTCCGGGCGGCTGTGGTTCGTAGGCAAGAAGCGCGGCGTCATCGGCGTCGTGGACGGCGAGGCCATCACGACGCTCGTGCTCGACGAGCCGGTGCAGAACTCCTTTGCCGTCGACGAGGACGGCGTCTACGTCGTGAGCGACGTGGCCCTCTACCGCCTCGACGCGCCACCGGGAGGCGCCCCGGCGGTCACGTGGCGCGAGGTCTATGCGAACACCGGCGTCAAGAAGCCGGGCCAGGCCGACGCCGGCTCGGGCACCACACCGACGCTGCTCGAGGGGGGGCTCGTGGCGATCACCGACAACGCGGACCCCATGCAAGTGGTCGTCTATCAGCGGGCGACCACCGCCAGCCCGCGCAAGGTGTGCGAGGTGCCCGTCTTTCCCGCCGGCGGGGGCGCCACGGAGAACTCACTGGTCGCCTCCGGCCGCTCGCTGTTCGTCGAGAACAACCACGGCTACGAGGGCTTCTCCGACGTCGCCGCAGGCACCACCCTCCCCGGCTTCGCCCGGGTCGACGTCCGCCCGGACACCTCGGGCTGCGACCTCATCTGGGAGACGGCTGCCGTCTCGGCCCCCTCCGTGGTCCCGAAGCTCTCGCGCACGACGGGCCTGCTCTACACCTACACGAAGGCGCCCGACTCCCCCGGCTGGTACTGGACCGCCCTCGACGCCGCCACGGGGGACGTCGCCTGGCAGGTGCTCGCCGGGACGGGCGCAGCGTACAACAACAACTACGCAGGCATGGCCCTGGGCCCGGACGGCGCCGCCACCCTCGGGGTGCTCGTCGGCGTCATCCGGCTCGCCGACGGGCCGTGACGCTCACACGATGATCGCCACAGGCCCGCCCACGGGACACCACTTCGAGCGGCTCAACGCAGCGCACCGCACCACGCGGCCCGAGGCGGCAAGGTGCTCGCCAACGACGTGGACCAGGGTCCCCGCCCGCCCGTCGGACGACGGGCTGCCCGTCGCTACACGGGTCCGATCAAGTAGTGGGTGAAGCGCTCCCCGGGAAGCTCACGCAGCGCCCGTAGCTTGTCGGGTCTGACGAGCCACCCCAACCACCAAACCAAGAACTGCGGCGTAAACTCGATCATCGGCAGGTGGGCGGCCGCACCGAGCGCGACCCACCAGAGCCGAGAGTGACCGGTCAGGACTGCGGCGAGGGCGCACCCGATCGCCACAGGCCACATGGCCGCAAGCACGGACCCGAACCGCCCGATCTCCTCGCAGTGATCGTCTCCTTGCATCGCAGACCTCACGTCGCCAGACGACCACCTCCAGCATTACCCCAGCGCCCGAAGTCGCCCGTTGCTGAACCTCGTCCAGGACCGCCCCATCCTCGATCTCCTTCAAGAATCCCAGCGGGTCGGCGCGGGCGAGGTCGCGGACGTCCGGGCGCTCCAGCGACACGTAGCGCTTGTGCGGAAGAGACGCCCGGCACAGCGTCGTCTTCCCCGACTGCCGCGGCCCCGTGACGGTCACGCCAGGGAAGGCCCTCGCGAGCTCGAGCAGCTTGTCCTCGATGCTCCTGCGGATCATGGGCGCCTCCGGGCTGATCTTCAATCGAGCTGTAAAATAGCCCGAAGACGCTGGTCAATGAGGTCGTGACCGTGGGTTTCGTTCCGGTGCGAGCACGTCTGCGACGGAGGCCCCCAGGACGGGTGGAGTCGCGAGCCGCGCGGACCTCAGTAGTCTCCTCCTCGCGCGGCGCGGCTGGCCTACGATCCTCGACGCTCACACGACGCTGGCGAAGAACCCCACCCGCTTGTCGGGAGACGCGCGCGTGGACACGCTCGGACCTCCTCGACGGCCTGGCGACGCGCGCCTCCGCGTCCCCGACGACACGGGCCGCTACCGCGCAATCGCCTGACGCCCCGCCCCTGCCGGTCCCGAGTGAGAGCCTCGGTGCCGACGCACAGGGTCAGCAACAAATAGGGGCGCGGCCCTCTTGCGCCGAGTTCGCGGCGGATCGGCCTCGGCCAACCCCGCGGATGTACTCCTGGTACCTCCCGGGGTTGGCCGGGGCCGAGCCGCCCGAAGGCGGCCATGAGGGGCGTGCAGCTATTTGTTGCTGACCCTGTCAATCGCGCCGTTCACCGCCGCTGGCGCCGCAGAGCCGCCGCATCACGCAGGTCCTGGCGCCGCGCCGTCGCCTCCTTGTTCCGGATCAGATCGTCCAGCCCGATGACCGAGACCGGCGCCCCCTCCCAGTCCGCCGTGACGGCATGAGGGAGCGCCTCCTCGAACGACACGCCGGGGATGGTCTTCAAGAGGTCGATCCGCACGGGCGGTGACCCCATGTAGAGGATCTCGTCGTCGCTCCACTCTTCCATGGACGAGAGGACGGAGACGGGCGCACCGAAGGCGCAGAGCGCCGCGGCAAGGCGCGCGAAGTTCTCCTCGCCTGGACCCACCCAGATGTCCATGTCCTTGGTGAAGCGCGGCTTGCTATGGAAGCTGACGGCGTAGCCTCCCACGAGGAGGTATCGCACGCCGTGCCTTGCGAAGGCCGTGAGGAGGTCCCGAAAGTCGGGGTGGATCTCCATGTCTGCCCTCCAGGATCAGCGACTCGAGCGCCATCTCCCACGTAGCGGTCAGGCGCTGGCTCGGGGTCGCTGCCTCCCAGAACCGCAGATCCTCCACGGCCCCTTCGGCGAGCGGAATCCGCCCTCCGCTCCAGGTCCGCCGCCGCTCGTCCGCCCTCTCGCTCTCCGCCGTCATGGGTGCAGGGTAGCGCCACGGCGCCGTGGCGACAAGCGAGGTCGCCGGGCCTCGCGCGCTCCGAGCGGTCGGGGTTCGTACAGGAACTCCATGAGGTTGGAGTGGCCGCTCCGCGGGAGTCGACTCCAAGCGTCGCTCGGTCCCATCACACGGTCCGCGCACAACAGGTTCGTAGCGGTCCCTCCCCATGGGACATGGACGGCATACGCTCGCTCACCCGCGGTGATCTGCTGCTCGGGCTCGAAGACCTGCTCACCTGGAGCATCCAGTGGCTCCGGCCGCTGGACTGCGGCGCGACATACGAGGCTGCCCGAAGCGCCGGGTGTCTCATCAGCCCACCGTCGACCCCATCGCGGCCGGGCGCCACGACAGATCCGCCCGCTTCGACCCGTCGCCCCGCACAAAACTACCCACTACAAGCCGCCAGAGCCCGTGGCGCCCACCGCCCGATGGTCGCTCCTGACCGCAGCGCTCCCGCCAACCTTCCTCCGGCCTCCTCTTCCACGCAAACCGCTCCCCGTGTACCCGCCTCGCGCTCCCGAAACCGCGATGAAGGTTCCTCTCCGCCCTATCCGCCGAACCAGGAGACGTTCAAGCGTGCAGATCGCCGCCCTCGCCCTCCTGCGCCACACGGGGTGACGGCCGGCGCCCGCGGCGCTATCATGGGGCCCATGGTCCACGACCACACCACCACCCTCGCGCTGCTGACCGCCTGGGCCCGCTCCCTGCCCGATGCGGCCGCGGTGTGGCTCTTCGGGAGCCGTGCCCGGGGCGACCACCGCCCGGGCAGCGACTGGGACGTGGCGGTGCTGCCGCTCGCGACCGCGGAAGACTCGTTGCAGCGGCGACTCCGCCTGACGGTCGAGGCCGCCGACGCCGCGGGGCTCTCTGACGACGACCTGGACCTGGTCACCCTGGACGCATGCCCAGTGCTCCTCGCCTTCCGCGTGATTCGGGAGGGGCACTTGCTTGCGGAGAGCGACCCCGTCGCACGGACGGCGTTCGTCGAGCGCACCTTCCATCGTGCACAGGACGCCATGCGCCTGCGCCACATCGCCGTGGAGGCGCGGGCAGCGCGGTTCGGGGGATCAGGATGAGTCCTCTCGATACGACGCGCATCAGCCAGCGCTGTGAGCGCATCGAGGAGCTCTGTGGCGAGCTGGAGCGGGCCCGGGATCTCGAGTTGAACGCATTCCTCGCGAACTCCGACGCGCTGGCCGCCACGGAGCGCAGGCTCCAGATTGCGATCCAGTCCGCCATCGACATCGCTGCTCACGTCGCCGCGGCCCGCGGATGGGCCGTCCCCGAGGGGTACGCCGCGACGTTCGATGTGCTGGCGAAGCGAGGGGTCCTCGACGGCGCTCTGGCCGGCCAGATGAGGAAGGCCGCTGGTCTGCGCAACGCGCTGGTCCACGACTACCTGGACATCGACCCCGCCCGGCTCCATGCTTCGCTGGCCGGCGACATCGACGATCTCCGCTCCTTCGTGGGGGCTGTCTCGCGCTACCTCTGGGATGGCGGAGGACCGCCATCGACGTGAGCGCTGCCCGGAGGCGACTCCCCTGTCCGTGTCCTCCATGACCCTCATCACGCGACCTCCCAACAGGTCAAGCCACCCGGACAACGCGTCCGCCGTCAGGCCGCCTGTCTCGGGTGGTCAGTGTGTGACCACCGCACCGGCTGGCCCGCGGGCCGTGACGCTCACACGACGCTGGCGGAGAACCCCACCCGCTTGTCGCCGCCGAGGGCGCTCGCCAGCTCCTCCTCGGCGGCGCGCTCCAGGTGGGCCTGGGTGAGAGCGCCCGCGGCCGCCGCGCGGAAGGCCGCCTTGAGGACGGCGTTCTTGATCAGCCCGCCGGCCAGCTCGTAGCGACGCCCCAGGAGCTCCAGGTCGAGGGCGCCCTCGACCGGCACCGACGCCGGCAGCAGTCCCCGCCAGATGGCCGTCCTCTGCACCGCGTCCGGCAGCGGGAAGCGCAGGCGATAGGTCAGGCGGCGGCTCAAGGCGCGGTCCAGGCGGTCCGCCAGGTTCGTCGCCAGCAGGACGAGGCCCTCGTGGCGCTCGATGAGCGTGAGCAGCGTGTTGACCGCCGCGTCGTCGTGGCGGGAGGCGTTCCCCTCGCCGCGCTCCATGAGGAGCGCGTCCGCCTCGTCGATGAAGAGCACCGCACCGAGCTCCCGCGCCTTGTCGAAGAGCCGCTCCAGGTTCTTCTCCGTCTCGCCCACCCACTTGGACACCACCGCCGGCAGGGACGCGACCAGCAGCGGGCGCGACAGCTCGCCGGCGATGGCCTCGGCGCACAGCGTCTTGCCCGTGCCCGGCGGCCCCCACAGGATGGCGGAGACCCCCTTGCCCCAGGTGAAGTGGCGCCCGATGCCCCACCGCTCCAGCACCGTGCGGCGCCCGCGGGCGGCGGAGATCAGCTCCTCGACCTGCTCCCGCAGCGCAGGCAGCAGGACCACGTCGCAGAGCCGCGTCGCAGGGGTCGCCACCCGCGCGTCGTCGTCGGGGCGGCGCATCTGGTCGCGGATCGCGCGCTCGAGCATCTCCATGGTGATCGCCGGCGCGCCCCGGTGCACGGCCTCCGCCACGGCGGTCAGCACCGCGTTCTTGATGTACCCGCCCGTGACCTCGTAGCGCTCTGCAAGGGCGTCGGTGTCCACGTCCTCGGCGAAGGGGGCCGTCGGGGGCAGGTGCTTCCGCCAGATCTCCGCGCGCGCCGCCCGGTCCGGCTCGGGGAAACGCACCTTGACGAGGATGCGCCGCTCCAACGCCTCGTCAAGGGCGTCGGGCAGGTTGGTCGCCATGATGGCGACCCCCTCGAAGCGCTCGATCTCAGTGAGCAGGATGGTCATCAGGGCGTTGCCATGGCGCCGGCTCGCGAGCAGCATCTCGCACTCGTCGAAGAAGAGCACGGCGTTCTGCATCCGCGCCTCCCGGAAGAGGGTCGGCAGGAAGCGCCCACCCTCCATGGAGTCGACGAAGGTCGGAATGTCCACGTTGAGCACCCGCTTGCCGAGCTGCTGGGCGATGCCGTGGGCCATCATGGTCTTGCCCGTGCCCGGCTTGCCGTGGAAGAGCATCAAGATGCCGCGCCCGTAGCGGATGATGTCGTCGAAGCCCCAGTCGCGGCGGCGCGCCAGGTAGTCCTCGTGCCGCTCCACCACCGCCAGGATGCGCGCCTTGTCCTCCGGCGCGAGGACCACCTGGTCCAGGCGGACCCGCGGCTCCTCCACCGACGAGAACTCCATCAGCTCGTCGGACAGCTCGCCGCGCCCCACGAGGTAGCCGAAGGTGCGGCCGGTCAGCTCCATTCCGGTCGCCAAGAGATCCTGGGGGCTCGACCGAGAGCCGAAGTTGACCGTGATCAGGTCCGACGCGACCAGGCGCGCCCGGGGCCCGAAGGTCGCGCGGCGCTCGACGCGCTCGGCGAAGCCCAGCTCGTGGAAGGCGAAGACCGCCTCCACCGAGAGGCCCGCCGACCGCTGGTCCCGGTCGAGCTGCTCGTAGAGCTGCTCGAAGCGGTTGGCAAAGCACGGGCCCGCGGCCAGCAGGAGCACCGTGCGCTCGAAGGCGTCGAGGCCGTGGGCCTCACACAGGCGGTCGAGCGCCACGGAGCGCCCGGCCTGCCTCGTCGCGTCCAGGCGCCGGTCGATGCGGTCCCGGAGCCGCCCCTCCTTGGCCTGGAGCCGGGTCCTGCGCTGCGCCAGGGTGCGGGGCGACAGAGGCTCGTCGAACGGGCTCCGCCGCGACGGCTCTCCGTCGAGGCGCTCCAGCTCGATGGACGCCCCGACGCCCTCCGCGCGGGCCGCGACCCACTGGAGCTCCTCCTCGATGTACGCCAGGTCCGTCTCGTAGGGCTCCGTGTCGGCTGGCCCGGTCGCCGGGTCCAGGTCCGCGGGCTCCTCGACCACTCTCCGCTTCCTCGCCATCGCTGTCCTCCCTCGCGCCCTCGCTGGCGCGCCATCGTGCCTTGGGATTGCCCGGGCGGTCTCGCCCGGTCTGGCGTCACTACGCGTGGGCTCCTCCTGTTGAGCCCCCGCCGCCTCCGAATCTGACACCGCCCACGGTGGATCACCGGTCCGACCCCAACGCCACCACCCGCCCCCACGGAGCGGCACCATGACGTGTAGGAGTCACCCACACTACCGGATAGGGCGGTGCATGGTCCGGCAGGCGAGTGTAGAGATCCGTCAGCCCGATGAACACGTCCGGGGCGATGCCACGCTCGCGGACCCACGCGAACACGGGCCGGTGGTCCGTGCCCCCGCCGCCGCGCACCTTCCCATGATGCAGGAAGCGGTCCAGCTCCGCCGGTGGGACGACCTCGCGGACCTTCGTGTCGGCCACGATGAGGGTGAGCTCCTCCACCTCCCGGGAGATGGCGCGCAGCTCGGCCGCCATCGCGTCGAGATCCGCCGGGGACATGCTCCCCGAGGTGTCCACGGCCACCACCACCCACCCGGCGCGGCTCCCACCGAGACCGGGCACCACGATGTCCTCCGCGAGCCAGCGGCGGCTCGGGTGCGCCAGGGACCAGTCGTCGCGGGTCAGAGCCTGCCCCACATAGCGCCGCAGCAGGCGCTGCCAGGGCACCCGGGTGCGCCCCTGGAGCCCCAGCGCACGGACGAGCCCGCCGGGCATGTCGCCGCGCTGCTCGCTCTGCTCCCAGGCCTCCACGGCGGCGGCGATGCGCTCGCGCAGCACGTCGCGGTCCTCCGGGTCCAGGGACACGGGCAGGTGGACATCGATGCCTCCGCCGTGGTCGGAGACCCGCGGGAGGGTCGCCTCGCCCAGCGTCACGGCGACCTCTGTGGGGGCTGGCAGGGCGTCGCCGAGCAGGTGCTCGTAGATCACCTCCGCGATCCTGCCGTCGAAGCGCGGGTCGAGCAGCACCCCGTCCGGGGGCTCCCAGAGCGGCAGGCGCCAGTCCGCCGGGTCCCGCATGCACGCCACGAGGCGGTTGATCGCGTAGTCGGTCGCGCAGTTCCACACGTGGGCCCGCCGCCCCCGCTGGCGCTCCCCGCTCGCCAGGAGCTGGTGTCCCACCTCGTGGGCGAGCACGAAGCCGAGCTGAGCGTCGCTCAGTGCCGCGGTCCGCTCCGGGTCGAACCAGATGTGGCGCACGCAGTCCGTCGCGGCGATGGCGGGGAGCCCCGGCGCGGCCACCAGCCGCACCTGGAGCAGCAGGTGGCCCCAGAACGGGTGCAGGTCGAGCAGCCGCATGCGCAGCGCCGACAGCCGCGCGAGCTCGCTCACCGGGACACGGCGAGGCGCAGGTCGACGAGCTGTGCCGCAAGCTCCCGGAAGGCCGGCACCCCCTTGAGGCGGGCGAGCAGGTCCGGGCGGCGCTTCAGGTGGCGCAGGAACAGGAACTGGTACTCCGGGTCGAGGCCCGGGCTGCGGGCGAAGCGCACGATGTTGGGCAGCTCGGCGTCGGTGACCGAGGCGTCGCCCACGAGCCACGCGGCCACGGCGAAGACCGCCGCGTACAGGAAGGACGGCTCCGCCTGCGGGCCGTCGGCGAAGTCCATGGGCTCGCCGCGCCGGATGATCCGGTCGGCGTCCACGCGGCGGTAGATGGTGAGGAACGTCCACAGGCGCTCGGCGGCCGGGGCGCCGACGGCGGCGGCGACCGCGCGCTTGCGGAGCGGCTCGTCGGCGCGGGCCAGGAGCCGGCTCGCCATCTCCCAGCTCCGTGGGGTGGGGAAGGCGCCGTCGCCGACCTCGTACAGGGCGTCCTCGCCATAGCGCCCGATGCAGGCGAGGATCTCGGGCGCCACCCCGGCTCCGCCCGCCCGGCCCAGCCACGCCGAGGCGTCCACGCGCAGGGCCGCTCCAGGACGATCTGGTAGGCCGCCGCCTGGTGGAGCCAGGTGGTGGCGGCGTTGATCTCGTCGAGGAACACCAGCGCCGGCGCCTCGCAAGCCTGGCGCACCCACTCCGGGGCGAGGAGGCTCAGCGTCTGGCGCTCCCGGTCAGGGAAGTAGACGCCGCCGATCTCCGCCGGCTCCCGCTGGGCGAGGCGGATGTCCACCAGTGGGAGCCCCTTGGCCCGCGCCAGCTCCGCGGCCAAGGTGGACTTGCCGACGCCCGGGTGCCCGCGCAGCAGCACGGCGACCCCGGCGTCGAGCGCCACCTCGGCGAGGGAGCGCACCTCTGGATAGCTGTACCGCTCGACGGTCAGGCTGAGGGGCTTTCGGGTCTTGGTGGCCATGGGTCCTCCCGCGAGCAGCGGCCCGCGTCGGGTGGTGCCGCGTCAGAGCAGGACGTCCAGGAGCTGGCAGCGAAGGTCGGGCTCCTGCAGCAGCACGGCGATCACGTGCTTGCAACAGCCCCCGGCGGCGTCGGCCCCGCCATGCACCGCGTCGGGGCAGGTGCAGGTCGCGGGCGCGCTCCAGTCGCGGTGGACGACCACCTCGTAGTCCCGCTGGCCGCCCCGCACGGTGAAGCGCCCACCGGGGGCCTCCGTGATGCGGTAGCTCTTCGCCACCCCGCGGACCGCCTTGGCCAGGCGCCGCTCACGCGCCGTCACCTCGATGTCCATGTCGTCCCTCACGCTCCACGGGTCGGGCGAGGTCAGCCACACGCGGTCGAGGCACACGCGCCCCTCGGCGAAGCGCTCGGCGAGCCAGGCGGGCCACTCGACGAGCGGTCGCCGCAGCACGCCACCTCGCGCGGCGACCGTGAAGGTCCGCCCGGTGACCCGCGCGATGCGGTACCCCGCCCCGTGGCACCAGCGCGACCCCCACTGGACCCACACCTGCATCCCTGCGACGGGTCGCGGCGGCGGTGTCGTGCTCATCGTCACCTCCACCACCACTACGGGCGGCAGCGGCGCTTTGAGCCCCTCACGGTCACTCCCACAGCACCACGCTGGGGCCACGCGCGTAGACGAGCCGCACGGTTCGTACGAGGCACCCCGCCGCCGCGAGGGCCTCCCGGTAGCCGTGGAGCTGCTAGGCGTCGGTGGCGCTGATGGTCTGCTTCGGGCACGGGCGGAGCTTCTTGGTGGACGTGAAGTCCCCGAGCACCGTGCCGGGCTGCAGCGTGCCGAAGCCGGTGGTGCCGTTGCCCGCCGCGAGGGTCGCCGCGAGGATCAGCTCGCCCCCGTGCATGGAGTTGCGTGCGACGAGGACGTTCTGCTCCGCGCCGATGGAGTACTTCATGGCACTGCTCCTGTGGAGTGAAGGGCCGGGGCTCCCCGGCGGGTGCTGTCAAGGGGTCAGGTGTTCTGGCTCAGGCGCGCCCGAGCAGGCGGTCCAGCGGGCTCGAAGGGGCGGCCACGCCCTTGTCGGTGGTGCGCAGCATGCCGGTCCGCTCCAGGGACTGGCGAGCTCGGCAGTCGTCGGGGTCTTGTCCTTCCCGCCGGTCCCCTTCTTGTCCGCCAGGTTGGGGAGCTTGCCCGCGCCGCCCGCGCCGCCTTCGGCCTTGCCGTCGACCGCGGTGGGCTTGAAGGCGTAGGGCTTCGCCTCCTTCCACTTGGCGACCACGGCGTCGAGGCCGATGAGGTTGCCGCCCGTGTCGATGGTGATCCCCGAGGTGTCGAAGAGCTTCACTGCGTCGGGGTCGGTCAACCCGTGCTTGGTCACGAGGACCTCGCGGAGCTTGAACTCCCGGTGCAGGTCGCCCGCCTTCTTCTCCGCGGCCTCCGCCTCACCCTCGTACTTGTCCCGCTCGGCCCGCAGCTTCGCCGTCTCCTCCCCCTCGCCCTTCGTCTTGCCCTCGAGGTCGTCCTCGGCCTTCTTCCTCGCCTTCTCGGCTACGGTCTTCGCCTTCTCCGCCTCGGTCAGCTTCTTTTCGACGGCGACCTTCTCCGCATTGGCGGCGTCCAGCGCCTCGACGTGCTCCTAGGCCGTGTCGTCCAGCTCGCCGAGCAGATCCTAGTGGGCGTCGCCGAGCTTCTCGCGCAGCTTGGCGAGCAGTTCCTTCAGCTTGTTCATCTGAGTCCTCGGTGTGCAGGGAGTGTCGCGGCAGTGTCCGCGATGATCAGGGCAGGGTCAGTTTGGCACCACTCGTTGGCACAGGGCCCGAGAGCTGAATCTGCCAAGTACCACGGCTCAGGTTTGCGAGTGAACAGAACCCGATGGCCGTGACAGGATGACGACCTCCGTCGTCGTCTATCAGCACGTCGCCGACATGTAGATTGACATCGCCCGAAACTTCCACGAGCAGCACCCCGTGGAGGCGCCTGGCATCCACTACCGTGACCGCGCTCTTTCGAGTCGACTCAGCCATTCCGTTCTTGCCGCCCTCAGGCCGTTCAGCTCGGCTGCCGTCCAGCCCGCTCGCAGCCCACGCCGCAACAAGATATCCTGTGCCTCGATCTCCAACAAGGCCGACTCTTCGACACTGGATGGCGCTCTTCCCATCTTGCGACGCTGCCCGATGTGGATGAGCTCTTCGACGACCTCGATGCGACGAGCGTTCTCGCGGAGCATCATAAGTGGCCCTGACTCGGTCTCCATGAGCACCGCACCCGCTCCCCTGGCATTCAGGTATGCGATGTCATCGGAACCCTCTGCCGCAACGAGGACCTGGATGCCGCGCTTGTCGAGCGCCTTGGCGATCTTGTCGAGCTTTGGCCTGTCGAACACAGGGCCGACGCGTCCGACATCACCCATGACGCTCGTTAGCAGCGCCTCAGGTGGCTCGGGGCCGGAGCCCAGCGCCGTTGATCGGTCTGCCCACTCCCCCCGCCAGGGAATCTCGACCTCCCGGTCATTCGGCCGCCCTAGCGGGTGCGGGTACTCGCGCCCGGCGCCGTCCCGGAAGTCCTCGTCCAGCTCCCGCACTTGCTCGTGCGCTGCGTAGGAGTCGAACCTGGACGATCCCCGGTGCCTCGTCCACGTGCCCCTCCGCCCGCACTTGCTCGTGCGCTGCGTAGGAGTCGAACCCCGTGCGGTCGTCGAACGTCGCCACCAGAGTCTTCTGGTAGCCCGGGTCCTCCGCGTCGGCCCTGGCCAGGTCCTCGTGGTGCGCCCGGTTGTACGCGTGCGCCAGCTCCGTGCGGACGATGCGCTCGGCCCTCGACTGGCGGTGCGAGTCCGTCGAGTTCATGCCGAAGTAATCCTGGGCCAGCAGGCCATGCCGACTGGCCAGGTCGCGCACCGTCTGGCTCCAGGGCTCCTCCCGGACCAGGCCGTCCATCAACCGCTGCTGCACACGGCGCCGCAGGTCCGTCGCGTAGGCGCTGGCGCTCGCCGCGTGCTTGTCGAGGAGCACCTCGTCGTCGAGCGCGAGGAGCGCCTCCCACGACGTGGGCCTGACCGTCCCCTCAAACTGCCGGCTGAAGGTCTTCACCTGCTCCGTCAGGTGCTTGTTGGCGAGGATATAGGCTTCCGCCGCCCCCTCATCGAGGCCTTCGCGCATGTCCTCGGCGAGCTCGCCCAGCGCCTCGTTGACCCGCGCCCGCGCCACCCGTTAGTGCTGCGCCGTGAAGGTGTCGGCCTGCACGCTGGCGAGCTGGTCGAGCAGCTCCTGTCGCCTCGCCTCCAGGATCCGGTAGAGCCGCCTCCGCTGTGCCAGACCGAGCCTGTCGAGCTGCGCCCTCTGCCGCTCCAGCATCGCGCGTACTTCGTCGCGCGACCCCGGCATGGACTACTCGTGCGGCGGTCCTTCGCCTTCGTCGCCTTCGTCGCTGCCGGCGTCGTCTTCGGCTTCTTCGCCCGGACGCACCGCCGGGATGATGTCCGCCTCGTACTCCGCGGCGATTCGCTTCATCTCAGCAGCCGGGGAACGGCCTCTGATTTGGTGGACCGCCTCCTTCCCGAGGTCCCCTATCGGCAGTGGGTCCTCACCTTTCCCTGGGCCTTGCGCACTCGCCTGGCAGTGGACCGCGCGTTGTTCAGCAGGATGCTCCAGGTTTTCCTGGGGACGTTGTTCGCGTGGCAGCGACTGCGGGGGAGGAGGTTGGGGTTCGTCGGTGCGGGGAGCGCGCAGACCGGCTCGGTGTCCTTCATTCAGCGGTTCACTCAAGACCTCCGGTTGTTTCCCCACGTGCATGTGCTCGTGCCGGACGGCCTCTTCCTGCTCCCGGACGACGGCGCCGCAGACTGCCAGTTCCACGTCCTGCCGCCTCCCACGGACGATGACGTCTCGATGCTCACCGTGCGCCTCGCGGAGCGCCTCCAGGGCGTCGCTCAGCGCCATCTGGAGCAGAGCGGTGAGCACACCGATGGGTAGGACGCCCACACAGAAGACGCTCTTGTCCGGCAGTGCGCAGACGCGGAGGTGCGCAGCGCGCCCGAGAGCAGGACACACGAAGCTTCCCACCGGCGCGCGGCCCCCCCCTGTGCGCGAGCATCGAGGGCTTCTCTCTTCACGCAGCCCGGTCCGTCGCCGCCCGGGACCGAACCGGCCTGGAACGTCTCTGTCGTTACGGCCTTCGGGCACCATTCTCCGTCGAGCGCTTCTCCGTCCTGCCGGACGGCCGGGTCAGCTACGAGCTGCGCAAAGCCGCGGGCGGGCGCACGGAGCTGAACCTCGACCCGCTCGACCTCTTGCGTCGTCTAGTGGCGCTTCTTCCCGCTCCCTACGGGAACTTGGTCAGATACCACGGGATCTTCGCCAACCGCTCACGTCTGCGCGAGCGTCTGCCGCGACCTGCGACCTCTCTCTCCCCGGAGCGAGCGAACCTGTGCGGCGCGACGGTCGCTTCTCGTCCAAGTTCGGTGGATCCACACGCCAGAACCTCAGCGGGCTCCCCGTCAGCGCCTGCCGAATCGCGGCCTGACGGCCCTCCGCTCAACGGAACGGTGCCTGGCGTAGCAGCCGACCCGAGCCTCTCCACGACGCACGACTCGTCGCCGGACGGAGAAGCTGCAGACGGAGCATGCGCGGATCCACCTTTACCCCTGCCCCTACCTCTTGTTACCGGACCGCGTCCCTGGCCTCGCGCATTGCGAGGCCCCTGGAGTGGTGCGGGCAAACACCCATGGGATCCGGGCGTCTCACGGGACTTGACTTGGCTATGACAGTACACTTGTCCCTCTCCTGCCCCCCTCCTCGACACACCCACGCATCTCAACTACGCTCCTGCGCATGGACACCCTCACCGAACGGCTCCGAGTCAAGCTCTCCACGGTGCGCCTCCTGCTCGATCCGGCCCACGACGGCTGGGCCATCCGCTATGAGAAGGAGACCCACGCGGTCCGGAGCCTGCCCCTCGACGACCTGGACCCTGGCGCCGTCGATGCGGAGGTGCTGGCCGTCGCGGCCGGGATGGAGGCGGCGATCAAGCTGTCCGGGCCGGTCCGCGATGAGCCCTTCGGAGTGGGGGCGGCCTCGCTGCTCGCGCGGGTCGAGCGCGCCCGGTTCGCCGACGGCTACGATGCTGTGATCGCGGGGCGCGGCGGCGACGACGGGGAGCGGCTCTGCTACCACGCGCTGGGCGCGGGGCTGATCGCCGCCTACGTCTTCGACGCCGGGTGGAGCTTCACCTACGTGAGCCGCGCCCAGGCCACCCGGTGGGGCGCGACGCCTGAGCGCGTCGAGTCGGCGGCCCGCTCGGCGCTGTACGCCCGCGCGGAGATCCCCCACGACCAGCACCGCGTGGCGACCGGCGACGGCTACGATGCGTCTCGTGCCATGATCGCCTCGGACCTCTTCTACCACCTGGCGACGGCGGACGGTCTCCCCCTGGCCGTCCCTTCCCGCGACCTGCTCCTCGTCGGCCCGGCCGCGACCCCCGAGGCCACCGCGGCGGCGTTCGCCGAGGCGCGCTACCCCCTCTGCCCGCTCCCCCTCCTGCTGCACCGCGGCCTCCTGCGCGCCGCCTGACGCCGAGGGCTCACCCCATCACGGCCCGCAGCGCCTCGACGGCCCGGTCGAGGCCCACATCGTCGACGTCCAGGTGGAACACGGCGCGCACCCGCTGACCGCGCCCCGAGACGAGCACTCCGCGCTCCCGCAGGCAGTCCACCAGGGCGGGCGAGCCTCCATCGTCCTTCCCCATGGGGTGGGCGGGGTCGACGGTCATGAAGACCAGGTTGGTCTGCACGCGCGCCAGGTCCACGCCCAGCCCCGGCAGCGCCGCTGCGGCCTCTGCAAAGGCCCGAGCCCGCCGGTGATCGTCGGCGAGCCTCCCCACGTTGTGCTCCAGCGCGTACAGGCCCGCCGCCGCGATGACCCCCGCCTGGCGCATGCCACCGCCGAGCATCTTCCGCCACCGCCGCGCCGCCCCCACCAACGGCGCCGCCCCGGCCAGTACGCTCCCCACCGGCGCCCCGAGCCCCTTGGACAGGCACAGGGACACGGTGTCGAACGGCTCCGCCAGCGCCCGCGCCTCCACCCCAGACGCCACCGCCGCGTTCATGAGGCGCGCGCCGTCCAGGTGCAGGGCGAGCCCCCGGCCACGCGCGACGGCCGCCACCGCCAGCACGTGCTCCTGCGGCAACACCACCCCACCGGCGGCGTTGTGGGTGTTCTCCAGGCACACGAGGCGGGTGTTGGCCACGTGCGGGTCCTCCCCGGCCCGGATGGCCGCCTCCAGCCCGACAATCGGCAGCGTACCGTCCGGCGACCCCACGGCGCGCACGGTCACCCCCCACAAGGCGGCTGGAGCCCCCGACTCCCAGTTGTGGATGTGGCACCCCTCGTGGCAGACCAACTCGTCGCCGAACCGCGTGTGCACCCGGACCGCGAGCTGGTTGCTCATGGTGCCGCTGGGCACGAAGATCCCCGCCTCCTTGCCGAGCAGCCCGGCCACGCGCGCCTCCAGCGCGTTGACGGTCGGGTCGTCCCCGAACACGTCGTCACCGAGCGGCGCGTCCATCATCGCGGCCTTCATGGCCGCCGTGGGCCTGGTCACCGTGTCGCTGCGCAGATCGGTCGTATCGCTCATGGGCACCTCCGTCGCGGCATCAACGCGCACTTCTGGCCGCGGGTCAAGCCCCTGCCCACGCCCGAACAGGGACGCGGACAGCGAGCAGTACGAGGCCGCGGCCCACTCAGCAGCATGAACACGTCCCTGCCACCCCACTCCGAGGACGGCACGGCGCCCATGGACCTGCGCCGTCCGACGCCGTATCCTCAGCGCCCGTGATCGAGGTCTCCGAGCTGCGCAAGACGTACAGCGTGCCCGTGAAGGAGGCGGGCCTGGCCGGGTCCTTCCGCGCGCTGCTCCACCGCAAGACGCGGGACGTGCACGCGGTGGCCGGCATCTCCTTCCGCATCGAGCCGGGCGAGCGCGTCGGATTCCTCGGGCCCAACGGCGCGGGCAAGACCACGACCCTGAAGATGCTCTCCGGCTTGCTGATGCCCTCGGGTGGCACCCTCTCCGTGCTCGGCCACGTCCCGAGCCGCCGCCACCCGGACTTCCTGCGCCGCATCACCCTGGTCATGGGGCAGAAGCAGCAGCTCCTGTGGGATCTCCCCCCGCGGGAGACCTTCGAGCTCAACCGCGCGCTGTTCGGCCTCCCCCGCGACGGCTTCCGCCGCTCCCTCGACGAGCTGGTCGAGGCCCTGGAGCTCGCCCCGCTCCTCGACCGCCCGACCCGCAACCTGTCGCTGGGCGAGCGCATGAAGTGCGAGCTGGCCGCGGCGCTGCTGCACCGCCCCGACGTGCTCTTCCTCGACGAGCCGACCATCGGCCTCGACGTGACCATGCAGGCCACCGTGCGGCGCTTCATCGCCGACTGGAACCGCCGCCACGGCGTCACCGTCATGCTGACCAGCCACTACATGGACGACATCGCGGCGCTGTGCCGCCGCGTCATCGTCATCGACGAGGGCAAGGTCCGGTGGGACGGCGACCTGGGCGAGCTGGCGCGCCGCTACGCCCCGGACCGGCGCATCGTCGTGCGCCCCACCCGCCCGGTCTCGCTCGAAGAGGCCCGCGCCGTCGCCCCCTTCGACGCCATCGACGGGTCCCTGTCCGTGCTGGTGCCCCCCGCCGAGGTCAACGCCCTCGTCGGTCGGGTCCTGGAGCGCCTGCCCGTCGCGGACCTGACCATCGAGGACCCGCCGCTGGAGGACGTCATCGGCCGCATGTTCCAGGACCGCCCATGACCCGCGCCCTGCGCGCCTTTCCGTCGCTCTTGCGCACGGGCTTCGCCGAGCTGGTCGCCTACCGCGCCGAGGTGGTGATCTGGATCCTGACCGCCTCCATGCCGGTGATCATGCTCCTCGTATGGGACCGCGTCGCCGAGGGCGGCCCCGTCGGCCGCTTCGATCAGGAAGGGTTCGCCCGCTACTTCTCGGCGACCCTGGTCGTCCGGCAGCTCACCAGCGCCTGGATCATCTGGGAGCTCAACGACATGATCCGCACGGGCACGCTGTCCGCGGCCCTGCTCAAGCCCATGCACCCCCTCGTGTTCCCCGCCGCGGAGAGCCTCGCCAGCATGCCCATCCGCGTGGTCGTGCTCGTACCGCTCCTGCTCCTCATCTGGCTCTGGCGTCCGGGCATGGGCGTCCACCTGACCCTCGACCACGCCCCCCTGCTCGCCGCGTCCATCGCCATGGCCTGGGCCACCAACTACCTGGTCCAGTGCACGGTCGGCGCCCTCGCCTTCTGGGTGGACCAGTCGGTGGGCATCTACAACGTCTGGTTCGGCCTGTGGTCCCTGTTCAGCGGCTACCTGCTGCCCATCGAGCTGCTCCCTGCCGGCTTCGCCGAGGCCGCCCACTGGCTCCCCTTCCGCGCCATGCTCGGCGTCCCCGTGGAGATCGTCGCGGGGATGCTCCGAGGAGCCGACGCCCTCGGCGCCATGGCCCTGCAGGGGGCGTGGCTCCTGGTCGCCTGGCTCGTGCTGCGCCTGGTCTGGGCGCGGGGCCTCCGCCGCTATGGAGCCTTCGGAGCATGACCGCCCGCAGCGCCATCCTCGCCCAGTGGCGGGTCGCCTGGATGACGGCGCTCCAGTACCGCTCCAACTTCGCCGCCGAGGCGGTGATGACCCTGTTCTGGCTCGGCTGGACCATCGCCCCCCTGCTCTTCGTGTTCAACCGGAGCGGCGCCATCGCCGGCTGGACCTGGGACGAGGCGCTGATCGTCACCGGCTTCTTCGTGACGCTCCAGGGCCTCCTCGAAGGAATCGTCGACCCCAACCTGCGCGCCGTCGTGGAGCACGTCCGCAAGGGGACCCTCGACTTCGTCCTGCTGAAGCCCCACGACGCCCAGCTCCTGGTGAGCTTCAGCCGCACGGTTCCTGCGAAGGTCTTCCACGTCCTCGGCGGCCTCGCCCTCGTGGTCTGGGCCACCGCGCGCCTGGAGCGCCCCCCGTCGCCCGCCGACGTGGCCATCGCCGCGACGTTGCTGGTCACAGGGGCCCTCGCGCTCTATGGCCTGTGGCTCATGATCGTGAGCACGGCCTTCTGGTTCGTGCGCATCGACAACCTGTCCTACCTGCTGACGTCTGTGCTGGACGCGGGCCGCTGGCCGGTCAGCATCTACCAGGGCGCCGTGCGCTTCGTCCTGACCTTCATCGTCCCCGTCGGAATCATGACCACCTGGCCCGCCCTCGCGCTTCGGGGCCTCATCGACCCGTCGGCGGCCCTCGTCGCGGCAGGGACCTGCGCCGCGTTCCTGCTGCTGAGCCGCCAGGTGTGGCGCGTCGCGCTCCGCCACTACTCTTCGGCGTCGAGCTGACCCTTGACGGCCTCGCCGGAGTCGGGCAAGACTGCGCGCGGCGGGGACCAACCCACAACGCGAGGAGAGCACGATGCAATGGCTTCGGAGGGCGCTCGGCGCCCTGGTGATCACCCTGGCCCTGACCTCGGCGGCCTTCGCCGACCTGCGGGTGGGCGCCTCGGTGACGGTGGAGTGGAAGGGCTCCTGGTACCCGGCCAAGATCCTCGAGGTCAAGGACGGCAAGTACAAGATCCACTACGACGGCTACGACGCGAGCTGGGACGAGTGGGTCACCACCGCCCGCATCAAGGAGGCCTCCACGGCGAGCGCGTGGAAGGTGGGTGACGCGGTGTCCGTCGAGTGGAAGGGCTCGTGGTACCCGGCCCGCATCCTCGAGGTGAAGGACGGCAAGTACAAGATCCACTACGACGGCTACGAGTCGAGCTGGGACGAGTGGGTCACCACCGCCCGCATGAAGGCCGGCGGCGGCGGCGACGCGTGGAAGGTCGGCGACCCGGTCTCCGTGGAGTGGAAGGGCAAGTGGTACCCCGCCTCCATCCTCGAGGTGAAGGACGGCAAGTACAAGATCCACTACGACGGCTACGAGTCG
>BTVJ01000018.1:0-113325 GCA_045863395.1 Myxococcales bacterium
CCGCCCCGCGGCCCCCCCCCACCACCCCCCCCCCCCCCTACACCCCCCCCCCCCCCCCCCGTCGGACGGGGGGCGCGCGGCGGACGGCGCGGCGCTCGCTCTGCGCTCCGAGCGACGGTCCGCGGACCAACAAGGGACCAAGGGACCTAGGGCGCCAGGGACCTGGAGCAGCGGAAGCCGAGGACGCCGCCCGCGTAGGACGGGGCGTGGTAGACGCGATCGGACGCCCGCAGGTACGAGGCGACGTCGTAGAAGCCGCCGCCGCGCTTGACCCGGTCGGAGCCGCCTGACACCCACGCGCTGCCGTCAACGGGAGCACCGTCGTAGCTCCCATGGTACGTGTCCTCCACCCACTCCCACACGTTCCCCGCCAGGTCGCACGCCCCCTGCGCGCTGTTCGCGGCGCCCTTCGAGCACACATCCCACGTCGAGTCGCCACGCCCGCAGCCGTTGCCTCCACCGTCATTCATCACCGCGCGCGCGCACGTCGCCTTCTCAGGGCCCCAAGGGTAGTCCTGGTCCCGGCCTCCGCTCCGCGCCGCATACTCCCACTCCGCCTCGCTCGGTAGACGCGCACCGGCCCATTCGCAGTACGTCTTCGCCTGCTTCCAGTCCACGCAGTTCACCGGGTGATCCTCACGGCCCGATCTCCCCCAGTTGCAGCTCCCCCACGTGCCGGGAGCCGTACACGGGCCGGCCTCCACGCACCGCCGGTAGTCTCCCACCGTCGTCTCGCTCTTCGCCAGCTCGAAGCCGCGGATCTGCACCACCCGGACCGGCCGCTCGTCCGAGTCGCCTGTCGCCGACCCCATCTCATACGACCCGCTCGGCAGACGCACGTAGCCGTGGTTCGGGTCCCGAGATGAAACGCTCGCCGCGGCGCCCTCCCCGCGTCCGTGGGATTGCAGCTCCAGGCCAGGTGCCTCGCCCGACGACCTATCCACGAGGTTCGTGCCAAGAAACAGTCCCCCCGCCACCACGACCACGGTCAACCCCACGAGCGCTGGCCGCGTCCAGTCGCGCCTCGGAATCGTTCGGGAAACCGGGCCGGGTACCACGTCCACCACGCGTGCAGGGGTGGGCTGCGGTGGAACGGGGGACGGCGCCGGGACGACGTCGGGAGCCGGAGTGGGGCGCGGGGGAACCGGAAGCTGCTCCCCCCGCAGCGCCCGCTGGAAGTCCCGCGCGGTCGGGAACCGCTTCGCAGCATCCAAGCTCATCGCTCGCTCCACCGCGTCCGACACCGCCACCGAAACCCGCGCCACCTCCTTCAGCGGTGGCAGTCTCCGCCCTGCTTGCCGAAGAAGCCCATCCACCGGGGGCTCGCCGGCAAGCACCGTCCACAGCGTGGCACCGAGCGCGTACACGTCCGTCCGCTCGTCCTGGGGCGCGCGCGGGTCATACTGCTCAGGCGGCGCATAGCCCACCGTCAGCACCTCCGAGAGCGATTGCGACGCGCTCCCCGTCGTGTACCGTGCCGCACCGAAGTCCAGCAGAACCACCGGCCCGTCCTTGCTTACCATGATGTTCGCCGGCTTGATGTCGCGATGGATCAGCACCTTGTCCTGCTCGTCCCGCACCGAGTGCACCGCACACAGACCGTCGAGCGCGGCGATGGCCACCGGGAGCGCGTCGCGCTCCTCAAGCGGCCTCATCACCCCGTCGTTTCCCGGCACCAGGAGCCCCTGCAGCGTCACCCCCTGAATGTACTCCATCACCATGTATCCGGTGCCGTTCTCCGCGAACACGTCGTAGATGGTCACGACGTTCGGGGCAGACCGGAGCTGCGAGACCATCTGCGCCTCACGGATGAAGCTCTCGAGTCCCAGCCGATACGCGTCCCCGTTGCCCCGCATCGGCTGCACCGTCACTCCGTCCCGGCTCCGTGTCGCTGTGCTCCGAGGATAGTACTCCTTGACCGCCACCCGCACCTTGAGCTGCAGGTCCCGCGCCAGGTAGGTGATGCCGAACCCACCCCGCCCCAGCTCCCGGCCCACGAGGTAGCGTTCCCGGACGATGCTCCCTGCCAGGAGCCGCATCGCGTCGTCCGGCCCGTCCCCCTCAGGGCGGTGCCCGCACCGCTGGCACAAGACGCCAGGACCCGCCGTCTCGCAGCACTGGAAGCACACCCGCTCACGTCCGTTCATCGCATCACACTCCGCCCCTCCACAGGCCACCATCTCGCGTGGAACGATTGTAACGCAGCACGGTGCGCCGCTGCGGCGTCTTGGCAGGGTCGAGCCGCGTCAAATTCTCGCGGAACTTCCGGTGAGCCGCGTCGTCGCCGTCGATGGCTCAGGTCATCCAGGCATCGACCCCTGTGAGGCCGTCCCTACGGCGCGCCCCGCTGCGCCTCTTCGAGCGCCGCCTTCATCTGCGCCTGGATGATCGCCTGCATGCAGGTGCTGACACCCTCGGTATCCGCCGCCTTCGCCAGACACGTCCGCGCGTCGTCGGGCCAGGTCTCGCACTGTTCGCTGAACGCGCGGAGCTCTTCCTCGGACGGGTCGCTCTCGCCCATGGCCCTGCCGATGCGCTTCATGTTCGTGACGACCGCGGAGCAGGAGCCGCTGTCGAGTTCCGCGGCGATCCGCGCTGCGGCGGTGGCCTCGGCGACCGCGAGCGCGGCCTCCGCAGCCGCTTCATCGGCGGCGCGCTGCGCCTCGTCGGCAGCCGCACGCGCCTCCTCCCCCGCCGCCTTCATCGCCTTCTCCATCTCCGCAGCCATGACCTTCGCGAAGCACGCCCCGACCGCGGCTTCGTCGCCAGCGTCGGCGAAGCAGTTCTTGACGTCGTCGGGCCACGCACGGCACTCCTCCAGGAACTTCTTCTTGTCGCTGTCCGTAGGTTCCTTCTCCCCAGCCTTGATGCCGAGATCGATCATCTTCCTCATGGCAGTCTCGCACGGGCCGCGCCGGGTACGGGAGGATCTGCTGGTCCCGCTGGCCGTCTCCAGCGCCACGAGCTTCGCGGTGCATGCGCCGGTGGCTGCGTCATCCTCGGCTTCTGCGTGGCATCGCTTGATGTCGTCGGGCCATGCGCTGCATTCCTCCAGGAATCGCGTCTTGTCCCCATCGCTGGGCCCTGCCGCACCCCACTTCACCCAGCTCGCCGACGCCCTCTTCAGTGCCCGTTTGCACGGGTCGGAAGACTCGAAGGCGCCGAGCCGCCAGGCCCCCAGCGCGACGACGAGGACCGCGACAGCGCCGATCCCGATGTAGACAAGGTTGCTTCGGGGGCCCCGCTTCGCGCCCCCACCGGGGCCGACTTGCGGCGCGGCCGCCATCCCTACAAACGCCCCGCAGGTCCGGCAGTTGGCGCCGTCTCCAACGGGAGCGCGACAGATCGGGCAGACTCTCTCTCCCATGACCCTCACCTCACTCCGTCTCGTTGTCCACAAAGAATGCCGCGGACCCGTACATCGAGCACTCCACCCTGGTCGCCTGGGGGTCGCCCCAGCCGATGCGCTGGAACGTGGACCACTCCCCGTCGCAGTCCAGATCGCCGTAGGCGCTCGCAGTCATTGTGGCGGCCTCGAGCGTACCCTGCGAATCATACGCGTAGCGGAAGTAATGAGGCCCGTTCATCTGAAAAGTGAGCGCTTCCCAGGACGGATGGTCGAGCCACACGGTGGGATCTCCCGGAAACCTCTGGTCGGGGTGGTCGCACGGTGATCCTTCGGGCGTAATCGGAGCCGGCGCAGGAAACTGGCACGGGAGCTTGGTGCCGTCGGCCGCGATTTGCGGCTTCGTGTAGTAGAACGCCGCCCCCTTGTAGATCTTGTCCAGCTCGTCGATGGCCTCCGTGGTCTTCGCGCGCCGTTGGTACTTGACGAAGGCGGGCACGGCGATCACAGCCGTCAGTGCCGAGTTGACCCGCGTCGACACGCGGACCATGGACCCGCTGGACTCGATGGCGAGCCCCTCCACCACGGTCGAGATGTCGAAGTCCTTGGACTTCTTGAGCGCCTTCGCCCACTGCTCGCGCAGCGCGTCGCGCACGTCATCGGCTTCGGCGGCGCTCACCAGCTCGACGACGGCCCGCACGTCCAGCCGCTCATCGACGCTCAGGCTGAGCGCACCGCCACGAACCCCTACGTCGCGGCGTGCGACCTCCTCCAGAACGTCGCCCAGCTCGGACGAGACGGAGGCCACCCACACGTGAGCGTCCGGGTCCACGGACTTCCGCATGGTCTGAATCGCGTCGTTCTGCATGATCGACCGCTCCTCCCCGCGAGAGACCCGCAGCGCGGCGGACACGAAGTCCGGGCTTCCGACGACGGTCACGTCGGACTCGACGAGCGCCACGGCCCCGGCTAGCCCGCTGAAGATCTCGGCCCCGTCTGCCTTGACGGGCTGACCAAGCTCAGTCAGTGCTGCCCGGAGCTTGTCGCGGTCAAACCCACCAGAGAGGACACAGCCGCCTGCCTTCCGGCCGGTGTGAAAGCCGCACGCCACTGCGTCCAGCGTGTCGAGCTGAAAACCGAACTTCTGTCGTGCCTGCTCCATGCCGGCGGCGTCGAGGCCTGCTACCACCAAGGCCTCGTTGTCCTTCCACAGCTTGGAGGCGCGAATGGCCCGGACGTCGGCGCCTGCGACCACCGTGACCGTGTCGGGGACATACTTGCCCGCCAGGGTCGCCGCGCGACCGCTTCCCCTCGAGAGGAACCAAATCAGAGCCACGGCGACCACGGCCGCGGCGACGCCGACCAGGATGACCTGGGGGGAGAGTTTCCACTTCACGACGCGCTCCTTTGTTGCCGGCTTGGGGGTCCAACCAACCCACGCTGTGGCGGCTCCGATGCCGACTCGCACATCCAGAGCGCCAACGGGTTGCACTGGGGCGTACTATGGTGCGTACCGGCCCGATTGACAACCAGAATGTCGCCCGTTCTCGGTCCCGGCCCCGCCGCTCGTCACCGCAGTGACGCAAGCAGCCGCAGCGCCTCCAGGTCTCCTTGTACTCGGCCCTCGCCGCTGCGCAGGGCGTCGAGCGCCCCGTCCGCGATGATGTACTCCGCCAAGGACGCGACCTTCTCGAGGCACCAGCAGGGCGCGGCCTTGAGCAGGCTGCCCGAGCCGGCGCAGTCATCGAGAGCGGTCCGCACCTCTCCAATCACGTCCGCGACCACGGCCACGAAGCGCCGGAGCCCCCCGACCGCTCCGTGGATGGGGCTCACGAGCTCCGTGCCACGCGCCGCCACAGCGGCGAGCGCGGCGAGGGACTCCGGTCCAGGGTCGCGCTCCGCCGCACCCAGGGCTCGCTTCAGGTCGTCGGAGTAGCCGGAGAGCTCGCGAATGTAGCGCCGCAGCTCTCGTGCGGCGGTCAGCTCCACCACGGCGGAGGACACAATCGCCGCGAGGCCCTTCCACCCAAGCTCGACGAACAACGCCTTGGGGTCGCCGACCTTGCCGAGCAGGTCCGCCGCGTCCTTGACCTTCAGGAGGTAATCGAGGATCCGCGTCGCCCTCTCGAAGAAGCCTGCGACGTCGCTGTAGGTCTCCAGGTGTTCGACCACGTGGCTTTCGCGGGCCTGCGCCACCGCCCACACTGCGCGGTCCTTCGGGCTCTCGGGTGGTGCGCCTGCGACGGTGCCGCCCTCTTTGGAGTCACATTGAGTGACGGCGAACGCTCCTGCGCCTGATGCCACCACCACGATGATCGCGACCACTCTCCATGCCTTGCTCATGCCCTGCCTCCACCGTTTGTCATTACGAAGTCCGACACCTGAAACACGAAGTCTGCGCCCCACCTACGGCGCGCTCTTGAAGTTCACGCCCACCGTGTCGGCGAAGACGCGGGTGGAGGTCGTGCCGCACCCAGCGCCGTTGCAGGCGCAACCGCCCCACGCGTCGTCGTAGAGAACCAGCGTGTGGGAGCCGGTCCCGAGGCTCACCCCGCTGAAGATCGCGAGGTTTCCGCCCATGGACGCCTTCTGGTTCCCACTCGCCTGCTTCTTCGCGGATCCGGTCAGGATGTAGTGGACCTCCTGGCTCAGCTTGTCGGCACCGAAGCCGCAGGCGTTGGCCTGGTCTGGGATCCACGCGTTGATGTCGTAGGTGCCCGCCTTCTTGATGGTGAACGTCCACCGGGCGTTGTAGCCGCCGTAGGCCGTCGGACTCGACGTGGACGGCACGCCGCAGTTTGAGGCGAACACCCAGTATGGAAGTCCCCCGCTCTGACCCTTGTGCCAGGACGTGCTCGCCGTGGATGAGCATGACAGGGAGGCGCTCGACGGGGTGTTGCCGTAGTAGAGGCTCGGCTGAACGGCAAACGAGGCGGCGCCGCAGTCTGACGGGCACGTCTTGGGGGTTTCTGTAGACTCGCACGTCCCGTTGCCGCACTTGTCACCACAGTTGGCGGAGGTCACGCAGGAGCCGCCGGAGCACGTCTGCGAGGTGCTGCAGGAGCCTGTGACCGTCCATGCGGAGAAGCTCCCCCAGGCGCCGTTGCATGACCCACTCGCGCCGGAACAGGTGCGTTTGCGAGTCCGGACGCCCTTGTCGCCACCGCACGCCGCTCCACTGGGGCAACCCACCTCGGTCTCCTCGTCACACACGTGGGTGGACGGCCGGAACCAGCAGCCGTCGCAGCAGGCGCCGCTGCTGCACTCGCACTTCGGGGCATCGCAGTCCGCGGTGTAGGTGCAGCTCGTCTTGCCTGGGGTACACTTCTCGGTGTCGCTGCACGCGTCGACGACACTCCAGTCGCTCCAGACGCCGTATGGGCCATCGCACGCAGCGCTCGCCCCCGAACAGAGCCGGTCGCGAGTCTTCTGTGCCACGCTCTGGCCACACCCCGTGCCCCACGGACACCCCACCTCGGACTCCGCCTTCGGGGCGCACACCGTGCCGGCATTCTTGAAGTTGCACCCATCGCAGCAGGGCCCGGACGTACACTGACATGGCGCCGAGGAGCAGCCCGCGGAGGTCGTGCAGCTCGCGGGGGAGCCACCGCACACCTGCGAAGGGCCGCAGTCCGCATGCAGCGTCCAGGGCTTCCAGGGGCCGTAGTCTCCGCTGCACGCGCTGGTCGTGCCGTTGCAGAGCCGGTCCCGCGTGTGGATGGCCACGTCGGCCCCACACCCCGTCCCCCAGGTGCAGGCGACCTCGCTGCTCGCGTCCACCTTGCACACGGTCCCGGCCGCCTTCAGGTCACAGCCGTCGCAGCACGGGCCGTTGCTGCACGTACACTGGGCCGCGCTGCAGGCGCTCGTCGCCTTGCAGGAGCCGCTCGACGCGCACGCCTTGGTCGCCGGGCAGCTCTCGGCGACCGTCCAGCCCCCCCAGGGCCCGAGGGTGCCCGTGCAGGACGCCGACTTCCCCGAGCAGTGACGGGGGCGGCGTTTCACGCCGACGTCATCGCCGCAGCCCGTGCCCCAAGGGCATCCCCACTCGGCGTCGGCCTCCTCCTCGCACACCTGGGTCGAGGGAGCGAACTTGCCCCCGTTGCAGCAGACACCCGACGTACACTCTGCGACCGGGTGCGCCACGCAGGCGCCGCCGGAGCAGCCGTACTGACAGGCCTGCGTCACTGTGCCATGGCACCCGTTTGCGCCCTTCACGCAGGAGACCAGCGAGCCGCCGCTGCAGGAGACTCCGGGCGAGCACGTGTCGGTACACCCGGGCTTCGCGCATGTCCCGCCGGCACCGCAGTCGGTTCCGGGAGGGCACTTGCAGTCTGCGCACGTGGCGCAGGTCTCGGGAGGCGTGCAGACCCCGTCGCCGCACGTCGAGGCGGGGGCGTCCGGCATGATCGTCTGCCGCACGATGGCGCCCGCGAGCACGTAGGTCTTGACGTAGTCTTCCGACAGCCACCCGTAGCCCGCCTCTCCCCACCCCGTGCCCCAGGAGTTCTTGATGCGAAAGAACCACCGGTCCTTGTTGGAGGCGTTCTTGCGCCGCTCGTAGCCGACGAGCAGCACGGCGTGGGCCCAGGCCGAGGGAGTGCCTCCCACCGGCAGCTCCACCGTGCCTGTGTTGGTCCACGCGGTCGCCACGTGATTCATCGCGAGGATGACGTTGCTGTCGTCGCCCTCCGCGAGGTGCGCCCGCAGCACCTCGCTGGCCGCCGGGTTGGGGATCGCCTGGAACTTCTTGACTCCGTGGACCCGGTGGGCCTCCCACCCGCTCTTGGGAGAAGACGCGGTTGCGGGCCAGTACTCCTCTGTCGTGAGCTTCGTGGACTGAGCGGCAAGCAGTGCCGCCTGAAGGGAGAGATCCTCGTGGGAGGCGGCGAGGTGCGCCTCGCTGACGTCGGGGAAGCTGCCGGACTCGTAGTGTGTCACCGCTTCGAGGCCCGCCACTACAGCGTAGTCGACGCAGGTCTGCCCGACCTGCTCGCGTACCGGAGTCTGAAAGGGGGCGTGGTTGACCTTCTGCGGCAGCTCGGGCCCGAAGACGGGCGGCTCTGCCCACCAGGAGTCGGGCAGGTCCCCCCACACCTGCGCGGAGGCCGGCACAAGCTGGCGCGGGATGCCGCCGACAATCACGATACCGGTGTCGTCGTCTACGGCAGGCGGCTCATACAGGCTCTCGTCCCCGACGGTGCCTCGCTCGCAGCCGCCCAGCACCAGCAGCGCGGCGAGGCCAGCGAGCAGACGCTGGCGCACGAGGAGCCACCGCTGGCGGCGCCGCACGAACAGCAGGAGCCACAGCAGGGACGGAGCGGGGGACGCCGTGCCGCACCCGCCTGTCTGCTGCGTCTGATCGGCGGCCGCCGTCTGCGGAGCCTGCGCGGTGCCGGAGTCGCCCGCGGGCAGCGCCGTGGGGTCGTGGCCGACGGCGGTGGCAGGGGCGATGCGGATGGCGTCCACGGCGAGGCGGGGACCCGATGAGCCGACATAGGGCTCGCCCGTGTTGTCGTTGAGACGTAGGGCAGCGCCCGGCGCGAACGAAAAGGTCCCGAGGGAGACCATCTCGCCCCGGTGCTTCGACTGGTCGACCTCCACCCACTGCTCACCGGGGAGCCACAGCTTGTACTTCGCCTTCTTCGATAGGTTCGGCAGGTCTGGCACGTAGATCTCGATGGTGTACTGGCCCGCCTGTTCGATGCCCAGGTACCACTTGGAGAAGCTGTCGGGCTGCCCCGCGTCGGTCGTGTAGGTCGTGAACGCGTGGCCGCCGGACCCCGCCGCGTCCCACCAGTACTTGCCGCCGCGCTCGACACAGGCGTCCGTCTCTTCGATGAAGGTCAGACCGGTCGATGAGACCGCACAGGGCTCCAAAGGCTTCTCGTGTGCCTTGATGAAGACCGAGGGCTCGAGATAGCTCGCCAGAATCGCGTCCTTCGCCTTCGGCCAGTGGCTAGGAGGGAGATCCTTGGTCCGTACCTCCAGATGCAGGTGGGCGCTGTACTCGTTGTCGTGACCCCTGCCGATGGTGCCGACCAGCGATCCGACGGCGACCGTGTCGCCCTTCGAGACGGTCATCTCCTTCAGATGAGCGTACACGCTCCACACGTTCTCCCCGTTCGGCAGCTCGTGCTTCACGACGACGATGTTGCCCCAGCCCGTGCCGAAGGCCCCGGCCGCCGTGACCTCGCCGCTGCCGATGGCGTAGACGGGGTCGCCCTCGTCAGAGTTTCCACCACCGTTGCCGTTCCAGTCCTCGCCTGGGTGGTAGACTCCTGGCTTCTCATAGGCGAGCCACTTCCACCCCGCCGTCTTGTTGTACCCGCTGGCGGTCGGCGGGTTCAGCGGGAGCTGGAATCGATCCGCCGTCAGGGCTCCTTGGCGCGTAGCGAACGCGGGCTCCAGTGGACCTCCGCAGCCTGGAGAAGACACCCAGAGAGTCAAACAGAGCGCCGTCATGGTGAATCGCATCAGGTCCTCCCGTGCAGCTCGCGCAGGTCTCATCCCACCGGTCCCAAGAGTGCGCTGTGGTCCTTCTCTGACACGCCGGCTCTCCAGTCCAGAGGGTGAGCGTGAACCCACCAATCGAGTTCGTCAACCACCAATTTCCGAGGACCCTGTCGGGGTTCGGAGCCACGCAGGAGCGGCCTGGCCTCTACCGCCTGCCGCGGACGCTTGCTACTGTGATCGTCGCGGTGCATCGCCTGCCGCGGACGGTGGCGACGCTGCCCGCACGGCTGATGGGCCGCGGACGCGTGCTCCGCGCGGCACGGGCGGACCTGGCGGCGCTCCCGCCCCAGGCCCCGCTTGTGCTGCCACTGCGAGACCTGCTGGTCCGCTGGCGCATCGAGCTGCAGAGGGCCAAGGTGCTGACCCCCGACGAGGAGGAGTTCGTCATGGAGACCGAGAGCGCATACGACACCTGGCGAAAGCAGATCCTGCAGCAAGGGCGTGACGAGGGGCGCACCGAGGGGCGTACGGTGGGGCGCGCCGAAGGCGAAGTGGCAGCGGCGCTCCGAGTGCTTGCCGCGCGCTTCGGAGAAGTGCCTCCCGCTCTGGTGGCCAGGGCCCGCTCCATCACCGACCCCGTGGCCGCAAGCCGCCTCGTCGACATCGCCCTTCAGGCACCAACCCTCGCCGCGGTTTCCGCCGCGCTGGCGTCTGCACCTCCCAGTGACCACTGATCGCATGCCGCAGAGGGAGAAGAGCATGGCGCGATCCCTCCGTTGAGGAGCCGCTGCTGCTCCGTCACCTCGCCGTCCCGAGGGACGCTGCCGGAGCAGTCTGGACGACCGCCGCGTCAACGACGCCACGCCCCGGAAGTACCCCCGTCGGCGCGCTGCGCTGCCTCCGGGTGTGCTTCCGGGGCGTCGGGCTGGCTCGCGCTCCTACAGGGGCCGATTCCCGCCGTCTCTGCTCGGGATGACGTCGCCTTCACGCACGTGCGCCGAGCGCCGTGTGAGACTCGGCTGCCAAGGGATCAAGGGATCAAGTGTCAAGGGATCGACCTGGCGGCACGAAACCCCACGACGAAGTACCGCCCGGCGGGATCGTTCCTGACGCGGAGCGCCGCACGCACGTTGCGCGCGTCCGCGCCCCAGGAGCCGCCGCGGACCACGCGGTCCGCGCCCGTGGAGCTGCACACGGGACCCCCGACGTCGGTCACCGGGCCGGTCTCGTACTCGGCGTAGCAGCCACCGGTCCACTCGAACACGTTGCCCAGCATGTCATACAGGCCATAGGCGTTCTTCGACTTCCCGCCCGCGGGCTGCGGGCCGCAGCGAGTCACCTGGGGGTTCGCCTTCCACGACCAATCGGAGCAGTCAACTGCACCATCGTAGGAGGGCGCAGCGTTGTCCACGTACCACGCAAGTCCGTCGAGCACACGCAGGTCGCCCCGCCACTCCCCAGACAGGTCACCCGCATACGTCGCGGTGGTCGTTTCCCCCCGCGCCGCATGCTCCCACTCCGCCTCCGTCGGCAGACGGTAGCCCTGGCAACCGAGGCCCTTGAACTTCACAGACGTGCAGGTGTAGTCTCCATGGCAGCCCCGCCCGCCGTTCTCGCTCGACGGGCAACCGCCTCCCAACGTCCCCGTACACCCGCCCAGGTCGTAACACTCCTCCACGCCCTCCGACCGCGACAGCGCGTTCAGGTAGTACAGCGCCTCCCACCACGACACCCGCTCCACCGGGCACCTGGCCCCACACCCCTTGAAATACGACGGGTTGCTCCCCATCAGCGACTCCCACTCCCCCTGCGTCACCTCCGTTGCCTTCAGATAGAACGCTCCTCGAAGCGTCACCGGGTGCTGCACCTCCTCGTCGAAACGACTCTCCTCCTTCGTCGTCCCCCCCGTCCCGTCCGGCGACCCCATCGTGAACGTCCCCTTCTCGATGCGCACGTAGCCCTTCGGTGGAGCCGGGTCCGCAGGGCGCTCCTCCGGGGGTTCCGGCGTCCTCTGTACCTGCTGCGCGGGCTCCGGCGGAGCTGGCAGACTCTCGGGCGGGCCAACTCTCTCGGCCGGCGCCGAAGATGCCTCGGCCGCTCCACTCCCCGACGAGTCGCCGCCGGTTCCAGAGGGCTGAGCCAACTTCGTACCCAGCAGAATCAGGCCTGCCCCCACGGCGATGACCGCGGACGCGACCAGCGCGACTCGCCCCCAGTCCCGGGCCGGCTGCGGATGCGGCGCGGCGCGGTCCGCCGCCTCCCGCCGCGCAGGCTCCGGTGCGGGACCGGGCCGCCGCTCGGCCAAACGCGCCGGCTCCGGGGATGAGGCCGGCCGATCAGGAGGCCACACGGGGCGCGGCGGAGGAGGCGGGTCCGGCACGAGCTCGGCGACCGGCACGGGCGCCGGGGACGGAGGCACCACCCGGCGAATGGCCCCCTGGAGAGCCTGCTGAAAGGCCCGCGCGGTCGGGAACCGCTGCGCCGGGTCCAGGCTCATCGCACGCTCCACCGCGTCCGACACGCCCGTCGAGACCCGCGCCACCTCCTTCAGCGGTGGCAGCCGCCGCCCAGACTGGCGAACGAGCGCCTCAACCGGCGTCTCCCCGGCCAGCACCGTCCACAGCGTCGCGCCCAGGGCGTAGACGTCGGTCCGCTCGTCCTGCGGCGCGCGCCGGTCATACTGCTCCGGCGGCGCGTACCCCTCCGTCACCACCTCCGACAAGGACTGCGACACGCTCCCGGTCGTGTACCGCGCCGCCCCGAAGTCCACCAACACCACCGGACCGTCACGGCTCACCATGATGTTCGCCGGCTTGATGTCCCGGTGGATCAGCACCTTGTCCTGCTCTTCCCGCTTGGAATGCACCGCACGGAGGCCGTCCAGCACCGCGATGCCAATGGGGACCGCCTGATCCTCCGGGAGCGGCCCCCTCCCCGCCTGGATGCTCTCGGACAGAAGCGCCTGCAACGTCACTCCCTGCACGTACTCCATCACCATGTAGCCGGTGCCGTTCTCCTCGAAGAAGTCGTACACCGTCACCACGTTAGGCGCGCTCTCGAGCTGGGCCACCATCTCTGCCTCGCGGAGGAAGCACCGAAGCCCGATGCCGTAGGCGTCCGCGCCACCGCGCACTGGCTGCACCGTGACACCGTTGCGGCTCCTCGTCGCCGAACTCCGCGGGTAGTACTCCTTGATTGCCCGCCGCACCTTGAGCTTGAGGTGTCGCGCCAGGTACGTGATACCGAAGCCGCCCCAACCGAGGTCCCGCCCCACCAGGTACGTCCCCTGCAACACGGTCCCCATCTCGAGGCGGTTGGCGTCGTCGCTCCCGTCACCCCCGGGCGCCCGGCCGCATCGCTGGCACCGATCCCCCGGCCCAGCCGTCTGGCAGCACTGAAAGCACACTCTCTCACCCATCTGAATGGCTCCTTGCAGCGCCTGAAGGCTCCGGGCTCGTCTGGCCCGAAGCGGATGCCCACCTCCGCGCGCTGGACCACGCCTCGCCTCAGGCCGAGCATGGCCATCCCGCCGGCGTGTGTCAACGGCTTACTGCCCCCCCGGACGCCCCCTCAAGTCCGACCCACCCCGCCCCTCGCGTGAATTCTCGCAATTTGGGTCTTGCCGCCAGTGACACCTCGGTCCATAGTGGCAGGTCCGGGCGAATGGTGCCCCCGCGCGCATCGAGGAGGGTGGCCTTGACTGGAACCACGCGCATCTGCCTGCGCTGCTGCGAACCGGCGGGACCCACGACGGTTTGCCGCCACTGCGGTGGGAACCCCGCGACCACGGACGCAGACGACGCCCTCTGGCTCCCCGCAGGGACCCAGGTAGGCCGCTATTTCATCGGTCGCGTCCTGGGCCAGGGGGGCTTCGGCATCACCTACCTGGCAAGGGATCTGACCCTCGACACCCGCGTCGCCATCAAGGAGTACATGCCGCGGGACGCCGCCTCCCGCAGCCGGGATGGCCGCACCGTCGTCTCCCGGCCCGCCGAGGTCTTCATCAAGGGACTCCACGGCTTCCTGGACGAGGCCAGGGCACTGGCGAAGCTGCGCGACGCTCCGAGCGTGGTGACCATCCACGACGTGGTGGAGGCAAACGGCACCGGTTACATGGTGATGGAGTACCTGGACGGATGGACCCTGGCGGACCTGCTCGGCCACCACGGCGGGCGCCTCCGCTGGTCGCAGACTGCTCCCATCGCGGTGGCGGTCCTCGACGGTCTCCGCGCGGCCCACGCAGCGGGCCTCATCCACCGGGACGTGAAGCCGTCGAATGTCGTCGTGACCCGCGAGGAGCAGGTGAAGCTCCTCGACTTCGGCGCCGCCCGGCAGCTCACGGGCTACGAGACCCGCTCCGTCTCCGCCGTGGTCACCGACGGATTCGCGCCGCCGGAGCAGTATGACCCGCGCACTGTCCAGGACGCCAGAACGGACGTCTACGGCGCGGGAGCCACCTTCTGGACCATGCTGACCGGCTCCCCGCCGCCGCCCTCGCTCGGGCGTGGGGACGACGACCACACAACCGCGCTCCGCGTCGCCGCGCCGGACGTGCCGCCTCACGCGGCCCAGGCCATCGACCGGGCGCTGCGGGTGCGTCCCGCGGACCGATTCGCCAGCGCGCGGGAGTTCCAGGTTGCGCTCGGGGGCGAGGCGCCGAAGCCGGACAGCAGGGTGGTCGTCACCGACGGGGAGCGGGAGCGAAAGGATTCCCGAAGACGCGCAGCGCTGTGGATTGGCGCGGGCGCCGTGGCCGCGGCTGGCCTCCTCGTGATCGGTGCCCTTCTGCTTGGAGACGGGCTCTGGCCGGCAGGATGGGGATCAGAGCCCCAGGTTGTCGAGGGCGTCGACAAGGGCCCGGTGCCCGAAAAGGAGACACCGCGCACGGTCCAGCTCGTGAAGTCCTACATCCCGGCAGGACATGACATGGTCGTGGCAGTGGACCTGAAGGGGCTCCTGACGACCGACGCGTGGACTGCGCTCGGCCTGGAGATTGAGAAGTTCATCGAGGACGACGAGGACGTCCAACGAATGTTCCGTGAGACGGGTATCACACTGAGCACCTTCACGGGGTTCGCCATGGGACTGACGTTCGGTAGCGAGGGCTTGACCGGCGACTACCGCAATGGAGTCCTCGTTCTCGAGGGCTCTTGGGACGCCCGTCGCCTTCGCACGTTCCTGGTCGACTCGAACGGCGGGGGTCTTTCAGAGGAGGTCCGCCACGGGGTGCCAACCCTTGTCAACGCGTCGAGCGATACGGGCCTGGCCATGCCGGATGGAGCGCTCATCTTTGGAAACCCAATCGCGTCGATGGACAGTGCGGTCCGGGTCAAGACAGGCGGGGCAGCGTCGATCACAGACGACCTGGGACTCCGAACGATTCGGGACCACGTCGACGAGACCGCGACGGCCTGGGTAGCGATTGCCATTCGACAGGGCAGCCTGGGCGACGTTCCCGAGCCCCTGAGCAACGCAACGCACGCGGCGGCCAGCCTCGACCTTCGCACCGGCCTCAAGCTGCGCCTCGCATTGCGCATGGGGACGGCGGAGGACGCCGCTCTCGTCGAGTCGCAGCTTCATCAAGCGTTGGGGTTGGCAGCCTCCATGGCAGCAGACGTGCCTCGGATTGGCGGCGAGCTGAGCGCGATGCTGACGGGAGCGCGTATCTCATCTCGAGGCCGTGTCTTCCTGACCGAGGTCTCCGCAACGCCAGAACAGACACGAGCGCTGCTGCGGGAGGCGAGCCGGTCGATGAACTGAAGGTCCGGAGATCAAGGTTCAAATCGGGGGACAGTCCCTATCACCAGGCTGGGTTGTGTCCCGAGTGGCTGCGATCTCGATTGCTTGGACTGACGACTTTCGACATGTTGCGGCCCGATCAGCGCGCCAGCCGTGCCCCTCCAAGGGGGAGGAGACATGACGATTACATCCGGAGGCACCATGAGCGGAGGCAGACACGCGTCCCGCAGGCGCACCAGCAGACTGGTGCGCACCATCGCTCCACTCCTCCTGCTCCTCACCCTCCAGTCCTGCGGCCTGACCAGCCTCCGCGTGCAACAGCTCATCCAGGAAGGCAAGCACGACGAGGCGATCCGGAAGGGGCAGGACTGGCTGCGCTCCACTCCAGTGAAGAATGACCTGATCGGCGAGCGCAACACCGTGATGCGACTCGTGGCTGAGGCGACTCTTCGGAAGGTCGAGCAGACCCAGTCCATCCCCGCCTACCGGAACTTCCGCCAGACCTTCAAGGACCGCTCGCTCTACGGCGCTCTCATCGACGAGGCCCTGGCGCTGGAGTCATCCGTCGTTTTCAAGGAAGTGCAGCGGAGCAACTCCATGGTCGCCCACCAAGAGTTCCGCGCGTCCTACCCTGCGTCGCCCCACACCTCCGCGTCTCGCTCCCAGGAGGTCCAGCTCGCAGCCGCCGAGGCGCGGAGACGGGGCACGGTAGACGCGATGCGCACAGTGCGCGGAGCCTATGGAGACTGGCCCGAGGCGCGACACACCCTTGCACCGCTCTATGAGGAGGAGGCCCAGGCCGCGCTGTCCGCAGCAGCCGGTACCGGGGATCCGAAGGCCCTCAGGCGCTTTCGTCAGGTGTACACGGAGCCGGAGTGGCGGTCCGCAAGCGAGGTCCTCGAAGTGGAGGTCGCGACGAACCAGCTCGTCATGTCACTCCGGTCCGGCGCCCCGCTCGACCCGGGGCGCCTCGCCGCCTTCCTCGACCAATACGGCGCGGCGGCCGGCGTCGCCGCCACAGCGGCGCTCCGCGAGACAGAGATCTTCGAACTCGCCCGGCAGACCGACATCTCGGACGCCTGGTACCTGCACCGCAGCCTCTTTCCGGCGAGCGCGCGCACGAACCTCCAGCACGAACGGGACCTGGCGTGGGTGGAGCTGCAGCAATCGAACACTCCCGCACGCGCTCTCTCGTTCGTCGACCGCTACCCCGACGACCCGCGAGCAGGGGAGGCCGAGGAGATCCACGGGCGCCTGTACCGGATCGCCGCGGCATCGCGAGCGTGGCCCCGCGCCACGGTCCAGCGCCAACGCGTGCTCCCGGGCGGAGACGTCGAGCTCCTCGTGGACGTCCGCGACTGCCAAGGCCAGCGCGTGAGCGGGCTGACGCGCGATCTCTTCGAAGTCTACGAGGGCTCGTCCAGCCTCACAGTCACAGGCTTTCAGGGTCTGGAGGATGAGCGACCCCTGGATCTCGTCTTCGCCCTGGACATGTCGGGCAGCATGGAGACGGAGCGCGAGGCGGTCCGGACAGCGCTGCTGGAGTTCGCGGAGACCTTCCGGTTCCGAAACCGCAACACGCGACTCGGCCTGATCTCGTTCTCCGACCAGGTCGAGGCACAGCCTTCGCTGACGTCGGACCCGACGCAGTTCCAGAGCTGGATCGCCCGCCTGCCCCCGAACTCCGGCGGAGGGACCGGGGAGGACACCGCCGGGGCACTCGCGCGGGCGGCTACCATGAGCCTGCGCCCGGGAGCCGAGAAGGTCGTCATCCTGCTGTCGGACGAGAACCTGCAGGTCAACAAGGCGGGCCGCACGGCCCTCAAGATCAAGGTGTCCCCGGAGTGCAGCCGGATCGTGGACGCCGTCCAGTGCGCCGCGCGCTGCAAGAGCCCGAGCTGCCTGCTCGGCTGCGTCCGGCCCGTGGACGGGCGGGCGAGCGCCCAACTCGCCCGCTGCACCAAGCGCTACGGTGCTCGCCCGTGCGCTGCCTGGTATCCCTGGCAGTCCCTCGTCTCGGCCGCGGAGCGATGCGTCGAGGGCCACCGCGACGGAGACCGCGCCCTGGCGCCGGTCGCGCAGGCGCTGCGCCGCAAGGACGTCCGCCCCTACTTTCTGGTCCCTCCGGTCGATGCGAACACCGGACTTCCAATCAGCGGCTACTCCACCCTGGCCAGGGAGGTCGGAGGCACCGTCGCCTGGGTGCCGGTGGACTCCCGGTCCCCCGAGCCCTACATCGCGGCCCTCATGGACATCGCCGACCAGCTCTCCAAGCAATACGTGATCCGCGTGCGTGCCCCCACTTCACCGACGGGCCTCCAGGCGCCCACGGTCGCAGTGCGGCCCGCGCGGGTGTGGAGCCCCCTCGCCAACGTGGCTCTGCCCCCCCTTGCCGGGCTGTTCCCGCGACCGGGCGGCACCGCGCGATGCACCGACTTCGTCGCGCTGGGCGCCGACGGCCAGGCGCTGGCGTCTTCCGGCTGCGGTCAGGACTGGGCTCGCTCGGGGAGCGGCGTTGGACCCATCGACCGCGCGGTCGCCACGCGGTCATCCATCGTCGCAGTCACCCTGGACGGGCGCGCCGTAGAGCTCCCTTTCGACCACACAGCCTCGCTGGCGCCGCTGACCGGCGGCCACGTCCTCGCCCTCTCCCTGACCCCAGAGGGCACCGTCCTCATGGCCGCCGTACAGGGCACGGGCGCCGAGGTCCTGGCCCGAGCGCGCGGCGCAGGCACGCGCGTGGTCGGCGTCCTCCAGCAGACACCGGATCCGGGCGGCGGCGCGGTCTTCGGATGGTCCCGAGGAGGGGCCGAAACCATCTGCTACATGCCGAGCCCGTCGCAGATCGCCTGCACGAACGACGGCGGACAGAGCTGGTCCGGGGGTACTCCTGCAGGACTGCCACCTTCAGCCTTCGATCAGCGGGTGGTACCCCTGTCCATCGGCGGAAGGCCGGGCACCATCCTGCTCCCCCTCGCCGACGGCTCCGTCCACCGTTCCATCGACGGGGGCACCGGTTGGTCCCTCGGCCTGCCTCCAAGCGGGTACAGACGCGAGCTGCTCGCCATCGAGGGAACCCGCCAAGTGGTCTGCGCCATCTCGCCGGCGAGCGTCGACTGCTCCGAAGACTGGGGCCGGTCCTGGTTCGCTGTGGGAGGGAGCTGGGAGGGAGGCGCTACGGCCGCAGCCAGCGGCGCCGACGTCTACCTCGCACAGGCCGGAGGTGTGACGCGCCTCGACCGGGTGGTGAGTCGCGATCTCCCCTCCAGCGCGGTCTATTTCGCCACGGCCGTCGACGAGCCGTATCCGTCACTGCGGCCGTTCCTGGCGCAAGTGGCGGCCGCACTGGCGGCGGACCCGACGCTGACCCTGCGCGTCGAGGGCCACGCGGACCAGCGCGGCACCGACGAGGCCAACGATGACCTCGCGCGGAGGCGCGCCGAGTCGGTGGCCCGCATCGTGGCGTCCCACGGCGTGGACCCATTGCGCATCCAGGTCCTCTCGTTCGGAAAGCGCCGCCCCGTCCGACCCGGCACATCCGCCGCCGACCTGGCCCGGAACCGCCGCGTCGAGCTGCTGGTGCTGCGCCGGGCGCCCGTGCGAGGGTGGGACCTCGCCGAGTGCGACGACCAGGCGCCAGAGGACCAGCCTCAGGAGGACGAGGCCCCGGAGGACGATGCCGGCGACGACCCGTAGGGGTACGGCGACCGAGAATGAGCCGGGGTGTCTGGGAATCGCCACGCCACGCGATCCACGGTTCTGCCCCCAGGGGCGCCAGGCCCGCCTCCACCATGAGCGGCAAGCGACCGATCCTGCCGTGGAGCGTCGCCTGGCATGGACCGGTTGCGCTGGCGGGCATGCGCGTGACAGCGCCCGAGCTCGGGATGATCCAGCCACCGCCGCCTGCCCCCCGCCCAACCCCACCAACAACCCGCGCCACCCTTCCCGCGACGCACCGCGTCGTGTATGCTACGCGCCCGTTACCGGGACCAGCGGGGGGAGCGAGGCGCGCGGGTGAGCATGACGGTCAGGAAAAACAGGCGCTTGAGCCACCTCGAGATGCTCGAGACCGAGAGCATCCACATCTTCCGGGAGGTCGCCGCCGAGTTCGAGCGGCCCGTGCTCCTGTTCTCGGGGGGCAAGGACAGCATCGTGATGCTGCGCCTCGCGGAGAAGGCCTTCCGCCCCATGCGGTTCCCGTTCCCGCTGATGCACATCGACACGGAGCACAACTTCCCGGAGGTCATAGAGTTCCGCGACCGCCGCGCCAAGGAGCTCGGGGAGCGGCTCATCGTGCGCTCCGTGCAGGCCTCCATCGACCAGGGGCGCATCATCGAGCGCGCGGGCGCCGACAACAGCCGCAACCGCATGCAGATCACGACGCTGCTCGACGCGCTCGCCGAGCTGCGCTTCGACGCGGTCTTCGGGGGGGCGCGCCGCGACGAAGAGAAGGCCCGCGCCAAGGAGCGCATCTTCTCTTTCCGCGACGAGCTGGGGCAGTGGGACCCGAAGAACCAGCGCCCGGAGCTGTGGAACGTGTACAACGGGCGCATCCACAAGGGGGAGCACATCCGCATCTTCCCCATCAGCAACTGGACCGAGCTCGACATCTGGCAGTACATCACGCAGGAACGCTTGGACATCCCGTCCATCTACTACTCCCACGAGCGCCCCACCGTGGTGCGCGACGGTCAGCTGCTGCCCATCAGCCACCTGCTCCAGCCGCGCGCCGGCGAGACGCCGCAGGTCCGCCACGTCCGCTTCCGCACCGTCGGCGACATGACCTGCACCGGCTGTGTCGAGAGTCTCGCGTCCACTCCCGAGCAAGTCATCGCCGAGACCTCGGTAGAGCGAGTGACGGAGCGGGGAAACCGCGCCGACGACAAGGTCAGCGAGGCCGCCATGGAGGATCGCAAGCGTGAGGGGTATTTCTGACATGGACCTTCTGCGATTCTCCACCGCGGGCAGCGTCGACGACGGCAAGAGCACCCTGATCGGGCGCCTCCTGTTCGACTCCAAGGGGGTGTTCGAGGACCAGCTCGACGCCGTGCGCCGCGCGACCACCAACCGGACGGGCGGCGAGTTCGACCTGTCCCTGCTCACCGACGGCCTGCGCGCCGAGCGCGAGCAGGGCATCACCATCGACGTGGCGTACCGGTACTTCGCGACTCCCAAGCGCAAGTTCATCATCGCGGACACTCCGGGCCACGAGCAGTACACCCGCAACATGGCGACCGGGTCGAGCACGGCGAACCTGTCCATCGTGCTCATCGACGCGCGGAACGGGGTCCTGGTTCAGTCTCGGCGGCACACGTTCATCGCGTCGCTCCTGGGGATCCCCCACCTGGTCGTCGCCGTCAACAAGATGGATCTGGTCGGCTGGTCCGAGGCCGCCTACGACGCGATCCGGGCCGAGTTCGCTGCGTTCGTCAAGCCGCTCGGATTCAAGGAGATCACGTATATCCCCCTCTCGGCGCTGCACGGCGACAACGTGGTCAACCGCACCGCCACCATGCCCTGGTACGAGGGGCCGAGCCTGCTCGAGCACCTGGAGACCGTCGACGTCTCCGTCGACGAGAATCTCGCGGACCTCCGTTTCCCAGTGCAGATCGTCCTGCGCCCCCACCACGCCTTCCGGGGATTCGCTGGCCAGATCGCGTCGGGTGTGATCCGCAAGGGAGACGAGGTGCTCGCACTGCCGGCGGGCCGGACGAGCCGGGTCAAGCGCATCCACACCCTCGACGGAGACCTGGACGAGGCGTTCGCTCCCCAGTCCGTGTCGATCCTGCTCGAGGACGAGATCGACATCTCACGGGGCGACATGCTCGTTCGCCCCGATCAACGGCCCTTCATCGGGAGAGACATCGAGGCCCGGGTGGTCTGGATGAGCGAGTCTCCGCTCGACCCGGCGAAGCAGTATCTGATCAAGCAGACCAGCCGCGCGGTCAAGGCGCGCTTCACGGCGCTCCACCACCGGATCTCCGTGAACACGCTCGCCGAGGAGCCCGCAGACCGCCTCGCCCTGAACGAGATTGGTCGGGTGCGACTGTCAACGGCCCAGCCGCTCTTCTTCGACCCCTACTCGCAGAACCGGCGCACGGGCAGCTTCGTGGTCATCGACGTGACGACCAACGCCACCGTCGGCGCCGGGATGATCGCGGACGAGCAGCCCCAGGGCGGAAACCGCTCCATCCGCGATCTCGGCCACGTCGACCGCGAAGCCCGCGAGGCCGCTCAGACCCACAAGGGCGGCGTGCTCTGGCTGACCGGGCGCTCGGGCAGCGGCAAGACCACCATCGCGCGGGCCTTCGAGGCTCGGCTCCTTCAGCGGGGGGTCCGCGGCTACGTCATCGGGCGTGACACGGTCTCCCGCGGGCTCTGCGGCGACGTGTGGGAGTCGAGCACCACCGAGTCCACGCGCCGAATCGCCGAGACGGCGCGCCTGCTGGCGGACGCGGGCGTGCTCGTGGTCGTCGATACGGTGTCTCCCCACGCCTCGGACCGGGCCGTCGCCCGAGACACCCTGGGCCCGGACTGGATCGAGGTCTTCGTGGACGCGCCGCCGGAGACCTGCGCGACCCGCGCCGCCGAGGCCGCGGCCGAGCTGGCCCTCGCGGCCAACACCACGCCACCGCTGCTGCCGCCGGCCGCCCCCTACGAGCCCCCGACCTCCCCGGACCTCACGCTGAAGACCGCACGGCTGACGGTTGAGAAGTCGGTGGCGCGCCTCTTCGACCTGCTCGGCGCGAAGGGAATCTACGCGGACAGCGCCACCATGGACGGCGGCGGAGGCATCTGACCCCGCTATACCGCTGCCGCGGCAGGCACTCTCGCCTCCGCGGGGGCCCGGTCCAGGAGCCGGACCATCCCCGCGGCACAGGCGAGCATCAGGATCAGGTGCGCCACGAAGATCAGGTCGCCCAGCGCGACCTCCCACAGCTTCTCGGTGCGGTCGAAGCCGCTCGCCTGGACGGCCACCACCAGCGCCAGCACCTTCAGGTTGGCAAACCAGAGGGCCCGCTCCAGCAGGACGCCCACCCGCGCCCCGATGGCGGCCCGCACCGCCAACACCACCAGCAAAACGGGGATCGCGTACTTGATGGCCGTGACCGCCCACGCCAGCGCGAACACGTCCCGCTCCCGTGACAGGTCCCCGAACCACCGCAGCCCCGCCGTGAAGTCGATGTGGCTGAAGAAGAAGCCACGAAAGAGGAGCCAGAACGCGAACAGCGCGGCGCCGAGCAGCACGAGGCCGCCCTCCGTCTCGTCTGCCGGAGGCGCCCCCAAGGCTCCCCGCCGCAGCGCCAGCCACCCCGCCGCGAACACCGCCGGCACCTGGGAGACCACCAGCCATGACATGGGCAGCCCCGACAGAACGACGCCGTACCCGTGGCCCAGGGCGACCAGGGCGACCGCGCAGAGGCGCTCCCATCGCCCCCGCAGGCGCACGACCAGGGCGGCCCCGAGGGCGTACCACAGGGCGACCTGCACGGCGGGGCCACCGACCTCCAACCACTTCACCGGGTAGTAGTCATACTCCCAGCCCCCGGCCTCGTGCAGGAAGAGGAGGGGCAGCGTCACGAGCACCAGCGCCAGAGGAAGCGCCACGCCCCCCCGTGGACGCGTCCACCGGCGCCGCACCAGCTCCACGCATCCCCACACGGCGGACCCGATGGCAATGGGGTGCAGCAGGTTCTGGCCCGCCTGATAGTAGTAGACGCCGCTCGGCACACAGAACAGTGCGAAGGCGAGGGTGTGCGCCCCCATGGCCCGCGCCGACCCGTCCCGCACGAGCGCCAGGATGGCCCCTGCCGCGGCGAGGGTGGCGTAGAAGAGCGGGGTCTGCCACACCACGCCGCCCCGGGAGTGGAAGAACTGGCTCCACCCCAGCGCATGGCGGGCGATGAGGGCCGTCCCCGCGAGCAACACCACCAGCCAGACGACCTGGCGAACCGACGTGCGCGCCGCGAACCACAGGCCGACGCCGAGCACGGGCGCCGCCAGCCACGGCCCCGCCGACGGAGAGCTCACCGCGGCGAGTACGGCCGCCAGGGCCGCCATGCCACCCGTGAGGCGCCAGCCGCCGCCCCCCAGGCTCACCCAGACGAAGAGACACGCGAGCAGGGGCATCAGCGCGAGCACCTGGTCCAGGTGGGCGCGGTCCCGGCTCTCGCGCGCCTGCGACTGGGCCTCGGCGAGGGTCGGCGCCTCGTAGCCGGCCGCCGCGAGGGCCTGTCGCTGGAGCTCCTCGTAGCGCGCGAGACGCTCCGAGTCCCCCTCGGCAGGCCACGCGCCCTCCCAGCTCGGCGGCAGCGGCAGCATGTTCGGCCACGCCAGCGCCCAGATCAGGTCCACCTGCTGCACGTCGTTGGGCACCCCCGCCCCGGTCAGCGACCGGAAGGCGCCCCCGAGCACGGCGACGGACTCGCGGGTGTGGTGTCCGGCCGCGTCGTGCCCGTGGTCCCCGGCGATCATCACGGCGTCCCTCGACGGGTCCACCAGCGCTAGGAGCCGCCCGAGGCGCTCGTCGACGGCCCGGAAGTGCGCCTCGTACTCTGCGCTCCCGGGCTTGTGGAGGTGCGCCGCCTTGTCGGTGCCCGGCACGTGCACGAGCACCATGCGTATGCTCGGATCCCGCAACAGCCCCATGGCCTCGTCCAGCGCCCGCAGGTCCCGCTCCACGTAGGAGCCCCCCCAGTCCTCCACGTTGATGGATCGCACCGCCTGGCGCCCATAGAGGGAGGTCAGCGTCATGTCGCTGATCACCGCGTAGGGGACCCCGGCGGCGGCAGCGGCGGCCGGCAAGCTCGCCGCCCCCCCCTCGCGCCCCGTGAAGTTGTGGAGCCCCGCCGAGAACGGGCTCTCCCGCCCTTCGATGAGGGTCTGCATGCACGGGAGGCTGAAGTTGGCGCTGCACGTGCGGACGTCCATGTCCACCACGCCCTCGCTCCGGGACCACGCGAGCAGCGACGGCATGACGCCCGGCGCCTCCATGGTGTCTCGCCGCAGGCTGTCCACGATGAGCAACACGAGGCGATCCGTCCCCTCTCCGCCTGTCACCCGCGATGCCGCGCCGCCGGCGTCCGGTCCCAGGAAGAAGGCGGTGGCGAACAGCACGAGCACCGGCACGACGTGGTGCGACGCGGGCTTCGGCAGGGTCTCGGTGGAGGGGCGTCCCATGGGCGGCGACAGTGTGCCCGAGCGGCGCTCCGGTGGCAAACGCCTCCGTCGGGCCACCTCGCCCCGACTTGACTCGCCGCCCGGATTGTGAGATTCCGACGCGCCATGCTTGCCGTCATCCCCTGGTTCACCGTCAGCCCCATCCACATCGGCCCGCTCCCCATCCAGCCCTTCGGGCTCCTGGTGGCCACGGGCGTGTTCGTCGGCGCCGCCATCGCGCGCAAGGCCATCCTTCGCCGGGGCCTCGACGAGGATCACTACCAGCGCATGATCACGTGGATGCTGCTGTTCGCCTTCGGGCTCGCGCACATCGTCGCCGTGACCGCGTACCACCCCGAGAAGCTGCTCTCGGAGCCGCTGCGCCTCATCAAGTTCTGGGACGGCCTGTCCTCGGTGGGGGGCTTCTTCGGCGCCGTCATCGGCTGCCACATCTACGCGTGGCGCAACAAGCTCCGCTTCACCGAGTATGCCGACGCCATCATGGAGGGCTTCGTCTACGGCTGGATCTTCGGCCGCATGGGCTGTACGGTCGTCCACGACCACCCGGGTGTCCCGTCCGACTTCTTCCTGGCAATCAACTATCCCGCTGGGCACTTCGGGCCCGCCGACCCCGGGGGGCCGCGCCTGGACCTCGGCCTGCTCGAGCTGATCTTCACCGTCCTGCTGGCGCTCCTGTTCCTCTACCTGAAGCGCAAGCCGCGCTTCCCCGGCTTCTACATGGGCCTCGGGGCGGTCATCTACGCTCCGGTCCGCTTCACGCTCGACTTCTTCCGCAAGGCGGCGGAGCAGGGGGGCGACGACCGCTACGCGGGCCTCACCCCGGCCCAGTGGTCGGTCATCGTGCTCTTCGGCCTCGGCGTCTACGTGCTGGTCAGCAACAAGGACCGGGCCCCCCTGGTCGCGGCGCCCGCGCCGGCTCCACCGAAGGGCAGGAAGCGCCCAGGGTAGCCCCCGCTCACTGCCGCGGGAGCTGCTCCACCTTCATGGCCGAGAGCCGCTGCACCCGCGCGTCCACGAGCCGCGCCACCACCCCGGGCTCCGTCGACGGCGCGAGCACCCCCTCAGCCCACAGCAGCCGGTCGGTGACCTGCACGCGCCCCCCCTCGGGCAGCACCACGTCGATGACCGCCCGGTCGAGCCCCTCCTCGCCGGGGTGCACGCACCCAGGATATGGCGGCCCGATCAAGAAGCTGCGGGGATAGGGCTCCGTATCGCCGAGCATCATCTTCCCCTCGATGACCACCCGCTCGCCCGTCAGCTTGCCCAGCTCCACCAGCTCGGGCTCGCCGTCCCCCACCCTCCTGAACCACTGGCCCTGGAAGCGCAGCCGGGGCAGCGTGCGGTCCACGAACACGTAGCCGGGGTCCTCCGGGTACGGCGAGGGCACAGGCGCCTCAGACACCGCGCCCCCCGAGCAGGCCCCAAGGAGCACGACCAGGACGAGCCCCCTCATCTCCCCTCCAGGCGTGCCAGGTGCTCCGTCACGTAGACGATACGCGCCACCCCTGCCTCCCGAAGGGCGACGCCGACGCCGATGTGCGTCACGCGCGGGTCGAGCAGGTTCCTCCGGTGCGACGGGCTGTCCACGAGCCGGTCATGGGCCCAGGGGATGGACACGCTCATGGCGATGTTCTCGAGCACCAGCGCGGGCGGCACCCCAGCGTCCCGCAGCCGCTGGGACAGCTCCCCCTTCACTGGCGAGCGGTGGCCGAAGTAGCGCGAGTCCCGCATGTCCTGGCTGTGGCGCCGTGCGCTCCCCGTCAGCACCGGGTCCACCTTCAGCCGCGGCAGGCCCATGGCCGCCCGGTAGTCGTTGACCAGGGTCACCATCTGGCGCTCCAGGGCCTCACGCCCGCTCCCGTCCAGCGCCGGCGCCGACGGGAGCACCTTCACCGTGGGCAGGGGCGGCACGTCCCCCGCGTCCACCTCGATCTGCGAGGCCACCTGCGGCCCGTAGGCGTCCTCCGCCAGCACCTGCAGCACGTAGCGCCCCTGACCGTCCCGGAACGGCACGCTGCACGCGAAGCGGGGCCCCTCGGACCGCACCATCAGGTCAGAGATCGCCCCCGTCGGTGACGCCAGCACCACGTGGGGGTTCCTGACGAGCGGGCTCGCCAGCTCCCCGAACAGCACCTGCTCGCCACCGGGCGCCACCTTGCGAGGGAACGCGGACAGCACGACCATCCGGCGCAGAAGCACGACCGTCACCTCCGCGCGCCCGTCCTTGCGCGCGGCGGCGCCGACCCCCAGGTGGGTCAGGTGGCGCCCCGTCGTCTCCGTGGACACCAGCGTCAGGAGCCCAGGCGGCACCGTCCCGCCAACGTCCATGCCGAAGGTGAACGGCAGGTAGGCGGCGTCCACCACCTGCTCGCCGTGGAGGGCGTAGCGAAGATGGGCCGGGATCATCTCCGGGTCACCGCCGTCGGCCACTACCCGCGACGTCGCCCGGCAGCCCGCATCCAGGCCGCCGTCCCGCCCCACCCGCCGCCCGTCGGCTCCGAGGGCCTGGACCACGGCCTGGCGGACCCGCTCCTCCAGCGGCCCCAGATCCACCGGCGCCGAGGGCGCGACCTCGGGCGAGGGCACGGGCAACGGCGCGGGCTCCTTCCGCTGCGGAGACGCGCACGCAGCCACCGCCACGAGCACCGCGACCCACCTGTGACGTCCTGCTCCCATGCGACGCGCACCATAGCCCGCATGACGCCCCGCCTCAACCCCTGCCGGGCCCTTGACCCCACCCGGTCATGCACTAACCTTGCGGGGCCCGCGCGACGTGACGCTGGCGCAGCCCTTGAGGAGCCCATGCAGCACGATCCGATCGCCGAGGCAGACACCGAGACCGAGCCCACCGAGCCCCTCCGCACGGAGACCGCCGACTCCGGCAAGCCGGAGACCTCGCGCCGCACCCGGTCGCTGGTCTCGGTCGACGAGGGCCCCCCCACCAACCTCTTCGTGTTCCCCCTCGCCGTGCCCGTGCTGTTCCCCGGCATGGCCGTGCCGCTGCCGGTCACGAGCGAGCGCGGCCAGCGCATCGTCGACCAGGTGGTGAACCAGAGCGGGTTCCTGGGGTTCGTGGCGCGCATCGACCTTCCGGACGACGACCAGCCAGCCGCCGACTCCCGCGCCACCGAGCTCCACGACGTGGGCGTCGTCGCCCGGGTCGTCGACAAGCTGGACCTGCCCGACGGCACCTACGCGGTGCTCGTCCAGGCGCTCTCCCGCTTCCGCATCACTCGCTGGGCGCGCAAGACGCCGTTCCTCATCGCCAAGGTCGCCTACGTGGAGGAGACGAACTCCGACCCGGAGACCACCGAGGCCCTCGCCCGCGAGATCAAGAGCGCCATCCACCAGATCATCGAGCTCATCCCCGAGGCCAAGGAACACTTCGACGCGTCCCTCCTCGGCGGCCTGGACCCGTCGCGCCTCGCCGACTTCGTGGCGGCCCATGTGGGCCTGCCCCCCGACGAGCGCCAGCGGGTGCTCGCGGCCAGCGACGTCACGGAGCGCCTGCGGGTCGTGCTGGAGCTGGTCATGCGCGAGCTGGGCGTCAGGCAGCTCGGCGCCCGCATCCGGGAGGAGATCCGCCAGCAGGCGGAGGACCACCAGAAGCGCTGGGTGCTCCACGAGCAGCTCAAGGCGATCAAGCGCGAGCTCGGCGACGAGGGAGGCGACGCCACCTCATGGCCCGCCCGCATCGCCGACGCGAAGATGCCCCCCGAGGCGGAGGCGCGGGCCAAGGAGGAGCTGGCGCGGCTGGAGGGCATCCCGACCGAGTCCCCGGAGCACAACGTCCTGCGAACGTGGCTGGAGTGGATGTGCGCCCTGCCCTGGTCCCGCACCTCGGACGACCTCGTCGACATGGACCGGGCCCGCCACATCCTCGATGACGACCACTTCGGCCTCGACGAGGTGAAGGAGCGCATCGAGGAGATCCTGGCCGTCCGCAAGCTGCGCCCGGGGCTCAAGGGCCCGATCCTCTGCTTCGTGGGCCCCCCGGGCGTCGGCAAGACGTCCCTCGGCAAGTCCATCGCGAAGGCGCTGGGCCGGGAGGTGTTCCGCTTCTCGGTGGGTGGCATGCGCGACGAGGCAGAGATCAAGGGCCACCGCCGCACCTACGTCGGAGCCATGCCCGGCAAGATCCTGCAGGGGCTGCGCCGGGTCGGCACCGCCAACCCGGTCTTCGTCCTCGACGAGATCGACAAGATCGCCCACGACTGGCGCGGCGACCCCGCGTCGGCGCTGCTCGAGGTCCTGGACCCGGCGCAGAACGCGGACTTCCTCGACCACTACCTGGACGTGCGCTTCGACCTGAGCCGCGTCCTGTTCATCGCCACCGCCAACGTGACGGAGACCATCCCCGCCGCGCTCCTCGACCGCATGGAGGTCATCCGCCTGTCCTCCTACATCGAGGACGAGAAGGTGGAGATCGCCGCCCGCTACCTGGTGCCGCGCCAGCGGGAAGAGAACGGCCTCGACTCGTCACAGCTCCAGCTCCCCCGGCCGGTTCTACGTGAGATCGTGCGCGGGTGGACGCGGGAGGGCGGTGTACGCAACCTGGAGCGTGAGATCGCCAAGGTCTGCCGAAAATCGGCCGCTGCGGTCGCCAAGGGCTCCCCGCGCCCCGCACGGGTCACCGCCCAGCGCCTGCCGGAGCTGCTCGGCCCGTCGCGGTTCGAGGCCGAGCAGGCCCTGAGACCTCGCCCCGGCACGGCCATCGGCCTCGCGTGGACCTCCCACGGCGGCGAGATCCTGCACATCGAGTGCGCTGCCATGCGGGGCTCTGGCACCGTGACGCTGACCGGAAAGCTCGGCGACGTGATGGCGGAGTCGGCGCGCATCGCCGTGAGCTGGGTCCGCGGCCACCTGGACGCACTGGGCCTCGACCCCGACGCCCTGAAGCAGCAGGACCTGCACGTCCACTTCCCTGCAGGCGCCATCCCCAAGGACGGCCCGTCTGCGGGCGTGACCATCGCGACGGCGCTGGCCTCCCTCCTGTTGCCCACCGCCCCCCTGCGGCCTGGGGTCGCCATGACCGGCGAGCTGACCCTGACCGGGCGGGTCCTGCCAGTGGGTGGGATCAAAGAGAAGGTCATCGCGGCAAAGGCGGCGGGCCTGACGACGGTGATCCTCCCCGCGGCCAACGAGAAGGACCTGGCGGAGGTCCCGCCAAAGGCCCGCGACGGGCTGACCTTCGTGCTTGCGCGGGACGCCACGGAGGTCTTGAACGCGGCCTTCGAGCAGAGCCCTCTCCAGAAGCAGAAGCCCAAGAAGAAGAAGGACAAGCGATGAGCCTGACCCACCTGGACGAGCACGGCCACGTGCGCATGGTCGACGTTGCTGGCAAGGAGGAGACGCGCCGCCGGGCGGTGGCCCGCGGGCGCGTGCGCATGGCGCCCGCCACCGTGCGCGCGCTGGTGGACGGGACCCTGCCCAAGGGCGACGCCCTGGCGACGGCGCGCATCGCGGGCATCCAGGGGGCCAAGGAGACGGCGCGCCTCATCCCCCTCTGCCACCCCCTCCCCCTCACCCACGTGTCGGTCGAGCTGGCCCCCACCGAGGCCGCGGTGGAGATCACCGCGGTGGCGGAGACTGTCGGCCGGACCGGCGTCGAGATGGAGGCCCTGACCGCCGTGACCGTCGCGGCACTGACGCTCTACGACATGACCAAGGCCATCGACAAGGGCATGGTCATCGAGGCCGTGCGCCTCGTCGCCAAGGAGGGGGGCAGAAGCGGCGTCGTGATCCGGGACCCACTGGAGTGACCGTCACCCTGCCGGAGCTGGCTCGACTGACAGCGATCCTCGACGCCGCCCTGGTGGGTGGCGCCATCCAGGGGGTCAAGCAGCCCGGCGAGGACCTCCTGCTCCTCGACGTCCGCACGCCGGGCCAGAGCCACACGCTCTTGATCTGTGTGGCGCCGCGGCGCGCCCGGGTCCACCGCACCAGCCGCCGCCTCCCCTCTCCCGCCAGCCCCTTCGCCTTCCTCATGAAGCTCCGCAAGGACGTGGTGGGCGCGCGCATCAGGGCGGTCCGGCTCGTTGGAGGCGACCGGGTGATCGCCATGGACCTTGAGCGCAGCGCACGGCACGCCGAGGGGGCGGCGCACCTCACCCTCCTCGCGGAGCTGTCCGCACACCACCCCAACGTCTATCTGCTCGAGGATGACCGCATCCTCGCGTCCCTGATCCCCTCCCGGTCCGCAAAGCGGGACCTGTGCCAGGGACAGCCCTATGTACCGCCCCTCCCCCACGGCACCCCGTTCCGCGAGGCGGACCGGCTGGCGGGTGAAGAGGACCCCGAGGCGGCGCTCGACCGACTGTACGAGGCCGCCGAGGCGGAGGCCGCCCTGACCGAGCAGCGGGCGACGTGGGGGCGCGCGCTCCGGACGCGCGTCGAACGCGAGCGGCGCAAGGTCGACAAGATCGCCTCGGATCTGGCGCGCGCAGAGGACGCGGGGGACGCACTGCGCCGCGCCGAGCTGCTCAAGTCCGCGCTGCACCAGATCGCACCCGGCGCGTCCGTCGCTCGCGTCACCGACTGGTGGGACCCGCAGCTCGTCACGGTGGACGTGCCGCTCGACCCTGCCGTCCCCGCGCGGGTCCAGGTGGAGCGCATGTTCCACCAGGCGCGGCGCCGCAAGGAGGCCGCGGGACGCATCCGCGCTCGCCTCGCCGCCGTGCGCGCCGACCTCCTCCGCCTGGAGGCCGTGGAGCAGGAGTTCGAGCGCGCTGCGTCGCCGGAGTCCCTGGACGCCGCAGTGGCCGCCCTCCGTGGGTTGGGCATCGGGCCGCGCCCTCCCCGCCAGCGCGAGCGCCCCGAGGCGCGGCTCCCCTACGTGGCGCACCTGGCCAGCGACGGCTCCCAGATCCTCGTGGGCCGCAGCGCCAAGGACAACGACACCCTGACCTTCCAGGTCGCGCGCGGGGACGACTGGTGGCTCCACGCCCGCGGGCGCAGGGGCGCGCACGTGATCCTGCGCGTCGCCCGTGGCGCCCAGCCCTCCGAGGAGGCCCTCGCGGACGCGGCCCAGCTCGCAGCCTGGGGAAGCGAGGGCGCCCGTGACACCCTCGTCGAGGTGGCGGCGACCCCCCGCCGACTGGTCCGCAAGCCGGGCGGCGCCGCCCCGGGTACGGTTACATTCTCCAAGGCGCGCACCATCCTCGTCGCGCCCGACCCGGACCGCGTCGCGCAGATCCGCTCCCGCACGCCGTGACGTTGCCCCCGGTGGCCGCCACAGCAGCCCAGTTGGAATCGGGGCGACTCCAGGTTACGATGGGCGCCCGACGGTCGGCGACGTCCCCGCTGAGCAGGAGCCAGGCGCAGTGAACTGTCCGAAGTGCGGCTTCGAGCAACCGGATCAGGCCGTGTGCCTGAGCTGCGGCATCGTGTTTGCGAAGTACCGGCCCGACGCCCACCCGCCAGAAGCCCCCGCGCGCCCTGCCCACGACGTCTCCGCCCCGTCCGCCTTCGCGCAGCCCGCTGGGCGCATCGGCCGCCTCCTCCGGCTTGGCGCGGCGCTGCTCTGCGCGATCAACGCCGCGATCATGTGGCTCAACGGCTCCGCGAAGGCCACGTTCGCCATCTACGTCGCCCTGGTGTTCTTCGTCGTCGCATGCGCCCACCTGCTCCTGACCATCCGGCAGCGGGTCACCCTGCGCCAGCTCACCATCGAGCTGGCGGTCGTCGCGGCGGTCTCCCTGGGCGCGAAGTTCTCGTACCCGCAGATCTTCGACCTGGACGAGCCCACCACCCAGGGCACACCCCCACCCCGAGTCCGTGGCGAGTACGCAGCCTTCCTCGAGGCGACCCGCGCCTTCGACGCGACAGCGCGGGCGCTCGTGCTGGGCTCCCCCACGCTGGCCGACACATGGGCCGAGCAGCGGTCCCGCCTGGACGGCCTGTCCGTCCGGGCCGCCTACGACGGGATCCCCACACGGGAGCGCGTCGCGGCCTACGAGGTCTCGGAGCTGGTCCGGCAGGTGGCCGCGGAGCTCCAGCCCTTCTCCCCCGTGACGGCGAGCACCCCCCCGAGCCTGCCCGACGACGTCAAGGGGCGCATCGGCGGCCACCTGGCGACGCTCCACGACGAGCGGCAGCGCCTGGAGCGGCTGGCGACCGAGGCAAGCGAGCCCGAGTAGCTCAGTCGCAGAGCAGGTTTCGCAGCAGGGTGATCCCGAACTTCCCCGCGGTGACCAGGTCGACGCACCCGTCGCCATCCATGTCTCGCGCGTAGAGCCACTGGGGCTGGGGAGCGGAGTAGAGGGTGGTCGGGTTCTGCGCAAACTGGCGGTCCCCGATGCCGGCATACAAGTACACGGCGTTCTTGGGGGTGTCGGCGATGACGATGTCGAACAGGCCGTCCCCGTTGAAGTCCCCACCATCGATCCCCGCGGCCTTCGACCCCGGGTAGTTGGAGTACGAGAAGGGCGTCTCGAAGGGCTGCTCTCCGACGGCGTGGCTCTTCCCGAAGGCCACCCGCACGTCCTTCCCGACGGAGAGGACGTCCGAATAGAAGTCCTCGTCCGCGTTGACCTGCGCCACCGTAGCCGCCACCGGGTTCTGGGACACGACGGAGACCAGCCTCCCGTCCGACAGGATCCCCTTCTTCGCGTAGAGCACGGACACGTCGCTGATCAACGTGTTGAGCACGACGGCGTCCAGGTGCCCGTCCACGTCCACGTCAGCGAGCATCAGGCGCACGGCCCCTGGATCCGCCTGCGCGGCGGCGTCGACGTAGGCCACCGAGTGCAGCTCGAAGGCGCCGTTCTTCAGAGACCGGTACACCTCCACGGACGCCGGCGTCGTCTCCTTGGCGGTCTTCACGAAGGGTTTGAGGGCCACGAGGTCGTCGACCCCGTCGCCGTCCATGTCACCGATGGCGATGTCGACCATCTTGCCGACCGCGGACCCGATGGGCTCCTTGTACACTGGTCCGGGCTGGGGCTCCTTGAGGAACACGTCCACGTGCACCGGGATGATCTCCGGCGGGAGGCCGGTCGGCACGTTGGTCTGGTACGCCAGGATCAGGTCGGTTCGCCCGTCCCCGTTGAAGTCCCCCGAATCCATGTCCACGAACGGGCCCTTCTTGTAGCCCTTGGACTTCTCATCGACCACCCCCCATATGAGGGGGAAGCTGAACAGCCCCGGCGATCCCTGGGGCGCGACTCCGTCGGACGTGTAGACGAACATCAGGCCGGTGTCCATGACGGTGTGGGGCACCAGGGCGTCCAACCCCGGCATCCCGTCCGCCTCGGCCACGTGGAACACCTTGGGCACGATGGGCTGGCACTTGTCGCCCGCGCAGTCCAGGGGCATGGGGAGGTTGGGAGCGCCCATGAAGGTCCCGTCCCCGTTGCCTGCGAGCAGCGTGACCTGCTTCACCTTGGCGTTGAGCACGAGCAGGTCCAGCAGGTCGTCGTCGGTGAACTGCCCCGCCACGATGGACGACGGCTCCGGGCCGGCCACGTACCCCATCAAGGAGCCCGGCAGGGTGCTGCCGAGGAAGACCTGCAGGGAGTTGGCGCCTCCGTGAGCCACCGCGAAGTCGAGCTTGCCGTCGTCGTCGAAGTGCCCCGTCACGATGGAGTTGGGCTTGCCTCCCGCGATGCCGAGGGGGGTCGTCTCGAAGTAGCCGTTGCCCTTGCCCGCGAGCAGGTAGAGCTGCCCGGACTTCTCGCTGGCCACCACCAGGTCGGGCCACGCCCCCCCACTGAAGTATCCCGTGGCCACGGCGACCGGATCCGCATCGACGACGGTGTCGTATGCCGCGACGAATCCGCCGCTGCCATCACCGAGGAACACGGACACCTTGGAGTCTCCCTGGGAGCCGACCACGACATCCGGGTGGCCGTCGCCGTCGAAGTCGGCCGCGTGGGGCGCGCGCGCCTTGGCGACACCTCCAAAGGACTTGGGGGTCGCGCTGAAGTAGGGGCGGTCTCCCTCGGTGACGTCCTCCCAGCGCGCAGGCTCGTTGCCGCGGAAGACGACGACCGTCTTGGCGTCCGTGGCCGTCACGGAGACCAGGTCGAGGCTGTCGTCCCCCGTGAGGTCCGTCGCCAGCAGCGCGGTCACCTTGAGCGCGTCGGGCATGAGCAGCACCTGCTGCCGCTCCGCCGTTCCGTCGTCGAGCTGGATCCACACCTCCACGGCGGGGGCCGGGGATGGGACCGCCAGGATGGCGTCCAGGTCTCCGTCGCCGTCGACGTCCACGAGCGCGGCCGCGTCCGCTCGTACCGAGATGAGGGGCTGCGCCGGCTCCAGGCGACCGTCTCCGACCGCGCGCATCAGCAGCGTCTCCGGCCCACCGATGACCAGCGCGTCGTCGAGGCCGTCGCCGTCCCAGTCCCCTCCGACGATCTGGGTGGGCGTCGACTTGGTCTCCATGTCCACCGAGCGCGCCTCCAAGAAGCGGAGCGGCATGACGACGAACACCTTGCGCGCCTCAGTCGCCGTGTTGCCCGCGGCGTCGCTGACCTCTACTGTGACGAGCCCCTCGAAGGTCCCCTGGGCGATGTCGTGGAAGGTGAGGGACACGGTCGCCTCGCCCGCGGGTTCGCCGTAGCTTGCGGCCTCCTCCAGGTCCTCGTCCCCTCCGGTCAGGGTGGCCTTCACCGACGCGATGCCGCAGCCCTTGTCGCTTGCCGCGCCGCGCACGGCGAGGTCCCGCAGGATCACCTCCTGCCCGAGGGGGCGCTCCAAGGTCAGCTCGGGCGGCGTCAGGTCCACCATCCAGCTCCCGACGGCCTCCCCCTTCTGCCCGTCCTTCGCGGTGACACGCACGCGAATGGCGAGTGGGCCCTCCGGCTGGCCCGCGGTGTCGACCGCGAGGGCGAAGAGGCCGCCCGTCGCCTTCGTGGCCGTTGCGACCACCGTGTCGCCGATCATCGCCTCGACCAGCGCGATCCCAAGCTCGTGGGTAGCCTTCACCTTGAGGTCCACCGTGTCTCCGACGCAGCCCAGCAGCTCGGGCGCCTGGATGCTCACCTCGGGCCCTGGGATCGGCGCCGCCACGTCGTCCACCGTGCCGACGTCCTGCACGTCCTCGCCGGATGCCACGTCCTTCTTGCCCCCACCGCCGATGGGCGCCGCGTTGCCGTCGTCGCCGCCACAGGCGGCCATGGCAACGAGGCTCACCCAAAGCGCGCACAGGGCCCAATGAAGCCCGGCCACGCTCGCCGAGGGCGTCCTCCACGCGCGCTGGACACCGCCCACTCGGGCCAAATCGGCCATCGCCGCCTCCCATATCCTCGAATTCACAGTGGATTCACCTTGAGCGCAAGCAGGGGATTATCCGGACCGGCAGCGCACAAGTCAACCGACGAGCCCTTCCCCGAGTGCTCGCTCCGGGCCGAGATCTCCCCCGGGACCGCCCGGGCCCTGCGACGAAGCGCCCGAGGTGCCGTGGCAGATCGACCACGCCCTGGATCGTCTCCGCAAACCGGGCTAGCCTGCGCGACGCAGTTGCGAGCCGCGTGGGCGCCCTCCTCGACGTGGCTGCGCACCGGCGCTAGACTGCCGCGTCGTCCCCATGAGCGAGGTCCGAGAGCTGACATGCACCGTGTTGAGTGGCGACTAGTGCACCCGGTTCGCGAGGGCCACCGCGACCGGGTCGAGGAGCTGGGGGCGGAGCTCATGGAGCTCGACGCCTCACGCACGGCCGGTCTCGGCGACGACGAGCGAGCCTGGCTGATCGAGAGCGAGCTGGCGGCGCTGACCATCCCCCCCTGCGAGGCCACGGGGGCACCGCGGGTGGGCGACAGCCCGGACTGGGAGCGGCGCGCGCTGCTGGAGTTCCATGAGGACGATCCGCTGGACGAGCCCATGGACTTCGACGACTACGCAGAGCTCCGGCGCCTCGACTACGACTGCGCGCGGTGCCCCTACCGAACGCCCTACACGGCGTGGCCGCTCCGCCCGTGCGAGCTGGCGGCACACCCTCTGACGGACCTGGTGCCGGACGAGCGTACCGTCGAGCTGGCCCTGTCGGATCTGGAGCCCCCAGAGATGCTGGAGCTGGCCGGGTTGCTCGACGACCTCCGCCGCGAGGGCCGAGCCAGACCGACGTCCGAGGTGGACGCTGCGGACTTCCTGACGAAGGCATCGCTGTTCCTGCGCTTCTGGGCCACCCTCGGGTTCTCGGTCACGTCCCATGCCACCGAGGAGCCCCAGGCGGACGCGCCTGCGGGCGACGAAGACTACCGCCGGGGCTCCTGACTCCCGCGCTACCACGGAGGATCTCGTTGAAGCTCTCGCTGCTCCTGTTCGCACTGCTGGTCGCCGCGCCCGCGCACGCCGACGTGGGCCGCGACGCCGCGCTGGACGCGGTCCGCGCGCTGGTCGAGGGCCCCGTCGCTGCCCGGTGGCAGGCCGGGAGCGCCGCTCCCCACCGCCTCAGCGGCTTCATCAGCCGCCCCTACGACGGGTCCCCGGCCGCCGTCGCCGCGGCCTTCCTTGGCGACCTGGCGCCGGTGTTCGGCTTCGATGCGCGGGAGCTCCGGGTCATCGGCCAGGAGACCATTGCCGGCGTGGCCGCGGTGCGACTGGAGCAGCGCGTCGACGGCGCCCCGGTGTTCGGGCGCACCACGGTGGTGACCGTGGAGGCGGGACGGGCCACGTCGGTCACCGGCACCCCCGAGCCGATCCTCCTCGCGCCGCGGACCCGGGAGCTCTCTGGTCGCGAGGCCATCACAGCGGCGCTCGAGGCGATCGAGGTGGTAGAGCGCGACCTGGCGGCTCCCCCTGTGGCGAGCAGGGTCGTCATGGCCGCCGGGGCCGAGGGCCGCCTGGCGTGGCGAGTCTCCGCCGTGGTGGTGCCCCTCTCGGTGCACCTGACTGTGATCGTAGATGCCGAGACCGGCGCAGTGCTCCTGGTCGACAACGACGTCCGGCACGGGTAGGAGGCCACGATGAAGAGCGACCGCCTGAGACGCCTCCTGGCCTCCCTCGTCCTCGTGTCCGCCTGCGGGGACGATGCGACGAACGCCGGCGACACGACGCCGCTGGCAGACACGACGAGCCTGGCTGAGCCCGACACGTCCGCCGCCGTGGACACGGCGACGAGCGAGGACAGCGCCACCGAGGGCTCACCAGACTCCGCAACACCGGACGACGCCGCCCCCGACGCGCTGGACGAACCAGACACGGGGGAGCCCGCCGGTCCGACGCCGCCCCTCGCCCGGGTCTACGCCAACAACCCCTTGGACGGCTCCCTCATCGAGGTGGAGCTGCCTCACATCCAGTCCCACGACGGCAAGCTGACCGGCGCCTTTGCGCGGGTATGGAACTGCACGCAGGCACCCGGCGGCAAGAAGGTCAACTACCAGGGCGTGACGCTGACGCTGTGCAACCAGGAGCAGACCGCCCTCCGAGGCGACGACGGAACCTGGCTGCACGTGGACCCGCCGGCGTCTGACAAGGACGGCAACGACGCCTTCGCCGAGCTCATGATGTACTGGCACGTCAACCACATCCACGACTGGTTCAAGGACTCCTTCGGGATGTCCTCGCTGGACTTCTCCATGGATGCGCTGGTCAACGTGCAGTTCAGCATCTACGGCGGGTGGCTGCCCTTCGACAACGCGGCGTTCATCCCCAAGGAGTCCCTGGCCCAGCTCGGCCTTCCGCTGGACCTGAACGGCGACTCCATCATCTTCGGGCAGGGGACCAACGTGGACTTCAGCTACGAGGCCGACGTGATCTACCACGAGTACACCCACGCCATGATCGGCACGACCCGCCTCATGGGGGTGACCCTCGACGCCTACGGCCCGACCAACCTCCCCTCGGCGATGAACGAGGGCTTCGCGGACTACTTCGCGGCGACCCTCGCCGACGACCCCCTGATGGGCGCCTATGCGCTGAGCAACGTCTCCAGCATCTTCACCTCCGCCCCCCCCATGGACCTGAGCCGCGACCTGAGCGTGATGAAGCGGTGCCCCGACGATCTCACGACCGAGTTCCACGCGGACGGAGAGATCGTCGGCAGCGCCATGTGGTCCATCAGAGCTCAGCTCGGGCCCGCCGCAGCAGACGCAATCATCCTGAAGGCCATCCAGACCTTCACCAACGCGACGACCATCGATGGCGCGTCCGAGGCGATCATCGAGGAGGCGGGCAAGCTCGATCCACCCCGTGACGCCGAGGTGGAGCAGATCCTCCGTGACCATGGCATGCTGGGCTGCAACCGGGTGATGCCGTACAAAGCGTTCCTCGCGACGGGCGGGGACTCCCTCCCGCTGGAGATCCCCGGCACGTCCACCACCGGGCTCCCGCAGTTCTTCAAGTGGGTGCCTGGGTTCGTCCAGTGGCGGTACACGCAGCCCACGGGCAAGGCAGGTTTCTCGATCATGCTGAAGATCGCCGCGGGCGGGGTCGGGGGCTTTGGTGGTGGGTCGCTGCCAACGCTATCGCTCCTCGCCAAGCGTGGCGGACAGCCGATCACGTATGCCTACGCGGGCGCGACGACGACCCACGACGCTGAGGTGGAGATCCCCCTCGTCCAGGGGAAGAGCGACGCCCAGGGGCTCACACCGTACACGGCCACCGTCTTCGGTGACTGCGTGGCCGAGGGCGACGTGGTTCTGCAGATCAAGAACACCAGCAAGACAGGGGGCCAGATCTACGCCCTCCAGATCTCGGCGCTCACCGAGGCGCCCGACGGGGACCCCACCTTCGGCGGCTGCGGCGGTCCGTAGGCCCTCCCCGGCAGGGTCGCCGGACCCTCCCCCAACCTCGCTCTTCAACTCCGGAACGTTTGCGTGCTACGCTGGCCGGACCAGCGCATGGTCTGAACGCACCGGAGCGGTCTGCCGCTCCGCTCGGGAGGTGTTTCCATGGCACGCTCGCAACTCGTGGGGGCCCTCGGGGTGCTCCTCATGCTGCCGGGGGTACCGGCAACTGCCGTCCCCACCTCGGTCCTTGTCCAGGGGGTGCTGCGCTCCGAGGCCGGCGCGCCGGTGAGCGGCAGCTTCGCCTCCGTGGTTCGGATCTTCGACCAGGCCAACGGTGGGGCGCCCCTCTATGAGCAGCCTGCCACCCTCCAGGCCGACGGAGGCGTGTTCGACGTCACGCTGGGGCCACTGCCACTCGCGGCCGTGGACGGCGCCGAGCGGTGGCTGGAGGTGACCGTCGGGGGCCAGCCACCCCTGCCGCGCCAGCCCCTGCTCGCCGTGCCCTATGCCATCCTGGCGGACCGAGCCACCCTAGCGAGCGGGGTCCAGTGCTCCGGGTGCGTCGGGGGGAGCGCCATCGGGGCCGGCGCCGTGGACGCCTCCCACATCAAGGCCGCGGCGGTGGGCGCGGACGCGGTCTCCTTCCCGTATGCCGGCAGCGCCACCAAGGGAGGCGCCGCCGCCGACCTGGCTTGCTCCGGGTGTGTGGGGGCGGGCGAGGTCTCCTTCGGTTACGCCGCCAGCGCCACGCCCGGTGGGCCGGCGACGGGGCTCGCCTGCTCGGGCTGCGTCGGCCCTGCCGCGCTGGCTGCCGCCGTGGACGACCGCTACGTCAACGCGACGGGTGATTCCATGACAGGCGCCCTCCACGTGGCGACACCGGGCCCTTATTCGGGCCCGCAGCTCCGAGTGGGGCCGGAGTCCGGCCACGCGCACCTGACCGTCGACCGGCCAGCGGCCGACGTCGAGGCCCGCCTCACCTTCCGCACGGCCACCACCACCCTCTGGCAGCAGTTCGTCGATGACGGCACCTCGGGTGGGTGTGACCAGACGTCCCTCCGGTGGCGCCCGGGCGGCTGGTCCGGCGGAGACTGCGCGCCCGCCATGCGCCTGACGGCCGGCGGAGACCTGACCGTGGCAGGAGGCCTCGCGACTGCGTCCCTGGCCGTGTCCGGCGCGTCTTCCTTGTCAGGGCCCGTGACGGTGTCGCCGCCGGGCGCATGGGCGGGACCGCAGGTGCGCGTCTCGCCGATTGCCTCCCACGCCTGGCTGGACGTCAACCGCCCCGCCGCCGACCAGGAGGCCGGCGTGTCCCTGAGCACCGGCGGCTCAGCCTCCTGGTACACGTTCGTGGACAACGCCAGCACCGGAGGCTGCGACACGACCTCGCTCCGCTGGCGCCCAGGCTCCTGGTCCGGCGGGGACTGCGCGCCGGCCATGAAGCTCAGCACGGGAGGCGACCTGACGGTGGCGGGCAAGGTCGGCGCCGGGGGCGACGTCACCATCGCCGGCTCGCTGATCGGCGACAGGACCGTCACCGTGACCACGGGGGGGACGTCTCTCCCGGCGGGCGTCCGCGCCTACCTGCCCCTCGACGGGAGCCTGGTCGACGTCTCGGGCACGACGGACGTGACCGGCAGCCAGGTCACCTTCACGCCGGCGAAGCGCAACAACGGCGCGCAGCTCTCCGGCGGAACGACCACGCAGTGGATCCGCCTCGCTCCGAGCGTCTTCACGGGCAACACCTTCAGCATCGCCATGTGGATCCGGCCCACATCGTCGGGCAGATACGTCGTCAGCCGCTCCGGGTCTGCCGGAGACAACGCCATCACGCTTGGGCTGAGCGAGGTCCTGATCCAGCAGTCGGGAGTCTCGATCCCTTCGCCCCCTCTCAATCAGTGGACCCACTACGCCGTGACCTACAACGGGAGCATCGCGCGCATCTACTTCAACGGGTCCGAGGTCGCCACCTACACCGTGTCCGTGTCCAGCTTCGCCTTCACCTCCGACCTGTGGCTCGGCCAGGAGCAGGACTGCGCCAACGGCTGCCTCGACGCGGGCCAGGCCTACTCCGGCCTCATGGACGAGGTGGTGGTCTACGCCCGAGCGCTGTCGCCGGCGGAGGTTCAGACGGTGCGTGACGTGACCGCCGCCGTGGGGTCCGGGTCCACGTCCAGCGACATCCAGGCCCTCGACATCCCGACGGCCGTCCGCATCGGGGGCGACGTGGTGGGGGCCAAGCCGGTCCCGCTGACCCAGACGACGCCACTACCGACGAGCGGCATCGTCGCCCATGTCCCCTTCGAGGGCTCTGCGACCGACGTCTCGGGCAAGGGCACCTCTGTGGTAGGCACCTCACTGTCCTACACATCCGGCTACAAGGGTCAGGCCGCCTCCTTCCCCGGCGGAAACACGACGAGCGCAGTCCGCGTGGCCACCGGGGCGCTGCCTGGGTCCACGTTCACCGTAGCGTTCTGGCTGAGGCCCACGGCCAACGGCAAGTACGTCCTGTCCCGGACGGACGGATCCAACGACAATGGGCTGCTCATCGGCGTCGCTGGTGACGTGTGCGCAAAGACGAGCTGCCCGGCGCTGTCGGCGCTGCCCCTCAACACGTGGACCCACGTCGCGGTCACGAGCGACGGCTCGACGGCGCACTTCTACACCAACGGCGCCACGTGGGGCACCACATCCATCTCGGGCTCGTTCTCCTGGACGTCGGACCTCTGGATCGGCCAGGAGCAGGACTGCGCCAACGGCTGTCTGGATGCAAGCCAGGCCTATGCAGGCCTCGTCGACGAGCTGGTGGTCTATGATCGGGCCCTGTCGCCCGCCGAGATTGCGACGGTGATCTCCGTGGGCGGTGGCGTCCAGGAGTCGACCACCGTCGACGTGCTCAACGTGATCACGCCGGTGAACGCCGCCGCGTACTACGTGGGCGGCGCGTGCCCCGGCGGGGCACTGTGCGACGTCGCGGAGCGCTTCCTCGTGGGGGACGGGGTCGTTCTCCCGGGGGACGTGGTCGCGGTCGACGAGCTCCGGGACGCCTCAGTGCGCCTGAGTCGGCGACCCTATGAGAGCTCGGTCATGGGGGTGGTGTCGGGCGCCCCGGGCCTCTTGCTGGGCCGCGAGGTGGGGGGAGTCGCCGTTGCCCTCGGCGGGCGCGTCCCGGTCAAGGTCACGGGCGAGGGCGGCCCCATCCGCCGCGGCGACCTCTTGACGACCTCGTCGACGGCGGGGCACGCCATGCGCGCGGCAGAGGCCTGGAGAGGCGGCGTCATCGGCACCGCGCTCCAGCCCTTCGACGGTGAGGTCGGGCAGGTCCTGATGCTCGTGGCCCTCCAGCCGGCGGGCGGCGGAGCTTCGCTGGAGGCGCTCATGGAGCGCATCGAGGCGCAGGAGGCGCGCATCCGCGCGCTGGAGCGATGAGGTGCCTCTGCGTGGCGCTGACATGCCTCCTCGCGGCCTGCGCTGGTGCGGAGACCGCCGTCCCGCTGCCCTCGGACGCGGGGGCAGACGCGGGCGAGGTCTCCGGCGCGGCGGACGCGGAGGGGGGCGACGCCAGGGACGCGAGCGCCGCGGGGCCCGACGCCGGGAACGACGCCTGGATGGGCACGGACGGTGCGGATGCCGGTCCGGCGCCCACGGACGCGGCCGCTCTTGACGGTGCTCTCGAAGACGGAGCGCCCGCCGACGCCCTCTCCGACGGCGCGGCGGTGGACGCCGAACGGGAGCCGGACGCCGAAGACGTGCCAGACTCCGCGCCGTTGGACGTCTTGGACGCCGGCCCCGCGGACGTGCCGGACGCCACGCCATCGGACGTCGAGCCGGCGGACGTCGAGCCGGCGGACGGGAACTCCCCAGACTCCGTTGTCGATCCTTGCCTCACCCTGGTCTGCGCCGACGGCGACCCGTGCACGCTGGACTCATGCGACCCGACGGCGGGCTGCGAGCACACCGCGTACTCCTGCGACGACGACGACCCGTGCACGGCGGGCTCCTGCGACGGCGTGGGCGGGTGCATCACGACCGCGGTCCCGGGCTGCGTCGCCTGCGGCCTCGGGTGCGACGACGGCGACGCCTGCACGGAGGACCTCTGCGCCGCGGGCGTCTGCGCCTACGGACCCGTGTGGTGTGACGACGGGGATGCCTGCACGGACGACTCCTGCGCGCCCGCCGTCGGGTGCACCCACGCAGCGGAGGCCTGCGACGACGGCGACGCCTGCACCACGGACGGCTGTGACGGCGGCTGCACGCACGCTGTCACGGACTGCGACGACGGCGACGCGTGCACCACGGACGCCTGCATGCCCGGAGCGGGCTGCGTCCACCCGTCGATCCTCTGCGACGACGGCGACGCCTGCACCGCGGACGCGTGCGACCCACTGGCCGGGTGCGCGTTCGACACCAAGCCCTGTGATGACGGCGACGCCTGCACCGCGGACTCCTGCACGCCGGACAAAGGCTGCCTCCATGCCCCCCTGGAGTGCGAGGCAGGCGGCTGCGCGGTCGTGGCCTGCGACCCGACCAGTGGGTGCGTGACCGTCGCCACGGGCTGCGACGACGGAGATCCATGCACGGTGGGCTCCTGTGCCGGGGGTGGCTGCCAGCAGGTCCCAGTGTCCTGCCAGGACGGCGACCCCTGCACCATCGACGCCTGCACCCGGGCCGCGGGCTGCACCTCGACCCCCGTCCTGTGCGACGACAGCGACGCCTGCACGGTGGACGCCTGTGACCCGGACAAGGGCACCTGCGCGTCCTTCGGCGCGTCGTGCGGAGACGGCGACCCCTGTACGGCGGACACCTGCGACCCGGCATCCGGCTGCACGAGCACCCCGTTCTCGCCGTGCGTCGGCTGCCGGACCGCCGCCGACTGCGACGACGCCGACCCCTGCACCGCTGATGCCTGCCTGCCGGACGGGACGTGCGCCAGCTCCCCCCTCCCCGTCTGCCTGACCTGCCAGACGACCGCGGACTGCGCGACGGATCCCTGCACCGTGGCCGCGTGCATCCTGCTTCAGTGCGTCGTCACGCCCAAGCCCTGCGGAGACGGCGACCCCTGCACGATGGACACCTGCGCGGGCGGCCAGTGCGCCCACGCTCCGGTGGCCGGGTGCGCCGGGTGCGCAGGCCCCCTCGACTGCGCCGATGACGACCCGTGCACGGCGGACGGCTGCGAGGCAGGCGCCTGCGTCCACGCCCCCCGGAGCTGCGGCGACGGAGAGCTGTGCACGGCCGACGCCTGCGACCCGATCACGGGCACCTGCACCCACCTGGGCATCGAGGGGTGCCAGCCGTGCTCCCCCCAGGCGTGCGACGATGGCAACCCCTGCACCGAGGAGCTCTGCGCTGGCGACTGCGTCAACCACCTGACGGAGTGCGGCGACGGAGACCCCTGCACGTCGGACCACTGCAACCCGGTCACGGGCACCTGCCACAACGACCCGAAGACGGGGTGCGCGGGCTGCGAGCTGGCCGGAGACTGCCAGGACGGCGATCCGTGCACCTCGGACACCTGCGTGCAGGGCGCCTGCACCCACACCGACGCCTGCGATGACGGGGACGACTGCACCATGGACGCGTGCGACGGCCTCACGGGCACCTGCACCCGGACGGGCATCACGGGCTGCAAGGCGTGCGAGCTGCTCGGTGACTGCGTGGACGGCGACCCTTGCACCCAGGACGCCTGCGACCCGGTCACGAAGACCTGCGCCTACACACCCGTCTGCGGACCCTGATCAGGGATTGACGGGGACAGGGGGCGCCAGCGGAGGCGGCTCATCGTCGGGCAGAGGCGACTCGTCGTCGATGGGCACCGGCGGCGCCAGCGGAGGCGGCCCATCGTCGATGGGCACCGGCGGCGCCAGCGGAGGCGGCCCGTCGTCGTCGTCCGGCTCCGAGTCCCCCTCGCCGAACGTCGGCAACATGGGCGGCTCGTCACCCCCACCGCCAGGCCCGTCGACGCCGTACTCGTAGTCGTCGTAGGTGGGCTGCACGTCCTGGCCGCCCTCCGGCGGCTCACTCAGGTCGATGCCCTGCATCATGTCCTTGACCGACTCCTCCTCGCCCATCGGCCCAGACTCATGGCTTCGCGACCCGTCGGGGAAGTCCATGTGAAACTCGCGCCCCGTCTTGAGGGCCACCGCTTGGAGGGTCACGCGGGGGACGAACGTGATCACCGCGAGGCTCCCGATGAGCAGCAGCACGAACGGCGCGACGGCGCGAATGACCTGCCCGAAGCTCTTGCCGAAGTAGCCGGCGGCCACGAACAGGTTGAGCCCCACCGGCGGCGTGAGGTAGCCGATCTCCAGGTTCACGATGAAGATCAGCGCGAGGTGCAGCGGATCGAACCCGAGGGCAGCGGCGGCAGGCGCGATCAGCGGCACGAAGAGGATGATGGCGCTGATGATGTCCATCAGCATCCCCACCAAGAACAGGAACCCGTTGAGGATCAGAACGAACTGGAGCGGCGAGAGCGCCATGCTCTCGAGCTGGGCCTTCAGCTTCTCGGGGATCTCCTGGATGGTCAGGAACTCGTTGAACCCGAACGCCAGGGTGATGATGATCAGGATGCTCCCCATGAGCACCGCGGCCTCCGAGAGCAGGTCCGGGAGGTCGGCCACCTTGAGCTGCTTGTGGATGACGAGCTCGATGGCCAGCGCCAGCATCACGCTGATGGCCGCCGCCTGGGTCGCGCTGAACACCCCGATGTAGATGCCGCCAAGGATGAAGACCGGCAGCGTCAGGGACCAGAGGCCGTCCCGGAAGGCCGCCCCGAGCTCTGCCCACGAGAAGGGCTGGCGCTTCACGTTGCGCCCGGTGAAGACGCAGTAGCCCGCGAGGCACGCGCCGATGACCAGGCCGGGCCCGATGCCCGCGATGAACAGGTCCTCGATGCTGACCCGCACCCCCTCCGCGGTCGCGAAGATCGCGTAGATGATCATCGGGATGGACGGCGGGATGATGATCCCGAGGGACCCAGCCGACGTGACGAGACCGAGACCGAAGCTCTCTTTGTATCCCGCCGCCAGGAGCGCTGGCAGCATGACGCCACCGATGGTGATCACGGTCACGGGGGACGAACCGCTGATCGCCGCGAAGAACATGCAGGCTACGACGGCAGAGACGGCCAGGCCCCCCGGCAGCCACCCGAACGTGGCGTTGGCGATGGCCACGAGGCGCTGCGCGATGGCCCCCCGACTCATGATGGCGCCAGCGATCATGAAGAAGGGGATGGCGACGAGGGTCGGCTCGTCGGCCAATGCCACCATCTTCTCCAACATATTGAAGTTCTTGGTGAACGACGAGAAGCTGGTCAGGTAGTCCTCGAAGCCCGTCTGCGGGAATACCGCGAAGCACGCGATGGTCACCCCGCCGATGACGACGAAGAGCGGCGCGCCCGTGAAGACGAGGAAGACCAGCGCGAGGAGGATCCAGATCATCAGTGGCTCCCCTCCCCGGCGGTCGCATCCTCCCCTCTCAGCGCCATCACGAAGCGCGCCCCGAACCGCACCACCATGACGGTCAGGGCCAGCGGGATGGGCAGCACCAGCAGCCACACCTTCAGGTCGATGGAGGCGAGCGTCGCCCCCATGCGCAGGCGGTCGAGCAAGTACCACACCGCCAGCACGAGCAGGATCGCGCAGAACGTCATGGTGACCAGGTGGCTCACGGCGTTGTACGCCGAGGCGAACCGCTGCGGGATGGCTTTGCGCACGAAGTCGATGCGGATGTGCTTCCCGTCATGGGTCGCCATGCTGGCGCCCACGAAGCCCACCCACATGATCAGGATCTTCGCGAGATCCTGCGACCAGGAGTACCCAGGCCGCAGGTTCCACAGGATGGTGAGGATGTAGGCGCTCGCCGGCACCCAGGCGATCAGGAAGGCCGCGAGCTGGCCCCGTTGGCTGTAGAGGTGCGCGAACCAGCCAACGGCGACAAGGAAGGTGCCGATGCAGACCCACCGCGAGGGGGCCACCTCGATCAGCCGACCGAAGCCGTAGAGCACGGCGGTGATGCCGACGGCGATGCCGAGCCGGGCAGCGTGCCCGAATCGCCGCCGCTCCCGGTCCGCCGTGTAGACCGCGAACCAGGCGAGCCCGAGGGCTCCAAGGCCCACGATCAGGGGGCCAATCCAGCCGCGGGCGGCCTCGCGCAGCGACTCCGGGGGCTGCTGATAGGCCGAGTAGCCCGCCAGGCGGTAGACGACCCGCACGAAGGCGTTGTCCTGTGCGGTCATCTCCACATGGAGGATGTCGTAGAAGTACGTAAGCGCCATCGCGAGCAGCGCAAACGTCACGACGCCGCGCTCCACGATGTAGACCCCTGCGTCGAGGGCCTGCAGGAAGGTCCGGGGCTCGCCGGGGGCGAGCACCGGCGACTTGTCTAGGTCTAGGGGGGCCGCCACCGGTGCTCCTCCATGGCAGGGGTCATGGCAGGGGTCTCCGCGCGCCGCCCCCCAAACAGCGTCGGGCGGCCCCTACTTCTGCTTCTTCGCCTCGAGGACCTTGTCCAGCAGACCGCTCGCCTGGGGGACCCTCTTGCGGAAGATGTCCCACACCCCGCGGGTCGCCTTCTTGAGTTCTTCCTTCTCAGCCGCCGTGAGCTGGTAGAACTCGACGCCCGCCTTCTTGTAGTTCTCGACGAGGGGCTTGTTGAGCTTGCGCACCCAGTCGCGGCCGGTCTTCGTGTCCTCCGCGATGTTCGACGTCAGCATGGCCTGCAGGTCTGCCGGCAGCTTGTCGAACCACGCCTTGTTGTAGACCACGACGGCCGGCTGGTAGATGTGCTCGCTGAGGGTCAGCTTGCGGATGCCCTGGTACCACTGGGCCGCGTACGCGAACAGCAGCGAGTTGTCGTAGCCCTGCACCACGCCGTTCTGGAGCGCGCTCGGCACCTCGGGCACCGCGATGGGGCTGGGCGACGCACCGAGGGCGTTGTACATCTCGACATGGACGAAGCTCGGCTGGGAGCGGAGCTTGAGGCCCCTGAAGTCTCCGGGCGACTTGAGGAACCGGTCCTTGGTGGCCCAGTGGCGCCACCCGTTCTCCGCCCACTCGTAGAGCACGAAGCCCTTCTTGGCCAGGATCTCCTTCATGGGCTCGTACAGCACATTGTCGAGCACGTGGTCGATCTGCCGGTAGTTGTCGAACAGGAACGGCAGCTCGAGGAGGTGCAGCTCCTCCACCGCGACGGCCATGGCGCCGGTGGACACGCCGACCATCTCCAAGGTGCCCTGTTGGACGCGGCGGACCAGCGACTCCTCGCTGCCGAGCTGCCCGCCCAGGTAGATCTTCACCTTGATGCGCCCGCCGGACTCCTTCTCAACCCGCTTCTTGATGCGCTTGAGCAGCTCCGACCAGGGCGTCCCGTCCGGGGCGACCGTCCCGATGCGGAGCGTGAACTCCTGCGCATCCGCGGGCGGCGTCCCCAACACCAAGGCTCCCAACACCAGGGCCAGCACGGCCCACAGCTTCCTGCCTGACATGGTCATGCCTCCTCGCCCCGCCTACTCCTCGAACAGGACGTCGATGTCCTCGTACAGCTCCTTGGCCTTGCGCTGCTCGATCTCCTGCTCTGCCTGGAGCTCCGGGATCACGTCGGGCTTCGCGTTGATCACGAACTGGAGCTGCTCCTCGAACATCGCCCGATCCTTGAGCTTCGGGGCCAGCATCTCGGCCATGAGCACGCGGGTGGCGAAGTAGTTGGGCTCGATCTTCAGCGCCCGCTGGAAGTGCTTCTTCGAGCGCTTCGGATCGCCGTTGGGGAAGGGGATCTTGGTGTAGTAGGCGCCAAAGTAGCGGTCCGGCGCGCCATAGAAGTACGTGGGGTCGAGCTTGCGGGCGGCGCCGATCATCGCGGCGACCTTGTCCTTGTTCTCGAGCACGTTGATCAGCGAGCTGGCGAGGCCCCACTTGCCCAGGTTGGTCGCGTACCAGTAGAGAGCCGGCACGCTCTTCTTGTCGACGACCTTGAGTGCCTTGTCGAAGGGCTCGCTGGCACACACCCGCTTCCTGAACTCGGCGTTCTTGCCACGCAGGGCCACCTCGGCCCAGTAGGTGCCCTTCTCGAAGGCGGCGAGCATGTCGGCCTTCTTCTCCTCGTCGAACCGCAGGTGCCCGTCCCCGAGGAAGTACCAGGCCCGCGACAGGCGCACCATCAGGTCCGTGTTGGACGGGTCGATCTGGACGGCGCGGTCCCAGGCCTCGATGGCCTTCCGCAGCTCCGCCGGGTCGCTGCGCTTCGCCCAGTGGGCCTCGCCCTCCTTCTCCGCCGCGCCGGCGTCCCCTTGGAGCGTCCCCTTCGAGTAGAGGTCGTCGGCGCAGAGCCCCGACTGGCGCGACGCGCCGCACGCGGTGAGGGTCGCGAGGACGGCGATGGTGGCCGCCGTCATGATGCTACGCATGGTCTTCTCCTTCCTCGGGCTGGCGACGAAGCTCGTGCCGTCTGTCTATGCGGGTGTCCGTCGGCGAACCGTTATACCCGGCGCCGCTGGAACCGGTCAACCTGAAACCGGAATGCGCCCCAGCGCGACCCTACCAAGCGAGCCGGGATGCGATGGCCGTGACCGTATACAGGATGGCGAGCCAAATGAAGTACACGGCCCCCACGAAGGGCCAGCGCTTCTCCTCGGGGACGCCGTAGAACGTGGGCGCGGCCACGTACACGAGCCATGCACCGTAGCCGACGCCGGCGAACATCAGGTACTCGCCGAAGGTCAGCCGCAGGATCATGAGCAGCGCGCTCAGCGCAGCGACCGCCGCGATGGGGAAGCTCGCCCAGGCGAAGAGGCGTACCCCGTTGTCCCCAGCCGCCCGCGCCCCGAAGTACGGCACGAGCAGGTCGACCACCCGGGCCATGGCGAAGACGGCGCCGATGACGGCGCCGATCTGCAGCACTGCGAACACCAGGAAGTACCCGAGGAGCCCATAGGTGAGGCCCGCGATGACGATGAGCGCCATGGCCACGCTCAACGCGAGGGCCAGCTCGATGATCGCCTGCTGCTTGTCCTCGGGGGCCGTGTAGAGCCGGTCCCAGGTCACGGGTGTGGGCTTGGTCAAGATCTCGATGGCCCTCGCCAGCACGGCCTGGTAGCTCACGACGCACTCCCTTGCCGGGTGCCCCCGACTACTTCAGCAAGAAGACCATCTCCGAGTTTCCAATGCGGATCTCGTCGCCGTCCTTCAGGAACTGCTTGGTGATCTTGCGACCGTTGACCAGCACCCCGTTGGTCGAGCCGAGGTCCGCGAGCTCGTAGCGCAGATCCTCGATCTTGATGCCCGCGTGGCGCCTCGACACAGACGAGTCGTCGATGACGATGGAGTTGCCCTCCATGGACCCGATGGTCGTGACGGCCTCGGTCAGGTAGTACTCCATGCCCGCGCAGGGCCCCTTCGTGACCTGCAGCCGGCCACGGCTCGGCCCCTGCGGACCCGACTCGATGACGACGACCTCGGGCTCGGGGGGGGGCCGCTCCGCGCGGCGGCGCAGGTAACCGGCGATCAGCTTGTAGATGAGGATCAGCAGGATGAGGCCGCCGAGCCCAATCCCGATCCACATGAGCAGCGTCTTCCACGCGAAGGGCTTCTCAGCCAGGTGCACGTCGCGGTCGGCCACGGTGGTCAGCTCCGCGCCCGCGACCTTCGCCTTCATCTGGAACTTGACGCGCCGCCCACCGTCCAGGTCCTCCGGCTTGAGGGTGACCACGTACTGGCGCTTGATCTGCTCGGCGAGCTCCTCCCACGTCCGCTCGATGTCCGACCGGCTGGACTCGTCCGAGAGCAGCAGCGAGAAGCCGTTGGTCTTGTTGGAGAGGTCGCGCAGCGCGGGCAGGCCCTTCGTGGCGATGGTCGCATACCCGAGGCTGTAGACACGGATCCCCGACTCGGACGCCGTCTTGGCGATGTCGTCCACGAGCTTGCTGATCCGCTGCGGGTCCTTCTCCAGCTTGGAGTCGAGCCCGTCGGACATGATGACGATGACCTTCCGCCGCGTGGTGTCCAGGCGCCCGAACTCGTCCCGGATGCCCGCCCCGAGCTCACGCAGGAGCCGCTCGTAGAGGTTCAGATCCACCGACTTGTTCGGGTCTGGCTCCAGCCCCTCGTCGTCGTAGGTCTTGAGCTCGATACGCTCGATGTCGTCGCCGGTCTTGGGGCCGCCCTCCTGGAAGGAGAGCTTCCGCTGGAAGTCCTTCTCGTCGTAGACCCACAGGGCCACGCGGTCGGTGGGGCGCAAGCGCTGCGCGAGCTTCTGCGCGCCGGCGATCCCGACCTTCAGGGGGGGCGCCTGGAGGGTGTCAGCGTTGATGCGGTAATCGAAGTTCGCGCCGATGATTACCGCGACCGCCACGGACTCGGGCGTCTCGAAGTAGGGCTCGACCTTGATCGACCCCGTGATGGCCTTGTCGTCGATCAGGATGGTCAGCGCATCGGGCGCCAGGTCGGGCACCACCCGGCCATCGTCGTCGAGCAGGTCGACGAAGAAGCGGATCTCATTGCGCTCCACGAACCGCGTCGCGTCGATGTCGTCGATGCGGAAGGACTTTGCAGCCGCGGGCACGGCAAGCGCGACCAGGGTCGCTCCGACGAGCATCAGGAGGGTGCGTGCTCTGATCATGGCCTCTCGGGTGGGTGTGGGCGGTGGAGGGTCAATACAGCGACTTGAACTTCAGCTCCGTCCTGCCGAGCCGGATCTTGTCGTTGTCGATCAGCTCCTCCTTGGAGATGCGACGATCATTCAGATAGGTGCCGTTGGTCGAGTCCAGGTCGATGAGCGTGAACCGCCCGTTCTCGTGCCGGATGGCCGCGTGCTTCGACGACAGGTAGGCGTCGGTCAGCACGATGTCGCAGTCCGCCGCCGTGCCGATGACGTTGCGCCCCGTGACCAGGCGGAAGTCGTGGCCACGGTGCGCGCCGCCCAGCGCAACGATCCAGCCCACGCAGTCCTGTGCCCGGTCATCCATGATCTCCGAGACGTTGACCATCTGGGTCTTGTCGCTCTCGGAGAACTGCTCCACCGCCGCCTGCTGTGCGCGCTGCTGCTGCGGGGCCTGCTTCTGGCTACTCTTCTTCTTTCCGAAGAACCCCATGCCCTTCTCACCGCCCTGCTTGGTGTCCTGAGCAGCCCCGCCCTTCTTCTCCCCCTGAGCCGCCTGTCCCGCCTTCTCGCCGGCCTTCTGTCCGCCGCCCTTCTGGCCCTTGATCTTGGCCTGCAGCGCCTGCCCCGGCTTGTCCACCGCGGCGTTGAACTTGGAGGCCGCCTTGCTCTTCGCCTGGGCCTGGGCCGAATAGATCTTCCCTTTGACCCTCGCCTGTGCGCTGGATGTGCGCGACCGGACAAGTCCCTTGAAGAAGTCGATGATCACCTGCATGTGCGAGCTGCCCAGCGTCGAGGTATCAGCGATCAGGCGAGTGACGTCAAGATCGTCGCACAGGCCCCCCCCGCGGTCAAGGACACTCGCCCCCGGGGCAAGCCGTGCTACGCAGGCTGGTACGCCCACACGTGGAACATGTTGATGTCACGCGCCGCGCTCCGGTACGTGAAGCGGATCTGGACCTGGTCCTCCTCGATCATGTCACCGGGGATGATGTACGGCCAGTTGCGCCACCGGTACTTGCGATCCTTACCCGTCACGGCCCACGGCTCCGCCTTCTTGCCGTTGACCAGCGCGTCGGCCTGCCAGTCGCCGTGCGTGTAGTCGATGCGGAACACGAGGATGAGCTGCCGCCCGAGCTTCACGTTCTTGATGGTGAACTGGCAGGTGCCGCCCTCGAAGGCCACGCCCTCGTCCTTGACCGCGGTGCCCTCCTCGGTGTCCGGGTACTTGAACTGCTGGCGCGAGCGGTATTGGTCGGTGAAGTCCCTGATCTCGAAGGCGTGGGCGCCCTCGCTCTGCGCGTTGAGCACGTCGATCTCGTCGCACATGAGGAAGGTGGACCCGTCGAGCTTCAGCTCCTTCTCGAAGGGCGCGCTGCGGATCTTGATCTTGTCCCAGGCGACCTCCGCCTGGGCCGCCTCCAGCCGGGGGGCCTCCTTGGCGCGCAGCTTGTGCTCGAACAGGCCCTGCAGGGCCTCGCACGCCTTGGTCTGGAACCCGATGATGTGGTTCACCAGATCCATGCCCGTCTTGTCCTCCTGGTAGATGTTCCGGAGGTAGCGGATCTGGTTGCCGTAGTTGGCGAACTCCCGGGTGGAGGCGTGCTGCGGGTGCTGCGTCTCCAGCTCGCGGATCATCTCCTCTTCCAGGTCGATGAGCCGCAGGTTCATCCGCGGCAGGTTCCGCAGGTCGATCTGGTTGCACATCAGCAGCATCTCGACGGTCAGGTAGGCGTAGAGCACGTCGCCCGCCCGGCGGATGTCCAGGTCGTGGTACAGGTACGAGTAGGTGGTCACGGCGAGCTTCGCGAGCTGCTGGATCCGGAAGATGGTGTACGGATCGAGGAAGGTCCCCACGACTCCGGCGATGGGCACGAAGCGCAGATCCAGCTCGTTCTCGCGCGGATCGTGCGGGTTCTTGGCGTCCGAGAGCTTCTTGACGTCCGACGTCAATGCCACGCGGGCAAGCTCGATCTCGCGGTTGAGATCGGGCTCCACGGCCGTCCACTCGATGCGGGACTTCTCGCTGATCCGCTTGTGGCCCTTGAACTCCGGGTTCTCCTTGTAGGCCACGTAGTCCGTGGGCTCCTCCAGGTAGCGGAGCACCAGGTACACGGTCTGCGGGAGCTTGAAGTCCGTGGGGTTCAGGACCTTGATCTCCGGCTCCGGGCGCCAGATGTCGCTGCCGGTGCCGTCGATGGCATAGCCGGGCTGGATCTCCACCGCCAGCTCGTTGCGCCCACGCGCCGACACGCGCAGCCCGCCCGTCGCGGTCAGCACCACGCCCGGGCCATGGAACATGCGGTTGTGCAGCCGGTGCTTGTCGACGTGGTAGCGCTCCGCGTCGTTCCAGTCGTGCTCCGTGGTCATGAAGCCACGGAAGAAGTTGATCCTCTTGAACACCGCGCCGCCGTTGTCGGCCATGCGTCTCCTCCTGGAGGGGATACCCCGGGTCTATGGCTCCGCGGGCTCCTCGGGCGCCTCGTCCATGACGAGGCCGCTCCCGATGGCCGAACCCACGCCGATCTGCATGATGCCCAGGACCCCCGACTCGCGCCGCTTCTCGGCGAAATCGAGCCAGTAGATGGTGTGGGCGGGCTTCTCGTTCTGGATGATCTGATGGATCTTCATCAGGGCGTCCTCCGTGATCTCATCCGCCGCGAAGGGCAGCCGCACGATGAAGCAGTGCGACCGGTTCATGGGCGGCAGGATCACCGCGTCGACCCCCACGACGGAGGACACCCCCACCTGGAAGCCCCTGTGGGGCCAGCGGTTCTCTTCCACCTCAGGGGCGAGGCCCGTGAAGATCTCGAGGAAGATGCGCAGCGCCCGCGCGGTGCCGCGGATGTTGTAGAGCTCTGCCGCCCGCCGGATCAGCCGCCGCTTGCGGTCCACCGGCCAGTCCGGGTCCAGCGTCAGCGCCAGCCAGGACGCGAGCCACGGCAGGAAGTCCTCACGGGTCTCCAGGGGCCGGAAGAGCCGATCCATGGAGTCGATGTTCCCCTGCAGCGAGTCGTGCAGGTGGTGGAAGATCCACAGGTAGCGGCGCAGGAAGTCGCTGTCGACGCCCGTCCCGCTCATCTGGTACACGCTCGGCAGGTGCCGCACCAGGCTCTGCTTGATCACGTGGAGCTTGACCACGGCGCTGGAGTCCACCATGTGGCCCCGCGGCGGATCCTGGGACACCACCGAGTCCTCCGCTCCGTAGCTCTCGGTGAAGTGCACCTGTCCCGGCGGAAACCCGGCGCTCCGCAGAACGATCTGCGCGTCGTCCACGTGCAATCCGACCAGGTCGGGCAGGACGCGCTTGCGGCTGGGGAGCCGCGACGGGGTGGGTGTCTTGGTCGCCACGGGCTACACGATCCTCTCGTGGGCCTTCTCGACGACCTCGACGCCCACGAGGTGAGGGAGCTCATCGGGAGCGAGCCGGAGCTGCTCCACCTCGGTGCGCCTCTCGGAGTCGATGATCCGGACCAGATCCACGAAGTCGACGCCGTCGACGTTCTCGATGACGTGGTAGAGGTCCACCTTGAACACGGCGCGCCCGAAGGGCCAGCCCTTGCCGTCGCGTCCACCGGCCAGCGGGTTCAGGAAGCGCCACAGGTTGGCCTGGATGTCGCGCTTGATGCGGTCGCTGGACCCGGAGGACCGCCGCACGATGCGCACCTCCACGGACATCTCCACGTAGCGCGGCTTCACCACGTTGACGATGGTGGTCAGGAGCTTCCGCTCATTGAGGTAGGTGCGCACCCGGCGCAACAGCTCCGTCGACGGGATGGGCTTCTCCAGCAGGTTGGCCGTGCCATCCTGGAGGCGCGGCAGCTTCGGAACGACGATGACGGTCACCTGCCCCTCCCGGTCGGTGGAGGGGAGCGCCTTCACGCGCGCTACGCTGTTCGACGCCTCCCGGCTCAGCCACTCGAAGTCCTCCGCCGTCACGGCGCGGTTCCTGGACTTGAGCATGTGGGGACCACGCAGCTTGGCGTCCTCGACCGACTCCAGGTCGCAGCCGCCGCTCGCTGGGAACGGGTTGGTCACCGCGTCGAGATAGGAGAAGCTCTGCTTCATGACGGTGATCGTGTCGGCGGCAACGTTCCCCTCCACGCCGCCGCCCACCTGCCACGCGCTCGCGATGATGTTCTTCTCGCCCTTGGGTGGGACCATGCCGCGGGTGCCGTCGCCGAACCGGATCTCGCTGGTCACCGTGTCCTTGACGTAGTGCCTGCTGCGGGGGCCGCTGTCGTAGAGGTTGTCCACCTGATGCCACGTGATCAGGTACTCGGTCGTGAACTCAGGATCCTGTCGGAACGCGTCCTCCCCCTCCTCCGCTACGATGATGTCGATCTCGTCCCGCGAGGGGCGCTCGCGCTCCCGGATGACCACCCGCTGCCCGTCGAGCACCGGCGTCCGCGGGAAGGTGAACTTCTGGTTGGGCGTCCCCTGACTCGAGCCGAGGAGGCTGTCACGGAACGTCGAGATGTTCAGCGAGTAGCCGCAGTTGAGCAGAATCCGCTCCACGCGCGGCGGCACGTCGTAGCCGCCCATCTCCAGCCGCGCCCGCAGCCAGTAGAGGTTCTCGCCGAAGCGCTTGCTGGTGCGCAGGTCCTTGGGGCCCACGAACTGCACGAAGCCCGACTGCGTGAAGTTGTTCGTCCAGTCGTGCGGCAAGAGAGGGCTCCACGCCTTGCCCGACCAGTACTCCCAGACGACGCGCTGCTCGGCCGTCTCCCCCTCCAGCTCCGCGATCGCCCGAGGCTGCCGCCGCTGCCAGGCGCCGGACCGGCCAGGGAGGTTGCCGCCCGACGACTCGTCCACCGTGTGGAAGTAGATCTGGCACGTCGCGTTCGGGAATGGCTCGTTGAAGCCGAGGAAGATGGTCGGGCTCTCCTCGGCCACCGGCTGGAAGGCCTGGAAGGCGCGCCCCCCGCTCGCCGCCGTGGCCGTGTGGTCCGTGTACACGAAGTCGTTGAAGGACATGCAGTGCTTGAAGGGGCGGGGCTCCTCCGAGAAGCGGAACGCGATGGCCTTGAAGGTCGGGGGCCGCAGCGGCCGCTCGTCGCGCCACACCCACCGATCCTCGACGTTCTCGTAGGCGCCCGGCACGCCGTAGTCGCCCTGCTCCACGCGCACCCGCAGCCACAGCCCGGTCTCGTCGTTGACCCGTGTCGCCTCCAGGTTCTTGGGGCGCTGGAACGTGAGCACACCGGACTTGGTGAAGGCGTTGGTCCCGTCCTGGAAGCCATACCAGCCTGGCTCGTCTGCCGGTACCCCGAAGGGAGTCGTCCGCCCGAGGAGGGTCCACTTCTTGCCGTTCCAGAACTCCCACCGCAGCTTCAGGTCCTGTGAAGCCACCGGGGCCTCGGCGACGCTCGGATCGCTGAGCTGCACCTCGATCTCGATGGTCGCGCCGTCCTGCGACAGGATGCTCTCGCACGCCACATAGAACATGGCGTCGACTCGCGGCTCTCGGTCGAACGGCAGGAAGTTGCGGTCCATGTCTCGCGGCAGGAACAGGTCGCCGTCCACGTTGGCGATGGCGCGGTCCGGCGGCACCCCCTCGCCGCTGATCTCGAGGCGGCCGAAGACCGTCTCGATCATGGTCTCCTCGGCGGAGCGGGGCACCTCGATGAGGCGCCCGCGAATCCAGTACTCCTCCGTATCGTTGACCATGGTCTTGGCCATGGTGGGCGGCCCCATGAACGCGACCATGTTCGGGTCGACGTCCTTCGGGTGCAGGTAGAGCTCCCGCCACCGCTCGCCGTTCCAGTACTCCCACTCCAGCAGGCGCGTCAGCTCCCGGTCGCTCCGGTGAGGGCAGTGGAACTGCACCGTGAGCACCGCGGCCTCGTTGAAGTTCTCGAAGCGCGGGTCCCCCAGGTAGATGTAACGATCGATGGCGCGGGTGCCCACGAACGGGTTGAAGCCGCCGCGCCCGCCGCGAGCCTCTTCGGTGACGTTGGTGATCAGGGTCTTGCCCGACTCCGGGTCGTGCTCCTGGACGACCACGCGCTGCATGACCGTGTTGACCACGGTCACGTCCTCCTCGGTCTCGAAGGCGATCGCGCGGCTCCCCGCCCCAGCCTTCGTGGAGAACGCGGACCCTCGCGGGATGGTCAACGAGTCGGTCTTGTCGCTGAGCGTGAAGGTCAGCAAGGCCCGCGCCGGCTGGGGCGGCTGGAGCGTCACCCCCATCAGATCCAGGAAGGCGAGGTAGTTCTTGTCCGGGACCCGGTTGAGCCGGTAGAGCGCCATCTCCATCATCCAGGCGAACAGCTCGATGAGCGTGATGCCCGGATCGCTGGCGTTGAAGTTGGTCCACTCCGGGCAGTACTGCGGGATCAGCCGGATCGCCTCGTCGACGATGTCCTCGAACTTCCGGTCGTCCAGGTTCGGCGTCGGGATCATAGATCTTGCTCTCTGCGCAGGTAGAACGGGTAGACGAGGTTGCGAATGGCGTTGGTGCGGATCACCCGGTAGGAGACGTCGACCAGCATCACGTTCTCGTTGGCTGAGTCCGGGTAGGCCGACACCTTCAGATCATCGATGCGCGGCTCCCACTTCACCAGCGCCTCGCGCACGTGGTAGGACACCAGCGAAGCCGTGGACGCGTTGTTGGGGTGGAACACGTACTCATGGATGCGGCAGCCGAAGTCGGGCCGCATGACGCGCTCCCCCGGCGCCGTGCCGAGGATGAGCAGGATCGCCTGCTCGATGGTCTCCTCGCCCTCCTTCTGGGCGATGTTCCCCGTCGCGTTGACGGTGAGTGGGTACGCCCATCCGACTCCGAGGAACGACTTCTTCCTGGCCACGTGCTGCCCCTTTCCAGTCGCCCTGCCCCGCCCCACCAGCAGCCGCGCAACCCCGCGCGGCTACGGTCACCTCACGCGAGGCGCCCGTCGAAGTATCGGCCGCAATTCGGGCACTCCAGCCGGATGTGCACCTCGTCGGCCTCGACCTCCAGCGTCCCCTTCTTGCAGTACGGGCACTTGTGGCCCTCCGTGCGCCCGTTGTAGACCTCGTCGACGATGTCCTGCAGGAGATCGAGATCTTCGTAGGATAGCTCGCCCATCCGTCCTCTCCTCATCCACTGCCGGCAGAGACCGGGTTCGCGCAAGGGCTGCGGATCGCGCCTCACCGCCGGGCCACCACCCGCAAGAGAGACGACGCTCATCGAGGCCAGCCGATAATAGCGATCCCCCCCGGCATGTCAAGCGGCAACGCCAGGAGCAATAGCTTGATTTCTCAAGAGATCCGCGACTGTGGAGGGCGACGACGGCGCCGAGGTCAGCGCAGGAGGAGGAGGATCAGTTGCTGACGCTGGGCTTGTAGATGGGCGCCTCGTAGCTGACGTTGACCTTCTGCTTGGGCTCCAGGACCTCGTTGAAGAAGATCGCCTGGCCCGCGCCGCAGTCGTCCGCCGGACGGATGACGTAGTCCTTGTCCTCGCCCTCCTCCAGCGCCTTGAAGGTGCCGTCCGCGAAGGTCTTGGTGACCGTGATGCCCGTGCCGAGCTTCACGGGCTCGTCCACACAGATGCGCACCACACGACGGAGGATGGTGTCGGCGATCTTGTCGAGGGCCTCGCCGAAGCCGGCCGGGCTGCAGATGTTGGTGGCGACGCCGTTCTTTCCGAAGGCCTTGACGACCTGCAGATACCGCCCGCCCCAGTCGGACTGGCCCACTGCGCTCTCGCAGATGTAGGTGTTCTTGGCCAGCGGCCCCGGCCCGCCCTTTGACTTGAGGTAGGCGCGGATGCGCTCCTCCTCGCACTCCGCCGCGTCCTGACCTGCCTTGGTCGGGCACTTGAGGGCGCCGGTGGGGTCGCTGCCGGGAGCGGGCTTGCCGTCACCCGTGCCGACGACGCCGCCGACGATGGCGGCGACCAGGACGCGCGACGGGTCCGAGTTGACGCTGCGGAGCCCGTTGATGAACGTGCTCACGGGCTCCAGCGGCCCCTTGCCCGACGAGTCCTTCCAGGTCTTGGGCACGTACTCGCTGTCCGCGATGTCCCCCCCGATGGGGTCTTTGCCGTCCGTGTCGCCGAGCAGGCCGCACACCTGCCAGGCCTCGGCGACGAGGGTGCCGTTCTTCAGGAACTTCTTGGGCATCTGGGGGGAGACGCTGCAGTCCTCCTCGTCGGACACGAAGATGATCACCTGGTAGGCGTCTTGCCGCAGGAAGCTCTTGGCCTGGTTGGCGTTGGGGCCGTTGACGTCCAGCGCAAGGAGCGCCGTGCGGAGGCCCATCTCGAGCTGCGGGTTCTTGTCCTGGAGGGCTCCGACCACCGCCATGCAACGGAACAGGTCTGCGACCGTCTGCCCCTCGGCGGCGGCGACCTCCGCGTCCACCCACGCCGGGAGCTTCGCCGGGCACCCATCGACGGCGGGCGGGTTGATGCAGCCTCGCAGGCTCATGTCGCCGCCGGGTGCGATGCACTGGTAGCGGCACGTGTCTCCGCCGCTCACCAGCTCCCCACAGCACTGGGCGCTCGTCGAGGCAGGCGTCGTGTTGTCGGTGCAGGACTTTCGGCAGTTGGAGTTGAGCGATCCGTTGGTGTTGGTCAGATACTGCGCCCCCTGGCTCGGCGGCTCGCACACCCACCCGGACGGCGTCGGGACCTTGCCCTTGAGCGCCTTCTCGCAGTCGCCGTCCGTCAGGCACTTCTCCACGCGCCGCTCCAGACAGTTCGGCGGGAAGGGCTTGGGCAGCTCGTGGTGGAACTTGCCCATCTCCTTCTCGGACAGGCCGTCGGTGGTCACCACGGCCAGGCGAACGTCCACATTGACGAAGCCGGTGATCTTGCCAATGAACTCGTTGATGTTCGCCGCGAGCGCGTTCTGCTCCTGGCACATGGACACCGAGTTGTCGATGACCCAGAGGATGTCCAGCTTCACGGCGTCCGTGTTGCTGCGCTCGTCTGTGACCTGCGCCGAGAAGGAGTCGAGCACTCCCGCCACCGGCACGTCATTGCAGGCGGCGCCGAGGCCGGCTGCCAGGATCAAGGAGGGGGACAGCCACGCGAGCCTCTGTGACAAGCGCTTCCGACTGGTGATCATGTCAACGTCTCCGTGTGTCGCTGCTCCCGAGCGACGCGACTGCGTTGGTGGCGTGGTGCGGTTCCGGGCGCCGCCCGATTTGGGAAGTATAGAGCCGCCCCCCGGTGGCTACAAGTCCGATGCCAGGTCGCACGTAACGGCGGTGAGGCGGTCAGCAGGGGCCCGGGGTGTACTGCATGATGCCGAAGCACTCGGCCGCGCAGGGGTTGGGGTAGGTCAGCCCGTCGACTCCGCAGACCGGGTCCTGCTGGTTCATGTCACACTTGCAGACGCACACGTCGTCATAGAGCACGGCGACGCCGACCGCCGCCGAGAAGCACTGGTTCGGGTAGGTCTTGAAATCGGTCCCACACACGGGCGCCAGGTCCTTCTCGCACTCGGGGCAGGTGGCGTTCGAGAACACCATCGCCCCCTCGCAGGTGGCGAAGCAGTCGTTGCGGTAGCTCTTCACGTTGTTGTCCATGCCCCAGCCGCACACCGGCGCGCACGACGTGCTGCAGGCGGCGCACGCCGGGTTGCCCGCGAAGTCGCTCGGGCAGTTGCCGGCGCAGGCGAGCGTGGCCTCCGAGCACTTGGTGTTCTGGACGTGGCAGGAGTTGGGGTAGGTCTTGCCGTCGGTGCCGCAGACCGGCCAGTCCTGCTTCCCGCAGTTGCAGGCCGACTTGCAGGGGCCGCAGTTCTTGAACGTCAGCGCCTCGACGCCCTCGTTGGCGCAAGAGAAGTCGCACCAGTCGGTGTACGTCTGGTCCGCCTTGTCGCAGTACTGGGCGTCTGGACCGCAGTCCAGGTTGGGGGGCGGTGCCTCGCACACACACGCGGCGCAGTCCTGGAGCAGGCACTTTCCGTCGAGCAGGTCCTGGAGGGAGATGCCCCCGCACTGGGCGAAGCAGTCGTTGGCGTAGTCCACGCCATCACAGCAGAGCGGGAAGTAGCCCTTGTCGATGCACTTGTTCTTCTCTTCGCAGGGGAGGTCCTCCACGTCGCCGGCGTCTTCCGTGTCCGCGGGCTCCGTGGCGTCTCCGTCGTCCTCGCTCCCCGTGTCCTCGGTGTCCGTCACGGAGCCGGCGTCGCTGCCGGTGTCGGTGACCTGCACGTCGGGTGTGACCGCCGTGTCGCCCCCTGCGTCGGAGGCGGTGTCGCCGGAGGTGGAGCCGTCGGGGATCGCCGAGTCCGGCTGGTCCCCCGTGTCGGCGGTGCTCGTATCGCCCACCCCGCCAGCATCTGCCGTGTCCTCATCATTTGTGACATCGACGTTCCCGGACGGGGTGCCGGTCGTGTCATCCGACGGGCAGGCCGAGAGCGCGATGAAGGCGGCGACGCCCGTGAAGAGGCCCAGGCGGTTGAGCAGGGCGCGGGTCGATGTCATGCGGGTCCTCATGCAGGTCCTCATCAAGGGCTGGTCCTGGTGTTGCCAGGTCGGGAGCTGTCAGCTTCGGGGAGTCTAGCACCGCCTCCGAGCGACGATCAACCTCTGCGTCCCCTGACGGGGTCAGTTGACCGCGTTCACCGGGGCGACCAGAATGCCGTGCCAGTGAAACAGCAGAGATCACGGGAGTGGCGCCCATGACACCGAGCACCGCAAGACGACTCGCTGGGGAGCGGTCGCCCCACCTGCGCCAGCACGCCGGAGACCCCGTCGACTGGTGGCCCTGGTGCCCTGACGCCTTCGCACGCGCGCGGGAGGCCGACCTGCCCGTCCTCCTGTCCGTCGGGTACGCGGCCAGCCAGCTCTGCCAGGCCATGGGGGCGGAGAGCTTCGCTGACCCAGGGATCGCGTCCGAGGTCGACGGGCGGTTCATCTGCGTGAAGGTGGACCGGGAGGAGCGCCCGGACGTGGACCAGCTCTACCAGACCGCCGCCCAGCTCGCCATCGGCAGGGGGGGCTGGCCCCTGACGGTGTTCCTGCTTCCCGACGGGCGCCCCTTTCACGTGGCGACGTGGCTGCCCCGCGAGTCCCGGCCGGGGCAGCCCTCGCTGAAGGACGTGCTCCGCGTGGTGCACGAGGCCTGGGCTGCTCGGCGGCCGGACCTGGAGGCCCAGGCCGCCACGTGGCTGGACTCCCTGCGGCGGCTGGAGCCCGCGCGCCCGGCCGCGCCGACGGTGGAGCTGGTAGACGACGCCTGCGACGCCCTGGCGGCCCGCTTCGACGGGGTAGACGGCGGCTTTGGCCGCGCGCCCAAGTTTCCATCGACCCCGGCCCTGGCCCTCATCGGGCGCCAGGCGCGCCGCACGGGGGAGCCGCGGTGGCGCGACATGGTCCACACGAGCCTCGAGCGGATGGCGGAGGGAGGCATTCGCGACCACCTGGACGGCGGATTTCACCGCTATGCGGCGGATAGTCGCTGGTTGTCACCGCATTTCGAGAAGATGCTCCCGGACAGCGCGCTCCTCGCAGTGGCCTACCTCGATGGTTGGCACCTGACTGGAGACGAGGGGTTCCTGGAGGTCGCGCGGGAGACCCTCGGGTTCATGGAGCGGCGCCTGCTGCGGGGGGATCTCTTCGCGGGCTCCATCGACGCCGACGCGCCCCCCGGCGGCTACTACCGCTGGACCCGGACCCAGGTGGAGGACACCCTGGGACCCGAGCATGCCCGCGCCTTCTGTTTCGCCTACGGGGTGCCCGAGCGGACCGATGAGGCCGTCGCCCTGCACCTCCCGCGGCCCTTCTCCGTGAGCGCACACCGGCTCGGGCGGTCCCTGGAGGATCTGGAGGCCCTGCTGGCGAGCTGCCGCCTGGCGCTCCTGAAGCGGCGCTCCGAGCGCCCGGCGCCGGCGACCAGGGCCAACGTGGTGGTCGCATGGAACGCGCTCGCGATCCGCGCCTTCGCCCGCGGGTGGCGAGCGACCGGCGACCGGGCGCTGCTGCTTCGAGCCACGGAGACCGCAGGCGCGCTCCTTCGGGGGGCCCTCGACGCCAGCGGACTCCTCTGCCGGGTGATTGTCGATGGAGCCCCGTTTCAGCCCGCATTCCTCGATGACCACTCGTTCTTGGCGGATGCACTGCTCGATCTGCATGAGGCAGACCCCAGCGGCCCATGGGTCTCGCGGGCTCGTTGGCTCGCTGACGAGCTCCTCTCGCGGTTCCTCGATGAGTCGGGGAGCAAGCTCTCGCTCTGCTCCGAGGCCCACGGGCCCCTGGCGCACCGCCCCGGCGCAACCTGGGACCAGTCGGAGCCCAGCCCCGCGGCCATTGCCGTGCGTGTGCTCCTGCGGCTCCACCAGCTCGAGGGGGACCAGCGCGCCTGGGACGCCGCCGAGCAGGTGCTCGTCGGCCAGGGCGAGGCGATGCGGGCCAACCCCGCAGCGCACGCCACGCTCATCGCGGTCGCGGACCGCTTCATCCAGCCGCCGGTGACGGTGGTCGTCGTGGGGAGCCCCGAGGACGCCCGCGCCGAGGAGCTGCGAGCGGCGGCGGCTCGGGCTGGCGACCCGGGAGCAGCGATTGTCTGTGTCCCCGACGACGATCCGCGCTTGGCGCCGGGCTCAGGTCATCCACTCTTCGCGGGGCGCGGCGGCACCTCCGGAGCAGCCGCCTGGGTGCGAGTCGGCCACGCGTGGGAGGGGCCAGTGGCGACGCCACAGGAGCTCGTGGCGACCCTCCGCCGATGAGCTACTGCGCCACGTGCGCCGTGGTCGTGATCAAGGCCGGTACCCCCTGCCACACGGTGCGCAGCTCCACGTAGCCGGCCCAGTGCTTCACGATGGCCTGGACGGCCCCCTTGTAGCGCGGCCGCCCCTGCGGGTCCGTCCCGTTGGGGGTCAGGTCCACCGAGGCCCAGGTCGCGTCGCGCAGGTCCGCGTCGTCGAGGGTGGCGCCGTCGGTGTACCATGCCTTGACGGAGGACACGGTGGGCGCCGCGCCTCCCTCGGCCTCGAGGAGGGCCTCCACCGTGTGGTTGAAGGCCCCAGAGGAGGTCCAGGCCGCCGTCAGGCGCAGATGTGGGCGCCCCGCGAGCACGGAGGCGACGAAGCCCTGGTACGCCTCCAGGTGCTTCCCTGTGGCCACGCCCAGCCCATAGCCGTCGACCAGGGCGGTGCGCGCGTCCAGGGTGGGGGCGTACAGGGCCGTGGCGCCGAGCGGAGACACCGGATCGTTGGTCCCCCGCGCGATGAGCACCGCGCGCCCGGCCAGAGACGGCGCCAAGGTCGCCGGGTCGTCCATGGAGCGCCACCAGACCCCGAGGGGACCAGCGAGCGTCTCCGCCCAGCGGTCGGCCTCCTGCTGCTCCGCCGCCTTGGCGCTCACGGCGCGGACCAGCGCCCAGAAGGCGGGCAGGTCCCCCGCGTCGGCGCCCGCGACGAAGAGCCCCTTCACCCGGGTATCGGCTGCACCTGCGAGCCAGAGCGCCCTGCCCCGCCGCCCCGCCCCCGCGAGCACGACGCGGGCAGGCGCAAGCACCGGGATGCCCGCCACCTCCGCCTTCTGCAGCGCCGCGGGCAGCTCGGCCACCGCCGTGATGGCCCGCAGGTACGTGCGGGCCATGGCGACGGTGAGGCTCCACTTGGGGTTGGCAGACTCGAGGGTGAGCAGCGTCGCGCAGTCGTCCAGGTCTTTCTGCTGGAGCAGGCGGTTGAAGCAGTCGGGGAACGCATCCGTGAGAGGCGGGGACTCCTTCGGGTTGAAGATGGTGTCGTCCGGCACCTGCCCGAGCACGAGCACGGGCAGGCCGAGTAGCGCCGCCGTGCCCGCGCCGAAGTCGTCGTCGATGGACACGTCGACGCCGGCGTCCAGATCCGGCGTACCCTGCTGCATGACGACCAGCGCGCTGGCTCCGTCCGGCGCCAGCACCTGCGGCACGTAGAGGACCGCCGGGTGATCCCACGCGTTCCCGTGCCAGATGTGGCTCCGGAACGCGAACGGGACGAGCCAGACGCCGGCAGGCTCGTCGAGCAGCTTCACGTTGGCGCCCTTGAGCTGCAGGTTGAGCCCCTCCGCCGTCTGGATGGACTCGGCCGGCAGCAGCTCAGCTACCACGACCGGCGCCTTCGCGTCGGGCGCCTGGGCCACGTCGGCGACGTCCTCCGCGGTGCCCGCGTCGGCGCCCGGGCCCACCGGGCCAGGGTTCGTGACGGGATCGTCGCCCTCGCAGCAGGCGAGCGCGATGAGGAGGGCCACGGCAGGTCGCAGGTGGTTCATGGCGAGCCATGCTAGCCGGGACCGCGCCCGAGTTCCAGCGGGCCCCGCGCGATGCCGCCCCGCCATTGGGCGCCCCAATCCGGACCGTCACAGGTCGGATTTGATCCGCGCGCTCCCCGGACTACAATGGGAGCCCTCCAGGGGGCGGGAGCGGGACCATGCGCATCGGCATCTTCTCCGACGTCCACAGCAACCACAGCGCTCTGCGGACCGTCATCGACTACTGCCGTGGCGCTGGCGTGGAGCGCTTCATCTGTCTCGGAGACGTCATCGGCTACGGCGCCGAGCCCAACGAGTGCTGCGAGCTGATCCGCAACGTCGCCAACGTCACGCTCCTCGGCAACCACGACGCGGCGTGCATCGGCGTCATGGACACGAGCTACTACTACAAGGAGGCCCGTGACGCCCTGCTCTGGACCCGGGAGCGTCTGACCGCCGAGAACTTCCGGTGGCTCTACTCGCTTCCCTACTCGTTCCACTACGACAACCTGGCGTTCTACCACTCGGCCCCGATCCAGCCCTCGGGCTTCTACTACGTGGTCACCACGTCGGACGCGGATCTGCACTCCCGCATGGACGACCGGCTCCAGGAGTTCAACTTCGTCGGCCACTCGCACCTGACCAACATGTACGCGCTCGGCGGCCGCAAGGTGAAGGACGCGACCGGCGGCGAGTGCCGCGCCCTGGCGGGGCGCAAGTGGATCATCAACGTGGGCAGCGTGGGCCAGCCGCGGGACCGTGACCCGCGCACCTGCTTCGGCATCTTCGACACCGAGGCCCAGTCCTTCGAGCACGTCCGCCTGGAGTACGACGTGGACGCCACCGCGAGCCGCATCCTGGACGCGGGGCTTGCACGCAAGTTCGCCCGGCGCCTCTACAGCGGCACCTGACGCCCGCATTGACACCCGCGCCGTGATTGGCTAGACGGCAGGCGGGCGACGAGCCGCCCCACCCAACGCGCCAAGGAGCACCCGTGAGCCCGACCAAGCAATCGATCATCGAAGCGCTGCGCACCGTCATCGATCCGGACCTGCGCCGCGACCTCGTGTCCCTCGGCATGATCCACGACCTCGCCGTCGACGGCGGCCGGGTCAGCGTGCGCGTCGAGCTCACGACCCCGGCCTGCCCGCTCAAGGCGCAGATCCAGGCGGACGTCGAGCGCGCCCTCCGCGGGGTGCCCGGCGTCACCGAGACGGCGGTGTCCATGTCGGCGCGCACCACGACCAGCCGCGCACCGGAGAAGGCGGACCGCCTCCCCGGCGTGAAGAACGTCATCGCCGTGGCGAGCGGCAAGGGCGGGGTCGGCAAGTCGACGGTCGCGGTCAACCTGGCCATCGCGCTGCGGGAGGCGGGCGCGTCGGTCGGCCTCCTGGACGCGGACATCTACGGCCCGTCGGTGCCCATCATGCTCGGCATGAAGGACCAACGGCCCATGGTGAACGAGCACCAGCAGATCGTGCCCCCGAACCGGTACGGCATCGACACCATCTCCATGGGCTTCCTGCTCAAGGACACCGACGCGGTGGTCTGGCGGGGCCCCATGCTCGGCAAGGCGCTCCAGCAGTTCATCGAGGACGTGGAGTGGGGCGAGAAGGACTACCTGGTCGTCGACCTGCCGCCGGGCACGGGGGACGTCCAGCTCTCCCTGACCCAGCTCATCCCGGTGAGCGGCACGGTCATCGTCACGACCCCCCAGGACGTCGCCTTCGCCGACGTTCTCCGCGCCATCCGCATGTTCAACATGACCAACACCCCCTTGCTCGGGGTGGTCGAGAACATGGCCTTCTTCCGCTGCCCCGACAACGGCAAGGACTACTTCATCTTCGGCGAGGGGCGCACGGCCCAGAGCTGCGAGCAGTACGGCCTCGAGCTGCTTGCGCGCCTCCCCCTGGATATGGTCGTGGCCCCCAGCGCCGACCGGGGCGTCCCCGCCATCATCGCGGAGCCCGGCGGCGATCAGGCGACCCGCTACCGCGCCCTGGCGGCCAAGGTGGCCTCCCTCCAGTCCATCCTCAACGCCGAGAAGGCGACCGGACCCAAGTTCGACGCGTTCTTCGGCGGTCCCGCCAAGGCGTGACCCCCCGGCGGGGTCAGAGCTTGCCCGCGTGGCGAATGTCCGTCCCCTTCACCATGAATACGACCTGCTCCGCGATGTTGGTGCAGTGGTCGCCGATGCGCTCCAGGAACTTGGCCACCGACTGGATGTGGATGCCCCGCTCGACGGCCGTCGCGTCCTGGGTCATGGTCCGCAGCAGCGACCGGAAGATCTGGTGGTAGGCCTCATCCACCTCGTCGTCCCGCTCGATGACGACCTGGGCCTTTGCCGCGTCCCGCTCCACGAAGGCGTCGATGGCGTCGTGGACCATGGACTGGGCCAACGCGGCCGCGCGCCGGATGTCGTCGTAGGGACCGAGGCGCGGCTCCCGCGCCAGATCGACGGCCCGCTCGCAGATGTTGACCGCCAGGTCGCCGATGCGCTCCAGGTCCGTCACCATCTTGAGGGCCAGCGTGATGAAGCGCAGGTCCGAGCCGAGGGGCTGGCGCTTGGCCAGGATGAGCAGGCAGAGCTCGTCGGTGTCGATCTCGGCGCGGTTGACCTCCCGATCCACGCGGATGGTGGACCGGGCGAGCGCGGCGTCGCCGTCCTCCAATGCGCGCACCGCGTCCGAGATCATGCCCTCGACGCGCCCCGCCATCAGCAGGAGCTGGTCGCGCAGGCTCCGCAGCTCCGCCTCGAACTCCCGGTCCGTGTGCCGCTTCACTCCGCCCCTGTCGCCCGACCCGCTCGTCGCCATCGTCACCTCCTGCCAGGGCAGGGTAGCCCAGCCCCCCCGCCGTTGCACGTCAACCGAACTTCCCGGTGATGTACTCCTCGGTCCGCGTGTCCGACGGCGAGGTGAACAGCTTGTCCGTGCGGTCGTGCTCCACCAGCTCCCCCATGAGGAAGAAGGCCGTGAAGTCCGACACGCGGGCCGCCTGCTGCATGTTGTGGGTCACGATGACGATCGTGTAGTCGTCCTGCAGCGTGTGGATCAAGTCCTCGATGCGGGCCGTGGCGATGGGATCCAGCGCCGAGCAGGGCTCGTCCATCAGCAGCACCTCCGGGTCCACCGCAAGCGCGCGCGCGATGCACAGGCGCTGCTGCTGGCCTCCCGAGAGCCCCCCACCCGGCTTGTCCAGGCGGTCGCGCACCTCGTCCCAGAGCGCGGCCTGGCGGAGGGCCCGCTCCGCGATCTCACCCGCGGTGTCCCGGGACAGGCGCCCCGTGAGCTTCAGGCCGGCGAGCACGTTGTCGCGGATGGACATGCTGGGGAACGGGTTGGGCTTCTGGAACACCATGCCGACGCGCCGCCGGAGCAGCACCGGGTCGACGTCCGGGCCATAGATCTCCTGCCCGTCCAGCTCCACGCGCCCCGCGACCCGGGCGATGGGCGACAGCTCGTGCATGCGGTTGATGCAGCGGATGAAGGTGGACTTGCCGCAGCCCGACGGCCCGATGACCGCCGTGACGCGGTTGGCCGGGAGGCTGGCCGTGATCCCCTTGAGCACCTGCGCCTGACCGAACCAGGCGTCGAGGCCGGTCACGGCGATCTTCGCGGGGAGCTGCGTCATGGTCACCACTGGATGCGCCGCTGGAGGCGGGCGCGCAGGAAGATGGCGAAGGAGCTCATCACGAGCAGCGTGACGAGGAGCACCACGATACCCGCCGCGGCGTTGACCTGGAAGGCCTCCTGCGGCCTCGACACCCAGTTGAAGATCTGGATGGGCAGCACGGTGAACGGCGAGGACAGGGAGTCCGGCAGGAAGGTCACATAGGCCAGCGCGCCGACGACGATCAGGGGCGCAGTCTCGCCGATGGCGCGGGACAGGGCCAGGATCGCGCCGGTCAGGATGCCTGGCATGGCCATGGGCAGCACGACCTGGCGCACGGTCTCCCAGCGTGTGGCGCCCAGCCCCAGGGCGGTCTCGCGGAGGATGGGCGGGACGGTGCGCAGGGCCTCCCGGGAGGCGGTGATCACCACCGGCAGCACGAGCAGCGCCATGGTGGAGCCCCCGGCGAGGATGCTGCGGCCCATGCCGACGGCGCGGACGAAGATCTCCAGCCCGAGCAGCCCATAGATGATGGACGGCACACCAGCGAGGTTGGCGATGTTGATCTCGATGAGGCGCGCGAGGCGCCCGGTCCCCCCGTACTCCTCCAGGTAGACCGCCGCCGCGACCCCGATGGGAAGTGCGATGAGGGCGGTGATCCCGATGAGCGCGAAGCTCCCGACGAAGGCCGGGAGGACGCCGGCCTTGATCGCGTGCCGCGACGGGTAGGAGGTGAGGAAGTCCCAGGAGAGGCGATCGAGCCCGGTCACCACGACGTCGCCCACGAGCACGGCGAGGACGACGAGAGGGAGCAGCGCCGCGCCGAGACAGGCGGCGGCGAAGGCGCGCTCGGCGAGGCGGCCGGCGCGGCGGCTGCGGGGGTCGAGCGACACCTCAGGCCCCCAGGCTGCGGCCGCGGAGCCGCTGCGCCGCCGCGTTCATGACGAAGGTCAGCAGGAACAGCACCATGCCGACCACGAAGATCGTCTGCGACTCGATGGTCCCGCTCGGCACGTCCCCCATGCTCACCTGGACGATGTAGGCGGTCATGGTCTCGATGGGCACCCGAGGGTCCAGAGTCAGGCGCGGCTGCTGGCCCGCGGCGATGGCGACGATCATCGTCTCGCCGACGGCGCGGGCCACCGCGAGGGTCACGGCGGCGACGATGCCGGAGCCGGCGGCCGGGACCACCACGCGGAAGATGGTGGGGATGCGGCCGGCGCCCAGGGCGTAGGACGCCTCCCGGAGGCTGCGGGGGACGGCGTACAGGGCGTCCTCACTCAGAGACGAGATCATGGGGATGATCATGATCCCCATGACGATGCCGGGCGACAGCGCGTTGAAGCCGGCCAGCCCAGGGACGAACGATTGGAGCAGCGGGGACACGAACACCAGGGCGAAGTAGCCGTAGACGATGGTAGGGATGCCGGCGAGCAGCTCGATGGCCGGCTTGAGCACGGTCCGCACCCGCTCGGGCGCGAGCTCGCTCAGGTAGATGGCGGTCAGCAGCCCGAAGGGGAGCGCCACCACGATGGCGATGCCGGCGGTGAGCAGCGTGCCGGTCACCAGAGGCCACACGCCGAAGCGCTTCTCCGCGAAGAGCGGTGTCCACTCCGTGTCCAGGAACACGTCGGCCAGGGAGACGTGCTGGAAGAAGGCCACCGTCTCGAAGAGGAGGACACCGATGATGCCGATGGTCGTCAGCAGGGACACGGCGCCGGACGCGAGCAGCGCGCCCTCGATGACGCGCTCTCGCAGGCCGCTCGCCCGACTCGGTCCGCCCGCACCCTGCTTCACTCCCTACTCCTTCGCCAGCAGCGCCTCGACGGTCACCCCGACCGTCGAGCCGCGCCCCTCGAACACCGAGCCCGTCACGCGCTTGTCGAACCGGGCCTGGGCAAGCTCGTAGGCCTTCGGCGGGAGGGCAACGTAGCCCACCTCACCTACGAGGCCCTGCCCTGTCGCGCCCAGGTAGCTCTTCACGAACGCCTGCACCTCGGGGCGCTCCGCGTCCTTCTTGGACACGTAGATGAAGATCGGGCGAGACAAGGGCTGGTACGTGCCGCCCTTGATGGTCTCGGGGCTGGGGGCCACCGGCGCCGTGCCATTCTTGGGGTCGCCGTCGTCGATGGCGACGGTCTTGAGCTTTCCCTTGTTCTCGGCGACGTAGGCATAGCCGAAGAAGCCCAGAGCCAGCGGGTCGTTGGCGACCCCCTGGACCAGCACGTTGTCGTCCTCGCTGGAGGTGAAGTCCCCGCGGCTGGAGTGCTCGACGCCCACGATGGCCTGGGTGAAGTAGTCGTAGGTGCCGCTGTCCACGCCCGCTCCGAACAGGTGGATCTCCTTGTCGGGCCAGCCCTCGCGCACGTCACTCCACTTCTTCACCGCCCCTTGGGCCTCGGGCGCCCAGAGCTTCTTCAGCTCGGCGACCGTCATGGTCCCGGCCCAGTCATTGGTCGGGTGGATGACCACCGCGAGGCCGTCGTAGGCGACCGGCAGCTCCACGTAGTCGATGCCCGCCTTGGAGCACGCCTCCACCTCGCTCGGCTTGATGGGCCGCGACGCCCCCGTGATGGCGACCTCGCCGGCGCAGAACTTCTTGAAGCCACCGCCCGTGCCCGAGACACCGATGGTCACCTTGGCCCCGCCGCCCTTCTGGAACTCCTCGGCGACGGCCTCGGAGATGGGGTAGACGGTGCTGGAACCATCCACGGTGATGATGGAGCCGGAGCCGGACGCGCTCCTCTTGCAGGCTCCGGGCGCGAGGGCCAGAGCAGATGCCAGCACCAGTGCGACGCTTCTCATGGGACGGACCTCCTCTCGGGGTGTGAGTCGGCGGAAGCCTGCGCCCACCGTGTTGCGGTCCCATGGCGCCTTCGTGACAAGGAGGGGCGCCGCTCCGTGGGTCCCGGCCGGGTCGTCGTCGGGGTCCTTGGATCGCCAGATCCCGCACGCACCGGCGCCGCGGAGTCTCTCTGCGCCCTGTGACATCCGCGTGACGCCACGGAAACTTGTGACAGCCGTGTGTCGGACACCCGGTCTTGGGCTCACGGGCGGGGGAGGGACACCCAGAAGATGGAGCCACGCTCAGGTCCCGGTCGGACGCCGACCCGCCCCCCCATCGCCTCGACCATGTGCTTGACGATGGACAGGCCGAGCCCCGTGCCGCCCATGTCGCGTGAGCGCCCGGGGTCCACGCGGTAGAAGCGCTCGAAGATCCGGGCCCTGTGCCGGGGTTCGATGCCGGGCCCGTCGTCCTCCACCTCGATGAGGATGCGGCCCGGCCCCTCAGAGGCCGCCCGAACGACCGCGTGGCCGCCGGCCGGCGTGTACTTGACCGCGTTGTCCAGCAGGTTGATCAGCACCTGCTCCAGGCCGCGGGCGTCAGCGAGGGCCTCCAGCGACGGGTGTACCTCGTTGGCGAGGACGATGTCCTTGCGCGCCGCCGCCTGGCCAACCGCCCCGGTCGCGGCGGCCACGACCCTGGCCACGGGCACCGGCGCCAGCTCCAGGGTGACGCGGCCCGCTTCGATGCGCGAGATGTCCAGCAGGTCCGACACCAGCAGGGAGAGGCGGTCTGCGTGGCGCAGGATGCCGTCGGCGAACTTGCGTCCGCGGGCAGGGTCCTCCATGGCCCCGTCGAGGAGCGTCTCCGCGTTGGCGCGGATCACGCTGAGGGGCGTGCGCAGCTCGTGGCTCACGTTGGCGACGAAGTCGCGCCGCACCGTCTCCAGTCGGCGAAGCTCCGTGACGTCGTGGAGCACGAGGACGACGCCGGCCCTGTCACCGAGCGCGGTCCCGCGGGCGAGGACGCGGCGCTGGCCATCGCCCGGAAGCGTCACCTCCACGGAGGCGGAGCCGGACTCCAACGACCTCGTGGCCAGCTCCTGGAGCGCCGGGAGGCGGATGAGCTCCAGGAGGCTGCGCCCGACCGGCGAGGATCGCGCACCGAGCAGGGCCACGGCAGACGGGTTGACGTGCTGGACGTGCAGGTCCGCGTCCAGGGCGATCACGGCCTCGGACATGCCGTCGAGGACCGCCTCCGTCAGGTTGCGCTCCCGTGCGAGGGCGTCGACCACCTCCTCGAGCTCCCGGCCCAGCGCGTCGATGGGGCGGGCCAGGCCCGCCAGCTCGCCCTCCACATAGGGGACACGCCCACCGCGGGCCCTGGCGATGGTGCGCGCGGTCTCCACGAGGGCCCGGACCGTGCGCAGGGTCAGGTGCGACGCGATCCAGCTCATGAAGGTCGCGAGCACCACGGCCGCCGCCGCGGCGACGACGAGCGCCCGGCGGAGGCTCGCGACGGCCTCCTCCTCGTCGGCGAGCGGGCGCGCGGCGCGGATGACGCGCCGTCCCTCCGGGGCATCCCACCCGATGGCCACGTAGAGGAGGTCCCGCCCCACCGTCGCGCTCTCCCGACGGGCGGCGCCTCGGCCCTGCGCCAGGGCCTGGTCCACCTCGGGCCGCCCCGCGTGGCTCGGGAGGTGGGGGACCTCCCGGTCATCCACGCTCGAATCCGCGATGACGCGGCCATTGCCGTCCATGATCGTGAGGCGGGTCGCCGACTCCGCGGTCAGGTCGCGGAGAATCGCCCCCAGTGATGCCGTGTCGATGGGCCGGTGGATCAGGAGGGAGCGCACCCCCACCGCCTGGCGCTCCAGCTCCGCCTCCAGGCGCCCGTGCACCCAGCCTCGCAGCTCGCCCTCCAGGAGCGCGCCGCCACCGAGCAGGACAACGAGCAGCAGGACCGTCGAGATGACGAAGAGCCGCCCGCGGATCCCCAGGCTCACGAGTCCTCGGCGTCGGGCCGCGAGCGGAAGCGGTAGCCGACGCCCCGGATCGTCTCGACGTAGGCCCCCGCCTCTCCGAGCTTCTCACGGAGGCGCTTCACGTGCGTGTCCACGGTCCGGGTCGTGATCTCCGCGTCGATCCCCCACACGTCGGACAGCAGCATGTCCCGGGTCTGCACCCTGCCCCTCCGAACCATGAACGTCGCCAGGAGCCGGAACTCCAAGGCCGTCAGGACGACCTCGTCCTCGTCCACCCAGACCCGGTGCGCCGCCTGGTCGAGGCGCAGCCGCCCGAAGGACTGCTCACTGGCCGGCTCGTCCGATGGGTGCGCGCGCCGCAGGATGGCCTTCACGCGCAGCAGCAGCTCCCGCGTGCTGAACGGCTTGACGACATAGTCGTCGGCCCCCACCTCGAAGCCGACGACGCGGTCGATCTCGTCGCTGCGGGCCGTGAGCATCATCACCGGGACGTGGCGCGTGCGGTCGGCCATACGGAGCCGCCTGCACACCTCCGTCCCGGAGATGTCGGGGAGCATCAGGTCCAGGATCACCAGGTCCGGCGGAGGCTCCAGGGCGGCCAGGTCCAGCGCCTGGCGGCCGCTGGTGGCGACGCGCGTCCGGAAGCCCTCGCGCTGGAGGTTGTACTCGAGGATCTCGCAGAGGTCGGCCTCGTCATCGACGAGCAGGATGAGCTGTGTCATGGCAGTCCCCTGTACGCTCCTCCCGTGACGGACCCGTGACGGGAGGGAAACCGTTTGCTCATCGCGCGCGGGCCGCCCGGATGAGCTCGCGGAGCGCCTCCTTGTCCCCCGTGAAGTCCATGGCGTCGAGCAGGGTGTGGGCCCGGTCGAGGTCGCTGAGCCGTGGCACGACGAAGGCGGCAGCGTCGATGCGCTCGGTGGAGAACGTGAACACGTCCAGCAGGCGTCGCGCCTGGGCCGTGGTCACGGTCCGATGGTCGAGGGCAGCTTCGAGCACCGCCTTGCGGTCCGCTGCGAAGCTCGCCCTGCCGAGCTGGCGCACCAGGTCGCTCACCTCGGCGTCTCCGAGCGGCCGGGGGGCCACGGTGGGCGCGGGCACCATAGCCGGGACGGGGACCGAAACCTGGGGTTGCTCGGCACGGACCGCGAGCTCCAGCTCGGCGAGCCCAAGCTCCGCCTTCTCGAGCCGCTTGAGCAGCGAGCGGCGCGCCGTCTCGTCCAGCGGCGTCTCCGCGAGGGCCTGCGCGGACACGACCTGTCGGTGGATCTCGCGGATGCGCTCCAGGAGGGACACACGCTCCGAGGGCGGGCCGGCGGCGAGCGTGGGAGTCAACGCGACCAACGCGACACACAGCATGGCTCGCATCACACCTCCTGCTCGACCCCGAGGCGCGGTGTCTCCTCGGGGCCATCCACGGGCAACCTGGCTACGAAGCGTGCGCCACCGAGGGGCGACGCCTCCACGCGGACCGCGCCGCCGTGATCCGCCACGATTCGCGTCACGATGGCCAGCCCGAGCCCTGTCCCGTGCTCCTTGCGCGTGTAGTAGGGCTCGAACACACGCTCGCGCTCAGAGGTTGGCACGCCAGGCCCATCGTCGTCCACCGTCAGCGCAACGTGGGCACCGCCGTCCGGTGCCACGCCCACGACCACGCGCCCTCCCGCAGGCGCGACGGCGTCGACGGCGTTCTGCACCAGGTTGCCCAGCACCTGCGCGAGCAGCTCCCCGTCGGCTCGCACCGTCGGGCACGGTGCCACCTCCGCCGTCACCTCCACCCGTGGGTCCACCCCCGCGTAGAGGCGCGCCACCTGCGCCACGAGGGCACCCAGCTCCAGCTCGTGGGGCACGGGCGCGGGGAGCCGCGCGAACCGCGAGAACTCCGTCACGATGCGCTTCATCCGCTCCACCTCCTCCAGAATGGTCGACGTCGACTCGGCGAAGATCTCGTCGAAGTCCGGGTGAGCGCGCGCTCGGGCCTTCTGCAGCGTCTCGATGCTCGTCTGGATGGGAAACAGAGGGTTCTTGATCTCGTGAGCGATGCGCCGCGCCATGTCCTTCCACGCAGCGATGCGCTCGGCGCGGACCGCCCGCTCCAGAGTCGACTGCCGCGCCCGGGTCATCGTGTCGAAGGCGCCCACCAGGCGACCGACCTCGTCCCGGGAGCCCACGCGGGGCATGGGGACGTCCAGGTCGCCCTCGGTCACCCGGCGCGCGGCGTCCGCGAGCGCGACCAGGGGCCTCGTGATTCTGCGGGTCAGCAGGGCGCCGAGGAGCACGGCGAGGGCGGCGGCGACACCGGCCGCTGCCCCGGTGACGCGCAGCAGGGCCCCCTCACGCTCCTTCAGGGACTGCACCGAGACCTCGACTCGCAGGCGAAAGGGGCCACCCATGTCCACGTCGGCGCGCTCCCAGCCCTCCCCCGCCGGCGCACCTTCCCCGACGAGGACAGCCCCGTCGGCGTCGAGCAGCACGACCCGCGCCTCCACCCCGGCCACCGCGACGAGGTCCCCGAGGGTCGCCTCGTCGAGGACGCGCCCCCCCAGGAGCACGAGGCGCTCTCCTGCCCGGTGCGCCAACTGCAGGGTGGGGCGGGGAACCAAGGCGCCGTCCCGCTCGAAGTCGGCCCATCGAAGTAGAGGGCCCACCGACGCCACCGCCTGGGGGTCGTCCTCGGCGAGGCCCAGGCGGTGGCCCAGCGCCACGACCCGGCCGTCGCTGTCGACGAAGGCCAGGAGATCCAGGCCGGGCGCCCCCATGAGGCGGCGGGCCAGGTGGAGCGCCTCGCGCTCGGCCGCCGGATCTCGCCGCAGGACGCCGCGGGCAAGGTCCTGGTCCACGGCTCGCAGCGCGGGCTCGGCCGCGAGGCGATCCATGGTCGCGCCCAGCTCCCTCACCATGGCGTCCAGACGAAGGGCCGCTCCCTCCCGCACCCCGGCAACCCGCGCCTCGAAGTCGCGCTGAAACGCGCTGCGCGCCTCGCGAACGAGGAGCAGGGCGACCACCGCCGGCCCGAGCAGCGCCACCACCACGAAGGCGAGCGTCAGGCGAGTGCGCACGCTCACCGGCCGCCCTCCCACCACGCACTCGCCAGGTCGAGGGCTCCGTGCCCGTCGAAGCGGACGTCTCGAAGGCCGCCCCTCACCCAGACCGAACGCCTCAGGTGCAGCAGCGGCCCGACCGCGCCGTCCGCGACCAGCGCGCCCAGGGCTCGCCGCGCCGCGCCGTCGTCGTCGTGGGTCACTCTGACGACCAGGTCTCGGGCTGCGGCCTCGTCACCAGCCGCTCCCAGCGCCTGCAGCGCGACCGCCAGAGGATCGGGCGCGCTCAGGCGCCGGATGCCCAGCCAGAGGGTCACGTCTGCCGCCGTGCCCACCCTCGAACCCGCGCCGCCCGACCGAATCGCCACGTCGCGGAGCGCCGCCGCGACATCCGCGAGCTCCCCCCCACCGGGGCCGAGCCCGATGACCACCGCCCCAAGGGGTGTGGGCGCGGGCCCCGAGCCTCCGAGGCCCGGGAGCAGGCCCTCCGCCCCGACCGCCTCTCGCTCCAGGCGGCTCAGGAGCGACGCCACGACCCCTGGGCCCGTCAGCGCCCCGGGAACGGCGGTCCGCCGCGGGTCCGACGGCCAGAGAGCGACGAGCTCGATGGTGGGCCCGTCCACCCGCCGCACGTCCGGGAGCGACGCCAGTCGCCCCCCGCCGCGCAGCGACAGGTCCGCCTCGCCATAGAAGAGGCGCTCTGCCGCCTCCGCTGGGTGGTCCGCCCAGCGGACCTCCACCCGGTCCACGAAGGGGCGCCCGTCCGGGTGCGCCAGGTGGGGCAGCAGGATCGCGGCCCGGTCGCCCCCGCCCTGCAGCGCAAAGGGGCCCGCCCCGGTGTGGCCATCCCCGCCCAAGGGCAGGATCGCAGCCTGCGGGAGCGCCAGCAGGCGCTCCAGGGTCGAGCGGGGGATTGGCGCCTTCAGGCGCAGCACGAACCGCGCGGAGTCGACCACCTCGACCCTGAGGAGCGACGCGAGGACCCTCGCAGGGGAAGCCGCCGGGGCCGTGGAGAGGCGCCCGAGGGACCAGCGCACGTCCTCGCTGGTGACGGGGCGTCCGTCGTGAAAGCGCGCCTCGTCCGCCAGCGTGCAGGCGAGGTCGGCCCCGTCTGGCGCCGACGAACGGAGCAATACGGGCCTCGACGCGCGGCCCTCGAGGGCGTAGAGGGGCTGGTGGACCATGACGGCGAGCTGTACCGCCTCATCCGACTCGGCCCGCATGGGGTCGAAGCCCTCCACAGCGGGCAGGGTGAAGCGAAGTGTACCGCCCCACCGCGCTCGGCCAGCTCCGATTGCCGTCGTTGTCAGGCACACGAGGGCAACCGCACCGAGAGTGAGAGTGCCTCCTCTCATGGCCCTCTCGCGCCGGGCCTCGAGCCGCGCACCTCGAGGAGCAGCAGCCGATCAGCGCCCGGACTGGCGGCGACGGCCAGCACCACCTCCAGCTCCCCGTCGTCGTCGGGGTCACCGGCAGCCGCGGCCCGGATCGGCGGCGTATCGGCGCTCCACAAGGAGCGCACTGCGCCGTCGGCAGCGAGCTGGACCAGCTCTGCGCGGTCCCCTTCGGGCGGGACCGCCGAGGACGTCACGAGCACCTCGGGGATCCCGTCATCATCCAGGTCAGCGACCAGCGCGGGGAGCCCCCTGGCCCCCAGCGACCAGCTCCGTCTCTGGACGCTCGAGCCGCCAACCACGTCCAGCGCCCCGCCATCGCTCCTCACCTCCATAACGTCGAGCTCGCCGGAGGCGGCCTGCTTCACGATGACTCGCTGGCTCCACTCGGCACCAGCGCCCGCCAGGGGCCGCGCGCCAGCGCCCGGCTCCCACAACCAGCGCGGGCCCGCCAGGCGCGCCTCGCCAAGGGCGAGCTCCCCGAGCAGCACCCCGCCCTCCGGCAAGCTCCCCGACAGGGGCATCCCAACGGTCCGCACACCCGTCACCCGGAGGTCCCCGTCACCGGTGCGGCGGATGATCGCCACCTCGCCCAGAGACGTGGTCGCAGCGAGGAGATCGCAGCCGCCGTCCTGGCGCTCCACCGATACCAGCGACCCGACCGGCCAGCGGCTCGGCGCCTCGGCCCCCGGGAGCGCGTCCAGGGAGGGGCGCAGCGCGCTCCCGTCAGGCTGGAGCACCACCAAGGAGCGGCGCCCCAGCGCGGCGACGTCGTCACGCCCGTCTCCGTCCACGTCGCACACGGCGAGCGCCAGGACCTGCGGGGGCAGGCTGCCCGCCGCCAGGGGAGACAGCCGGGGCGACAGGCGCGCCGCTCCCCCACCCTGACCGAGGAGCGAGCGCAGCTCCACGTCCAGGCGCGCGCGGGCGAAGGAGGAGGCCACCGTCCCGCCGCCGATGCCCTGCGCCTTGTCCCAGAAGCTGCGCCGCCCTCGGACGGCGGTCGCCCGCAGCTCCACGTGACCGCGGGTCACCTCGAGCTCCACCAGCAGCACCAGGTCGACGCCCTGCACGTCGCCGTGGGCGCTCGCGGCCTCCTGAGTGTGCTCCCCGGGCGCCACGAGAGGGGCGACCAGGGGCGACGCGGCGCCCCTCGACCGTAGAAGCGCCTCCAGCCGGTCCTGGAGCAGCCCCGACGTCACCTCTACGAGCCGCGCCCCCGAGGAGGGCCAATCAGGGATCCGGGGCACCACGGCGTAGCCAATGCTCCGGGGGGCCACCGCAGAGAGCGCCAGGTCGAGTCCGGCGCACAGCCGCACCACCAGCTCCGAGGTTGTGGCGCCCAGCCCCCAGGCGGGCGTGACCGTACCCAGGACGAGCCCCACGGCGAGCAGAGTCACCCTCATGGGCCCTCCAGGCGGTGCCCCGCCGCCAAGGATCGGTCTCCAGAGACCACCCGGCGGAAGAGGGGCGCTGCGAACCGGCCACCGCTGGCCCCGGGTACGGGGCCGTGGTCGTCACGGCCGATCCACACACCCACGACGAGCCCTGGCACGTACCCGACGAACCAGCTGTCGCGCCCGTCGTCGCTGGTCCCCGTCTTCCCCGCAACGTCCATGCCCTCGATGGCCGCGGCCGTCCCAGTCCCGCCCTGGACGACCGCCCGGAGCATCCGCCCAAGGGACGCAGCGACATCGGAGGGCAGCGCCCGGACCGCGGCTGGGGGTGACGGCCAGACGTTCCGCCCCGCCGGGTCGATCACGGCCTCCACCAGCCGTGGCTCGAGCCGCAGCCCGCCGGCCGCCACGGTCCCGTAGGCCTGGGTCAGCTCCAGGACCGTGACGTCCGAGGAGCCCAGCGCCAGCGTCAGATCCACGCCCAGGGGAGAGCGCACTCCCATACGATGGGCAAGCTCCTTCACCGTCGCGACCCCGACTGCACGCAGCAGCGCTACGGCGGCCACGTTGCTCGACCGTGCGAAGGCGTCCGTGACGCCGAGGGTCTCACCGGCCTCTCCGCCGCCGGGCCACCAGGTCCCTCCGCGGCCGTCGGACCAGCCTCGCCGGGGCAGCTCGATGTTCCCGTCGGGGCGGATGGCGCCCGCGACCAGGCCTGCCGCGTACACGAAGAGCTTGAAGGTGGAGCCGGGCTGCCGCCGGGCCTGCACGGCCCGGTTGAAGGGGTGCGTCTCGAAGGACTCCCCGCCGACCAGCGCCCGGACGGCACCGGTGCGTGGATCCAGCGCGACGACCGCCGCCTGGGGCCCCAGCTCCGGCCACACCCGGTCGCCACCCGCAAGCAGTCGCACCGCCAGCTCGTCGCCTGGTCGCAGGGACGACGAGCGCCCCGGCGCATAGCGCCGCTCCAGGTCTGCGAGCTCCAGCCGCGCGCGCGACCCGCCCAGATCCAAGTCCGCCGCACCACGCCGCTGGTCCACGGACCGCACGATGGCCGGCACCACCTGGCCTGGGCGCGCCGGTCGCAGCCGTCGCGCCGCCCGAAGCTCCGCCAGGCGCCCGCTGCCGGCCCCGTGCTGTGGGCGCGACGCCCAGACGCCGGTCTCCTGGTCGATCCCGCGCAGCCCCTCGGCCACCGCCGCCTCTACGTCCCCTTGGAGGCGCAGGTCCAGCGTCGTGCGCACCCGGAGCCCTCCCCGCAGGATGGCCCCAGGGCTCAGATGCGTCAGCAGCTCCCGCCGCACCGCGTCCACGAAGTACCCTCCAGAGCTGGGCAGCGTGGCGCCGGGCGCGGCGGGCAGCGGCGCAGCCATGGCCAGCCGGGCGACGGCAGGCTCCACGAGCCCGTTGGCGATCATCTGCTCCAGCACGTACCGGCGCCGCCGCCGCGCCGCCTCCGGCGCGACGAAGGGCGACAGGCGCCCCGGCGACTGAACCACGCCGGCGAGCAGGGCCGCCTCGGCCAGATCGACTCCCTGCACGTCCTTACCGAAGTAGAAGCGCGCCGCCTCCTGCACCCCCCAGCGGCCGTGCCCGAAGTAGATCTGGTTGAGGTAGAGCGCCAGGATGGCGTCCTTGGTCAGCTCGCGCTCCAGCTTGATGGCGAGCACGGCCTCCCGCAGCTTGCGCGACAGGGTCTTCTCGGCGCTCAGATAGAAGGTGCGAGCGACCTGCTGCGTGATGGTGGAGCCCCCCTGGGCCAGTCGCCCCTCCCCCAGGTCTCGAAGCAGCGCGCGGGCGATTCCGAGCGGGTCGAGCCCCCGATGCCGCAGAAAGTCTGCGTCCTCGGCCGCGATGACCGCCAGGCGCAGGTGTCTCGGCAGGGCCTCCAGGGGAACGACCGTGCGCCGCTCGACGAAGAGCTCGTCGATGACGGTCCCGTCCGCATCCAGGACACGGGTGACCTGCGGCACGGACCGGGCGTACTCGTCGAACGTGAACACCGGGGGCAGGCGGGCATCCACCCACAGCCACGCGCCCCACCCGCCCACGGCCAGCAGCACCGCCAGCGCGAGCCCCCACGCCAGCACCCGCCGCACCACGCGGGCGAAGGTCCAGGGCTTGACGGCCTGCTGCGCAGACCTGCTTCGCTTGGGTGCCACGGCGCGCATGATAGCGCGCACGCTGCCATGCGCCAGAAAGGCGCCGCTCGGGCGGAGTGCAATGCGTTGAGAAGCCGGACGGGGACTCGGGAGGCAGGGGCGAGGTCTACTTTCGCCGGACGACGTCCTCGGCGTTCTCCACCTCGACCACGTCGGACTTGTCGCCGTGCGCGTCGGGCAGCTCCTTGTTGCGAGGGGTGACGTCCACCTCGTCGCCGTCCTTGGAGCTGCGCTTGAAGTTCCGGATGCCCTTCCCCAGGGCGTCGCCGATCTGGGGGAGCTTCCCCGCACCGAAGACGATGAGCACGATCACGAGGATCAGGATGAGCTCCGGGATGCCCAGGTTACCGATGATGGCGAATCCAGTCATGCTCTCGTGTCTCACCTCGCCGCGCGCCTCCGGCCGGGGAACTCCCACCCAAGGCGCCGCCAGCACGCGTGGGGACCTACATAGCACCGCGGTTGCGCGCGATCAACCGGCCGCGAAGCCGGAGCCGCCCGTTGCCACCTACTTCTTGAGGCCGCCGAAGCTTTCGATGGCCTTCCCCGCCTTCTCCGCCCGGTCGATGGTGTCCTCGACCCGCCTCACGCTCCCCTCGGCCTTGCCCTTCACACGCCCTGGGGTGTTCGCGGTCTGCTCGACCTTGCGCGAGTACTTGTCGGGCTCGCGCAACGCCTCGTCCTGCTTTCGCAGGGCGTCGTCCGCAGACTTCTCCGGGTCCTTCACCTCGTGCAGCGGCGGCACCTTCACGTTGCCCGCGGCGTCGGTGGTGATCTTGTCGCCCCAGGAGATGATGATGTCGAACTCCGTCTCCCAGTCGATGGGGACCAGCATCGTCCAGGGGTGATTGACCAGCGTCTGGAGGATCGCCGCAGTGTTGAAGTCCGTCACCGTGCTCTTGTGCCAGATGATCGGGTGCTCCCGCTCGTGCTTGTCGACGCCCGAGTCCTCGACCGTGTACTTCGCCTTCTTCAGGTACTTCTCGATGCGCTCGACCTCATCCTCGCCGTACTCCCCGATCGAGTTGATCAGCTTGATGCGCGCGTAGCCCGTCAGGCGCTTGAACTCCGGATCCCCATGCAGCGAGCGCATGTCCGGATCGATGCGCGCCTTGTGCAGCCGGCTGTTCGACTCCTCCGTGTTGAGGTCCTGGAGTCGCTGCAGATACTCGATGGCCGTCTTCTCGCGGCTCGTCATGGCGTACATGCACGCCGCGTTGTAGATGGCTCCCTCGAAGCCCGGATCCGCGTCGATGCCCTTCTCGTACTCCGCGAGCGCCGCGTCGTACTGCCGCTTCTTGGCCAGTGCGTAGCCCTTGTCGTTGAAGGCCCGCGCCGCCTTCGTCTCCTTGGCGGACGCCGGGCGGGGCACGTACTTCTCACGCCGGGTCGGCGCCACGGTCCGAGCCTCCTCTCGCCTTGCATCCACCGGCGGCCCCACCTTCTCGACGGCGCCCTCCGTCGGCCTGGCCGATGAGCGCCCCGTGCGCGCCGCGTCCCGCTCACCGCTCGGGCGCTGGTTGAGGCGGCCGAGCGCCGACTCGGCCATGAAGGCACCCTCGTCGTCTCCGTTCACATAGAGGTAGTTGAACGCCTGGATGGCAACGTGACGCTCCGCCTCTTTGACCGCTTTGGGATCCCGATAGGCCTCCCACAACGCCGCGCACTGCTTCAGCTCCTCCAGCGGGCTGGCGTCGAACTTCCCGAAGATCCCCATACAGCGCTGCTCGCTGCGCGCCCAGTCGTCGGCGCTGGCCACGGCGGGCGCACTCAGGACAGCGCCGACGGCGGCGGCGAACAGCACTCTGTCTCTAGCATTCACGGCGTCCTCCTCCACGGGCCGCGCCGAGCAGGGCGAGGCGCCGCAAGACGATAGCAAACCCCTCCGAAGAGCGTCAACGCGCCGGGGCCCACGCGCGCTTCCCCCAGGCGTGCAGCACCATCGCCGGCGCCGCCACATAGTGACGCACGGACCACGCAGAGGTGCTTGCCCGCACCAAACATTCCTGAAGTGAACGCGAGGTCCCCGTGGCCGAGCCGTTGTGCGAGGGCCTGCCGAGGCACCACGCCGACGGACCGCAAGCCGGGGGGGTGGAGGGGATGGGAGGGGAGGAAGGCGTCTGGGAGGCGATGCAGGGAGGCGATGCGGGGAGCGGCAGCCGGCGGTGACTCAGCGAGCCATTAGCCGCCAGCGTTGAACACGAACGGCCACTGCACCACGCACACACCGCCCTCCGGCTTGGCGAACCGCATGCGGCGGATTGCGCGGAGGACGCAGCCCTCGACGTTCTTGTTGCCCATGGACGAGTCCACCGTCGTCGCGCCGGCCACCTGGCCCTCCAGGTTGATGGTCCAGCGAACGGTGATCTTGCCACCGAGCTTCGGGTGGAGCTGCAGCTCGCGCTCGTAGCAGGCGCGGATGGCGCCGGCGCGGCGGCGCACCACCGACTGGATGTTGCTCTTCTGGCAAAAGCCCTGTGACGACCCGGAACCCAGCGAGATGTTGCCCACCTTCTTTGCGGCCTTCTTGCCCAGGTTGGCCGACACGCCCGCGCCGCCGCCCGTGTCGATCTTGCCCAGGCCGTGGATGCGGCCGTAGCCGCCGGTCCCGCCGCCGCCCGTGCCGGTCCCCTTGAAGCCCATGCCGCCCGAGCCGTGGCCCATGACGAACTCGGACCCGGTGCCGCTCATCGCGATGGCGATCTTGTTGGAGAACCCGCTGGTGTTCGACGACAGGATGTTGGCGATGGCGCCCTTTCCGCCGAGCTTGTTGGTGGACAGCAGGTCATTGAGGCCGACCTTCTTCGGGTCGATCTTGTCGACCATCTTGCCGTCCTTCTTGGGCACCTTGCTCTCGATCTTGGGGTCGATGTCAGGGTCGCCGAACTTGCCCTCCTCACCCTCGGCCTTCTTGCCCGTGGTGTCCTCCTCCTCGCCGAGCTCCAGCTCCTCCTCCTTCTCCTCCTCCTTCTCAGAGACGGAGACCTCGATCTTCATGTACTTCTTGATGTCGGGGCGCTTCTTGCGGACCGCCTCCTCCTTCCAGACGTACAGGGTGGCGAGGATGAAGGCGATCTGGACGACCGCCGACAGGAAGGTCGTGGCGAACACGTTCTTGTCGAAGGCCAGCCACGCGCCGCCGACGATGCGCTCCTCCGGCTGGATGAACTGGAAGAACAGGCTGAGCTGCCCGAAGTTGACGATGCCCCAGTCGCCGAGCTCCACGTCCACGTAGTTGGCGCCGCTCGCCGCACCCGTGTGCTTCTTGACGTAGTCGGCGATGGTCTCGGTGTTGCCGCGGATGGTGACCTTGCCGTCCAGGTCCGAACGCAGGCCCACCTTGTAGTTGCCCTTGCGGTCGCCCTTGAAGAGCATGAACTTCTTGGGCAGGTGCTCCGCGGGGAGGATGAAGGTGTTGCGAAGGTCCTCGCCGACGGTGACGTTGGAGGGCTCCGTGAGCACACGCTCCTGGATGATCGTGCCGTTCCAGAGCAGCGCCACCCGCAGGAAGCGCGAGTCCGACCGCCACGCCGGGTTCGAAGCGAAGACGACGAGGGTGCCGAGGATGACGGCAGCCGCGCCTGCGGCCACCAGGGTGTAACCGAGGCCGACGATGATCGACTCGCCCTTCGGGAGGGCCAGGATCTCGGCCGAGTCGAAGAAGTAGACCATCAGCGCCAGCAGGGTGAGCACCCCGCTGATGGTGTTGGACATGGCCAGCCCGCGCTTGCGGAAGAACAGCGATGCGCCGGAGAAGGCCACCACCAGCGCGGAGAAGCCGAGCAGCACGAGCCCGAGGTTGAACTCGATGCCCGAGACCGCGATCTCGCTCCACTTGAGGATGAACCATGGAGCCTGGTCGCCTCCCAGGACTCCCGCGGCCATGACCAGCGCTCCCAGGATGCTCAGAATATTGCCTGTCCTCATCTCATACCCTCAGCTGCTTCAGCGCTCCATCCCTCTCGGGGCGACGATCCGAGCGCCCAGACCCGGCGCGCCCGGCTCGAACTCTCGAGGGGCCGACCAGCTCCCCGCCCTGCGGGGACCCTGCCAACCTTTCCCTCTCAGTGGTCGCAGCTCCGGAGTCGCGATGTCGGCGTTGGTTACGATGCCCTGTCAGCACCGGCCAGCAAGGCGCAGACTGTACCAACGCGCCAACCGCTCCGTCAAGCAAGAACTCCGCTGATTTCCTTGGTCCGCGTGCCCTTGCGACCACCCGCCGGCCTGGACCGCCCCGGTCCCGACCAGCCTGCCATGCCCCGCTGAGACAGTCCCTTTTCACTCAAGTTCCACGACCCCGCGTTCGAGGGGCAAATTTTTTTCGAGCCGGATCGTGGACCCTGGACGCACCGAGTGCGACGACCTTACTTCACCGCTGCCCCCCCCGCGTCCAGCGCGCGAAGGGTGCGCTCCAGGTCCTTCCTGGCACCCAGCGACTCATAGAGGCGAACGAGGCGGACGCGGACCCGGCGCGGGAATGCCGAGCCGAGCACGACCTCCTCGAGCTGGGCTGCGGCCAGGGCGGCTTCGCCGGTCATCACATAGACGTCGGCGAGGCGCGTCCGCGCGACGAGGTCCCTCGGCGACTCGGCGACGAGCCCCTCCAGCACGCTGCGCGCGGTGGCGAGGTCGCCCGCAGTGATGGACACCTCGGCCAGCCGGCGCCGCGCCTCCCGCATCCAGGGCGCCAGCTCCATCGCTGCGCGGTAGGCGCCGCGGGCCGCGTCCAGGTCGCCGTGATCCTCGTACAGGATCCCGCGCTGGAGTGGGATGAGTGGCCCCCTCGGGAACGCCGCCTCGGCCTGGCGCAGGTGCTCGAGCAGCGCCTCGAGCGGGGCCCCGACCAGGCGGCCGCACTTCACGGCGTTGACCCTCGCGATCCACCACGTAGGGAGCACCACGGTCGCGTCCTCGAAGGCCCGGCACGCCTTGGCGACGGCTCCGTTCTCCAGATACGCGTCACCCAGCTCGACCAGCCACTTCGCGCGGACCGTCGGGTCCCGGGTCGCGGGCTCCCGGGGCAGCTCGCGTGCACCGGCACCGACGGCCCCGAGGAGGACCAGCGCGGCAACGACGACGCGGCGAGCACACTTTGAAACCATGATTCCGTCGGGTATATGTGGCTTGGTTCCTGAGCGGGACGAGCACGCTCCTCACACTATATGGCACCAGCGGCATTATGCGGCGACCGTCGACCCTGTCAATGCTTCTGCTTGGGCTCGGCGTGGCCTTGGCGCACGGGCCCGCACGCGGCGAGGACGCCCCCTGGCCTGCGCCGGTCGAGCCGGTGTCGCCCTACTACAACGGCACCTGGCTCTCCATCGTGGCGGGAGGGGGCATCGGCCTGCTCGCCGACGAGGCCCTGGACGGCCGTATCGGCGGGGGAGTCGAGGTAGGGGGCCGCATGGCCCTGGTGCTCCAGCTCGTCGACCTGGAGCTGATGTACCGCTACGGCCACTACGCTGTAACCTCCGATGCAACCGACGTCACCCTCCACCGCCACTCGATCATCGCGGACGTGAAGATCCACCCCCTCTTCCTCATCGTGATGGCCGGCAACCACCTGCTCGCGGGGCTCTACGTGCAGACGGGGGTCAGCGCCGAGCTGGCCGACGCGCGCGCCCCGTCGGCGGGCGTCGACGAGCTGGTCTCGGGCGCGGGGGTCCACGTGGGGTGCGGGTTCGATCTCCCTCTGACCCCCCCCAACGCAGGGTCCAGCCTCTGGATCGGGCTCAACTACCGGGCGAACTTCACGACCCTCGACCCGCCCTCCCCACTCGACGACCTGGACGAGCACCTGTTCGCGATCCAGCTCCACTACCGCCACAACAACCTGCAGTACGGGCACGTGCCGCGGCCACCCGACTTCGGGTTCTGACCCCCGCTACTCCTTCCAGATGAACTTCCACGGGTGGCGCTTCAGGTCCTTCACCATCTCCTTGACGTCGTCGTAGAGCTCCCGGTCGCCCATCAGCGCGCCGACCGTGCCCCGCCCGTCCCGGAGCTGCGCCGAGATGTCCTTGGCGTCGCTCAGGATCCCGTCCACCCGGTCCAGCGTCCCGAGGACCCGCACCTTCCCCTCCTCGCCGATGGACTTGAAGGTGCTCGCGGTCTCCTTGAAGGTCCCGGCCGTGTCCTTGAAGGTGTCGAGGGTGCTCTGGACCTTGCCGACGACGGGCTGGATGGCCGAGTTGACGGTGACCGAGATCTTGCGGGCGTTCTCGGCCGTGGCCCGCACGTCCTGGAGCGTCGCCCGCACGTCCGAGCCGTCGCCGAGGCCTGCCTGCACCGACGCGAGCACCTGGTCCACCTTGTCCGTGGTGGCCGTCAGCCGGTCGACGAAGGCGAGCAGCTTCGGGCGGGCCTCGGTGACGAGCACCCCCGCGTCCTTGACCGTCGTGTTGACGTTCTGCAGCAGCTCGTGGACGAGGGCCCGGTTGTCCTTGAGCAGCAGGTTGACCTCCGTGAGGGTCGCCTCCACCTGCTGGCCGATCTTCTCCAGTTGAAACGGCGCCATCCCGACGATGACGAAGCCAGGCTCCACGGACGGGCGCTCCCAGCTCCCCGGGTCGATCTCCACGTACTTCTCGCCCAGCACGCCCAGCGTCGTGATGTAGGCGCTCGCGTCGTCGTGGACGGCCTCCACCTTGTCCGCCTCGATCTCGAGGCGCACGCGGACCTGGACCCGGCGGCCGAGCTTCGGGTCCTCGCGGCCGCCCCAGAAGGCGACCTCCTCCACCTTGCCGACCGTGACGCCGCTGATCTTGACCGGAGCGCCGGCCTTCAGGTTGACGCTGTTCGGGAAGTCCGCGAAGAGGACCGCGCCCTTCTTCGTGGTGAAGTCCCCGAGCAGGAAGACGAACGCCACGAAGAGGGCGAGGCACACGATCACTAGCGCCCCGACCTTGACCTCGAGTGCACGCTCCTTCACCTAGAGCTCCATGGGGCCTTCCGCCCTCCCCTCGATGAACTGACGGACGATGGGATCCCGGGTCTCCCGGAACGCCTGTGGGGGGCCATCCAGAAGAATCCTCCCTTGATAGAGCATCGCGATCCGATCCGCAATGCCGAAGATGCTCCGCAGATCGTGGGACACGACCACCGACGTGACACCCAGATCGTCGGTCAGGGAGCGGATGAGGCGGTCCACATTGGCCGCTGCCAGCGGGTCGAGGCCCGTGGTCGGCTCGTCGAAGATCACGAACTCCGGGTCCATGGTCAGCGCACGGGCGATGGCCACGCGCTTGCGCAGGCCGTCGCCGATGTCCGCAGGGAAGCGCTCTGCCATGCGGTCCATCTGCACGTCCCGCAGCCGCGACATGGCGCGCTCCACGGCCTCCCCCCGAGTCAGCTTGTGGTGCTTGCGCAGCGGGAGGACGACGTTGTCGAGCAAGGACATGGAGTCGAACAGCGTCGAGTGCTGGAAGACCATCGCGCACTTGCGCCGTATCCGGTAGAACTCGCGCTCCTTCAGGTGGGTCACGTCCTCACCGTCCAGGATCACCCGCCCCGCGTCAGGCCGCAGCAGCCCCACCAGGTGCTTGACCAGCACCGACTTGCCCGCCCCCGAGATGCCGATGATGAACAGGATCGAGCCCGTGTCGACGCGGAGCGAGACCCCGTCGAGCACGACCTTTGGCCCGAAGCGCTTGTGGATGTCGATGAACTCGATCACTCCGCGAACACCATGTAGCCGAGGCCGCTCAGGATGAAGTCGAGCACGATCACCGCGAAGGAGCAGTTGACCACGCTGCGGGTGGTCGCCCACCCCACCCCCTCGCTGCCGCCGGTCGCGTTGAGGCCCGCGTGGCCCGCGATCACCGGGATCGCCGCGCCATAGGCCAGCGCCTTGGACATGCCGACCCACACGTCCTCCCACTCGACGAGCGTCATCTTGAGGAAGGTGGCGACCGGGATGTCGAACCCGAAGTGCCCCATGAGCATGCCCGTCAGGGTGGCGACGAGCACCGCGTAGATGGTCAGCATGAACACCATGACGATGGACGCCACGAAGCGCGGCACGACCAGGTAGTTCACCGGATCGGCGTTCGACATGCGCAGCGCGTCCACCTGCTCGGTGACGACCATGCTGCCTATCTCGGCGGCGATGGCGCTCCCCGTGCGGGTCGCGACCATCAGCCCGGTGATTGTCGGGCCGAACTCCCGGACCATGGTCTTGATGAAAGCGGGGCCGATCATGGTGAAGTCGGGGAGGATGGTCTTCACCTGGAGCGCCACCTGGAAGATGCTGATCATCCCCAGGAACCCGAGCGTGGCAGTGATGAACAGGACGCTCTTGTTCCCGATGATGAAGAGCTGCTCCGCGATCTGCCCTCGGGTGCGCCGGCCGACGACCAGGTAGCGGAGCGTCAAGAAGAAGATGGACCACAGCTCGAGGGCGACGCTCACCGGCCGCACGAAGGGGCCACCGACGGCGGCCAGGGCGCGCTCCACGGCGGACGGGCGTGCGGAGTCCACGGGCGCCACCTAGTGCCCCAGGTTGCCGAGGAAGGTCACGAGGTAGTCCACGGCGAAGATGCCGATGGCGCTCGCGACGACGCTCGCGTTGACCGCGCGCCCGACCCCCGTGGCGCCGCCCTTCACGGCGAGGCCGAAGTGGCACGAGACGAGCGAGATTGACAGCCCGAAGAAGAAGGCCTTGATGAGCCCCATCAGGAACTCGTCGAGGAGGTGGCTCTCGAAGACCCCCCAGAAGAACACGCGCCAGTCCACGCGCAGCAGGAACTGGCTCGTGATGGCGCCCCCGAGCAGCGCGAACAGGTCGCCGAGGCAGGTCAGCAACACGAGCATGACCATCATCGCAAACACCCGCGGCACGACCAGGTAGCGGATGGGATCGATGGCCAGGGCCCGCAGCGCGTCCACCTGCTCGGTGACGGTCATGGTGCCGAGCTCGGCGGTGTTGTTGGCGCCGACGCGCCCCGAGAACATCAGGCCGATGAGCACCGGGCCGATCTCGGCGAGGACGGCGAAGCCGGCGCCCCACCCGAGGAGGCCCGTGGCGCCCGTGCGGCGGACGAACTCGCCGCTCTGGATGACCATGATGGCGCCCGTGAACAGGGCCGTCAGGACGACGATGGGGTAGCTCTTGACCCCGACCTTGTAGAGGTTGCGCCAGGTCTCCCGGCCGTCGAACTGGGGCGGGAAGAAGGACGCGATCACGCGGCCGAAGATCACCGCCACGCCGCCGGCCTGCTCGGCGATGGTGAGGAACCCCCGGCCGATGGCTGCGACCATCCTCATGCGGCGAGGCCGTGGTCGGCGCCGGTGAAGAAGGTGTTGACGACGTCATCGGGGCTCGCCGAGCCCTCGGTGAAGGTCCCGTCGAAGCGCACGCGGCCCTCGAAGATCAGCAGGTAGCGATCACACACGGCGCGCATGCGGTCGATGTCGTGGCTGATCACCAGGGTCGTCGAGTCCCCCGGGCGGTGCAGCGCCTTGACCAGCGCGAAGATCTTGGACGACGTCACCGGGTCCAGGCCGGCCGTCGGGTCGTCGTAGAGCAGGATGGGCGCCTCCGCGATGGTCGCCCGCGCCAGTGACACCCGCTTCTTCATGCCCCCGCTCAGCTCCCGCGGATAGAGGGCGCCCGCGCGGGGGAGATCGACGTCCCGCAGGCGCGCGGCGACCCGCTCGCGGATCTCTCCCTCGGGCACGCCGTCCTGGGCCAGGGGGAACGCGACGTTCTCGGCGACCGTCATGAAGTCGAACAGCGCGTAGTTCTGGAAGAGCACGCCGTACTGGCGGCGGACCGCGGCGAGGGCCACCCCGTCCAGACGGGCAAGGTCCTGACCCTGTACCTCGACGGTGCCCCGATCCGGGCGCACGAGCCCACACAGTATCTTCAGTAGCACGCTCTTCCCGGCGCCGCCCGGCCCGATGACGCCGAGCAGCTCCCCCCGGCGCAGGTGCAGGTCGACGCCATCGAGGACGTGCACGTCTCCGAAGCGCTTGCAGATGTCACGCGCCAGAATCACGGGCCGCCTCCGTAGGTCCACGGGACGGTAGGATCGGTCCATGGCGGCGCCGGGCCAGGATCGACGCCCGTGCGCGCGAGCTCCTTCGCGCGCTGGACCCAGCGAGACTCCGGGCGCTCCCGGGCGAGGCGCTCCGCGAGGGCCGCGGCGTCGGCCCCTCGGCCAGCGCGCACGTACAGCTCCGCGAGCTGGAACAGCGCGTCGTCGTACATCTTGCTGAACGGGTACTCGCGCACGAACACCTCGAAGGCAGAGATGGCGCCCGGCAGGTCGCCCAGCGTGTCCCGCAGGAGCAGCGCGATGCGGTACTGGCTCCGATGGTAGTACAGGGTCTCGTAGTTGCCGAAGAACAGGGGCTTCTCGCGGGTGCGCACCAACGTCGTCAGGCTGTCGAGCTCCTCCTCGTAGAGAGCGAGGCGGTGCTGCACGTCGGCGCGGAGCCAGAGCGCGTCGTCCCAGAGCGCCTCTCGTGGGTACACGGTCGTCAGGTCCGTGAGCAGGGCGAGGGCGGCGCGGTCGTCCGCCTCGGTGCCCCGGGCCAAATGGATGCGGGCGCCCTCGAACAGCAGGTTGTCCGCGAGGGGCGTCCGCCGCAGCGCGTCGAAGCGCGAGCGGTAGAAGCCGAGGAGCCAGTCGCGCCCCTCCGGAGTACCGCCAAAGTGCTGCTGGAGATACTGGAGCGCTCGAAGCCCGGCGATGGTGTCCGGGAAGCGGTCGACGACGCGGGTGATGGCGTCGAGGCCCTCCCCTTGCGTCGCAGGCTGGTCGTAGACGACGCGCGCCGCGCGAAACACGAGGCGAGCCCGCGCCTCCCGGTCCGCCGTCGCGCGTGAGGCCGCCAGGTAGGCCCGCACGGCGTCCTCGGTGCGCCCGAGGGCCAGCAGCGCGTCTGCCCGCCCTTGCTCCGTGTCCGTGCGCCCCCGCGCATGGGGTGCGGTCTCGCGCAACGCCCCGTATGCCTCGAGCGCCTCGTGAGCGTCTCCGCGACGGAGGGCTCGGTCCGCGTCCACGAGCTGAGCCTCCCACGCGACGACGCCAGGGTCCCGGAGGCACCCGAGCATGCCCAGGACGAGGACGACCACCAGCGCGTGGGGCGCCCACCTGAGCGTCACCGTGCGCCCTCGTCGAACAGGACGGCACGGAGCGCCTCGTGAAGGAGGCCGTTGCTCGCCAGGGTCCGCCGCGCCGAGATGTCGTGAGGGCCCCCGTCGAAGTCGGTCACGGCCCCGCCCGCCTCCGTGATCAGCAAGGTCCCTGCCGCCACGTCCCACGGATGCAGCCCCTGCTCCCAGAACCCGTCCGCTCGCCCTGCGGCGATGCAGCACAGGTCGTAGGCAGCCGACCCACTGCGGCGCAGCCCGTGGGCGCTCATCAGGGCGCGGCGCACGCGGGCGAGCAGCTCGTCGATGACCTCCCTCCGGTCGTAGGGGAAGCCGGTGACCAGGAGCGCGTCGGCGATGGCGTCGACCCTGGAGACGCGGATCGGGCGCCCGTTTCGGAACGCGCCGCCCCCCCGGACCGCGTGGAAGGTCTCCTCGTAGAAGGGGGCGTGGACGCACCCGAACACGATCCGGCCTCGCCGCTCGAGCGCCACGGACACGGCGAACACCGGGTAGCCGTGGATGAAGTTGGTGGTCCCGTCCAGCGGGTCGACGATCCAGCGGTAGCCGCTCGTCCCCGGCCGTGGCTCACCGGACTCCTCGGCGAACCAGCCATCGTCTGGGAAGGCGCGGGTCACGCACGCGGAGATGTGCGCCTCAGCCTCCCGATCCGCGTCACTGACGAAGTCGATCTCGCCCTTGCGATCCCACCGCGTGAGCTCCCCGTAGGAGTCCATCAGGATGTCGCCCGCCGTGCGGGCCATGCGCAAGCCGAGCTCGACGCGCTCGACGAATGCTGGCGTACCTTCCATGCAGGAGTCCTCGACAGCGTGTGCACCTGGCGCACAGGACACGGTTGAGCGGTCCGCGACCCGTCCGGGGCGGCGACGCAGACCGCCGATGGGCGGAGGAGTATAGGCCACGCGCTGTCCGAAGGGAAGGCGCGGAGAACCACCTTGGCTGGCGGCCCGACCATCGGCGTGACGGCGCTGCGGCCCCGGCCCGGGGCACGTCGGCGCTGGTCTCGCGCGCCCCATACCCGACCGCCGGACGGCCCTCACCCTTGACGAGAGAGTCGCCCATGGTACCGTACCCGTCCGCTGTCCCACCCGGCCCCCTCGCGGGATCCCGACGGAGGTCACGATGATGAAACGACAACTGGTGGCGGGGCTCGCGCTCGCCCTGGCCTTCGTCACGCCGGCCCTGGCCGAGCCCGTGACCGGCGACTGGATGAGTCGCCCTTCCGAGAGCTTCGGCAACACGGTCACGCACCGGCTCCAGCTCACGACCGACGGGGCCGCCGTAAAGGGAGACCTGACGGTCACCACGTCCATGCCCGTGCCGCTGTCGAGCTGGGTGGACCGCTTCTGCAACGGAAACGAGGTGCTGGAGCAAATCGTCCGCTACCGGGTCACCGGGACCCAGGCGGGCTCCCGCCTCGACCTGCGCTACCAGGGCCCGAAGATCGAGTCCTGTACCTGCGAGTCCAAGTGCATCGTCAAGGACCGCTCGGGCAGCATCTCCGCCGCGATCAACGGCGCTCAGTTGGTCTGGGGTGACCGCATCCTCTACGGTGCCATTGCGTCCCAGGACGGACAGGCGACGGTCCCCGAGGAGCTGCCCCCGGCTGACCTCCCAGTCACGGGGTCCTGGACCACGGCCCCCACGTCCAGCCTGGACGTCACCACCACGCGGCTGTTGGACCTGCAGGACCAAGGGGGTGTGATCGCGGGGACCTACGCAGAGCGCACGATGCGCCCGTTCCCCCTGTCGAGCTGGCGCGACCGCTTCTGCGGTGGCTCCGAGGCCTGGGAGATGGTCGAGCAGTGGGAGGTCAAGGGCACGAGGCGCCTGGACGCCGTGACCATCGAGGCGGGGAAGGGCCGCATCACCGTGTGCTCTTGTCCGCAGAAGTGTCGGGCGTCGTCTCGCGGAGCAACGCTGTCGCTCAAGGTGACGGCGGATGGGCAGCAGCTCCGGGGCGACACGGGGGTGTACGGCCGGGCCGCCGTACCGCCACCGCTCCCGGCACCCACGCTGCTCCCGGACCCGACGGACGCGCCACCCACTCTGGACGCCTACCCCCAGGCGAGCCCCGCGCCCACCCCGTAGCGGCGGCTCGCTCGACCGCGCTGGAAGATGTGCGCTCCGTCGCCCCTTGCAGCAGACGAAAGTTGACGCCCCAGCCCGCAGCGGGCAGGTTTGGATTCAGGAGGCGCACAGCCATGAACAGAGTCTTTCGAACCGCGCTCGCCGGAGCGCTGGTCGCCGCGGCCGCGTGCCACTCGACGGTCGCCCCTGACTCCGCACCGCCTGGCGCACACCCGGAGGGAGGCGCCGAAGCCGCGGGCACCAAGGAATCCGGCAAGCCCGGCAAGCCCGCCGTCGCCACGCCGGTGATCCCGGCAGAGGTTGCTGCCCAGGAGTCGGGGGCCCCCGCCATCGACGCCTCCGCCGCGCTGGAAGACCCCACCACGGGCAAGCTGCGTCATGCGGCCCTGCTCAAACGCGTCTATGCAGAGCGCAGCGGAGACGCGTTCCTGGCCTCTGCGGACCAGGTGCTCACCGCCGCAGGTGCGGCCGTGATCGAAGCCATCGGCGCTGCCGAGGCCCACGCGCTGGACCCGGCGCGCTACCACGTGGACCAGGTTCGGGCGCTGCGAAAGGAGGTGGCGACCCGGGTCGCCGCCATCGAGCAGGAGGGGCTGGTCAAGGTGGACCCGGGTGAGCGGGCCGCGCTGACCGCCCTCGGGTCGGCGGAGCGCGACCAGACGGGAACCCTGCCGGAAGGGGGCGAGCTGCTGCGTCGGGCCCTGGCGCAGGGCGCCGCCGGTCCTCTGCCGCGGACGGTCGCCGCGGTCCAGGCGCGGGCCGCCGCCCTGGAGGACATCGCGAACGCAGCGGCACGCCTGGAGGTGCTACTGGCTGACGCCATGGTCACCTGGGCGTCGGACATGCGCCTCGGCTACACCGCCAAGCTCCCCGAGAAGGACGTGGAGAAGCGCGGAGAGGAGGCCATCGTGAAGGAGCGCCTCGATGCCTTCTTCCGCGAGGCCGCCCAGGACCCGGAGAAGATCCCTTCGACGCTCGCGAAGCTCCCCCCGGAGATGGTCCAGTACCCGCGCCTCGTCGAGGCGCTCGCTCGGTACCGCGGCTTCTGCGCGAAGGGTCCGTGGCCCGAGGTCGCATACTCTGGCCGCAAGCCGCTCCCGAAGACGGGCTCCGCCCCTGTCGTTGCGACGCTCCGCGAGCGGCTCCGGGCCGAGGGGTACGACGTGCCCGTGTCCGCCCACGAGGAGAGCTACGATCCCGCCCTCGACCTGGTCGTCGACGAGTACCGCGCCACCCACCAGATGGAGCTGGGCCTTGGGCTCGACCGCGAGCTGGCCCAGAGCCTGAGCATCCCGTGCGCGCGGAGGGTCCGCCAGATCGAGCTGACCCTCCAGCGCTGGCGCGAGAGCCGCATCGTCGACGGCACCCAGTACCACGTCTTCGTCAACCTCCCGGACTTCCACGGCGAGGTGTGGGATCAGGGGCAGCTCCTGCACCGCTTCCGCGTGGTGGTGGGCAACCGTGCGCGCGGCCACAACCCTCTCGACCCCAAGTCCGGCTACAAGAACGCAACGCCCCGGCTCGCGGCGCGCATCCAATACCTGGAGTTCAACCCCTACTGGAACGTGCCTGACCGCATCCGCACGGAGGAGCTGGAGCCCGAGATGGGCAAGGACCCCGACTACCTCCGCAAGCACGGCTACGAGATGATCGAGGAGGGCGGCCGCGAGTGGATCCGCCAGCGCCCGGGGTCGGGGAACGCGCTGGGCAAGGTCAAGTTCCTCTTCCCGAACCCCTGGAGCGTGTACCTGCACGACACGAACCAGCGAAAGCTCTTCGACCGCCCGACCCGGGCCTACAGCCACGGGTGCATGCGGGTCCACGAGCCGCTGAAGCTCGCTGAGCTCCTGCTCACCCGTGAGGGCAAGTGGGACCCGGCGCTGGTGTCCAGCAACGCGTTCACACCGATCAACCTGGACAACCCGATCCCCATCTACGTGGAGTACTACGTGGTTCGCGTCGACGACGACGGGAGGGTCCACTTCAACCTCGACCTCTATGGGCTCGACGCCAAGCGGCTGGACGGCTGAGGTCATCGGGGCCGTCGGCCCCGGGCATCCCAGGCCAAGCTACGGGCGGGGCCTGCCTTGACGCTCCTACCCGGCACAAGTAGGCTCCATCGGATTGCCCGAGCCACCCCCGCAACGTACAGGACAGCGACGACATGAAGACCTGGATCAAGCTCGTCACGGCCTTCTCTGTGGCCGTCACCGGCGCCTGCAGCCAAGACGAAGACCCCAGCGGGAGCGCTGGCGGAGCGCAGGATGCGGTGACGGCAGATGCTTCGGGCACGAGCGATGTGCCGCACTCCGGCACCACGGACACGACGCCTGGCGAGGACGGCGACGGCGCCGGCAACGGGGGCGGCGCCCCTGATACATCCACGTCGGACGCCGGGCCGAGCGATACGGGCTCCGCCACCACGGACACGGGCGGCCCCGGCGACACGGGCGCCCCAGACTCCGGCCCCGATGTCAGCGAGGAGCCGGACGTCTCCGAGGGCCCGGACGTCCAGGAGCCGGGCACCGGCTTCGATTCGGCAGAGATGATGCTCCGCATCATCGGCCCGTCCCCCCACGACTGGGCGCAGAGCGCGACCCCGTACCTGAACCTCAATGGCGTGCTGTTCGGCCACGCGGACTCGATCACCTGGATCCTCGAGGAGAGCGGGGCCACCGGCGAGATCACCGTGGGCGCGTTCTGGTATGCCGGCGGCATCCAGCTCCAGGAGGGCACCAACACGATCTCGGTCATCGCCTCGTCCGACACGAGCGTCGCGACGGACCAGATCAAGGTCGTCCACAACCCGACCTTCGCCTTCGACGGCCCACCGCGGCTCCTGCCGCCGGCCCTGTTCGTCGGGGAGAGCACCCAGGCCTTCGCCAACATCCGCCTGTCCACCTACAAGAACTTCGACCCCAACACGGTGCAGCTCCACATGGTCGACGCCAACGGCGAGCTGATGGAGACCAAGGGGCCGATGAAGGACAACGGCAACACGGCCTCCAACTGCGATGAGGTGGACAAGGACGGGCTGTTCTCTGCGTGCCTCACCCTCAACGTGCCCACGGAGTCTTGCGTTCATGTTCGCGCCTCCGTTCAAGCGACGGTCGGGTTCCAGAAGTACGAGGCGTGGTCACCGACGACCAAGGTCTGTGCCGTTCCCCGCATCACGCCCCAGACCTGCCAGGCCGTGCAGACGACGCAGAAGGACGCCAAGGCCCAGTACCTGACGCTCCTCCAGACCTCGACGCCGGCCCAGGCACAGGCGGCGCTCATCGAGGACCTCCTCAAGAGCCCCGACGTCGCCGAGGCCGGCCCCGCCACCGACGGGTACGGCGTCTGGATCCTATACGCCAACGGCCTCCTGGGCGCCCTCGACCTGAGCCCGGAGGGCCTGCGAGGCGGCGGTTGGACGACGATCGACTCCGCAGCGGTCACGGTCAGCAACGACGTCGGCTCCAAGGAGGCGACGATCCTGGCACCCTTCAAGGCGGAGTTCGGGGACCAGGACGAGGCCATGGAGGTCGCGACGGTGCTCAAGGCGGTAGGGTGCCCCTTCTTCGGGGTCAGCGCCTTCCAGAACGACCAGGCGTCCCTCTACCGGTTCCGCCACATGAACGACTCCGGCATCGTCGCCATCTCAAGCCATGGCGACACCTACTTCGGCGGCCTCTCCGCAGGCGCGCGGGCGAAGATCGACTGGGATCACGACGGCAGCCAGGAGGTGATCTGGACGGGAGAGAAGATCGACTGCACGCGCTTCATGCAGGCCGCAAAGTCCTGCGCAAATGACGGACTGGAGTGCGAGAACGGCGCCGGTGAGTGCCTGATCGGGAAGTCCAAGCAGTGCGTCGACTTCAAGCAGCACGACCTCCGCCGGGGCCGGGTGATCTTCGGGGACGAGGTCTACGGCATCGTGCCCGACTTCGTGACCCACCACGCCGCGGCAAAGCCGTACAGCAAGGCGGTCGTCTATCTCGGCGCATGCCGCACCCTGTGGAACGGCGGCTTCGCGGCAGCCTTCTTCGGCGCTGGCGCACAGACCGTCCTGGGCTACACCGACTACGTCACGAGCCAGTTCGCCCACGACAGAGGCCTCGAGTTCTTCCAGCGCCTGATCACGGACAAGCTGACCGCTGCCGAGGCCTACGGGGAGGGCGCGAGCGATACCGAGGCGGGCGGCGAGTTCCGGCTGTTCGGCGCGGGGAAGGCGACCGCGCGGGATGGCAGCATCGTCAACCCGTCCTTCGAGGCGGGCAACCTCACCGCGTGGTCCAAGGACGGCGACGGCCGCGTCATCTCGCAGCTCGGTCAGACCGTGCCCGTCGACGGCAAGTTCATGGGCCTCGTGTCGTCAGGTCTGGGCTTCACCCAGGAGATCGGCGTCCTCACGCAGAAGTTCTGCATCGAGGCGGGCAAGTCCACGGCGAGCTTCTACTGGAAGTACTATAGCGAGGAGTTCCTGGAGTTCTGCGGTTCGGGCTACCAGGACCCCTTCCAGGCCTCACTGGCCAGCGATATCGGCAAGATCACCCTCGTCGACGTCAAGATCAACGACCTGTGTCCGCCGAACCAGTGCGGCGGCTGCGGCGGCAAGTACGTGGGCCTCGAGCCGTCGGACGTCAGCTTCGACCAGGGGGACGTCTACAACACACAGTGGCAGCTCGCGCAGCTCAACATCTCCGCGCTCACGGCCATCACCGGCCCCGTCACGATCAAGTTCTTCATCACCGATGCGGGCGACTCAATCTACGACACCGTCGTCCTCATCGACAAGATCGACTTCAAGTAGGTCGGCGCGGGACGCCCCGGGACACGCCCCGGGACAGTGGGGTGTGACACGGCGTGCGGAGGGAGGGCACCCACGGCCCTCCCTCATGGGATCCCAAGGACTTCCCCTCCATCGACGACCCCAGGGCCGTTGGCACGAAAGATGCTGCTGCACTTCGGTCGTGGGGCGGCGAGCCCGCTTCGAGTCCAAGACCAACCCCCTTTGCCCGGTGTCCCGTTCACCTCAAAAAAATGACGGGGCATGCTACATCGGTCGGCGTGACGCCGGGCAAGGGGGGTTCACCCATCACACCAGAGCGTACCGTTTGCAGGCTCTCGCCACGCTCCGTGACCGGGCGCTGGCAGGGACCCAGACCTCGCTTTCATGTACCCTTCAGCCCATGGACCCCAGGCCCCCTATTGCGACGTCCCTGACCGACCTGATCGCGGTCGTGGTGCTGCCGTTGGCGCGACCGGGGGAGGTCGACCTCCTCCCGCTCGTGCACCTGGGTGTCGCCCGCCACCTGGAGCCATGGCGACCCCTTCGCGGCGCGCGCTGTGCGCCTCCCGAGGTCGCGCGCGGCGGGCGCGTCGTTCGGGCCCGCAAGGCCGCAGACGGCACCTTCCATCTCGAGCGGCGCTATGACGACGTGATCGAGCTGTTGACCCAGCCCCTGCCGGCGGAGGCGCTCCTGAACGCGCTGTGGGCCCTGATCGCCCACGGGCTGCGCCGTGCAGGTCCCGACATCCGCGCGCTGCGCGTGCTTGCGCGCCTGGAGGCCCACGAGGACGAGCGGGTTCGAGCCGAAGCGCGCGCGGCGGCCCTCAAGCTGTAGCGGGGGTGGAGGCATGTGCCGTCGTGGGCCACGCCCGAGGCTACTTCGCGCGCTCCAGGTACCGCCCGTCTCGCGTGTCCACACGGATGCGCTCCCCCTGCTCGAGGAACAGCGGGACCTGGACCCGGAGGCCCGTCTCGACCACCGCCTCCTTCGTCACGGCGGTCACCGTGTCGCCCTTGATGCCGGGGTCGCACTGCGTGATCTCGTAGACCGCGGTGTTCGGGAGCTCCAGGCCCACGGGGCGCTCATTGTAGAAGACCAGCCGCACCTCCATGTTCTCCGTGAGGTACAGCGCTTGATCCCCCAACAGGTCGGCGTCCAGCGGCACTTGATCGTAGGTGGCGCTGTCGAGGAAGTAGTAGTGCTCGCCTTCCACGTACAGGAACTGGCCGTTGCGCATCTCGATGTCGGGCTCACGGAACTTCTCGCCGGACTTGAAAGTGACCGCCTGGAACTGGCCGGTCAGGACGTTCTTCACCTTGGCCTTCACGAGGGTGGCCCCGCCGCGGGCAGAGGGGCTCTGCGTCGTGGAGTCGAGGACCACCCACGGCTCGCCGTTCCACTCGAAGCGCTGGCCCTTCTTGAAGTCCGCTGTAGAGATCATGGTGCTCCTCTCCTTTGAAGCTGGGGAGGCGCGAGTCTAGCGCGGGCTCCAGCGGGATTCCAGGGGGGAGGGGGCGAGACCGTGGGGCCCGGCAGGCACCGAGGGCGGAACGAGGGGTCAGCGGCCGCGACGGGACGGAGCCTGGGTCCGCGCGCCCGTGCTCCGCGAGGGGGCCTGCTGCTTCGGACGGGACTGCTGCGGCGCGCTCGCCGCGGGTCGCGGCGCGCTGTGGGACGGCATGGTCGCAGAGCGCGTGGGCGCTGAGGAGCGAGCTGGCGCCGCCGCGGGGCGATGCGACGAGGGCGCCGAAGCTGCCGGCGAGGTCGCATGCCGCTGCGGCGTGGGCTGTGAGGCCGCGGCGCGGGGCGCCGCCCACGGCGTCGAGGAGCGGCTGCTGGTGGACGGCTGCACGGCCGCGCGGGGCGTCGCCGGCGTCGAGGAGCGACCGCTGGTGTGCGGCTGCACGGCTGCGCGGGGCGCCGGAGCCGTGGCCTTCGCCGCGGGTGCATGGGACCGGGCGCCCGCCGCGGGCTGTGATGCCTCACGGTGCGAGGTCGGCGCCGTGCTGGTGCCACGCGGGGACGGCGAGCTGGACCGCGGCGCCTGGTTGGCGGTGCTCGGGGCCGCACGCTCCGTCGTCGACCGCCCCCAGTCGCCGGTCCCGCGGGAGGGCGTCGCCTTGGACGGCTCCCGGGCAGCTCCCTGGTGCGCCGCCGCCGGGGCCTTGTTGCTGGGACCGCCGGCTCGAACCGCAGGAGCGCCGCGATCCGACTGCCTGGCATCAGCGGCGGGGCGCGTGTCCCGCGTCGGAGAGATCGTCGGCGCGTGTCGCTCGGAGGTGCTCGACCGATGGGGCGCCACTGCGCCGCGGCTGTCCGCCCTCGACGGGTCGACCGGTGCGCCGCGGTGAGCTACCGCAGTCCCCTTGCCGCGTGCCGGGGACTCCGAAGCGCGTGTGGCCGAGTGGGCAGCACGCGACGCCTCCGATGCACCGCGCGGAGCTGCGTTCATTGCCGTGCGCGTCGGGGACGCGGCCTCTACGGCTGGCCGTCCACCGGCCGCGTGGGCGGCGCGCGACGGGTTCGGCGCGGCCTGGGCACGGTCGTAACCTGCGGACGCCGTCGCCGCTGGGCGGTTGGCGCCGGAGGTCCCGTGCGCGGCCTTCGCGTACTTGGCGCGGTCGGGCGTCGAGTGCCGTACCTTGTCAGTGGCACCCGGGACGTACTTCGCATAGGCCGGCTGCTTCGCCGCCTTCTTCGCGGCGGGAGGCGCGCCGTGCGCGTAGTGGACTGGTGCGGCCTTGGCGCCAGGCGACGCGTAGTAGGGCTTCTTGTACCCGTAGCCGCCCGCCGGGGCCGAACCCTTCGCCCAATAGCCCTTCTTGTAGCCTTTGCCCGCGTAGTGCCCGTCCACCCAGTGGTAGCCGTGCTTGTGGGCGGGGCGCCAGTGGCCCGACACCCAGTAGCCGTTGTGCACGTAGCCGGGCGCCCAGACCATGCCGTGGACGTGGGTCAGCGGGGTCCAACAGCCCCAGTACCACATGCCGTGGGAGTAGTAGCCCGACGTCCAGGTGAAGCCCACGTAGACCGACGGCCGCCAGAAGCCCATCACCCAGTAGCCATCATAGCCGACGTGTCCGGGGACCCAGGCGTAGCCAGCCTGCGTGGACGCGGGGACCCAGTCGCCGAAGTAATAGACGCCGCCCGACCAGTAGGGGTCGACCCAGGTGTACCCCGGGACCGCGACCGGGCGGTAGTAGTCGTCGATCCAGTAGCGGTCCGCGCCAACGGTTCCGTAGACGACCGTGTAGCCGGACGGCGCGCCTCCGATGGGCTCCCAGTGCCCCCACACCCACACGCCGCCAACATAGCGGCCGGGCACCCAGACCCAACCCGAACGCTCCTGCTTGCGCCAGAAGCCCTGCTGGTGGACACCGTCGTCGCCGCGGTGACCGTACTCCCAGACGTAGCCGGGCTCCGTCTGCTCCAGGGGCTCCCAGTGGGGCTCGACGAAGGCACCGCTCTCATCGTAGTAGGCGTCGACCCAGGCGTAGCCGGGCTCCTCGGCCTTGCGCCAGAAGCCGTCGACCATCTCACCATCGGGGGTTGCGTATCCGTCGACCCAGACGTACTCGGCGCCCGGGGAGGGCACCGTCTGGGCTCGACCGTCCGAGCCGGCTGCGAGGAGGGCAGCGGCGAGAAGTGCGCAAGCAAATGTGCGTGTCATGGTCTTCTCCTTGTCATGCAGCCGGTCGCGAGGCAGGCGGCCGTTCCGGGCGACTTGACGCCACGACCCCCGTCCTATTCACGGCCCCGCTCGCCCCCCCTCCGCAGGCGCAGCGAGTTGGTGACCACCGACACGCTGCTCATTGCCATGGCGCCAGCGGCCACCATCGGGCTCATGACGCCCAGGGCCGCCAGCGGGATGGCCAGCACATTGTAGACAAACGCCCAGAAGAGGTTCTGCCGAATCGTTCGCACCGTGCGTCGCGACAGGCGAATTGCCTGGGCCACCGCGCCGAGGTCCGCGTGAACGAGCGTGACGGCCGCGGCCCCGATGGCGACGTCCGTGCCGCTCCCCATGGCGATGCCCACGTCCGCTGCCGCCAACGCGGGAGCGTCGTTGACGCCGTCGCCGACCATGGCGACCGGTCCGGCCGAGGCGCGGCGCAGGCGGAGGATCTCGGCCTCTTTCGCCGCAGGGCCGACACCCGCGAGGACCGTGGAGATGCCGACCAGGCGGCCGATCTCTGTCGCGGTGCGCTCGTTGTCGCCGGTCAGGAGGACCGACTCCACTCCGAGGGAGCGGAGCCCGGTGATCGCGGCGGCGCTCGACGGGCGCGGGGCGTCGGCCAGGGCGATCAGGGCGACCGGGGTGTCCTCGATGCTGGCGCAGACCACCGTGTGGCCGCTGGCCTCGTGGCGGTCGGAGAGCGCGGCGGCGGACGACGCGTCGACACCCATGGAGCGGAGCAGGGAGAGAGACCCGATGGCGACCTCCTGGCCGCCGACGAAGGCGACGACTCCCTGGCCCGGGAGGGCGCCGAACTGCTCCGGCTCGCGGAGCTCGGCGCCATGGTCGACCGCCCAGGCCGTGATGGCGCGGGCCAGGGGGTGCTCGCTGTACCGCTCGGCGCTGGCGACGAGGGACAGGGCCTCCCGGTGGGGCATGGCGCCCAGGTCGTGCCACTCGACGACGGCGGGGCGGCCCGCCGTGACGGTGCCCGTCTTGTCCAGGACCACCGTGCGGACGGCCGCGAGGCGCTCCAGGGCAGAGGCGTCGCGAACCAGGATGCCGCGCCGGGCGGCGGTGCCCGCGCCGACGACGACCGCGGTGGGCGTGGCCAGCCCCAGGGCGCAGGGGCAGGCGACCACCAGGACTGCTACCGCGTGCATCACCGCCTCGGAGCCCGGCGCCCCCGCGACGAGCCAGCCGAGCAGGGTCCCGGCGGCGATGACGATGACGGTCGGGACGAAGACCGCGGCGACCCGGTCCACGTCGCGCTGGATGGGCGCGCGGGACGCCTGGGCCTGCGCCACGAGGCGGACGATCTGCTCCAGGACCGTGGCCTCGCCCACGGCCGTGGCCTCGACGACGAGGCGACCGTCCATGGCGACGGTGCCGCCGACGACCGCGTCGCCCGGGGAGCGGGTGACCGGGAGGCTCTCCCCCGTGAGCATGGACTCGTCGACGTCGGCGCGGCCCTCGCGCACGACGCCATCGGTGGGGATGCGCTCGCCGGGCCGGACCACGAGGAGATCGCCGCGCAGCACCTCGGCCACGGGGATCTCCACTTCGACCGCGCGCCTCACCCGCGCCAGGGGCGGGCGGAGAACCATCAAGGCACGAAGCGCCGCGCGGGTGCGGCCCCGGGCCCGTGACTCCAGCCAGCGGCCGAGCAGGATGAGGGTGACGATGACGCCAGCGGTCTCGAAGTACAGGTGATGCGCGCCCATCAGAAGCAGGGCGATGCTGTAGCCCCAGGCCGCCAGGGTGCCGAGGCTGACCAGGGTGTCCATGTTGGCGCTGGCGTGGAGCAGACGGAGGGCCGCCACGCGGTGGAAGGTCCAGCCGGCGCCGAAGACGACGGGCGTGGCGAGCGCGAGCTCCAGCCAGGCGCGCCCAGGGAGGTGGACGTCGCCCATGACCAGGAGGAAGAGGGGAGCCGTGAGCGCCGCCGCGAAGAGCAGGCGCAACCTCGCCGCGCGGGCCTCGTCGGTGTCGTCGGGCAGGTCTGCGCTGGCTCCCCTGATGGGCTCCAGGGTGTACCCGATGGCTGCGACGGCGGCCACGACCTCTGCTGGGCCGCCGGAGGCCAGGCGGACTGAAGCCTCCTCCGTCGCGAAGCTCACCGCGACGTCCTCGACGCCCTCCATGGCCTCGAGGCGGTGCTGGATGCTCGCGGCGCAGGTGGCGCAGTGCATGCCCCGCACGCGAAAGCGGACCGTCTCGGCTGGCGCAGTGGGGAGGGAGTCGCCCGGAACTTCTGAGCGCAGGCCCCCGACGGCGTTGGTCGGGTCGCGGGCTCCTCCTTCGGGCAGCGGGAGGGGGCCCGTCGCCGGCGCGGCCGGATCGGGCCCCATCAGAGGGACTCGCCCCCCGTGGAGGCACCCTCTCCGATGGCGAAGCTCTGCCCCGACGCGCTGTCCGTGCACGTGCCGGTGACGGTCGCGCCCGAGGGATCGATGGTGCACGTGAGGGTCCCGTCCTCCGCGCGCACCTCGATGGTCCCCGACGTGAACGTCAGGTTGCCCTGCTGGTCCTTGGTGTAGGTCTCGCCCACCGCCAGGACGAGCTCCTGGCCGGGATCGTCGGGGAGCGGCGCGAGCACCTCCAGAGTCTGGGAGGCGGAGCCCGCGTCCGATGCGGCGCACCACTTGAGCCCCGCGCGCTGGGCGTCGCCGTTGAAGGTGAGATCGTACATCGCGATCATGCAGCCCGACGTCAGGTCGCCGGCGGCGAGGGCCGCCTGGCTCGCGCCGCACCCGTTCATGGCGAAGAAGTACGTGCCGTTGGCCGTGAAGCCCCCGTCCGTGAGCTGGAGGAACGCGTCGCTGAACACGTACTCGATGCTCCCCTCGAAGCAGCTCTCGCTCACGGACAGAGCCCAGGCCTGGGACATGGTGCCCGAGCCCTGACAGGGGGTGCCGTTCGCCTCCGCGACCCCGCAGAAGCAGGCCAGGTCCACCGACCAGGTCGTGTCCTCGCCGAGGCAGGCATCGCCCTGGACGCATCCCGCGAAGGCAGAGCAGGTGCCGTCGTCCGCCTTGGCGTCGAGCACCAGGGACGATCGAAGGCCACCGAAGGTGCTGCCCCAGGACGTGCTCGCCGTGTTGACGGAGCGGGAGTCGGACGCGCCGCCGAGACCGGCGCCGATGATGGACGCGCCCGTCTGGTTGTCGAACTTCTTGATGCTGCCCGTGGGGGTGAGGAACCTCGACAGGGCTGTGGCGAACTTGCTCCCACGCACTCCGGCGCCACCGCTGGAGCATCCGAGGGGCCCGCACAGGGCAAGGAGAACCAAGCCGATGACCCACTTCATGGAACCTCCTGTTGCTTGCGACCCCCGGGCAACACTGGTAACACGATGCGTGCCAGTTGGACAGCGGCAAGCCCGGAGGCGGCCCATGATGCGTAACAGTCTGTGTCTCCTCGTCCTTGCCGTGGTGACGTGGCAGGCATCGTGCCGCCGGTCCGACCCGCCGCAGGCAGCACGGGTGCCTGCCGAACCGCCGCCGACCGTCGGCGACGGTCGCGCAGCAGCGAGTGATGCCGGCGTGGCGGAGGCGGTGGAGGCGCCGCTGCCCCCCGGCGTCGAGGAGGCGCTCCGGGACGTCCGCGACAAGCGGAAGTGCAACAGGGTGATGGGGTGCCCGCCCGTGGAGGCCCTGCTTCGGGCGGGCGTGGTGTCGGTGGCGCCCATGGTGGAGCTGCTGCGGCAGTCTCGGGGCGATGCGTACTGGAGGCCCGTGCTCGTGCGCGCGCTGGGCACCATCGGTCACCGCGGCGCCCTGCCCCTGCTGCGGGAGCAGCTCACCGACCCGCTCTGGCTGATCCGCACAGAGGCCACCATCGCGCTCGGGCGTATGCGCGACGCCGAGTCCATCGACACGCTGCGCTCTCTGCTGGCGAGGGCGGACGGGGAGGACAAGGTCGCTGAGCGGGCAGCGCTCGGCTACGCATTGGAGCGCCTCGGCGTGGAGGGAGGGCGCGGGGCGCTCGCGGAGGTGCTGACACCGGAGGCCGTATCGCGCAACAACTGGGGGTACACGGCCATTGCCGTGGAGCTGGCGGCGGAGCTGGGCATCAGGGAGACGCTCCCAGGGATCCGAGCCGCGGCGAAGCACCCGGACGTCTTCCTGCGCAAGGCGGCCTTTGCCGCGCTCGGCGCGCTGCGGGACGAGGAGGCGGCGCGGCTCCTGGTCGACGGCCTGGATGACTCCATCCCCAGCGCGCGGAGCGTCGCCCGCGGGGCTCTCGAGGCCCTCACGGGGGAGGAGCGCACAGAGGAGGAGTGGCGGAGGTGGTGCACCAACGGGGGCTGTGAGGGACCCGGTCGGGACGCTGCGCCGTGAGCTCCGCCGCCGAAACCGGAGTGTGTGACTACCTCGCCGAGACCGTGGACCTGTCCCGCGGAGTGCGGTAGGGTCGGGCTCGGCGCGGAGGGCGCCCGGAACCCAAGGAGGCGAGCCATGAAGGTGTTGATCGCGGACAAGCTGCCGCCGTTCGTCGCAGAGCAGCTCGTGGCCATGGACTGTGAGGTGGAGATTCGCGCGGACGCTACCGCCGAGTCCCTCCCGGATCTGGTGGGGGGCGCCCAGGTGCTCGTCGTGCGCAGCACGAAGGTGACCGCTGCGACGCTCGCCGCCGGGCGGGAGCTCATGCTCGTGATTCGCGCTGGGTCGGGCACGAACACCATCGACGTGACGGAGGCTTCCCGGCGAGGGGTCTTCGTCGCCAACTGCCCGGGGTGCAACTCGGTCGCCGTGGCGGAGCTGGCCATGGGGCTGATCCTGTCCATCGACCGGAGGATCCCGGACAACGTGGCGGCGCTGCGCGAGCACCGCTGGCGCAAGAAGGAGTTCGGCAAGGCGGACGGGCTGCTCGGCAGGACGCTCGGGCTCGTCGGGCTCGGGGCCATCGGGCGGGAGCTCCTCGTCCGGGCGCGCGCCTTCGGGATGCGGGTCCTGGTGTGCGAGCCGAACCCGGCGGCGGCGGCAGGGATCCCCACGCCAGACCTGCGGACGGTCGACGAGATCTGCGCCGAGGCCGACATCATCTCGCTGCACGTCCCCCTGACGGGAGCGACCCGGGGCATGATCGGGCGCGCCCAGCTCGCCGCCATGAAGCGCGGCGCCATCCTGATCAATACGGCGCGCGGAGGGCTCATCGACCGGGGGGCGATGCTGGAGGCCATCACCACCAACGGGCTCCGGGTCGGGCTCGACGTATATGACGACGAGCCCGCCGACGGCGAGGGCGTCATCGATGACCCCGTGGTGGACAACCCGGGCGTGACGGGGACGCACCACATCGGGGCATCGACACAGCAAGCCCAGGACGCGGTCGGCGCCGAGGTGGTGAACCTGGTCAGTCGGTTCAAGCTGACGGGCGGGGTGCCGAGCGCCGTCAACCTGGCGCGGGAGACGCCCGCGCGGTGGCAGCTCGTCGTGCGCCTCGTGGACCGGATCGGCGTGCTGGCAGGCGTGCTCGACGCCCTGCGGCGCGGGGAGGTCAACGTCCAGGAGGTCGAGAACCAGGTGTTTGCCGGCGCCGAGGCCGCCATCTGCCGCCTGCGCCTCGACACCCGGCCCTCGGACGACGTGCTGGCTGCCATCGACGGGATGGGCGACGACATCATCGGGATGCAGCTCGTCCCGCTGTGACGTGCCCCGACCGAGGGGAGTGACCTTCCCTTGCCCGAGGGGCTCGATTCTGCTACTGACTTGCGACGCTTCGTGCACCACTTCACCGGAGAGGCCCCGAATGAAAGCGCGCGCCCGTGTGCTCCTCGCAGCCGTAGGCTTCCTGACGTTCGCCGCCTGCGGCGACGACGGCGACGACTCCACACCCGGAGGCGGCGACACGTCTACCGAGGACAGCGCCCAGGTCGACACCGGAGGGACGCCGGACGCCGGCGGAGGGGACACGGCGGTGACGCCCGACGTGCCCGAGGAGGACACGGGGGCTGGAGTGGACGTGGGCACGGTCGACACGGGATCCGGTGCCGACGGTGACGCGGGGGCGCCCTTGTGCCCCGACGATCAGGTGGAGTGCGTGGGCGACAACGGCCTGTCTGACCCGAGCCTGTGCCCCAACCTCACGGAGTTCGACTGCGTCGAGGGGTGCTGCGTCCCAGTGTTCAAGTGCAAGACCGATGCGGAGTGCGCGCCCCTTGCCGGGACGGACCTGTGCGCGGACCCGCGCTTCGACTGCCGCTGCGATGTGCCCTCGGGGGCGTGCGTGCAGTTCGTGTGCGTCGACGACGGATCCTGCGAGGCGGGTGAGATCTGCTCGAGCGGCGTGTGCAAGGCGGCGCCTGCCGTGGAGGACCTGCTCGCGCGCATCGAGTCCCGGGGGGGCGTCACCACGGAGGGCGCGGCGATCACCATCATCGGGGAGGCCTACGAGGCGGACGAGCCCACGGTGGTCGTCCGCGGGGTGGAGCTGGAGTGGGCGTCGTCGGATGCGCTCGTGGCGACCGTGGCGACGGGCGCCGACACCGCCGCGGCCACGGTGACGGGCGGCTCGAAGGCGGGGACGACGCAGCTCACGGTGCGGGTCAAGGGCGGGACCACCTGGAGCGCCCCCGTGCTGGTCACCAACTACGCGGCGCCGGCGGCGACCCGCGTCATCGGCGTGGATGCCAACTCGCGGGCGCCCCTGGCGCAAGGCTGGGTGCTGCTGCGCGGCGAGGACGGGTCCGAGGACAGCGGCGCGCTGGTCGACGGCGCCTTCGAGTCCAGCACCGTGGCGCCGCCCATGGACGTGCACTTGTTCCCGGCGGCCCACGCCTACCTGTCGGCCTACCACGTGACCGACTCGGATGTGCTGCTGATGACCGCGCCGACCTTCCGCGCCAACCTGTCCATCGAGGAGGAGGGCGAGATCCTGCCCGAGAAGCAGGACGTCTCCGGGTCGGGCAGCATCGTCACCGGCAAGCCGGACTTCTCGCTCTATACGAAGACGGGCGAGATCGGGCTCGGCATCACGAGCCTCGGCATCGGCGACGCCGTGTTCAGCTTCGACCTGCCCCAGATCATCGGACCGGACGTGGAGCGGTACTACCACCCGGATGCGCCGTCGCTCTTCGCCTCGGACGGCGCCCAGGAGCTGCCCGGCGGCGTGACCTTCGAGTTCGCGGGCCCTGTGTTGGAGGAGTTCTGGCTCGCGGGCCTGCCCGGCACGACGACGCTCTGGTCCCTCGCGGGGCGCGTCGCCTCCAACGACCCGGATCTGTTCCCGAAGATCAGCGAGATCATCGGGTCCATCGACGACGGCATCAACTTCCAGACCCTGCTGTCGGCGCTGTTCCCGCTGTTCAAGACCTTCTACAGCGGCGTCGACCGGTTCCTGACCCTGGAGCAGGTGCCCGTCTACCCGCCGCCCGTCGTGGACAGCGTGCTGACCATGCCGCTGGTCAACAAGATCGCGGTCACGCTGCCGGAGCTGCCGGGGGTCGGCCCTGCGGGGTGGGCTGACCTGGCGCTGGCCATCGGCGGCGCGCTCTCGCCCAACGGGCAGTTCACGCCGCTCGGGATCACGGCCGGGGCGGATCAGCCCTACAAGGACGCGCCCTCGGACGGCATCGTGGACGGGGACCCCGTCACGGAGGAGGTCAACGAGCCGCTGGACCTGCGCATGGCACCCGCCCACTCCGGCCTGCAGGGCGCCCACACGCAGCTCGCCGTGCTGGTGGTGGCGGCCGCGCTGGACGTGGACGGCAAGTCAGAGAAGCCCGAGGCGGGCAGCGCCTACGTCGTGCGCAGCGCCACCGGCGAGAACGTCGACCTGGACGCCTCGGCCCCGGCGGAGGGCTTCCTGCCCATCTCGCTCGGCACGGTGTTCGGATCGGATGACCCGATGGATCGGTCGGTCAAGCTGGATCCGGTCGCGGGGGCCGACTTCCACCGGGTGGTGTTCCGCGGAGACTCTGCGACCCAGTGGAACGTGTACCTGCCGCCTGGCGTGGACGAGGTGGAGATCCCGGATCCGGCGACCTTCGACCCGCCCCTGGAGGACCCGGCCGCCAAGGGCCGCTTCGTGGTCAACGCCTTCGAGCTGGAGGGCGGCACGCTGGACGGGCTACTGACCCCCGGCGGCGACACCCTGGACTCCCTCCTGCGCGTCGTCCGGCGTGCGTCCTACATCAGTGTGAAGAAGTAGATCCCCTCCTCGGGGTGGGGCGGCTGTGGCGCCAGGCCCCACCTGGAGCTCCCATGAAGAAGCTGTCCATCGTCATCCCGGCGTACAACGAGCGCCCTACCCTCCTCACCCTGCTGTCCCGTGTCATCGCGGTCGATCTGCGGCCCCTGGGGCTGTCGAAGGAGATCGTGATCGTTGACGACGGTTCTTCGGACGGGACCCGCGAGATCATCGCCGCGCTCGGGCAGGACTGGCGAGCCGTGATGCTGCCGGCGCTGCGGAAGCGGGGCATCGACGCCGAGGCCGCGAAGGGCGTGTCCTTCCAGACCTGCCTGCACCCGCAGAACCGCGGCAAGGCGGCGGCGCTGCGCACCGGCTTCACGGAGGCGACGGGCGACATCGTGCTCGTGCAGGACGCGGACCTGGAGTACGACCCGCAAGACTACCCGCGGCTGCTGCACCCCATCCTGGAGGGGCGGGCGGACGTGGTGTACGGGAGCCGCTTCGTCAACACGGAGCGCCGGGTGCTCATGTTCTGGCACACGGTGGGCAACCGCCTGCTGACGCTGCTGGCCAACGCGGTGGCGGACCTGAACCTGACGGACATGGAGACCTGCTACAAGGTCTTCCGCGCCGAGGTCATCAAGGGCATGAAGCTCGAGAGCGACCGCTTCGGGTTCGAGCCGGAGGTGACCATCAAGCTCGCGAAGATGCGATATCGCATCTACGAGGTGCCCATCAGCTACCACGGGCGCGGGTACGAGGCCGGCAAGAAGATCACGTGGAAGGACGGCTTCGAGGCGCTGTGGTGCATCGGCAAGTACGCGCTGTCGAACGACGTGGTGCAGGAGAAGGTGCTCGAGGAGACCCTCGAGAAGATGAGCGGCATGAGGCGCTTCAACGAGCACATGTACCGCACGATCAAGCCGTTCCTGGGGCGGAGCATCGTCGAGGCGGGCAGCGGTCACGGCAACATCACCGACTACCTGCTGGGCGGCGGCGC
>BTVJ01000019.1:0-101220 GCA_045863395.1 Myxococcales bacterium
GGGCTCGGGGGTGTTTCTTGTGTAAAATATTCTGGTGTGCCGCCACGTAATTTTTTTTTTTTTCTAAACGCCCCCCCCCCCCCCACTTCTACATCTTCTCGATGACGGGCCTGTACCCCTGGATCGCCGTGCGCTGCGTGTAGTGCGCGAGCCCCCGGAGGCCGCCGAGCTCCTCGCCCATACCGGCGCGACCCGGCCCCCCATGCACCAACGTGGGGAACACCGCTCCCGGGCCTGGCGAGTGCTCCGCCACCTTCTCGCCGCCCAGGTAGACGCGGCCCAGCCAGGGCGCCAGGCCCAAGCCCAAGGCTGCGGCGAAGTCCACGTCGTCGCTGTAGACCGACGACACGAGGCCACCCCGCCCCATGCGCACCAGGTCCACGGCATCCCCCACGGAGCCGTCGTACCCGATCACCGTCGCCACGGGACCAAACACTTCGTCCGAGTGCAGCGCCGCAGCGCGGGAGTCATCGGCGCGCAGCAGCACGGGCGTGACGAAGTAGCCGCGCCCGTCCTCGACCCCGGCGAGACCCGTGGGCTCCGTGGAGCCCCGCACGGGCCGCGCCACCCCAAGCAGCCGCGCCACCCCCGCCCGCACGTGGGCGAGCTGCTGCGCCGACACGACGGGCCCCATGCGCACCTTGTCGAGGGCCGGGTCGCCAACGACCACCTCACCCAGGCGCTCGGACAACTCCTCCACGACCCGATCCACGTGCTCCCGGGGCACCAGCACCCGCCGGATTGCGGTGCACTTCTGTCCTGCCTTCTGCGTGACGTCCCGCACCACGTCGAAGAGGAAGGACCCCCAGGTGTCGCCCTCCGGATCCACGTCCGGCCCCAGGACCGCGGCGTTCAGGCTGTCCGCCTCCACGGTCAATCGCACTCCCGCGTCCGCCGCAGCGAGCTGCTGCCGGATGCGCGCCGCCGTTGCGCGCGACCCGGTGAAGGCGAGCAGATCCCCGAGCCGCAGGTGGCTCACGAGGTCCCCGGGCTCCCCCGACACCAGCGACAACGCCCCCGCTGGCAACACACCCGCCTCGACGAACAGCTCGTGCATGCGCTCGGCGACCAGCGCGGTCGCCGGCGCGGGCTTCGTGACGACCGGCACCCCGGCCAGCAGCGCCACGGCCGCCTTCTCGGCGTAGCCCCAGGCGGGGAAGTTGAACGCGTTGACGTGCAGCGCGACCCCGTGCAGAGGCACGCGCACGTGCTGGCCGACGAAGCGGGGGCTCCGCGAGAGCTGCACCGGATCCCCGTCCAGCAAGTAGCGCCGGTCCCCGAGCTCCTTGCCCAGCGCCGCGTAGCTCATCAAGGTGCCCGAGGCGCCGTCCACGTCGAACTTGCCGTCTCCGCGGGTCGCCCCGTTGTTCTTCGTCGACAGGTCGAGCAGCTCGTCCCGGGCGCCATGAACGACCTTCGCCATGCGCGCGAGCGCCTCACCCCGCTCGGCGAAGCTCATGGCCCGCAGCGCCCCCCCGGCCGCCCGCGAAAACTCCAAGCCCCCGGCCAGGTCCAGCCCCTCCGTGCTGACCTCGGCGATGACCTCGCCCGTGGTCGGGTCATGGAGCGGCGTCGCCCTCCCCTCGCCCGCGACCCACTGCCCTCCGATGTGGCTCCTGACAACCTTCATGCACACTCCTCCAAAGAGCTCACTCCACCGAGATCACGACGGTGTCAATCGCCGTCTTGCCCGCATCGTCCTTCACCGCGAACGTGACCGTGTACTCACCCGCCCCCTCGAACACGTGGACCACCTCGGCGTTCACCCCATCCTTCGGGTCGGGCACCGCGAGGTCGTCGCTCCCGTCGCCGAAGCTCCACCACGACTCCACCAGCGCGCCGTGCCCGTGGCCGACGAACTCCACCTCCAGCGGCGCCTGGCCGGTCGTCGGCTTGACGCTGGCGATGTGGGCGACGGGCAGCCAGCCGGCGGGCTCCCCGACGACGACGGTGAAGAGCGTCTGGCCGTGCCGCCCCAGGTCGTCGACCACCGTGAGCATGCCCGTGATGGTGCCCGGGTGCTCGAAGGTGTGGGTGACCTCGGCCCCCTCCGGGTGACCGTCATGGGGCCCGAGCTCCCAGTGGCGCTTGACGATCTTCGTCGCCGGCGGGCTCCACGACGATCCCTCCGCGCTCAGCGTGACCGTCAGCGGCGCGTCCCCGGACGCCGGCTCCGCGCTGGCAACCGCCTGCGGCGCATCACAGGCGTCCACCGGCTGGATTCGCCAGATCTCGCCGCTCAGGTGCTCTCCGACGTACACGAACCCGGCCGGGTCCTGCGCCACGAGGACGGGCTTCCCCACGTAGGGCAGGACGTCTCCCTCCCACCCCAGCAGGCCAGGCGCACCGGCGGCGTCCTTCAGGTGGATGCGCCGCAGATCCCCGTCGCCCCAGCTCGCCAGCAGGACGTCCCCACGCAGGGAGGGCATCAGCCCCCCCGCGTAGACGACGAGCTTGACGGGGGCGATGGTCGGCGTCCAGCTCACCACGGGGTCAGTGACGCCCGGCAGCCCCAGCTTCCCCGCGCCGACGTTCCACCCCAGGTTGCCGCCCTTCGGGATCCAGTTGAGCTCGTCACCGAAGGAGGGGCCGTTCTCGCTCTGGTACAGCTCCCCCGTATCCGGGTGCACGGCCAGCCCGAAGCCCTGCCGCACGCCGCACGCCCAGATGACGTCCGGGATGCCATCGCCAGCCGCCACGAAGGGGTTGTCCGGCGGGACGCTGCCGTCCCGCTCGATGCGCAGGATGCAGCCAGCGACGTTGGAGAAGTCCTGGGCGTTGGGCGGCGTCGTCGCGTCCCCGAGGCCCACGAACAGCCGCTTGTCGAGCCCGAACGCGAGCCCTCCGCCGTTGTGGGTCTGCGTGCCGCCCGGGAGCCCGTCGATCAGCACCTGGAAGGCCCCGGCATCGACCGTGTCCGCCGAAGCGTCATAGCGGATCACCCGCTGCTGGGTGTTCCCGAACACGGTCGGCTGCCCGGGCGCGTTCACCACCCTCGTGGTGCCGTCCGGCGCGGTCTCCAGTGCGAACGGGCAGTCGAGCTTGTCGCACTCGCCCGGCTCCGCTGGCTCGCCGGGCGTCGTCACATAGCTCTGAAACAGGTAGACCCACGGGCTCGCCGGAAAGTCCGGGTCGAAGGCGATGCCCAGGAGCCCCGTCTCGATCCAGGCGTCCGACGTGTCGGGCACCGTGGTGAACGGCGCATCCAGCAGCGCGCCGTCGCGGACCACGCGGATGGTGCCGTTCTTCTGCACGACGAGGGCCCGGCCGCTCGGGTCGAAGGCCATGTCCACGACCTGGATCTCGTCCAGCCCGGTGACGAACAGCTTGCGCTCCAGGCCAGGCAGCCGCTCTCCGCAGTCGTCAGGGCCACCCGCGGCGTCTCCCCCCCCGTCCGTCGCGTCCGGGCCGGCCCCGCCGTCGGCACCACCGCCGCCTCCACCGTCCCCAGCGCCATCGCCAGCGCCAGCGCCACTCCCGCCGCCGTCGCCCGGCCCCACGGCGTCCACTCCGCCGTCAGGCCCGGAGGCATCGGCTCCCGCGTCCGCCAGGGCGTCCCCCGCATCGCCCGTCGCGCCCGTCACGGGCGGCGGACCGCAGCCGATGATCACCGTCGCACAGAGCAGCGCCGCGCACGTTCCCAATCGCATGGTCATCCTCCGGGGCCGCCGCATCCTACCCGCCGCGAGCACAAAACGCCACCCTCGCCGCCGCCCCTCGACGCTGCTACCATGCGCGCCCATGGCCGACCTGGACTCCATGCTCCTGTACGAGGACAACCACCTGCTGGTCCTGCGCAAGCCCGCCGGCATGCTGGTCCAGGGGGACCGGACGGGCGATCCGTCCCTCCTCGACGAGGCCAAGGCGTGGCTCAAGGTCCGCCACGGGCGGCCCGGCGACGTGTTCCTGGGCCTGGTCCACCGCCTGGACCGCACCGTCGGGGGCGTCATGGTCTTCGCCCGCACGTCCAAGGCAGCGGCCCGCCTGTCGGAGCAGCTCCGCGGCCGCAGTGTGGAGAAGGAGTACCTGGCGGTCGTGCGAGGCCTCCCCGACCCACCGGCCGCCACGTCGGTCATGTACCTGACGCTGGATCACGGGCGGAGCCGTGTCGCCCCCGAGGCCGCGCCCGGCGCCCTGCGAGCCGAGCTCTCCTACCGGGTCGTCGAGGCCGGCCCGACCACGTCGCGCCTCCTGGTGGACCTGGGGACCGGACGCCACCACCAGATTCGGGCGCAGTTCGCGGCGCTGGGACACCCGATCCTCGGCGACCTGCGCTACGGCCCCAAGGTGAGGACCCGCGAGCGGCTTCGCTCCATCGGCTTGTATGCGGTGCGCCTGGCCTTCAGTCACCCCACCCGGGACGAGCGCGTGGAGTTCAGCGTCGAGCCCCCAGCCGACTGGCCGTGGCTGCCCTTGAGATAGTCAGCGGCTGGAGCGGAGGGAGCGGAGGCCGACGAGAGTGGCGCCGAGGATGAGCACCCAGACCAGGGGGGGAACCCGCTCGCGGGACTGACCGCCCGGCACCGAGAGGGGGATGTTGGTCCCGCTGTTGCCGGCAGGCTGCGCGGAGGCCACGGGACCAACCGACCCCAGCGCCAGCACCAGCAATATCGCCCTGAGAACCCGTGCACCCATGGTGTCGCCCTCGTTGCTCGAGCAGCTAGCACGACCCGTGCCACTCCCGTCGCGGCGACACGCACTCGTTTCTCATGCAAATGCTTGAGGTTGGAAACATCCCGGCGGTCCCCCTGCGGAGCGACCGCGACATCCGTGTCAGCCACCGCCGCAATCCGTCACAGGGCCTTCCACGCGAACCGGAGCTGCACGGCCTGATCGATCTGCGTGTCGGGGCTGAGCGCCGGGTCGTCCTTGACCCGCAGGACGTAGTTGAGCGACGCGAAGGAGGCGATGCGCAGGGCGACCGTGGTCCGCAGGCTGATCACCGGCTCGTCCCAGGCGTCGAAGGGCTCCAGCATGTCGAACTCCACGTTGAGCGCCACGTAGCGGGTGGCGAGCACGTCCAGCACCACGGCCGCCTCGATGCCCACCTGGCCCACGTCCGGCACCCGGTGGAGCTCCAGCTCCGGGGTGTCCGAGTCATCCACCTGCACGAACAGGTCTCGCGTGAACACCTGCCTCCCACCGACCCCGATGCGGGTGCTCAGGTCGAACCAGTAGTCCGGCGACCAGGTGAAGCGTCCGCCCGCCCCGTACCACACCTCGATGGGCGACGCGGGTCCGGCCAGCTCGACGCTCTCGGCCTCCTTCTCGGTGTCGATGACCGTGCCGTCCGTGTCCAGCTTCACCGTGTCTCGCGGCGAGTCCAGCTTCTCGTAGCCCGGCACCAGGTTGGTCTCCAGGGCGGCCCGCACGTAGGGGCCGAACCAGTCCGTCACCTTGTAGACATAGAGCAGGTCCAGCTCCAGCTCGTCGGTGGTCGCGATGTAGGGGGCATCGGGCAGCGTGATGTCGCCGCCCTCCTCGATGTTCAGGCGAAAGTAGGCGAGGTGCTCCGGGTCGTTGTACCGGAGCAGCGTCTCGACGAAGGCCGACAGGTTCACGGTGCTCGCCGAGCCCTTGCCCACCACGTTGTCGCTGCGCAGGAACTGGACGCTCCCGCCGAGCACCAGATCGATGTTCCAGCCGGACGTCGTCTCCGTGGCGTCGCCCCCGATGAGCACCTCGCCCGCCCCTTGCAAATCGCCCGTCTCCTCGTTGACGACCAGGGTGTAGCGCACCAGCTCCCCGGGCGCGAGGCGCAGGGTGAAGAAGTTCTTGCGCGCCTGGTAGCTCTCCCCCTCGCCGAGGATCATGTACCTCCCCGGGCGCAGGAGCCATGTGCGGAGCTGCTCCCCCTCGGCGATCTCGGCGCCCAGGCCGATGCCCACGTACTCGAAGTCGGGCAGGTGCACGAGCTCGTAGGAACGCCGGATGGACGACCCCCGCTCGTTGATCACGTTGACCACGAGGCCCGCCCACTCCACGGGCACAAAGGTCGTCCGCCCCTCGACCACGGTCGCCTCGAACTCCAGGCGCGCCTCGGGCACGCCCGAGCCCACGAGCACGGTGTACTCGCCCGGGAGGACCCACGCCCTCTCTCCTGGCTGCTTGCGCGCCACCACCTTGTCGCGGCGCATGACGATGTAGGCCGGCTCCACCAGCGGATCGGTCATGGCAGGCACGAAGATCGCCCCCTTCCCCGCCGGGTCCAGCGCGGGGTCCCGCTCCGCCTGCTCCGCGGGGCGAGGCTGGAGCCAGGTGCCGCTGCCGCCGTGGGGGTCGCCCTCGACCTCCGGGGCCTCGTCGGCGCGGGCGCTCCCCATCACCAGGAGCACCGCCAGGGCCGCAATCGCCCGCCTCATCGCTTCAGCCTCGCCTTGGGCACCTTGTCCGACGGCGGCTTCGGCTGCTCGGTCTGAGGCGCAGGAGCGACCACCCCGGGGCCCGTGTCCGGCGTCGACTCGACGGGCGCCAGCACCGGCCTCGGGACGGCGGCGACTCCGAGGCGCCCCGCCTCCTCCGCCAGCTTGTCCCCCACCTGCACCGTCACGATGCGGAGCTGCTCCTCGAGGAGCGCGCTCATCGCCTTGACCACGAAGACGGGCTCCCGCTCGTGGACCCGCTTCCGCTGGTCGAAGGCGTAGGTCCAGATGGCCTGCCCGTCGGCGTACCGGGTCATGGTCAGGCGCATGGCCAGGTGGGCGAACCACACCTCGTCGGCGTCCAGCTCCTCGATGGCCACGATCTCGCCCACCAGCTCGTAGTCGGGCAGCCGCTCCAGGATCTTGGTCGTGACCTCGCTGACCACCCCCGCGCGGGTCAGGTGGTCCGCGATCAGCTCCGCGATCATCTTCTGGGGCTTGGCCGCCCACAGCTTGAACCAGTAGTACTGGAACTCGTAGGGGCTGGTGCGGTAGACGATCTCCTGCTTGTCGTAGGCCAGCTTGATGTCCACGCGCTTGATGCGGAGGATGAACGGCCAGGTGGGCCCCTGGTAGGCCTTGGCCGCGTCCGCCACCGGGTACTGGAGCGAGAAGAACGTGCGCGGCGGGTTGGAGCCGCCGAAACAACCAGCCAACAGGACGGCCAGCACGAGGGGGATGCACCGCGTCATGGCAGGCTCCGCTCCTGGAGTCGCCGGCCACCGATGAGGGCGCTCGGGTCATCCCGCAGGGTGGTCGCAAACTCGGCGAAGCTCTCGACGCCGATGACCAGCACGTCCAGCGCCTTGAGCAGGTCGTCCCGCGCGCGCAGCAGCGTCACGTCGGCGTTGTCCACGAGCTGCGTGGAGCGGTCGGCGAGCTTCGTGTAGCTGGCGATGGCCGCGCCCAGCTCCTGCTTGCCGAGGCGCGCGTCCAGGGTAGCTGCCGCCTTGTCGATGCGCGCCAGCGCCGAGTCCGCGCGCTCCAGCACCCCGCGCACCTGCGCCGGGTCGATGAGCGCCACCAGGTGGGCCCGCAGCCCCCCGACGGCGTCGCGCACGGCGGCCACGGTGTCCCGCGTCTCGCTGATGATCCCCGGCAGCTCGTCGCTGGCCAGCGCCACGTTGGTCATGACCCGGTCGATGTCCTTGGACTTGATCGCCACCAGCCGGTTGACCTGCCGCGTCACCTCCTCGAGCTCGCTCAGGGTGGTCGCGAGGCGCCGCTGGTTGTCGGGCCCCGTCAGCGCGATGAGGTTGGCGAGGGCCACGTCCACCTTGCGCACGATGACGCCCGCCTGGTCGGCCAGCATGTCGAGGGTGGAGAGCTCCGCCTCGATGCGCCCGCCCAGCTCCAGGGAGCCCGCCTCGTTGGTGCCCCCGATGAGCTCGATGAACTTGAGCCCCGTGATGCCCTGCATGTTGAGCACGGCCTTGGTGTCCCGCTTGATGGGCGTACCGCCGTCCACCGTGATGTGCACCTGCACCTGGGTGACGTCGTCTGGGTTGATTCCCACTCTCTCGACCCGCCCGACGGCGACGCCGTTGTATTTGACCGGGGCGCCGGCCTCCAGGCCGCTCACCGACTGGTTGAAGTTGATGAAGTAGGGGTCGCGCGCCCGGAACAGCTCGACCCCGACGAGCAGCCCGATGGTCGAGACGAGCAGGAACGCGGCCACGAGCAGGAACAGCCCGAGGCGCGCCCGCTGGGACGCGGTCAGGCGGCTCATGGCGCTCCACCCGCGGTCATGATCGCACCGCCAGGACGTCGAGCAGGGAGCGGCCCCGCGCCTCGTCCGCCGTGGCCACGCGCCCGAAGAAGCCGGTCAGCACCGGATCGCGAGACTCGTAGGCCTCCTGGGCGGGACCGTCGTAGTACACCCGCTTGTCGCGCAGCATGATGATGTGATCCGCGATGAGCTTGATGCTCGGCAGCTCGTGGGTCACGACCAGGACGGTCATGCGCAGCACCTCCTGCAGGTGTCGGATCAGCCGATCCAGGTTGGCGGCGGTCAAGGGGTCGAGGCCCGCAGACGGCTCGTCGCACAGCAGCAGCTCCGGGTCCAGCGCCAGGGCCCGCGCGAGCCCCGCCCGCTTGCGCATCCCCCCCGACAGCTCGCCGGGCAGCTTCCCCAGGGCGCCGCCGAGGGCGACCAGGCCCAGCTTGGTGCGGATCGCCTCGTCCACGACCCCCCCGGGCAGGTTCGTGTGGGCCTTGAAGGGGATCTCCAGGTTCTCGCGCAGGCTCAGGCTGTTGAGGAGGGCGCCGTCCTGAAAGAGCAGCCCCACCCGCGAGAGCAGCGCGCTGCGCTCCTCGTCGTCCAGGGCGTAGGGGTCCTGGCCGAGCACGCGCACCCGCCCGCGGAGCGGGGGCAGGAGGCCGACCACACACTTCAGGAAGGTCGACTTGCCGCTGCCGGACCCCCCGATGACGCAGGTCAGACGCCCCCGAGGCACCCGGACCGTGACCCCATCCAGGATCAGCCCGGCCCCGTAGCCCGCCGTCAGGTCCTCTGTCTCTATGACCCAGTCGTCCACGGCGGGCATGATGGCCCAAGGGCGCCGCGGTGTCCATCCGAGCACCCGGGCGCGACGGCAGTGGAGCGAGCGGGGAGTGGCGCTTCTGGCCCACACTCCCGGCGGCGAATATCCTGCTTGTTGGAGCCGCAGCGGCAAGCGCGGGTTGACGCCCGGGGATCCCGCCCTAAGTTGCGCGTCCCTCCCCCGCTTCGGGGGCCGGACGACTCAGGAGACCTCGATGAGATCAATCGACGACGTCGATCATGACTTTGCCGCTCCCCTCCCGGTGCTCCCCCTGCGCGCCGGCGTCCTCTTCCCCGGCACGACACTGACCATCCCCGTCGGGCGCGGGCGCTCGCGAGCGCTCGTCCAGGCGGCCATCCCCGGCCGCACCGTGGTCGGCATCGCCGTCCAGCGCGACCCCCAGGTGAAGGACCCGGGCATCGCGGACCTCCACCCCCTCGGCACCCTCGCGGTCATCCAGCGGGTCCAGCAGGCGGGCGAGGGGCGCCTGTCCGTGGTGCTGGAAGGGATCGCCCGCTTCGAGCTCCAGAGCCTCGTCCAGGCGGACCCCTACTGGCTCGGCGCCTGCTCCCCGGTCCCCGACACGAGCGTCGACCCCCTGCTCGCCAGGCTGCTCGCCGAGTCGCTGCGCAAGCAGCTCCGCGCCCTGGACCCCGACGGCAGCGGCACGCTGGCCAAGGCGATCGGCGAGGACCGCCCCAGCGAGGAGCCCGGGCGGTTCGCCGACCGGGTGGCGGCGGCCCTGGGGCTCGACTCGGACAAGGAGGTCATGGTGCTCCTGGCGGCCGACGGCGTGGAGCGGCTGCGGCTGGTCCTCAGGATGGCGGCGGAGTCCATCACGACCGCCGACCTGCGGCGCAAGATCGACGCGGAGGTGCGCAAGGAGCTGAGCCAGGGCCAGCGGGAGCACGTGCTGCGGCAGCAGCTCAAGGCGATCCAGAAGGAGCTCGGCGAAGACGAGCAGGACGAGCTCGGGCGCCTGCGGGAGCGCCTCGGATCCGTCGAGCTGCCAGACGACGTGCGCCGCATGGTGGACAGGGAGCTGAAGCGCCTCGCGACCCTGGGCGCGCAGCAGCCGGAGCACAACGTGGTGCGCACCCATCTGCAGTGGGTAGCGGACCTGCCCTGGAACGAGCGCGCCGAGGCGGACATCGCCATCGACGCCGTGGCAGCGAAGCTGGACGCGGACCACTACGGTCTCCAGGACGTGAAGAAGCGCATCCTGGAGCACATGGCCGTCCTGAAGGTCACGGGGCACACGCGGGGGACCATCCTGTGCCTCGTGGGCCCGCCGGGCGTGGGCAAGACCTCGCTCGGGCAGTCCATCGCCGACGCGACGGGGAGGCCCTTCGTGCGCATCGCGCTCGGCGGCACGCGGGACGAGGCGGAGATCCGCGGCCACCGGCGCACCTACATCGGGAGCATCCCCGGGCGCATCGTTCACGGGCTCCGCACGGCCAAGGTGAAGAACCCGGTCATGCTCCTCGACGAGGTGGACAAGCTCGGCCGCGGCTGGGCCGGCGACCCGGAGGCGGCGCTGCTGGAGGTGCTCGACCCGGAGCAGAACAAGCACTTCGTGGACCACTACCTGGAGGTGCCCTTCGACCTCTCGGAGGTGCTCTTCATCTGCACGGCCAACACGGTGGACTCCCTGTCGCCGCCGCTGCGGGACCGGCTGGAGATCGTCGAGATCAGCGGCTACACCCACGAGGAGAAGCAGCACATCGCGCGGGGGCACCTGATCCCCAAGCGGGTGGCGGAGCACGGCATCCCGGACGGCGCCTTCGACCTGACCGACGACGCGCTGCGGGCGGTGATCCGCGACTACACCCGGGAGGCGGGCGTGCGGCAGCTCGACCGGCAGCTCACGAAGCTCTGCCGGTCGGTGACCCTGCGCATCGCGCGGCAGGACGACGCGAAGCCGGAGGTGTTCCGCATCGACGCGGGCGACCTGCTCCCGGCGCTCGGCAAGGTGCGCTTCCAGAGCGAGGTGGCGGAGCGGACGGCCGTGCCCGGCGTCGCCATCGGCCTCGCGTGGACCCCGGTGGGCGGCGACATCCTCTTCATCGAGACCTCGCGCATGCCCGGCAAGGGCCACGTGGAGATCACGGGCCAGCTCGGCGACGTGATGAAGGAGTCGGCGCGGGCGGCCATGACCTATGTGCGCAGCCACGCGGGCACCCTGGGAGTGGACCCGGCCTTCCTCGAGGGCCAGGACGTCCACATCCACGTGCCCGCCGGCGCGGTGCCCAAGGACGGCCCGAGCGCCGGGGTGACCATCTTCACGGCGCTGGCCTCGCTGCTGACCGGGCGGCGGGTGCGCTCCGACACGGCGATGACCGGCGAGTGCACGCTGCGGGGGCGCGTGCTCCCCGTGGGCGGCATCAAGGCGAAGGTGCTCGCGGCGCACCGGGCGGGCATCACCCAGATCATCCTGCCGCGGCGCAACGAGCGCGACCTGGACGAGGTGCCCGAGGACGTGCGCTCGACGCTGGAGTTCGTGCTCGTCGAGGACATGGCCCAGGTGCTCGCCGCCGCGCTGGAGGACCCGGGGGCGCCCGAGGGGCGCGACCTGGCGCCGGAGGAGTCCGTGGCCGTGGCGAAAGTGACCGGGGCCTGATCTCCCTGTGCCCCGCCCCTCGGTCGTCGTCGTCATGGTGACGGAGGCCCGGCTCCTCAGGCGCCGGTGCATAACGACCTGATCCATCGAGGGGCCCGATACGCCCCGCTGGCAGTCCGGCGAGGCCGCAGGCAGGGCCTTGTCCTTCCAAGGTCTCGCCAGGCTGCCAGCGGGGATGCAGCGGGGGCCGAATGGCACAGGTTGTTGTGCACCGGCGCCTTAGAGGGTGTATTCAAAATGGCCCTGCTACGCGCGCGGTCGCATCCCGCTTGGCCGCGTCGCGGGCCTCCCGACGAGGGGACGAGTACCACGAGTACGCGCCCCCTCGTCGGGAAGCCCGCTCCTTGCCATGCGGGCGCGCCCACGCGCTCGCGACGGGCCATTTTGAATACACCCTCTTAGCACCTTTCGCCGGCACCCGCCCCGTGGTAAGCAGTGGGGGGACCTGCTCACCAAGGACGCCATGCCCCTCGCCGACACCCTCCGCCGCCCGCTCCGCTCGCTGCGCCTGTCCGTCACGGACCGCTGCAACCTGCGCTGCGCCTACTGCATGCCGGAGCACGAGTACGTGTGGCTGCCGCGGGAGGACATCCTGCGCTTCGAGGAGATGGTGCGCCTCGTCGGCGTCTTCGCCTCGCTCGGGGTGGACAAGGTGCGGCTGACCGGCGGCGAGCCCCTGCTGCGCCGGGACGTGGACCGCCTGGTCGGGATGCTCGCGGCCCACCCCTCCATCGAGGACCTGGCGCTGACCACCAACGGGGTGCTGCTCGGCGGGCGAGCGCAGGCCCTCAAGGACGCAGGGCTCCACCGCATCACCGTGAGCCTGGACACCCTGCGGCCCGACCGCTTCGCGCGCATCGCCCGCTTCGACCTGCACGCCCAGGTGCTCGCCGGCATCGAGGCGGCGGCGACCCTGTGGCCGGGCCGCCTGAAGCTCGACGCGGTCATCGAGCGCGGCGTCAACGACGACGAGCTGGCGCCGCTCGTCCGCTTCGCCGCGGGGCTCGGTGCCGAGGTGCGCTTCATCGAGTACATGGACGTCGGCGGCGCGACGCGCTGGTCGCCGGAGCGGGTGGTCTCTCGCCGGGAGATGCTCGCCCGCGTCGGGGCAGAGCTGGGCTCTCCGGTCCCAACCACGAAGGACGGCTGGGCCCCCGCCGACCGCTTCGCCCTGCCGGACGGCACGACCTTCGGCGTGATCTCCTCGACGACGGAGCCCTTCTGCGGCACCTGTGACCGGAGCCGCCTCACGGCGGACGGCACGTGGCTCCTCTGCCTCTACGCCCACGGCGGCACGGACCTGCGCGGCCCCCTCCGCGCCGGCGCGACCGACGACGACCTGCGCGCGCTCATCACGGGCGGCTGGGGAGCGCGGGCGGACCGGGGCGCCGAGCAGCGCCGCGACGCGGAGGCACGCGGAGCCCTCGCGACGGCTGAGGTCCTGAGAGACAGCCCCCACCTGGAGATGCACACGCGGGGAGGCTGAGCCGCCCGTCAGTCCCCGAAGTAGAAGATCATGCTGAACATGGCATCGACGACGATGACCCAGAAGATGCTGCTGACCACGGACGCCGTGGTGACGAGGCCGACCGCCTCGGCACCGCCCCGCACCTGGAAGCCGCGGTTGGCGGCGATGAGCACGATGACCCAGGCGAAGACGACGCTCTTGAGCAGGCCGGTCCAGAGGTCCTTGAGGACCAGCGACTTGAGCACCTGCGTGAAGAAGGTCTCGGGGCCGAGGCCCAGGTAGAACCAGGCGGCGAGGAAGCCACCGAAGATGCCGAGGGAGCTGGCGTAGACCACCAGGGCCGGCATGGTCAGGGTCATGGCCTGGAACTTCGGGACCACGATGTACCTGATGGGGTGGAGGCCCATGGTGCGGAGCGCGTCCACCTCCTGGCTGACGACCATGGTCCCGACCTCGGCTGCGATGGATGCCCCCGAGCGGCCCGCCATGAGGATGGCGGTCATCAGGGGCCCCATCTCGCGTGTCATGGAGACGGCGATCAGGTTGGCCACGTAGATGCTCGCGCCGAACTGGCGGAGCTGGTAGGCGGACTGGAGCGCGACGACCACGCCCACGAGAAACGAGATCAGACCCACGATGGGCAAGGCGTTGACGCCGATTCGCACGGACTCTACCCAGACGGCGCCCTTGCGGACGCGTCTCGTCCGCCGCGCCCCACCCAGACTCCAGGCGAAGGTGTCGGCGATCAGCGAGAGCATGTCGACGAATGAGTCGAATCCCCGCTCCGCCCGCAGCCCGACACGCTCCAGGAGGCCCGGCCCCTTCGCGGGGGCTCTCTGCGCCGAGTCCTCCTCCACCCGAAACAGCTCGAAGGCGCGGCGGGCCTGGTCGCTGAGCGCCGTGACGCTGACCACCGCCCCGACCTCGGCCCCCCGCCGCGCCAGGAGCCCGAAGAGGGCGACTCCGGCGCTGTCGATGCGCTCCACCCCCGCCAGGTCGAAGGAGACTGCGCCCCGCTTGGAGACGGCCCTCAGCAGCCGGTCGTGGACCTCGGGGATCGTGTCTCGGTCAAGCTCTCCGGCCAGACTCAGGGACCCGGCGCCATCGTCGTCCAGGCGGATGCGTCCGGAGGGCTTCATCTACAGGCAGACGCACACCGGGATGCTCCCAAAGGCGATGCAGGTCGTGAACAGACAGCCCGCCTGGGGTGGGCAGGTGTACTTGACCGTCTCCTTGCACGTGCCTCCTGAACAGGCGCTCGCCGCCGTGCACGGGTCCTTGTCGTCGCAAGAGATACCGTTGGCCCCGGCCGCATTGTAGACACAGCCTGTCGCCACGCTGCACGAGTCGACGGTGCAGACATTGTTGTCGTTGCAGACCAGGTTGTTTCCGCCCACGCAGAAGCCGTTGGAGCAGACGTCGCTCTGGGTGCAGGCGTTGCCGTCGTCGCAGCCGACCCCGTTCTTGTTGGTGTATGTGCAGCCACCGGCGGCGTTGCACTTGTCCTCGGTGCAGACCTTGCCGTCGTCGCAGTTGATGGGCGTGCCCACACAGGTGCCGCCCGAGCAGAGGTCGCCCTTGGTGCAGGCGTCCTGGTCATCGCAGGCCCCCGCGATGGCCTGGAACACGCACTTCCCGCTCGCCGCGTCGCAGGAGTCCTTGGTGCACGGGTTGCCGTCGAAGCACAGCCCGTCGTCGGGGATCCCGTTGCAGTCGTTGTCCTTGCCGTCGCAGATCTCCTGAGCACCGGGGTAGACCGTCGGATCCTTGGGCTCGCAGTCGAAGGCGTCCTTGACCGGATCGTTGTCGTCGTTGTCGTCGCAGGCGTCGCCCTGCGCGTCCCCGTCCGTGTTGAGCTGGTCCGGGTTCGACAGGAGCGGGCAGTTGTCGCTGGCGTCGGGCGTGCCGTCGTTGTCGTCGTCGTCGTCGCAGGCGTCCCCGAGCCCGTCGCCGTCGGTGTCGATCTGATTCGCGTTGGGCACGAGCGGGCAGTTGTCCTGCTTGTCGAGGAAGCCGTCGTTGTCGTCGTCCTCGTCGCAGGCGTCGCCCTTCGGGTCCCCATCGGAGTTCTTCTGATCCGGGTTGTAGGCGAGAGGGCAGTTGTCCACCTCGTCCAGCACACCGTCGGCGTCGTCGTCGTCGTCCATGCAGTCCTTGAGGCCGTCGCCGTCCGTGTCGACGTCGTTCTCGTCGATGACTCCGTTGCAGTTGTTGTCCTTGCCGTCGCACGGGTCCGGCGCCCCGTGGAACACGCCCGGATTCATCGGCTCGCAGTCCGTGGCGTCGGGGTCGCCGTCGCCGTCGTCGTCCGGGTCCACGCAGTCCGCCAGCCCGTCACCGTCGAGGTCCGGGGAGCCGTCGTCCACGACGCCGTTGCAGTCGTCGTCCTTGCCGTTGCAGACCTCGGCGACCGCCGTGTCGCCCTCGCAGAGCACCCCCTCGCCGTCCGTCGTGCACACGAGCACGCCGTTCGCGCAGGAGTCCAGGTCGGGCCCGTCGCAGGGCTTGCCCTTGTCGGGGAAGCCGTTGTCCACCACCCCGTCGCAGTCGTCGTCCTTGGAGTTGCACAGCTCCTTCGAGGCCTCGGGCCCGACGCACTTCTTGACCCCGCCCACGCAGTCCACCTTGCCCTTGCACGTGCCGAAGTCGTTGGTGACGTCGCAATCCTGGGCGACGACGATGTCGTCCGTCAGCCCGTTGCAGTCGTTGTCCTTGCCGTCGCAGACCTCCATGTCCGGGGCCTCCGACGAGCAGGGAGTCAGCCCGTCCGCCGTACACCAGCGCTCGCCGAAGCACTTGCCAAAGGAGTTCTGGGCGTAGCACACGGTCCCGGACTTGTTCTGGATCGCCGCGGGCGTGCAGTCGCAGGCGCCCGAGATCGGCACGCACTGCCGCGCGGGCGGACCGTCGGGCGACGGGACGTCGATGCAGGAGAAGCCCGAGGGGCACGGCTGCCCGCCGGCACAGTCCCCGCCGCAGAAGCGCCCGGCCGCACCGTAGTCGATGCACAAGGCGCCGCTAAGGGTGGCTCCGTCGGCGCAGTCCTCGGCGACCTTGCAGGGCTCGCAGATATGCGGGTAGCGGGGCTTGCAGATGTAGGTGGTGTCCAACCCCGTGACCGTGACCTCGCTGCAGATCCACCCCGCGGGGCAGTTCTCCACGCAGATCTCGGTGCAGACCTTGCCCGCCGGTGAGTTGATGCAGAAGGCGCTCGGGCAGTCGGCGTTGTCGGCGCACTTCCAGCCGAGCTCGCCGGGGGCGGGGTCCGTGGGGATGCCCCACTGGTCGACGTCTGGGCCGCTCCCGCCTGCCCCGTCCGGCCCCTCCTGCCCCGCGTCCTTCCCTCCGGGCTTGCCGGGCTTGCCCCCCGAATCGGAGACGGAAGATGCGCCGTCCGCCCCGGCGATGCCATCAGCGGCGCCGGCGCCATCAGCGGCGCCGCCAAAGGTCGTCGCGTCGGTCCCGCACGCCGCCAGCGCGAGAACCATCGGGAGTGCAAAGCGCCTGAAGCCCATCGTGTACACCTCGCCGAGGAAGTCGTCCCGAGAGTGCCGGAGGCTAGCAGAAGCACGCGCGCGATGACAGATCCATCGGCTTCCTTGACGGCGGAGCCGCGACTCGGTGTATCCTGCGCGGCAACTGCCAGCCCGGAGGAACCCGAATGAAGCAGCGAGGAACGTGGAATCTGGTGCGTGGACTGGGGATCGCGGCCACACTGGCGTTTGCGGTGGCCGGGTGCGACGCGGACGACACCACCGGCGGGGTCGGCGGCTCCGGCGGCCTGGACACGGTCGGAGGCATCGGAGACAACGACGGCAGCGGCGGAGTGGACGACGTCGGCGGCATCGGCGGCGGAGACACGGGCGGCAGCAAGCCGGGCGGCGACGCTGCCACGACCGATGGCGGCTCCACTGGCGGTTCGGACAGCGCGACGGCCGACGTACAGGCCGCAGACGACGCGGGCGCCCAGGACGTCTGGACGCCGGGCCCCGACACCCAGGCCACCGACGGCGGCGGGAGCGTGGACGTGCCCGACCCCACCGACGTTGCGGTGGACGCGAGCCCCGGCCCGACGGACACCGGCAACCCCAAGCCCGACGTCCAGCAGGGCTCGTGCATCGCCGGCGACTGGTGCCCGGTGCCCATCGTGGGCCTGCCGGACGTGGCCATCGTGCAGAAGTCGGGCAGCGCGCCGACGTTGGGCGGTGGCCCGAAGCCGGACGGCGACTACGAGCTGTCCGTCGCCGAGATCTACCTGGACAGCGTCAACGGCGGCTCACCCCTGCCCATCGCCATCACGGTGAAGAGCAACGGTAACACCTTCGGCTCCTCGCGCTTCGAGGAGGAGGCGTGGTCCGTCGCCGCCAACCTGGATCTGTTCCTGAGCATCTCGGCCCTGGGCCAGTCCTTCAACTTCGAGCAGGAGATCGGCGGCGGCGGGTGCTTCACGCTAAGCGGCAACACCATGAGCTCCGACCTGCTGGAGTGCTACGGCGGCGACCCGCCCGACGTGCCCCTGCCGGACAGCTTCCAGTACTCGAACACCGGGGAGACCCTTCGCATCAAGGTCACGGTGGACAACTCCGCGATCCTGAACGCGATCCCCACAGAGTACCAGTCGCTGGCCAAGGCGTTCATCAAGGACGACCTGGACATCATCCTGGAGCTGACCGCGGTCCCCTGAGCCCCGGCACGGCGGGCCTCCCCGCGCTGAGGCTTCCCACCCTACCGCTCCCCCGCAGCCGGTGCTACCATGCGCCGGTCCCGCTCGCGGAGGGAGTGTGAGCCGAACCCGAACCACCCTGGCCCTGCTCGCGACGCTCGCCGTCGTGGCGCTCGGCGCCGACGCCCTGGCGCGGGTCGGTGGAGGTGAGTCCTACGGCGGGGGTGGCGGGGGTGGCGGCGGAGACGGCGAGGGCATCGGCATCCTCATCGAGCTCGTGTTCCGGCTGCTCTTCTGGCTGTGCCTGGAGCACCCGGTCATCGGCATCCCGCTGACCCTGGCCGTCGTCATCGGGATCATCGTCGTGAAGGCGCGGCCCACGCCCGTCGACATCGGGCAGGACCTGGCGCACGACGTCGCCCCAGCCCCGCGCCGCCGTGGCTCCCTCGTGGCCGAGATCGAGGCCCTGCGCCAGCACGACCCCGCCTTCTCCCGCCACCTGTTCCTCGACTTCGCCGCCCTGCTCTACTCCCGGGTGCAGGAGGCGCGGGGCGACGGCCCCATCGAGCCCGTCCTGCCGTGGCTGGCGCCCGAGGCCCTCGCCGCCCTCGACCGCTCCCCGGACCGGGTGGACCGCGTGATCGCCGGCGGCATCACCCTGGTGGGGATCCACGTCGGGAAGCAGGTGCGCCTGACCGTCACCTTCGAGGCGAACGTGCGGGAGCACAGCGGCGGCACCCGCGAGCTCTACCTGCGCGAGCGGTGGACCTTCGAGCGCGCCCTCCACGTGCTGTCCCGCTCGCCGGAGGAGATCACCCGCCTCGGCTGCCCCTCTTGCGGCGCCGCCGGCGAGCTGGACGTCCATGGCCGCTGCACCTTCTGCCACACGGCGGTCAACCAGGGCGAGGTGGCGTGGGTGGTCCGGCGCATGGAGATCCTGGAGCGTCGCGACAAGCGCCGCCTGGAGGTGGCGCTCTCCCCCGGGGGCGTCGAGCCGGGCACCAACGACCTGACAGTGATGCAGCCCGCGTTCGCTGCCGCCCAGCGGGCGTTCTTCGCCCGCAACCCCGCCTTCACCTGGGCCGCGTTCGAGGAGCGTGCCCGCGGCATCTTCCTCGCTCTCCAGGACGCCTGGTCGACGCTCGACTGGGAGAGGGCCAGACCCCACGAGACCGACCACCTGTTCCAGACGCACCGCTACTGGATCGAGCGCTACCGCAGCGACGGGCTCCGCAACGTGCTCGCCGACGTGCGCATCGACCGGGTCGTCCCCTGCCGCATCGAGCAGGACGCCTGGTTCGAGGCCGTGACCGTGCGCATCTTCGCGTCCATGCGCGACTGGGTGGAGGACGCGCAGGGCCGCGTGGTGGGTGGCAACCGGTCCGTGGAGCGGTCGTTCAGCGAGTACTGGACCTTCATCCGCCGCATCGGCGTGGCGGAGCGACAGGACCGGTCCCTGGCCAACTGTCCGAGCTGCGGCGCCCAGCTCCAGGTGAACGCCGCCGCCATCTGCGCCTTCTGCGAATCGAAGATCGCCGGCGGTGACTTCGACTGGGTGGCGTCCCTCATCGAGCAGGACGAGGCGTACCGGGGCTGACCCTCAGGCGCAGCACCCGGCGCGTCCCCGTGATGCCGCGCAGCGCCACCGTGTCATCGACCTGCGCCGCCCCGAACCGCAGGATGGCGTCCGATGCGCCAGGGAGGTCGAGGGTCTCCCGCGTCCACACCGCCTCCCCAGGCTGCGCCACGCCTTGGGCGCGCGCCGAGAGGTTCACCGTGGCGCCGAAGTAGTCGATGCCCGCCGTGTCCGAGTGCACGACCAGCGCAGGGCCTGCGTGGACTCCCACCTTCAACCCGGTGTCCAGGTCTCGCCGCGGCGCCCACCCGTCGAAGCGAGCGAGCATGTCGAGCGAGGCAGCCGCAGCGGCCCCCGCCTCGTGGAAGGCCGCCATGAGGCCGTCCCCGACCGTCTTGACCACCACGCCCCCGTGCTCCTCGACCACACCGCGAAGCAGCTCGAAGTGGTCGCGCACGAAGGCGAAGGCTCCCGCGTCCCCCAGCACCTCGTACATGGCGGTCGAGCCGGCGAGGTCCGTGAAGACGACCGCCACCGACCGGACCGCGATGCGCAGGGTAGGTGACAACACCTGGTGGCCCATCATGCGGCGGAAGGCCGGCAGCGTGGTCAGCGCCGACGCGGGGACCTTGTCCTCGGCGCCCACCCGCGACAGGTGCACCCGCGCCCGCCTCCGCGTCGGGTTGTGCAGCTCCAGCGCGAGCGTTCCGCCCGGCGCGCTCACCTGGGCCGGGCCGCCCGCCGCGCTCCAACGCACGTGGGGGTCCCCCTCCTGCCCGACGGTCACCTCCAGGTGCGGCAGGCGCGCCCCCGCGTCGATGCGCCAGTGTCCGGCCTCCACCGGCACGTCGGCCCGGATCACGGCGTCGGGCTGCACGACGAAGAGGGCCCGGATGTCCGGCGCTCCGAGCGGGAAGAGCGTGCAGAAGCGCTGCTCCACGCGCGGTACCACCGCGGGGTGGGGCGTGAGCAGCACCTCCACGTTGGCGCCCAGATCCGTGGCGAAGGCTACCTGGCACGAGGGGCAGTCGGCGTGATCCGCCAGGTCCGACAGCAGCGGCGACGACGCCACCGAGCCGTGGCAGCGCTCGCAGCGCACGCTCCAGTAGAGCTCGAGCGCCCCGTCCACGACGCCGCGCAGCAGCGCCGCGAGCACCTCCCCCCGGTCCATCCCCCACCGGTCCGCCAGCTCCCAGGGGCGCATGCGCTGGAGCTCCGAGGGGCGCGCACGCTCCACCCACCGCCGCGTCCGGTCCACGACCGCGGGCGGCGCCTTCGCCCCCCACCGCTCGAAGGCGGCGACCGCTGCTGGGGGCAGCGCACGCAGAGGCGGCTCCTCCCAGGCGACGCCGGGCCCCGGGAGCGCGGCCAGAGCGGCGGCCCAGCGCCGGCCGATGCCCGCCACCGACGCCCGGATGATCGGCCGCAGCAGCGCCAGACCCGGCTCCACCTGCAGGTGCAGGCGCGGACGCACGGTGCCGTCCCCTTGGGGCACGAGCTCCGCCTCATAGACGGTGCGGGTGAACAGGCGGCTCTGGTAGGACCGCTCCTGGCGGAAGCTGCGCCCCTCCACCCAGGAGACGTCGGTCTCCTCGAAGCGCATGGAGCCCCCCTTCCCCTTGAAGGCCCCGGTGATGGCGGGATAGTGCTCGGCGTCCTCCGCGATGGTGAGCTGCTGGAGCTGCCCGTTGCCCGCGAGGCGATTCAGCCAGTCCGTGTCGCCGACCAGCCGCCACGCCAGATCGGGGCGCGTCGGGGGGCCCTCCACGTCGAACCGCAGCTCTCCTGACATCCTGGTCACCCTCGTCCGCCTCATGTACCACAGGGGCACCAGGAACACGAGGGCGCCCTGTCCGCGCCCGCCGGCGTCATCGTGACGCCAAGTTCCGCACACGCCGGATCCCGGCTATAGTGAAGACGAAGCGCTTGGGGGGGATCAACCACTGTCCTTGGAGGACTCATGCAGCTCCCGCTTCAGATCACGTTCCGCGACATGGAGACGTCCCACCGCCTGGAGGCCGAGATCCGGCGACGCGCGGAGAAGCTCGAGCAGTTCTATGATCGGATCATGAGCTGCCGTGTCGTGGTGGAGTGTCCGCACCAGTCGCAGACGACGGGCCAGGTCTACGACGTCCGCATCGACCTCACGGTGCCGGGCGACGAGCTGGTCGTCTCGCGCACCTCGGAGCGCGACCAGACCCACGAAAACGTGCTCGTGGCGATCCGCGATGCCTTCAACGCCCTCGAGAAGCAGCTCCGCACCCACGCCGACAAGCGGAAGGCCTAGACCAGCGGCTCTCGCAGAAACCGCTTGCCAATCCATCAAGAAATCTTTATATAAGGCTTCGTTGATTCTTCAACGCAACGGAGCCCCCTGCATTGGACCTGCTCGCCCGCGCCACCGCCCTGACCAAGTCCCTCGCGGACGAGAGCCGCCTGCGCATCGTGCGCGTGCTGCTGCACGGCGCCTTCCAGGTGGGTGAGCTGGTCGACGTGCTCGACATGGGGCAGAGCCGGGTCTCCCGCCACCTGCGGATCCTGACCGACGCCGGCCTGCTGGAGGCGCACCGCGAGGGGACCCGGGTGTTCTACCGCATGCGCCACGAGCCGCTGACGACGGCCCTGGTGCGCTGGCTCGCCGAGACGCTGCCGGGCGCGCCGCACCCCCAGGACGACGCGCGGCTCGCCGCGGTGTGGGAGGCGCGCCGGGACCGGAGCCGGGACGCCTTCCGCCGCGCTGCCGTGGACTGGTCCGATGCGCAGGCAGCCTACCTCGGCTCGCCGGACACGCGCCCCCACCTGCTGGGGCTCTTGGGCGGAGGCGCACTGGCCGTGGACGTCGGGGTGGGCACCGGGGCTCTGCTCCCGGACCTGGCGCGGCGCTTCCAGCGGGTGGTGGGCGTCGACGCCAGCGCGCCCATGCTGGAGCGCGCCCGAGAGACGGTCCGAGGCGGAGACCTCGGCAACGTGGAGCTGCGCATCGGCGAGATCGAGCGCCTCCCCTTGGAGGACGGCGCCGCGGATGCCGTGGTGGCGAACATGGTGCTCCACCACGCCAGCGAGCCCGGCCTGGCCGTCCGCGAGTGCTTCCGGTCCATCCGGGCCGGCGGGCGCCTGCTGGTCGGAGACTTCGAGAGCCACGACAACGAGTGGATGCGGGAGGAGCTGGGCGACCAGTGGCTCGGCTTCGACCCCGACGCCGTCTCCGCGTGGCTGCTGCAGGCGGGCTTCCAGGACATCGAGATCCGGCGCGTCACGAACGAGACCTCACCGCTGAGGGTCTTCGTCGCGAGCGCCACCAAGGAGCGCACGGGGACGGCGGTCCCCGGCGACCACTCAGAGGCTGCGAGCGCAGCGAGGAGCAGATGACGATGGAGACGGCACGCAAGATGGACGCGGCCCCGGGGCCGTTCACGACCGAGTGGCAGGGCAAGACCCTGCGCTGCAAGGTGGCGGACCTCACCCTGGCAGCCTGGGGCCGCACCGAGATCGAGATGGCCGAGAGGGAGATGCCGGGCCTCATGGCGCTCCGGGAGGAGTACGGCCCGACCCAGCCCCTCGCCGGGGCCCGCATCGCCGGCTGCCTGCACATGACCATCCAGACGGCGGTGCTCATCGAGACGCTGACGGCGCTCGGCGCCGAGGTGACCTGGACGAGCTGCAACATCTTCTCGACCCAGGACCACGCGGCGGCGGCCATCGCGGTGACCGGCGTGCCCGTCTACGCCTGGAAGGGCGAGACCGAGCCGGAGTACGAGTGGTGCATCGAGCAGCAGCTCCGGGCCTTCGGCGGCGGCGCCCAGCCCAACCTGCTGCTGGACGATGGCGGTGACCTGACCTGGATCGTCCACGAGAAGCACCCCCACCTGCTCGCGGGCATCCGGGGCCTCTCGGAGGAGACCACCACTGGCGTCCACCGGCTCTACGAGGCGGCCAAGACCGGCAAGCTCAAGGTGCCGGCCATCAACGTCAACGACTCGGTCACCAAGAGCAAGTTCGACAACCTCTACGGGTGCCGCGAGTCGCTCCTCGACGGCATCAAGCGCGCCACCGACGTGATGATCGCCGGCAAGGTCGCGGTGGTCGCGGGCTACGGCGACGTGGGCAAGGGCTGCGCCCAGAGCCTGCGGGGCCAGGGGGCGCGGGTGGTGATCACCGAGATCGACCCCATCTGCGCGCTCCAGGCCGCCATGGAGGGCTATCAGGTCATGACCATGGACGAGGCAGCCGCCATCGGCGACCTCTTCGTCACCGCCACCGGGTGCTGCGACGTGGTGACCGGCGCCCACATGACCCGCATGAAGGACCGGGCAATCCTGTGCAACATCGGGCACTTCGACACCGAGATCGACATGGCCTGGCTGGAGTCGAACCCCGAGGTCAAGGAAGAGAACGTCAAGCCGCAGGTGGACAACTTCGTGTTCGCCGACGGGCGCAAGCTGACGGTCCTCGCCCGGGGGCGCCTCGTGAACCTGGGCTGCGCGACGGGCCACCCGAGCTTCGTCATGTCCAACAGCTTCACGAACCAGGTGCTGGCCCAGCTCGCGCTGTGGGACAAGGCCCAGACCTTCCCCCTCGGCGTCCACGTGCTGCCGAAGCACCTGGACGAGCTGGTGGCGCGGCTTCACCTCAAGAAGCTCGGCGTCAAGCTGGAGACCCTGACCGGGAAGCAGGCCGAGTACCTGGGCGTGCCCGTCACCGGCCCCTTCAAGCCCGAGTACTACCGCTACTAGGGTCATCTCCGGCGAGGGCGAATCACCGGATTGACAGCCTGCGCAATGTCTCCTAGCCTCGTGGTTCCATCCACAGTCGCCAGGAGGCCGCCATGCAGCAGACCCAGCCTCGGCAGCCCGCCCCATCGACCAAAGGGGCATCCACGCAGAAGCCAGGGAGCCCCACGGGCCACCTCCGCGGCATGGGCTATGCGGCCGCCAGCGCTGCGGTGGGGCCCTCGGCGCAGGAGCCTCCGGACGTGGCCGCGCTCAAGGCGCGGTACGGGGCGCTGCTCGGGCAGGACCTGTCGCGGGTGAACGTTCACACCGGCAGCCAGGCCCCCGACGCCGCGGACGCCGCGGGCTTCGCCACGGGGACGGACGTCCACCTGGGTATCAGCGCCGAGGAGCTGGGCAGCGACGAGGGGCAGGAGCTCATCGCCCACGAGCTGGTCCATGCGGCGCAGAGCATGCGCGCGTGCGGCGAAGAGATGGATGAGACCCTCGCCGAGGCCGAGGCCGAGGACGTCGCGGCCATGATCGTCGCAGGAGTCCCCGCGACGGTCGCCCAGGGCGCTGCCCCCGGCGCGAAGCTCCACAAGAAGAAGAAGCCCAAGGTGCCGAACCGGCTCACCCCAGCCCAGGAGTGGGCGGCGATCACCTACAACGCCAAGCGCTACACCACCAGCAAGATGGTGCAGATCCAGAAGACCGTCGGGGTCCCCGCCGACGGCATCGTGGGTCCCCAGACCGTGGAGGCCATCGCGGCTTTCCAGGCGGCGCATGGGCTGGAGCCCGACGGCAAGGTGGGCCCGCTGACGAAGAAGGCGCTCGGGGTGGCCCCTCCGAAGAAGCCCAAGCCCGCCAAGCCCAAGCCGGGGGGCGGGCACGCCGGGAACCTCCTGACCCCCGCGCAGGAGGCGTCCGCCATCGGCTACAACGAGGCCCGCGGCTTCTCGAAGGCACAGCGCATCCAGATCCAGGAGATCGTCGGCGCCGACCCCGACGGAGACATCGGGCCGCAGACCGTTGAGCGCATCGCCGCATGGCAGAAGTCCCATGCGCTGGAGCACGACGGGAAGGTGGGCCCTGGCACCGGCGCCAAGATGGGCATCAAGCCCGCGGGCGGCGGGAGCGTGGGGATCTCACCGAACGCGAGCAACGGCGCCAAGCTCAGCTACGCGAAGAAGATGGCGCCGCAGTTCGGCCTGGTGATCACGTCGACCACCGGTGGCAAGCACGCCCCCGGCTCCTACCACTACGCGGGCCGCGCCATCGACGTGGCGGGCAGCGCGTCGGCCATGGCCAAGTACTACAACCACATGAAGCAGCTCAAGCCGACCGAGCTCTTCTACGACCCCCTCGGCGGCATCAAGTACGGCCAGGAGATCGGCGCCATCGGCGGCCACTCCGACCACGTACACGTCGCCTTCTGACGTCCACGACCCTGTCAGGCGCCCGTGGTGAGCGCCGCCCGGACGGCGCTGCGGAGCTCGATGCCTGCGCCGGCGGCCGTATCGCGCCGGCGGGCGAGACCCGTGCCCAGCAGCTCGGCGCAGACGGCAGAGACGCTGGAGCCGGGACGGAGCCCGCGCGTCAGGGAGACACGATCCACCGGGGTCCCCGCCGCGACGATGACGTCCAGCGCCCTCCGGGCGGCGGGGGACAGCGACGCGATCACCGCCGGGTCGACCTGGTGGGGTGATCCACGCAGGACGATACGCTCGGCGTGGGCCCGCTCGAGCGCCCCGACGACGGGAGAGGGCAGCCCGTCCGTGCAGGCGAGGAGCAGCAGCGGGGCCCTCCGCTGCAGGAGCTGCTCCACCAGGGCAGCGCTGCCCTCGTCGCCCCACTGGGCGTCGTCCAGGACGATCACCACGGGCTTTCGGACGGCCAGGCGAGCGATCAGCTCGCGCAGCGCCTCCCCCGGGAGGCGGGGCACGCGCCGCGCCGCCGGTTGCGGGAGGCGGCCAAGGGTCGGGAAGAGCGCGGTCAACTCCCTGAACGAGCCCGGGAGCAGCGTCGCCACCTCGTGCCTCGACAGCCACCCCAGGTGGGCCGCCAGCGCCTCCATGATCGGGTCCAGGCACCGGAGCGGCAGCGCCTCCTGAGGGTTCGACGCCCCGGCGAGCGCAAGGCACCGGCGCCCCTCCTGCCGGACCAGCTCACGGACGAGGCGGGTCTTGCCCGAGCCCGACGGCCCCTCCACAACGATCACCCGCCGCGTGCCCGTGGCCACGTCGTCCAGGGCCGCTCGCAGGGTCACGAGCTCCCGCTGGAGCCCCGCGAGGGGTTCTGGCTCCGGGGGAGCGGGCAGGTCCAGGCACCGCAGGACCGCGCGGCCGTCGGGCCGCATGGCCGGCACGCGGTGGAGCAGGTCCATGCACAGCCGCGTGAGGTCGGGCGGCGCCGCAGACACCACCACTCCCGGGGGGAGAGGCTGCAGGGTCTGGCGGGCCACCGTGATCTGCACGGGATCTCCCGCGAAAGGGAGCTGGCCGGTCAGGAGCTGGTAGAGCACGACACCAAGGGAGTACCAATCGGCGGCAGCCGTGATCTCCTGCCCCCACCCCACCTCGGGGGCAGTCCACGCGGGGGACCCGGCGGGACCGACGTCCTGGCCGCCTGCGTGGCCAAGCCCGAAGTCGATGATCCGGAGCCTGCCAGCCCGGTCCACCAGCAGGTGGGACGGCTTCACGTCACGGTGGACGATGCCCGCGTCGTGGAGCGCCGTGAGGCCCCGGGCAGCCTGAGCCAGCCGCTGCCGCACGGCCTCGCGGTCGCCTCGGAACGCCTCGCCGCGCGGCGCCGCACGGCCGGGTGGCTGCGGCGTCGTCTCGACCAGGGGCACCCCATCGATCAGCTCCATGCTGACGCCGCCGGCGTCCGGCCCCACGAAGAGCTCGTAGACGGGCACCAGGTTGGGGTGCCAGAGACCAAAGACGCGGCGGTACTCCGCCTTGAGGGAGGCCAGGGCGCTGGGTTCGGGACGCTCCAGGAGCTTGAGCGCGACGCGCTCCCCCTGCCGGTGGTCCCAGGCTTCGCGCACCAAGCCGTGCGTCCCCGCGCCGAGGACGCGCCCCAGCTCGAGGCGCCCGGCCACGAGGCTGCCGTCCAGGAGCGGGGCTGGCACCTCGCGCGCGCCCTCCGCTGGTGCGTGGGAGGGCTTCGTGGACGGCTCGCTTGCGGGTGGTCTTCGCGCCATTGGCTACGGCGCCGACTCCAGCCCGGTGAAGGGCACCCAGGGCTCCTCCTTGTGCGCCCGACTGGACGCGTTGTGCCACGCGTCGCGCTCCGGATCGCCAGGGTCGAGCCCGGCCGCCAGCAGCGCCGTCGTCTGAGCCACCAGGGTCCGGTCCTCCAGGCTGATGGCGACCAGGAAGGCCGCGTTGAGCCAGCGGCGCACCTCCGGGTCCCGGCAGCGCCCCGTGGTGCTCGCGAACGCGACGACGGCGACCGGCAGCTCGGGTGGCCCCTGCACATTGGTCGGGACCCCGTCACGCCGGCGCTCCGCCACCGCCTCCAGGGGCGCGTCACCGCCCGTGACGACCTCGGAGGTCATGTGGTCGAGCACCAGTCGCCACAGGTCGCCATCCCGGAGCACGATCCGCCGCGCGTCGTTGCGCGGCAGCTCCATGTACCTTCGCGCCTCCGACGCGGCGACGCTCCGCAGGCGCTGGAGCGCCGTCGCGACGTTGACCCTGCTGCGCCACCGGGCGTACCCGGCCACGTGCTCGTCGAGACGGAAGGAGGGCTCGGAGTCTCCGTCCCGGGGGCGCATGAGCTCCTCGAGGAGGTAGACGTTGCGCAGGTCCGCGATGGCCCGAGCCGCCTCACCCTCGGAGACGCCGCCGATGCCCGCTGCCCAGCGCAGGGGAAACGCCGTGTCCCCGAACACGCCGAGCCAGCCGAACAGCGCCCACGCCTCGTGGGAGACCAGGCGGGACAGCGCCTCCAGGGACGCGACCTGGCTCCACTGGCGGACGTCCCAGGAGTCCATGGCGCCGAACGTCTCGCGGGTCTCCTCGACGGCCTTGGGGTCCGTCTCGATGCGATGCGCGTAGTCGGAGGGCGTGGTGTAGATCTCCCGCTGGAGGATGGATCCCGCGATGTGGAGGCTGCGAGGCACCCCGACCAGCAGCTTGAGCAGCTCCCGGGTCCCGCTCTCGTCCGAGGCGAGCCGCTCGTCGCCCACGTAGGCCGAGATCAGGCGGCGCGAGTCCTCGTCGGGGAGGTCGGTCAGGTGGATCACGTCAGGCCTGAACATGGCGGCCACGTCCCGCTGGCCGGTGATCACGATGGCGGAGGTGTTCCCGCGGAGCGGGATGAATCGCCGGATCAGGCTCATGGTGCGCACGTCGTCGAGGATGAGCATCCGACGGCGCGTCTCCCAGAAGTGGTGCAGGAACGCCATGTCCCGGGTCTCCAGGTCCCCCGGCGGGATGGCATCGAGGACGGCGTGGAACCCGAGGATATGGGCCAGTTCCCGCTGGAGCACCCGCGGGTCGTCGGACACGGACCGGCGCCCGGCGTTGACCCAGAGCACACCACCCGGGAACTCGGCCTGCACCTGGTGCGCCACCTGGCGGGCGAGGGCCGTCTTGCCCGTCCCGGGCAGGCCCGTGATGCACGCGACCCCCTGGCCGCGCCGCCGCGTCACGATGTCGACGACCGCCTGCTCCTCGTGAGGTCGCCCCGCCCAGGGCGTCGGCGGCGGCTCCGGCGCGCGCCCCCCTTCACGGATCTTGCGGTGGATCTGCTCGGGAGGAGGCGCGACCACGCGATCAAAGGTGAGCCCGACCGCGAGGGCCAGGTTTCGCGCCGTCGAGGCGCTGACCGGCCCGCCGCGCTCGGCGGTCTGCACCGTCCGCACGCACAGATCGAGGTCTGGCAGTTCGCACAGCGCCTCGCGCGAGAGGCCCAGCGACTCGCGCGCCTCCCGCAGCAGCCGCCCGTCCGTGAATACGCCCGGTGGTTGTCCCCGCTTCGCCATGTCCCTTCCTCCCGGCGCCCCCGCGGGCGCGCTGACAGTGATCCCGTCGCAGCTCCCCGAGGGCGCCACTCCGACCTCGTGGAACGAGTGTTCCGCTTGTAGAACATTCTTTGCCGACTTGCAACGGTCTGGCAGAGAACTCCCCGTCACCCGTCATCGCCCGCCGCGGACGTCCGCCTCCATGGCCTCCGCGGCGCGCTCCGCCACCGCCGCGATGGTGAGGCTCGCCGGTACGCCGAGGGCCGTCGGGATGGCGCTCCCGTCCACGACGTAGAGCCCGGGCCACACCCCGCCCCCAGGGCGGAGCACGCGGCAGTGATCATCGAGGACACCGTCCTCGACGGTCCTCCCCATGCGACAGCCCCCGAGGGGGTGCACCCCGAACGACCTCATGCCCGGCCAGCGAGCCACGTCGCGGATCACCGTGCCACCGACTTTGTCCGCCCACAGGCGCAGGCGGGCCTCGGCGAAGGTCAGCACGGGGTCGTCGACGTAGTCCTCCCAGTCCATGACGCTGCGGCCGTCCTCGAAGCGCGCGACGCCCCTCGCCTGGTCCTGCCCATCCAGCTTGTACATGTAGGTGTGGGCCAGCGCGCCGGTCGCAGAGAGGCTCCAGAGGTCCCTGAGCCGGCGGCGTCCACGAGACCCCCGCGGCTCGTCGTCTCCTGGTCCCTGACGGCGGCCGATGAGCCCCCCGATGACCGCCAGGATCCCAGCCGACATGCGCTGCAACGCCGTAGGGATGCGACCGCTCATGATCATGAGCGTCCGCGGGCGGCCAGACGGGTCATTCATGATCAGACGAGCCGATGTCGTGATAGGCGCGCCATGATGGCCCGACATCGGGAACTTCGTGTTGTAGAGGAACGCCAGGGCGTCGCCGTTCATGCTCATGCCCTGGCCGAAGGCTGGAGACAGGGGGATCCTGTCCCGGTGGGCCTCCATGAGGTCCAGCGTGCCGAAGGTGCCCGCGGCGACCGCGAGCACCCGGGTCTGCACGGTCGTCCGCTCCTCGGGCCGGTCCGTGGGGGCGATGGTCACCTCCCACCCACCCTGGCGCTGCTCCCAGCCGATGACCTCCGTCTCGGACCGGATCTCCGCGCCCGCGGCGACGGCCGCGCGCAGGTAGGTGTGACCCAAGGTACGCTTGGCCCCCTCGTTGCAGCCCGGGACACACCTCCCGCAGGCCGTGCAGCGCGACCAGTCGATGGTGTTGACCAGGTCGACGCGCCGCCCCGGCTCTACCAGGTCGATGAACTGCTTGTCGCCCAGCTCGTCGCCGAAGGGCGCCGCCGTGGGCCGCAACATGGCGAGGGCCCTCTCGTAGTAGGGCGCCATGCGGTGGGCTGGGAGCGGCCACTCGTCGAAGGTGTGGTCGTCGGGGCGGGCGGTGATGCCGTAGTTGACGACGCTGCTCCCACCGACGGCGTGGGCCATGGCGTTGCCGGTGCCTCGCCCGATGCGCACGCTCCACAGCCCCAGGGGATTTCTCCGCGTGGCCAGCTCCCCCGCGAGCCCGAGGGCAGTCACGGGCAGCCCGCCGGACTCCCAGCGGCGCCCCCTCTCGACGACCAGCACCCTGCCGTGAGGAGCCAGGCGAGCAGCCAGGACGCTCCCTCCGTACCCCGACCCGACCACCACGACGTCAAGCATGGAGACACCTCCCGTGAAAATTTCCCCTCAAGCGCCCTCCCCACCGAACCGTAACAGAGGTCCGCATATTTGCACCAGGAGGTCCGGACATGAGCCCCGAGGTCCGTGGTGTGCGCCCATCCGACGTGAGCTCCCTGCTGCTGGACGCGAACCCGCGCTTGGAGGAGCTGCCCTGGAGGGATCGGGCCGCCAGCGCACACCGCATGGACACTCTGGATGCGACGACGGGGCTCCGCAGCCGCGCGGGGCTGCTCGACGACATGGAGCGGAGCCTGGGGCAGGGGAGCGCGGCGGTCGTCGTCGTGGACCTCGAGGACTTCCGGACGGTGAACGCGCTCCTGGGGCAGCGTGGAGGCGACCGCGTCCTCCGGGACGTCGCCCTCGCCCTCGGCAGGCGCGTTCGCGCGACGGACCCCGTTGGGCGCGTCGGCTCGGACACCTTCGCGGTGGTGCTGCGGGGCCTGACTCCGCTCCAGGTGCGGGGCGTCGCCGAGCGCCTCCAGAGGGCGGTCGCGGAGGTGCCCGCACCAGGTGCGCCGCCCCTCCGCGCGACGGTGGCGGTGGCCCGGGCCGTCCCCGGGGAGGGCGCCCACTCCCTGCTCGACAGGGCCGTCGCCCTCGTCGGCGTTGCCAGGCGCGCCGCGCTCGCCGCCTGACGCCGGCCCACCGGTGCCGGACTGCTCCCCTCCCACGCCTTCACGGCCAAGGCCCGTGATCTTGCGTCGGCGGTGACGCGCCGGCACCATCGGCCCCGCATGAGCGCGCCCCTCCCGAACCCGACCAGCCGAGCCACAACGCCGCCGCTGCTGTGGATCCTGCTCGCCGTGGGGACCCTGGCGGCCGTCACCCCACTTTGGGTGGTCGACGTGTTGCCCTTCCAGGATCTGCCCGGCCACCTGGCGACCGCGCGGGTGCTCCATGACCTGCGCGCCGGCTCGGAGCTGTACGCGAGGGTGTACGTCCAGGCCCCTGCCCCCCTCCCAAACACGCTGGTCTTCGCGCTGATGGACTGGCTGGCCGGGCTCATGCCGCTGCACGTGGCGGCGACCGTTACTCTGACGGCCGCGTCGGTGGCCCTCCCGCTGTCGTCCCTCGCGCTGGCCCGGACCTTCGGCCGCTCCCCGTGGCTGGCGCTGTTCTCCTTGTTCCTCGTCTTCAACTACCCGCTCGGGCGCGGCTTCCTCGCCTACGCGACGGGCATCCCCGTCCTGCTGCTCGCCATCGCTGCCGCCCACCAGGACGCGGTCCGACCGTCGTGGAGCCGCCTCGTCACCCTCGCCGGCCTCATCGCCCTCGGCTTCTTCGCGCACGCGCAGATCTACCTCATGATCATGCTCTGCGGCGGCGTCGTGGTGGTCCTGTCGTGGGGTGGCTGGCGGGCCTTCCTGCGCCGCCTCGCACCCTACGCGCTGGGGTCCGTGCCGTTTGCCATCTGGTTCTGGCGGACCTTCGTCGCACGGGTCGGGCAGGCGCCCATCTCCTACAGCGCCGCCTCGGACGGCTTCGGGGCTCGCTGGACGCCGCTCGGCGATCTGATCGTCAGCGCGCGCCAGTTCGTCATCGCCATCTTCCCGTCCCGCGCCGACGAGGTGACCCTCGCCGGTATGGCCGTCCTGCTCGCGGTGCTGCTTGGGGTGCAGGTGGCTCACCGTCGCACGGGAGGCCGGACGGTCCAGGCCCTCCCAGGCTACCGGCCCTGGACGCTGCCCATCCTGACGGTGGTGATGTTCGTCTCCTACGTGGTCGTGCCTGCCCACATGAAGGGACAGGCATCCATCAGCTATCGCTTCCTCCCGGTCGCCGTGCTCCTCCTGTCCTTGTGCGGAGACATGCCCCGGCGGGCCTGGGTCGCCGCCGCCCTCGCCACCGCGATCACTGCGGGGGCCGCCGGGTGGAGCGCGCAGGTGGCCCGTGAGCTCCAGAGCTACGTCGCGACCAACGTCGGAGACATCCGCGGGCTCATGGACCTGGCCCAGCCGGGACGCCGCCTCGCGTACCTGCGCCTCGACACCCGGAGCTACACCCAGCTCGAGTGGCGCACCGCCTGGTACCTGGACTCCTGGTACATGGTCTTCCGCCACGGCCTGGTGCAGATGAACTTCCACTACACCTACCCGAACCACGTGGCGTATGCGCCCGGGAGGGAGCCTCCGCGCACTCCGCGCTCCGATCCGGAAGCGTTCTTCCGCAGGGGGCTCGACCAGTACTACGACTACCTCCTGATCTACGGGCCGGCCCACGTGGACTTTGGCGCGTTCGCCACCCGACTCCGGCTGCTCGGGCGCTCCGGGCGCCTCACCCTCTACGCCATCGAAGGGAGCGCAGAAGGCACCAGAGCTCCACCCGACCGCGATCCACGAGGCACGTCCCCCGGTTGAGCCCGCGCGGATCCGGTGGTACCTTTCGCGCCCGTGAACGTCCTGGGACATCTGGCACTCGCCTCCGTGACGGCGCTCATCGTGGGGGCCGTCGACGGGTTTGCCGCAGGATGGCTGACCCAGCACGGCCTCGGCGTAGCGCTGTATGGCGCGCTGCTTGGCGCCGGGCTGGCCGCGCCCATCGGGCTCGCCGTGGGCGCCGCGCAGGGGGTCGCCTTCGCGGTCCTGCGTCGCCTCCCGCTGTGGCGCCGCCTCGCAGGCTCCGTGACCGGCGCGTGGGTCCGGTTCGCCGCCGGCGACCGGGACGGCGTCCTCGTGCTGCACGCCATGGGCGCAGCCATCCTCCTGCTGGCCGCAGGCTTCGTCCTCGTGGTCCGGCGCATCGCGCCCGCGCTGTGGGAGCTCCCCGAGGCCGCCTTCGGCCAGACGATCCTCGTCGCCCTCGTCGTCCTGGGCCTCGCCGGCGCGTCCATCGCGCTGATCCCCCTGGCGGCCCTGCTGCACGCGGCGCTGCGCCAGGTCGAGCGACTGGTCCGGATTCCGTGGCCCCGGCCCGCGGCGGTGCGCTACTTGCTCTATGTGGCCCTTCCGGCAAGCGCGCTCCTCGTGCCCTTCGTCAAGGAGCACCACCGGGAGCTCGGCGCCGCAGGGGCCGCGCCCGCACTGCTCCTGTTCCTGGTCATCGAGGGCGCGGTGTGGCACGCCCTGCGCGGCGTGCAGCGGCTCGCGCGGTTCTCACCCCGCGCGGTGGTCCGGCTTCGGGCGGGTGCCGTCCTCGCAGGGCTCGGCGCCCTCGGCGCGACCGTCGCGCTGTGGGACGTCGCGTCGCCCGCAGCGGGCGCGCTGGAGCGCTCGTGGCTCAGCGGCGGCGAGGCCTCGCTGCTCCGCCGCGCCTCGGACGTCGACCGGGACGGCTTCTCCTCGCTGCTCGGCGGCGGGGACTGCGCCCCCTTCGACCGGCGCCGCAGCCCAGGCGCCCGGGACGAGCCGGGAAACGCCGTCGACGAGGACTGCAACGGCGCCGACGCCACCGCGACAGGCGGCCCTCGCCTGCGGCGCTACCTGGGGACACTGGACCCGTCCCTCGTCCGCCGGTGGAACGTCGTCTGGATCATCATCGACGCCGTGCGCGCCGACCACGTGGGCGCGCTGGGCTACAAGCGCGACACGACGCCCTATCTGGACGCCCTGGCCGCGGAGTCCCTGCTGTTCTCGCAGGCACGGTCCCAGTCCTCGGGCACCGATCTCTCCATCCCGAGCATGATGGCCGGTCAGGACCCGAGCTCCATGGACTGGCTGACGGACCGCCCGTTCTATGGACTGGGACCTGGAGTGACCACACTGGCGGAGCGCCTGGACGAGCTGGGCTACCGGTCGGCCATGTACGTCAACGCCTGGATCCACAAGAACGTGAGAGACTACGGACGTGGGTTCCAGGAGGCGCGCTCCACCTACGCCCACGACGAGTGGAAGATCTGGTCGAAGCGCAGCTCCCCGCTGATGACCACCCGCGCCATCGAGCGCATCGAGCGGTGGGACCTCGAGCGACAGAGGGCGCCGTTCTTCCTCGCGCTCTACTATGAGGATCCGCACCACACCTACGAGGTCCACGGCGACAAGGGCTACCCGACGTTCGGGAGCAGCGACGTGGACCGCTTCGACGGTGAGATCGCGTTCGCCGACCGCAACGTGGGCGTGCTGCTGGAGCACCTGCGCCACAAGCCCGAGGTGTGGAACAACACGGTGGTCATCGTGACGGCCGACCACGGCGAGGAGTTCCGGGAGCACGGCGGCCGCTTCCACAACCGCACGTGCTACGAGGAGTCGACGCGCGTGCCCCTGATCGTCCGGGTCCCTGGGCTGCCACCCCAGCGCATCGACGCGCCCGTGGCTCTGGTGGACGTGGTGCCCGCAATCCTGGAGCTGTTGGGCGTGCCCGAAGACGACCCACGGCTGACGGGCCAGAGCCTGCTCGTGCCGGCGCTCGAGCCCGACGCGCTGGCGTCGCGGGTCATCCCGTGCGCCGTCCATACCCGCAACACGGGGGCCAACGGCTTCAAGGTGCGGTCGGTGGTCGTCGACGGGTTGAAGCTCATCCACAACGTGATCGAGGGGACCTGGGAGCTCTACGACCTGGAGGCCGACCCGCGGGAGCGGCGCTCGCTGAGCGACCACCCGGAGCAGGCCGAGACCCTGGAGCGCCTGAGGCGTGTCCTCGATCAGACTGCCCGGGTCGCGGGCGGAGGCCCCGGCACCTGATCGCGCGAGGCGGGGGTCAGGGGAGAGACACGCCGTATCGCCACAGCGCATAGACCGCCTTGTCGACGCAGCCGACGACGACGCGATCCCCCGAGATGACCGGCGTGGCGTGGAGGCTCGCGCCCACCTGGAAGGCGAAGCGCTCTGCGCCGGTCGCGGCGTCCAGTGCGTGGAGCACGCCCGTCGTCGACCCGATGTAGAGGGTGCCGTCCCCATCGATCACGGGGGAGGAGTAGGAGATGCCGCCGAGCTTGGCGGTCCACTCGACGGTCCCCTCGTCCGCGTCGAGGCGGTAGACCTGCTTGAAGGTGGACGCGACGTAGAGCGACCCGTCGCCAGGCGCCAGCAAGGTGCCCCACACCTGGCCCTTGACCTCGGCCTGCCACTCCAGCCCTCCCGCCGGAGTGAGCGAGTAGACCCACCCGTCGTTGCTGCCGACGTAGACCGCCTTGGTGACGGGATCGATGGCCGGACGGGACCAGATCTCCCCGCCGGTCTTGTGGGACCAGCCCACGGCGCCGCCGTTGATCGCGTACAGCGAGCCGTCCTGGGAGCCCATGTAGACCGTGCCGTCATCGGCCACCGCCGGTGAGGCCGAGATCAACCCCGGCAGCGACGCCTTCCACTGCTGGCCGCCGTCGGAGGTCGCGAGGGCGACCACGTCCCCGCCCATCACCGGTGCAATGACCAGCCCCCCATGGACCGCCGGAGTACCCCCGCAGGACCCGCCCACGTTGATGCTCCAAGCGTCGCCTCCCCATGCCTCGTAGGCGCGCACGTACCCGTCGGTGCCGCACACGAAGAACCTCCCCGACTCGCCGTCCGCCACCACTCCACCCGCAAGCTCCTTCTGCAGGTCCAGGGTGAACGCGCTCCCACCGTCAGGGTTCAGCCCCTCTACGTGGCCGTTCACCGTCGTCGCCACGAGCGCCGAGCCGAGGGGTGCAACGGGAGCCCAGACCTCGCCCGCCAGCTCCTTCTTCCAGGAGAGGCGCCGATGCACCACCACCGTGTGCGTGGTCTCGGACTCCTGTCCCTGCGCGTCCACAGCCTCCACGGTCACGTCCAGCGCCTTTGGGAGCTGCGCCGGCGTCAGCAGCAGCGCCGAGGGCTCCACGGACGCGGACCAAGGGGCCTCCAGGTCCTCGCCGACCAGCAAGCCATTGATTCGGAAGCTCACGGACGCGATGGGCGCAGCGTCGGTGACCTCCGCCGAGAGCGCGATGGGACCGTCCTCGAAGAACAGGGTCGCCCCCTGCGCCGGGAGGAGAGACACGATCACCGGCGGGTCGTTGTCGAAGATGGCGGTCACCTCGGCGGACTTGGCCTGCCCGTCGGCGCTGGCGGTCGACGCCCGGATCGTGTGCTTCCCCGGCGCCCACGCCAGGGTGTCGATGGCCGCCACGAAAGGCGGGATCAGGTCGGTGTAGAGCGGCAGCCCGTCCACCTGGAACTCCACCCCCAGGACGCCGCTCGGGCCGGCGACCGTCGCCTCGACCAGCGCCACGCCGGTGAGGTAGGGCCCAGGGAGCTTGACCGAGATCGTCAGGGGTGGGGGCGGCACATCGGGGGCGACGTCCACGGGCCCCGCGTCGGTGCCACCCGTCGGGCCCGTGTCCGCCACGGTGGTGTCCACGACGGCGACTGCGCCCGTGTCCTCCGTGGCGTCCGGCTCCGACCATCCGCCGGCGTCGGCGCCGGTGTCCTTGGTCGCACCATTGGTCGCGTCCACGGTGAACACCGGGCCGCCGCTCTTGTCCTCGGGGACGCACGCCCACAGGCCGTCCGTCGGCACGAGGACGCACTCGAAGCCAGCGCTGCACGCGAGCGCCACGTTCCGGCAGTCGCCCTGCTCGCCGGACGCGACCTCATCTGCGGCGCAGGCCGCCAGAGACGCCAGCACGCACACCAACGGGGCACGGACTCCTGCACGGCTCAACATCGCACCCTCCTGCGGGGCCGGAAGGACACCACAGAGGCCCCCCCGATGGCAAGCGCCAGGGACATCAGGGCACCCAGCAAAGGGTCCCCTGGAGCTCGTAGCCCATCGCCAGCGCGGCGTCGATCTCGACGGCGTAGGTCGTCGAGAAGTGATCCGTGAGGGCCGGGCTGTAGAGCCGCACCAGAGCGCGCTCCGCGCCGTCGCCGGGGGCGCTGCGGCAGTAGCCGAGCAGGGTCGGCGACGCGTAGTCCGGGAAGCCCTCCTGCACGTCGGTGGACTGCTTGTGATCGGTGCAGGCGGCGCACTTGGCCTGGAAGAGCGGCAGGCGCTCGGGCCCGGACTCGTCGTAGAGGACGAAGCCGAAGCCGTCGTAGTTCGAGCCCGCCGGGGGAGTCTTGGACGCGCCGTAGGAGTGGTCGGCATCCGTGTCGGTCTTGAACAGGTAGCGGTAGACGAAGTGCACGCCCGGCGGGCACACCCCGGGCGCCTCGATCTGGCCGTCGCAGTCGTCGTCCATGCCGTTGCAGACCTCGGGCATTCCCGGGTTGACCTGGATGGACTTGTCGTCGCAGTCGCCACCCACCGTGACGGTGCCCGCGCCTGGCGCCTCGCACAGGCACGCGGGCGCACCGGTCCCCCAGCCATCGCCGTCTCCATCGGGCCAGCGGTTCACGCACCCGCCCGCCCCGGGCTCGTCCACCTGCCCGTCGCAGTCGTCGTCCACCCCGTTGCAGGTCTCGGGAGCGCCGGGCCAGGCCCCCGGGTCCTCGTCGTCGCAGTCGCCGCTCTGGAAGGCCGTGTACGGGTACTCGGGCTTGCAGAGGCACTCCATGGCGCTGGTCCCCCAGGCGTCCTCGTCGGCGTCCTGGAAGTACCCGAGGCAGCCCTTCGCCGGGGCCTCGTCGAAGAGGCCGTCGCAGTCGTCGTCGATGCCGTTGCAGGACTCCTCCTTCAGATCGGCCTTCGGCTTGGGGCCCCGGACGCAGGCGAGCAGCGGGTCGCACACGTCGATGGTGCAGTGATCCCCGTCCTCGCAGTCTGCGACCGTGGTGCACGCCTTGCCGGGCGCAGCCTGGAACCGCACCGTGTCGACCACCCGCTTGTTGCCGCGGCTGTCGGTGGCGCGCACGACCGCCAGGTGGGCACAAGGGGACAGCCCGGCGAGGGACACGTGCCCCTCGAAGCCAATGGTCCCGCATGACGCATAGCCCGGGTACAGGATGCAGACGTCGGGGCGGTCAGTGACCAGCGGCAGGTCGGCGATCTTGACGCCGTCGACCAGCAGCTCCACGGCTGTCACGGCCTCGTCGTCCAGGACCCAGCCCGACACGTGCAGGGTCTGGCTCACGGCCTCGTCCTCGCCCGGGCTCTCGATGGCGCCGAAGGGCCCCAGTGACGCGCGGAGCTTTCCGGCCGTGGAGCGGATGGTGTCCGCGTCGCCCAGGATCAGGTAGACCCGGCCCCGGACGGTGGCGTATGGGGGGATCTCCACGTGGAACGGCGCCCGGAGGCGCACGCTCTGCCCGCTGGAGAGCACCACCTGGAAGGTGTTGCGCCCGTTCTCGGTGAACAGACCGATGCCCGACGCCTGGCTCCCATCGAGGAGCATGGCCCACCCACCGGTACTCTCGAAGGTGGCGGTCATCAGCCCGCCGGGCGCGGGAGTCAGCGGGATGGCCTTGCCGTCCGCGTCCATCGGCGAGACCAGCGGCGTCGTGCCGTTGGCACCGGCCGCGCCCCACACGATGGGCAGGTCCTGGTCGGCGAGGGCGTGGTGGTCACCGCCCAGGTTCGTCATCGTCATCTGCAGCTCCAGCGTGTTCTGGAGCACCCAGCGGACGCTCTGCTCGTAGTGGATATCCGACGGGAGCTTCTGCTTGCCCGGGTCGAAGCAGCCCCCGTTGTCGCACGCCTGAGCCGACCAGTCCGGGTTCCACTGGAGCAGCGTGGCCGTCGTGCGGAGGCGCCCGTCCACGAGCTCCTGAGTCGCGACACCTGGCAGGCTGCCGCACTCGTTGATGCCCTGGACCGGGTTCCACCCGAGGAAGGACGGCCCCGCCGGGCACGGGGCCGACTGGGGCTCGCAGGAGGCGTTCCAGGCGCAGCCCTGGACGGACCGGGTGGGATCCCACAGCGCGACGCGGAGGGCGCGGGTGCCGTTGGTCGGGTCCAGGAGGTTCGACGATGAGAGACCCGGGCCCGCTCCCGCTGGTCCCAGGTACACCATCGCGCCGCCCCAGTCACGGCGGAGCCCTACCCGCCACGTTCCCGACGGGCCCACGAGATAGTCGTCGGAGAAGCCATCCCCGGTCCACGGCACGACGGGGGCCGAGGGCGCCGGGGCAGGGAGCGGGCCCACATCGGCGATGCCGCCCGGCGGCACTCCCTGGCACTCGATGACGCACTGCCCCTCGACACAGATCTGGGACCCTGCGCAGCTCCCGCAGGAGCCGCCGCAGCCGTCGCCCCCGCACGCCAGGCCCTCGCAGCTCGGGGTGCAGCAGGTCTGGTCCGGCATGCACAGGCCGCCCCCGCAGGAGCAGTCCGCCACGCAGGTCTTGCAGGTCTCAGCCGCCTCGGGGTCGCAGGCGCCGTCTCCGCAGGTCTCGCCCAAGGCGAGGCACACGCCGCCCGAGCAGCTCAACAGGGGGGCGCAGGTGCCGCAGACGCCGCCGCAGCCATCGCCCCCACACTCGGCGCCCCCGCAGGAGGGGAAGCAGCAGGCGGCACCGACGCAGACCCCCACACCGCAGCCGCAGTCACTGGCGCAGTTGGCGCAGGTCTCCCCGACCTCCGACTCACACTTGGCGTCGCCGCACACGCCACCGACGACGCACGCGCCCTCTGCGCACTGGAGCTTGCCGGGGCACGTGCCGCACTGGCCGCCGCACCCGTCGTCGCCGCACACCTTGCCCAGGCACTGGGTCACGCACACGCCCTCCAGCCAGATCTCGTGGGCCCCGAGATCCAACGTCTGGCCGCTGGTGATGCACGCCTCCAGCTCGATTCCCTGGTAGCCCGTGCGCTCGACGGAGAGGGTGACGCACGCCGGCGGCAAGGACGGCAGGGCGAACACCCCGAGGGAGTTCGTGTTGGACTTGATGGACGTCCCCTTCATCGACACGACGGTCCCGTCTTGCGTGGGGGCGTCCACTGCCAGGATGCTGCCCTTGGCGCTCCCCACGGGAGCGACGGTCACGATCCCGGCGTTGGCCTTGCTCCCTGCGACGATGGTGGCAGAGCCGAGGCCAGCCTCCTTCGCGACGGTCGGCCCCGCGAGCAGCGTGATCTTGCCGGGGGGCAGGTCTTCGAGCAGGAACAGCCCCTGCCCGTCCGTCAGCGCCTGGATGTTCGGCTGCCCCACCACGGAGACCGGGGCGCCCTTCACCGGGTCCCCGTTGGTCCGCCAGACGACGCCCTCCACCGACCCGGTCGTCGCCACGACGTCCGGCCCGGTGTCCTCCGTGACGTCCAGGGTGTCGGCCACGTCCGGGGTCTGCTCGTCGGCCGTGTCGGGGACGTCCTCGGGCCCCGTGTCCTCGGGGCCGCTGTCGGGCACGTCCGGCTTCGTGTCAGGGACCGTGACGACGTCCAGCCCCGGCTCCCCCACGTCCGGGACGTCTTCGCTGGCGTCCGGCACGGCGTCTTCGCCCCCGTCGGTCGCGACGTCGAAGAACACGCCGCCGCCCGTGTCGGGGAACCCGGTGGCCCCATCCTGGTCGGGCTGGGTGGTGGTGTCCTGGCTCGTGTCCTCGGTGCTTGCCGCGGGCGAGTCCGACGCGCAGGAGACGGTCCCCAGCAGCAAGAGGGCCAGGGTCGTCGCGGTGGTCCGTCGCATTCCATCCTCCGGGGGCAGGCGAGGGCCGGTGGCCGTGGTCTCGCCGGGTTCAGGGTCGCGCCCCATGATCGGCGCAGAGCGCCGGAGGATCAAGTGCGCAGGGGTTCCCGAGTCGCGAAGGTGGCTTGGCCGAACTCATGGCGCCGCCCGGGTGGGCTCCGGGCGACCTCGAGCAGGACGCCCCAGGGGAGCGCGGACGACCTACCACCGGGCCTCGATGCCAGCGGTGACCGCCAGGTCCACCCACCGCCTGTAGAGCGCGCCGAAGGAGCCGCCCACCTCCGGCAGGGGCGCGGAGCCGAGGGGGATCTCCAGGCCGAACGACGGGTGGACGGGCCCGAAGTGCGCCTCCAGCCCGAGCGCCGCCACGTGGGCGCCCAGAGCCAGCGGTCCCGAGGCCGTCACCTGACCCACCGCCTCCAGGACCACCGACAGAGAGGCGTCGGGGGTGAGGATCACAGCGGCCTCGTACCCAAAGGCCACGGTCGTGTCCGGGGGGGCGCCGCTGCCTCCGGGCGCGACGAGCGGGAGCGAGAGCCCGACCTGCAGGGTCAGCACGCCCGCCTCCAGGGCGCCGAGGACGTAGGGAGTGAAGCCCACGACCCCCGGCACGAGGCGCCCCGTGGCCAGCCGCTCCGCCGCTGCGCCGCTCCGCGCCGAGGCGGTTGGGAGCGACAGCTCTGCGCCCCAGGTGAGCGCCAGGGCGAGACCAGGATCGAAGAGGTGCCCTACCCGGGCATCCAGGGTCAGGTTGCCGAGGGCCGCCGTCGCGTCCGTGTCGAGGGCCAGGACCACCAGCGGCAGCAGCGCCGTCAGCTCCACGTCCTCGCCGGTCCAGGTCGCCCAGGCCTCGATGGTGAACGGGGCCAGGGGCTCCCCGTCGTGGGCGAGCACGGTCACCGCCTCCACGGGCTCGCGGCTGGCGATGAAGTCGATGGACTCCAGCGCCTCCCGCTGGGACGGGGTCAGGCCGGGCTGGCCGAGCCACAGCGAGCCGAAGAGCTCGTCCGAGACGCTCTGGAGCAGCTCCAGGCTGATTCGGGGCGCAAGGTCCATCACGGCCCGCGCGCTCGGGTGCAGGGCGGCGTAATCCCGCATCACCTGCTTCGCCTCGGCCAGGAGCGGCGCGACGCGGAGGCGCGCGCCGACGGCGATGGGGCGGACGGCGGGAGGCTTGACGGCACGACCGACCAGGGGCTTGGCGCGGGTGAACGGCTCGCCGCCGAGGAGGGCGGCCGCAACGAGCAGCGCGGGGCTCACTCCCTCTCGAGGAGCAGGGGCTCGGAGAGGATCCGGTCCGTCACGAACTCGACGATGCGGGTGGCGGATCGTTGGAGCAGCGCCGTGTCCAGGCTGGCGAGAGCGGGGTCGTCCGGACCGTGCCCCACCAGGTGGAGGATCTCCCCCAGCTCCGGGTGCTCGGGCTGCACCGAGATGGAGCCGTCGTCGTTCTCGACCCGGCGCTGGCCCTCCAGGTGGCTCTCGAGCTGGTAGAGGAGGTAGTGGGGGTACCCGAGGCGCGGGTTCTCGAAGTTCAGCCCCAGGGCCTCGTAGAGGTGCAGGCCGCCGGTGGCTCGCTCGGCGACGTCGATGAACCAGCGGGCGGCGTCGGCGAGGCGCCCCTCGGAGACGGCTCGGGTGCCCGCGGCGAAGGACGCAGAGATGCCGCGCAGATCGTCAAGCATGGCCGCGTGGTCCTCTCGGCGCTTCTCGGGGTCCTTGGCATACTCGAGGTCGATGGGGCGAATCGGTCGGTCCACGGTCGTCCTCCTCGCGGGGTCGTAGCGCTCACCCGGGCTCCGATTGTGTTCGGATCCGGGCGCCGGGTCAATCACGCGCTGGCCACGCGCGCGGGGATGCCCTATGATGCCTCCGGCCCGGACCCACGGTGGATGTCATGCACACAAGAACGCACCTGTTGCGCCTCGGTACTCTGTGCGCGGCGCTCCTGCTGGGCGGCGCTGCGGGCGCCCGCCCCCTCGGCGAACCCTGGGCCCTGGTCCCCTGGGGCGACGCGGGGCTCTCGCCCGGTGGAGGAGAGCGCCAGGCCGTCGGACCCACGGCCCTCGCCGCCAGCGACGGTGCGGTCTGGATCGCGGACGCGGCCAACGAGCGCCTCCTGCGGGTCGGCCAAGGAGGAGTGGAGGCGAGCATCCCCTTGGGCTTCGCGCCGGAGGACGTCAGAGTCGCGGGCACCCCCTTCGCTCTGGCGGCCGACCTGGAGACCGTCGCCTTCGCGCGCCCGTCGGGCGTCCAGCGTGTGAGGGCGGGCCTGACGGAGGTGCGCGGCCTCGCCGTCGCCCCGGACGGGGCAGCCTGGGTGGTCGACGCGCAGGGGCACGGCGCGCCGATCCTGGCACCGGCCGCGGACGGCTCGCGGGCGGAGCCCTTGGGCGCTCGCCACGGCGTCGGGCGCGTAGACGGACCGCGGCAGGGGCGAGCGCTGCTCTGGGAGTGGAACGACCCCGCTGACCTGAAGCGCGCGCCCGTCGTGGAGCTCCCCATTCGCACCGACCTGCCGCTCGGCCTCGTCCGGCCGCTCCGCGCACACGCCGACGGCACCGTGACCGTCCTCCTGGAGCTGCTCGCCTCCACGTCGCCGGTCGCCGTCACGGCGGAGGTGCGGCGCATGGACGCAGCGGGGCGCGTGCTCGACGCGGTGAGCTTCCAGGTGTCCGGCGTCGCGCCCGCCAACCGCTACGTGGACGTGGAGGCCGACGGGACCCTGTGGATCATGCAGGCCCGCGAAGACGGCCTCGCCCTGTGGCGCCTCGCCCCGGGAGGTGCCCGATGAGCCGCCCTGCCCTCCTTCTGGCGCTGCTCTGCGCGACGGACGCGGCGGCGATCACCCGCGGCGAGATCATGGCCCGCGCCAAGGCCTACGCCGACGAGACGTGGACCTGCACCGCGGCCAACACCAAGGCGTCCTGCACGACCGGCTACACCAGCGACTACGGCCCCGGAACGTACAAGGGACTCCCCTACGACTGGGGCGGCTACGTGGAGCTGGACCAGTTCCACGCACAGCTCGCCGCTGGCCAAGGCGCGGGGAGCCACTCGTGGCATGGCGTGCTGTCCTGCACGACGGGCGTCGACTGCTCGGGCTACGTGTCCAAGTGCTGGAAGGGCCCACACAAGTCGACCTCCACCATGCACACGGTCGCCTACGAGATCACCAAGGAGCTGCTCGCCCCTGGAGACGCCTGGAATGACCCGGGCAGCCACATCGTGCTCTGGGCGGGTACGGCGGGCAACGGGGCGCCCCTGTTCTACGAGGCCTCCGGCTCCGCGAAGAAGGTGCGGTACAATACGGGGGCGAGCTGGTCCTACCTGGTCGGCTACAAGCCGGTGCGTTACCAGTACGTGGAGGACGACGGCGCCCCCATCCCCGGCGGCAAGGCAAACCCCATCGTCATCGCGTCCTTCCCGTTCCACCACGACTACAGCACGCAGGCCACGGGGAGCAGCATCTACGACACCTACTCGTGCATGCCCCAGACCGGCGCCGAGAAGGGACCCGAGGTCTTCTACCGCATCGACGTGGGCCAGCCGGGGCACCTGGAGGCTCACGTCTCCGACGGGGCCGGGGTGGACGTGGACCTGCACCTGCTCTCGGCGCTGGATCCCATGGCCTGCCTGGCGCGGGACGACCTGGACGTCGGGCCCATCGCTGTGTCGCCAGGGACATACTGGCTCATCGTCGACACCTGGTCCAACGCCAGCGGGGTGAGCTACCCGGGCGCCTACGCGCTGGACGTGGACTTCGTGGCGACGGCGCCTCCACTGCCTCCCGAGGACCAGGAGCCGCCGGCCGACCCGCCCGCGGACCCGGCCGACCCGCCTGCGGACCCGGCCGACCCGCCAGATCCCCCGGCGGATCCTCCGGCCGACCCGCCGGTCGACGCCCCTGTGGACGCCGAGGACGCGGGCCCCACCCCACCAGCCCCAGTGGACGCGGGAGCGCGCGGCGGGAGTCTCCCCGGCGCGCCCGACGGGTGGGGCGGCGCGGCGCCCAACGGCGTGCCCGGGGCAGGCGACCCAGAGGACGGCCTCTCCTGGGGCGAGCCGTCGCCGTCCGCCCAAGGAGGCGGGTTCGCCGCGCCGGTCGGGCAGCCGACGGGAGGGCCTGGCCAGGCGGCGCTGACGTCGAAGCCCGAGGAGGGTTGTGGAGCCACGCCTGGCGCCAGCGGACACGCTCCGTGGCTCGTCCTCGCCCTGGCGCTGCTGGCGCGCTCCAGGCGCCGCGCGGTGCAGTAGGCGTCAGGCGCGACGCGCCGGCTCAGACCCGACCGAGGACCTCAGCGCCGCGGCTTCACACGCCTTGACTCCCCGCGCCGCCCCGTGGTCTAGTTCCGGCCCTCGACAAGCCCCCCCTCGCACAGGGAACACACCATGAGCACAGACGAACAGACGATCCTCGACTCCATCCTCGACGCCGTCGGTGGCACTCCGATGGTACGCCTCGCGCGCATCGGCCGCGACCTGCCGTGCGAGCTCCTCGGAAAGTGCGAGTTCATGAACCCCGGCGGGTCCGTCAAGGACCGCATCGGCGTGCGCATGGTGATGGAGGCGGAGCGGACGGGCCGCATCAAGCCCGGCGACACCCTGATCGAGCCGACCAGCGGCAACACGGGCATCGGCCTGGCGTTGGCGGCGGCGGTGCGGGGCTACCGCCTGATCATCACGATGCCCGAGAAGATGAGCCACGAGAAGCAGGTGGTGCTCGAGGCCCTCGGGGCAGAGATCATCCGCACCCCGACGGAGGCCGCCTGGGACGCGCCGGACAGCCACATCGGCGTCGCGAGGCGCCTGAACGAGGTCATCCCCCGCTCCCACGTGCTCGACCAGTACTCGAACCCCAACAACCCGCTGGCCCACGAGCTGGGGACGGGCCCCGAGATCCTCGCCCAGTGCGGCGGCCGGGTGGACGCGGTGGTGGTGGCGGCGGGCACCGGCGGCGGCATCACGGGCATCGCCCGCGCCATCAAGAAGGTGTCGCCAGACACGCAGGTCATCGGCGTCGACCCGCGGGGCTCCATCCTGGCGGGGCCCGAGCCCATCAAGAGCTACAAGGTCGAGGGCATCGGCTACGACTTCATCCCGGATGTGCTGGACCGGGGCCTCGTCGACCGGTGGATCAAGACCGACGACGGCGAGTCCTTCCGGACGGCGCGCCAGCTCATCCGGCAGGAGGGGCTCCTGGTCGGCGGGTCGAGCGGCGCCGCGACCTGGGCGGCCATGCAGGTGTGCCGCGAGATGACGGCGGGGCAGCGGGTGGTCGTGGTGCTGCCCGACTCCATCCGCAACTACCTGACCAAGTTCGTCGATGACGGCTGGATGCGCCGCAACGGCTTCCTCCAGTCGGACTGGGAGGTCGGCACCATCGCCGACCTGGTCCGCGCCCAGCCCAAGCGCACCATCATCACGGCGGACATCACGGACCACGTGCGCGACGTGGTGGCCCTGTTCAAGAAGCACGGCATCTCGCAGCTCCCCGTCATGGACGAGGGGCGGCTCTGCGGCATCCTGACGGAGAGCGACGTCCTCGACGCCCTGGTCAACGGCGAGGCGGACAGCGAGACCCGCGTGGCGGAGGTCATGGTCCGGCGGGTGTCGACCGTCGGCATGCACGCGAGCGCCAGCGAGCTGCCCCGCATCTTCGAGCGGGGCGAGGTGGCGCTGGTCCTGGAGGACGACGGCTCCATCGCCGCCATCCTGACCAAGCTCGACCTCATCGACCTCCTCGCCGGGCGCAAGGGCCGACAGCCGCGGCGGTAGGGCTCGGGGTCACCCCCCTACTCCACCGCGCAGCTCCAGGTGATCTCCACCGTGGTGCGCAGCATGTGCGCCACGGAGCAGTACTTCTCCATGGAGAGGTTCACGGCACGCTCCAGCTTGTCGTAGGGGACCCCGCCGGTCGCAACGAAGCGGATGTGGATGGTCTCGAACACCGCGGGGACTGCGTCCTTGCGGTTGCCCTCCACCTCGATGGTCAGGCCCTCCAGGGGCTGACGCCCCTTCTCCAGGATCATGACCACGTCCACGCCGCTGCACCCCGCGAGGGACATGAGCAGCATCTCCATGGGCCGGATGCCCTGGTCGGTTCCGCCGCTCGCCGCGGCGATGTCGATGGTGGCCCGGTGTCCCGTCGCGTTGACGGCCTCGAAGCGGAAGCCCTGGACCCGGCTCAGGCTGATCTTCATGCGCACCTCACTGGAAAAGGTCGGAGGACAGGTAGCGGTCTCCCCGGTCGGGGAGGATGACGACGACGACCCCCTGGTCGAGCGCTGCGCAGAGGCGCAGGGCCGCCGCCGTGGCGCCTCCGCCGCTCACGCCGCAGAACACGCCCTCGTCGCGGGCGAGGCGGCGGGCGACCTCGGCGGCCTCCTCCGCGGTGACGTCCACCAGGGCGTCCACGCGGCTCGGCTCATAGACGCGGGGCAGGTAGGCGGCGGGCCAGCGGCGGATGCCCGGGATGCAGGCGCCGTCCGCGGGCTGGACCCCGATGACCGTCACGGCGGGGTTCAGGCGCTTCAGGGCCGCGGAGACGCCCATGATGGTGCCCGTCGTGCCCATGGCGCTGACGAAGTGCGTCACGCGCCCCCGGGTCTGGCGCCAGATCTCGGGCCCCGTCGTGCGCTCGTGGGCCAGCGGGTTCGCCGGGTTGGAGAACTGGTCCAGCATGACGGCGCCGTCCTGCACCCTCTCCCGGGCCAGGTCGATGGAGCCCTCCATGGAGCGGTCCGCTGGCGTCAAGGACACCGTCGCCCCGTAGGCGCGCATGGACAGAACCCGCTCCGCCGTCGCGGACTCGGGCATGACCAGCTCCACCTCGTAGCCGCGGACCCTGCCGATCATGGCCAGGGCGATGCCCGTGTTGCCGCTCGTGGGCTCGACGATGCGCATGCCGGGACGCAGCGTGCCGTCCGCCTCCGCCGCCGCGATCATGGACAGGGCGGCCCGGTCCTTGACGCTTCCCCCGGGGTTGGTGCCCTCCAGCTTTGCGAGCAGGCGCACGCCGCTGGGCGTGCCCAGCCGGTCAAGGCGCACAAGGGGGGTGCGGCCGATGCAGTCGAGGATCCTCACGGGGGGGCCTCCTCTGGTGCCAGGACCTCCACCGTCACGGTGACCGGCTGCGCGGCGTTGCCGGCGAGGTCGACCGCCTGGACGGTCAGGGAGTGTGGCCCCGGCGCCAGGTCGAGCAGGTGGGACCCGCCGGTCGCGGGGGGCCCCAGGGGAGTGGACGCCAGCGTCGCGCTGACCAGCTCCGTCGCCCGCCACCTCAGCAGGGCGCGGCCCGGTGCCGCCGGGATGGCGGTGACCTCGGAGAGGGCGGGGATCGCGCCGTCGTCGGCCCGCGGTGGGGTCCCCAGGGAGGCGGGGGGCACGGGAGCACGAGGTGTACCGGGCCCCTCCCACTCCAGACGGGCAACGGCCGCGCCGCCGTTCTCGTACATCTCCAGGATGATGGGGTGCCACCCCTCCGCCAGGGTCTGCGTGGCGCTCACCCAGCTCGTGCCGTGGTCGCGCCAGTCCTCCGCGAGGACCTGGCCGTCGAGGGCAAAGCGCTGCCCGTCGTCGGAGCCGACCCACAGCGTCCACTCGCCAGCCTCGGGGATGTGCAGCGCCCCCTCCCACCGCACGCTGAACTGGTCGGGCTCCATGGGCGCGCCGAAGCTGCTCCCCGCGTCCCCGTCCACCTGGTCGGGCATGATTACGCCCGGATCGAGGCGCTCCATGCGCAGGTCGTCGAAGCCCATGCCCTGGAAGTAGCGGCCGAGGAGGGCTCCCGGCTCCCACGTCCCGTCGCCCGGGGTGTCGAAGCTCGCGGGCGCGGGACCGGCCGCCCGCCCCCACAGGTCGGTGGCGGTGGCCTGCACCTCCCACTGAAGCTCCTTGGCGAGGGAGACCCCCAGGACGGTGCGGGTCGCCCAGGAGCCGGGCGCGCTCGACGCCGTGACGGCCCCTGCCGCGCCTGCCACCTGGAGCTCTATCAGCGACGGGGTGATGGTGGAGACGGCCAGGCTCGCGCCGAAGGGGCCCACCGAGAGCACCTCGATGCCGGCGATGCCCGCCGGGGTGATGGGTGGAGTGGACGGATACCCCAGCTCCGCGGCCGTCAGGGCGCGCGGGAGGCCGCCCGGGGGCGTCGCGAGCAGATGGAGCACCGGCAGCGTCGGATCATGGACCCAGGCAACGGAGAGCGGATGCCAACCGGCAGAGAGCTCGACCGTGGCGTCCTCGACCACCACGGCGCCAGGGACGGCGTGGCTCAGGATTTGCGCGCCATCCACCTGGACCCGCAGGCCCCCACCGGAGATGGCCCGGAGGCTCCAGACGCCGGGCACATCCACGAGCCAGCCGCCCTCCCACGTCACGCGGAAGGAGCCGCCGGAGACCGCGGCGAGCCAGGGGCTGGCCCACGGAGCGTCGAGCGCGGTGTCGAGGCGCGTCATCGCCCAGAGTGCGGCGCCGTCTGCGCCGAGCGCCTCGTAGGCGCCCAGGATGCCGCCAGGATCGTAGGCGGGAGCAGCAGAGTCGGTCACGACGCCATCGCCGGAGGGAGCAATGTCCAGCGCTGGCGCCAGGGTGGCGTCCGCGTCGCCCTCGCCTGCCGCGTCCACTGCATCCAACGCGGCGCCCGCGTCGGCGGCATTCTGGTGAGCCACGGCCCCCTCCTCCGTGGCACACGCCGCCAGAAGCAGGGCGACGACGGCAGGGAGGGTCACGCGCATGGCCGCCTCGGACGGTGGGTGCTCAAGGGGGGTCAGCGGACCTGCTCGCGGAGCTTCTCGATGAGGTCGGGGAGCGCCTTCTGCTGGGCAGCGATTCGCACCGAGTCGGGGACTTCGATGTCCGGCTCCACGACGATCTGATAGTCGACCAGGGTCCGCCTGGCGTCGCCGTTGTAGGGGGTCAGGGTCCAGCTCCCCTCGTTGCGCTTGTAGTCCCCTTCCACCATGGTCCAGGCCCGCCGGTAGAGCTTCTGCGGCTCCACCGTGTGGGTGGCCTTGGTGGTGGCGGTGAGATTGGAGAGCGGGAACGGCATGTCGACGACGCCCCGGCAGACGACGGTGTCCCCCTCCCGGGAGAGCTCCTCCGACTCCTCCATGCGGATCATGGTCTCCTCGTAGCGCCCGCAGTCCTCGATGATCGCCCACACCTTCTCGGGCGGGGCGTCGATGACCGCCCTCAGCTTCATGCGGGGCGTGGTGGTCCCCTCGACCGGCTCCGTCTCCAGGATGACCTCGCCGCTGGCGAGGGCCTCGTCCAGGGCGGCGCCCTGTGGTGGGGGCTTCAGCTCTGTGGGGCGGAGGTACAGCCACGCTCCCCCCGCCAGGGCGACGAGCAGCACGGCGACGATGATCACGGTCTTGCGCATGGGCGTACCCTACCGACCTTCCGACCTCGCCGCAACCCGGCTACTTCAGAGGCCAGGGGGTGAGGACGTAGTCCGTGCCCCCGCTGTGGCACCCCGTGCACAGGGAGGCTCCGACGTCGTCGGCGTAGATGGTGCCCTGCCAGTCCTCGTACCAGTACCACCCCTGGCCCTGGGCCGCCGCGGAGGCGCGCACCATCACGGACCAGCCGAGCACCGTGTCGCCATTGCCGTAGAGCTCCTTGACGGCCGCGGAGCCGACTGGGTGGACCTGGGCGCCCGCAGCCAGGGAGGCTGCCAGCGGGCCGTTGACGAAGGTGCGCACCTTGCCGAAGTGGGGCCCCGCCGAGGCGTGCGGGGCGCTCTCCGCGGTCCAGTCAGCGTAGCTCCCTGCGCTGAGCCAAGGCTCCAGATCGTTCTCTCCTAGAGGGGGCACGGAGATGACGTGCGAGGTGCAGGCGCCAGCGTCGCAGGTGGCCTCGAAGGCCGAACCGACCTGGCCCGCCTCGTCCGTCGTGGAGACGGGTCCGCAGTCGCAGGCGGGGTATTGGGACAGGCACAGCGCCTCGGCGGCCTCAAAGGCGGGCACCTCGCTGGTGGCGATGCCCAGCGCCACGGCGGTGCCACAGCAGTCGACCTGGTGGAGGGCGACGGCGCAGCCGGCGTTCGAGCCACAGCCCTTGTCGAAGGTGGGGAAGACCGGGTCCCCGCCCCAGCAGGACACCTGGGGGCTGGTGTCGACCGCGGCGGTGTCGGTCGGGCTGACGTCGGCAGCCGCGTCGGCGGCCGCCGAATCTGGCGCTGGGCCCACGTCCAAGGCGCCGCCGTCGCCGGGGGCGGCGTCGGTCGTGCCTCCCGTGTCGCTCGTGCCATCCCCTGTCGTCGCGCCGTCCGTCACCGCGCCGTCCGTCACCGCGCCGTCCGTCACCGCGCCGTCGGCGGTGTCTGGCCCCCCCGAGTCCCCGACGGCCACGTCGCCGCCCGTCGAGTCCACCGCGGCGACGTCTGCCGTGCCCTCCCCGTCGCTCGGGCAGCCCGCCAGCAGCGCACCAGCCAGCATCCACGCCAGGCTCCTCTCCATGACCGACCTCTCTGGTGATTATGTAAACTTCCCTTGACCGCCCGACGACCCTCGCCGGCGCAGCGCTCGCCCTACCGCTACCGCGGCGAGCCACAGGGCTCCCCACGCTCCCGCGGACGTCCCGCCCGCGCCGCACCCGTCGCTGGTCACGCCGCCGTCCGCCGGCGCCGTCACTGACGCGCCGAACCCGCTCCCCCCACCAGACGTGGGCCCCGTGTCGCCAGCGAGCGCGCCAACGGCGTCCCCGCCGCTGCCATCGACCGCCTCCGCGCCGCCCCCTCCCCAGCCCGCCCCACCGGAGCCGCCACCGGAGCCGCCAGCTACGCAGACACCACCGGACGCCGCCGTACCCACCGGGCAGCACACGCCGCCCCCGCAGCCGCGCTCGCAGTGCTCCACGTCCCCAACCCCGCGCCCGCAGCCGTCCACGCGGCGCCGCGCGTTGCCCTCGCACCGGGCCGAGGTGGCGGGGCCGCAGGCGCAGTCGCCGGCGTCGGGGACGCACAGCAGCTCGCCGTCGACCGATTGGCACGCGAAGGCGTCGGGGCAGAGCCCGCCCTGGCATGGCACGAGGCAGTACCGACCGCCCCCGAGCTCCACGCAGCGCCCGCCGGCGCCGCACCCGACGTCGGACTCGCAGGGCAGGCACAGCACCTTGGCGCAGGTCCCCTGGTGACACTGCTGGCCCGGGCCGCAGGGGGTGGCCGCTGAGCAGCAGCCCTCGACAGGCCCGGAGACGCAGCCCACCGTCGGGTCGCAGCCGTCCACGGTGCATGGGTCACCGTCGTCGCAGCCCACTGGGGCGGCTTCGCACAGAGCGCCGCCGTCCTCGGTGCACCCGACCACGCCTTGGCTGGCGCACGGCCCCTCCCCCACCTGGCAGGGCTCGCCCACGCCGTAGCCCTCATCCGTGGAGCCGTCGCAGTCGTCGTCCTTGCCGTTGCAGACCTCGGAGCCCGGGGTGCAGGGCGGCGGGCACCCCTCGTCCACGTCGCCGTCGCAGTCGTCGTCCTTGCCGTTGCAGACCTCCGCCGCCGCGTCGCATGGGGCCGCACAGTGGACCGACGGCGCGTCGACGCACGCCTGCCCGGCGGGGCACGGCTTGGCGGTGATGCCGCCCGACGCGTCGCATGCGTAGCGCTGCCCGTCCAGGAAGCAGATGTCGTGGGCCTTGGGGACGCCCTTCGGTGACTCGACGCAGAACGCCGACACGCAGTGGGGCTTCGTGCCCCCCGCCGTCGAGCACCACGCGCCGAAGGCCCCGCAGTCGCCCGTGCTGGTCACCTTCCCGCCGGAGCAGTGCGCCATGATGGTGTCACCGAGGCACACGTCCGCCTCTCCGCTCGCGGGGCAGCCGCCAGACTCGCAGTGGACCCCCCCGACCGCGCTGCAGTGCTTGCCGGCCCCGCAGGGCTTGGGCGTGATGCCGCCACTCGCCTCGCAGGTATAGCGCTCGCCGTCGGGCAGACACACGTCGTGGACCCATGGCGCCTGCTTCGGCGAGTCCACGCAGAAGACCACCACGCACCGCGCCTCGGCGGCGCCGGCCGTCGAGCAGTACGCCCCGAAGGCGCCGCAGTCGCCCACCTCGATCTGCCCGTTCTTGCAGGTGCCGATCTTGTGGTCGTCCAGGCACACCTTGACGGTCCCCGTAGCCGGGCAGGCACCGAAGACGCAGCGGACGCCCAGGGCGTCGTCCACACAGTTGGCCCCATAGACGGCGCAGTCGCCCTTGCCACAGTCGGCGCCCACGATGACGCTCCCCTCGCAGTGCGCCTTGCAGGAGCCACAGGCCGTGTGGTCCACGGCCTTGAGCAGCGGGTAGGGGTCGATGCCCGACTCGTAGGCGTCGTCGGGGTAGATGCTGAAGTGGAGGTGGGGCGAGGTCCCCTGGGCGCTGCCGGTCTTCCCCACCGTGCCGATCTTGTCTCCCGCCTTGACCTGCTTGCCCACGACGACGCCGGGCTCAATCTGGTCCAGGTGCGCATGGTAGTAGTACCAGCCGCAGCCGTCCTTCACCGTGACGCGGTTTCCGCCCACCGAGGTGTACCCAGACTTGACGATGGTCCCTCCCCGGGGCGCGACGACGGGCGTGCCGAGCGCGGCGAAGATGTCGTTGCCGTAGTGGTTCCCTCCGATGAAGTCCGAGTTGTCCGGGGAGCCCCCCGGGTGGGGCGGGCAACTGTAGCTGAGGGCGTTCTTGTCCCAGCCTCCGTTGTGGGGCCCCGCGACGGGATAGCGCTCCAGCAGAGGCCCGCAGGTGACCGCCCCCGAGCGGGCGCCTTGGTCGTCCGCGGTCATGGCGTGGTCCACGGGAGGCTCGACGCACCCCCCGAGGATCGCGACCAGGAGCAGGATGGCACGGCGCATGGGTCCTCCCGGGGTCACCTCGGTGCAGCGAGCGAGGACGCTGGCGCCGCCTCACGCTCCCTCGAACAGATCCTCGGCCCGGACGATCTCGACCTCGGTCAACGCGAGGCGCCGGGCGGCGATCAGCTGGTCGGCCTCGGCCACCTCGTCCGGCACGGGCGCCGGGTACGTGATCGGGCTGTCCCCGTCGGCCAGCAGCTCGTCGCGGAGGCGCGCCGCGTCGCCGCACACCATCACGGCTCGCCAGCGGTCCGGGTGGACGTGGCGGCGCACCGCCTCGGTCACGTCCCCGGCGTCCAGGCCAGGGAGCCGCTCAGCGAGCAGGTCCACGAGGCCCGGCACCTCGAAGAGGCGTCCGTCCATGGCGAGACCGAGGCGCGAGGACGCCGCCTGAGCCCAGAGGCGGGAGTAGGACGCGAGGAACTCCCGCGTGCTCTCGAGCTCCCCCTGCCCCATCCCGCGGACGATCAGGCGGTCCACCTCGTGCAGCGCCGCGCGCAGGGCGAAGAGCGCCTTCTCTGGCGGCACCGGGCGCACCCACACGGAGAAGTGAGGCCGCGAGCGCAGGAAGCCCGGTGTCGGCTGGGTGGTGGCCGTCGGCGACGGATAGTGCTCCACGTAGGAGTAGTCCCCGTAGTTCAGGCCCCGCAGCCCGCGGAGCTGCTGCATGAGGCGCCCGTGGAAGGTGCGGTGCTCTCCGAGGTAGCTGTTGGCCAGCCACAGGGCGGCGAAGTCCGGGTGGGCCCGGTCGACGGTCAGGGGATGGCCGAGGTGGATGCCCACCGAGCCGGTCGCCTTCTGCACCAGCAGCGCGTGACGCCCGGACACCGGCGGCGGCGGAGGCACCGGGGGGGCCGCCTCGCCTTGGGGCAGGGCGCCGAGCGCCCCGATGAAGCGCGCGAGCCACGCGTCGCTGAAGCCGCCCGCCACGCCGACCATCAGGCGGGCCCGGGTCCATGCGCCGGCGTGGTGGCGGCGCACGTCCTCCACGCCAACGCGGCGCAGCGAAGAGACCGTCCCCTCCGGCGCGTGACCATAGGGGTGGCGCGCCCCGAAGAGCGCCTGCTGCAGCACCTCGAGGCCGAGCTGCTCGTCGCTGGCGCTGCGCAGCACCGCCAGCAGGTGCGAGAGCTGCGCCTGCCGTCCCCGCTCCAGGTCCGCCTCGTCGAAGCCGGGGGTGAGCACCGCCTCCAGGAGCAGATCGGTCAAGGCGTCGAGGCGGTCCCGGTGCACCGTCCCTGACAGGCACACCAGCTCCCGGTCGCAGGTGACGGACAGGGAGGTGCCGAGCGGGTAGAAGGCCTCGGTCAGGGCCCGATACGAGCGGCGCGCCGTGCCCGCGTCACCCACCATGCGCGCGGTGAGGGCCCCGAGCCCATCCAGGCCCGGCGGGTCCCACGCGGAGCCGGCCCGCAGCAGCAGGCGCACGGTGACCAGTGGCGACCGGGACGGCTGGGCGACGAGGTCGACTCCCTGGGAGGTCATGGAGCCGATCATGGCGCCTCCTCGGAGGCCAGGGTCACCACCGTGAGGCCGTCGGTCGTCAGGGCGCGGGCGGCGTCGCGCACCGCGTCCGGGGTGAGCGCCCCGACCTGCCCAAGGAAGGCGTCGATGGCGCCGACCTCCCCCGCCACCCCCAGGTAGACGGACGCGGTCTGGGCAAGCGTGGCCGCGCTGTCGAGCCCCGTGGCGAAGGAGTAGTGGATGTGGTCCTTGACCCGCTCCAAGCGGTCCGGGTCGACGAGCTCCGTCTGGAGCCGCTCCAGGTGCCTTCGGATCGCCAGCTCCACGGGACCGAGCAGGGCCGCATCGCGCGGCTGCGCCCACACCGTGAACAGGTACGGGTCCCGGTGGAAGGGTGGCGAGGCGCTCAGGGCGTCCACCCACTGCCGCTCCACCACCAGCTCCTGGTAGAGGGGCGCCGGCGCCCCGAAGAGGAGCTGCTCCACGGCCGCGAGAGCGGGGCTCCGCGGGTCGGCAAAGGCTGGTCCACGCCAGCCCATGACCAGGCGGGGGCGCGTCGAGGCCCAGCCGAGGTGGGCGCGCCGCTCGCCATCTTGCGGCGGCTCGGGCTGCACGTCGGGCGAAGCGGCTGCCCCCTGCCACGCCCCGTACCACCGCTCGGCCGAGGAGACCACCGCGTCGGGCTCCACGTCCCCCACGACCAGCAGGGTGCAGTTGCCCGGACGGTAGAAGCGCTGGAAGAAGTCGCGGCTGTAGGCGAAGGCGTCCGGCATGGTGCGGATGTCCCGCTCGTACCCGATGGTCGTGTGTCCGTAGGTGTGGCGCTGGAAGGCCAGCTCCCGCACGCGCTCCATCATGGGCTGCCACGGGTTGGAGGCGCCCATCTTGTACTCGCCGTGAACGGCGAGCGCCTCTGTACGGAAGGCGTCCTCCGCGTAGTCCAGGTGCTGGAAGCGGTCGGACTCGATGTCCATGACCGTCTCCATGGCGTAGGACCCGCACACGATGTGGTAGCAGGTGTAGTCGTCGGTGGTGTAGGCATTGGATTGGGCGCCGAGGCGCCGGAGCACGTCGCTGTATGCGCGCTCGGGCCACCGGTGCGTACCGCGGAACATCATGTGCTCGAAGAAGTGGGCGAAGCCGCTGCGGCCCGGCTCCACCTCGTCGCGGGATCCGGTGCGCACCACCGTGTGGAAGGCCATGACTCCCGGGCTCTCGAAGGGGATGACCACGAGGCGGAGGCCGCTGTCGAGGGTGCGCTCGTGGACGGGGGCCGGCAGCGCGCTCATGGGGGTGTCTCCGGTGGGGCAGCCACGACGCGGGTGATCGGCGACGGCGCCTCACCGCAGCTCTTGGGGATCGTGTACGTCTGGCGGACGAGGCTCCCTGCCGGGGTTCCGAACGACTCGAGGGCCGCGGTCACCTGCTGCTCTTCTCGCAGGAAGATCGAGCCGCGGTAGTGGGACCAAAGCGGGACACCGGCGACCACGTGCTCCACGAGGGCCGCGGCATCGCCGGGCCGCAGGCGCCCGTGCATGTGACCCGATGGCAACGCGATGGCGGTGGCGGCGAAGCGGTGTCCCCCGAGGTGGGTGGACTCCCAGACCTCCAGGTCCAGGCCGCGGCGGGCCACCTCCTCACGCGCCCGGTCGGCCAGCTCCTGCCCATGGCGGGCGCAGCAGGCGTCGTGGCGCCCGTGGGTGCAGATGATGAGTGCGGGAGGGGCGGCTGCCGTCGGAGCGTCCATGCGGGCGCACAGGTCGTCCGGTGGGGCCTCGACCCTCCACCCGCCGGGCCAGCCCATGGCGACGCAGCGATCACGGGTCACACCGGGGCGCGAGATCAGCCGGAGCGCCACCTTGCGCCCGGCGGACCGCGCCGCCAGCCATGGCGAGAGATCCGGCAGGCCCGCAGAGGCGAGCGCATCGTCACCCCAGCTCCCCTTGGGCCAGCTCACGAGCACCAGCTCCGCGCAGGTCGTCGCGGAGCCCAGCAGGGGTTCACCGGCCGCGAGGCTCGCGTCGCTGCAGAAGTGGCGGTCCGGGTTCACGTGGCGCTCCCGTCGAGGATCAGTCTGGCAACCCCACGCCCCGCGGGATGAGATCGCGGGCCGCGAGCCACTCGGGGTTGAACATGGTGCTCTGGTAGCGCCCGCCGCCGTCGCACAGCACGGTGACGATGGTCTTGCCGGGGCCCAGGGCGCGGGCGAGGCGGACGGCCCCCACGGCGTTGAGGGCCGCGGAGCCCCCGACCAGCAGGCCGTCGTGGCGGAGGAGGTGGTGGGCCATCTCGACCACCTCTCGATCGGACCCCTGGAAGGCGTCGTCGAGCTGGGCCCGCGCAAAGTTGGCGGTGACCCGCCCGATGCCGATGCCCTCCGTGATGGACGAGCCCTCCGCCTCCAGCACGCCGCGCTTGACCCAGGAGTAGAGAGCCGAGCCTGCGGGGTCCACGACGGCGGCGACCAGCTCCTTGCGGCGCTCCTTGAGGAAGGCCGTCGTGCCCCCGATGGTACCGCCCGTCCCCGCGGACATGACTACGCCGTCGATGTGCCCGCCGGTCTGCTCCCACAGCTCGGGGCCCGTCGACTCGTAGTGGGCGTCGGCGTTCGCGGTGTTCTCGAACTGGTTGGCCCAGAAGGCGTTGGGGGCCGCGGCTGCCATGCGGCGAGCCACGTGGTAGTAGTTGTTCTCGTCCTTGAAGGGCGCAGGCGGCACCAGCTCCACCGTGGCGCCCAGCAGGCGCAGCGTGTCGATCTTCTCCCGCGACTGGTTGCTCGGCACGACGACCGTCAGCTTGTAGCCGAGCGCGTTGGCGACCACGGCGAGCCCGATGCCCGTGTTGCCGGCGGTCCCCTCGTAGATGGTGCCACCGGGGCCGAGCGCGCCGTCTCGCTCCGCGCCGCGGACCATCCACAGTGCGGCGCGATCCTTCACGCTGCCGCCTGGGTTCAGGTTCTCTGCCTTCATGAGGATGGCGCAGCCCGTGGCCTCCGAGAGGCTGCGCACGCGGATGAGCGGCGTCCTGCCGACAGCCCCCGTGAGGCCGTCCCGAATGTCCATATGGCGTCTCCTTGGTCTTGCGGAACGGCCCCACTGTCGCAGATCAGGGGCCTCTGTTTCAACCGTTGGTTGGGACGCCGAGGGTGGCCCGGTAGACGTCGAGGGTCTCCCGGGCGCAGCGCTCCCAGGTGAAGGCGGCTGCGCGACGGATGCCCCGCTCCCGGAGACTGGCGCGCAAGGCGCGGTCGCGAGCGACGCGCACCAGCGCGTCCCCCAGCGCCACCTCGTCGAGTGGCGGCACCAGCAGCGCGGCGTCGCCTGCGATCTCGGGCACGCAGCTCGCCCGCGCCGCGATGACGGGGCAGCCGCTCGCGAACGCCTCGAGCACGGTCATGCCGAAGCCCTCGTAGGTGGACGCCATCACGTGGGCCGTCGCCCCCTGGTAGAGGGTGGAGAGGCGGTCCTCGTCCACGAACCCGGCGAGCTGCACGCGGTCTCCGGCGCCGCTCGCAGCGATGGCGTCGCGGATGGGCCCCTCCCAGGCGGGGCGCATCTGGCCGGCGATCAGGAGGGATTCGTCGAAGTCTCCGGCGCGCCGCCCGAAGGCCCGCACCAGGGCCGGCACCTGCTTGCGGGCATCGAAGCCGCCGACGTAGAGGAAGTACGGCCGGTGCGCCGTGGCGGCGGCCGGCCGGAACCGATCGTGGTCCACCCCATGGTGCACGACGGAGATCCGCGACGGGGGCAAGCCCGTCGCACCCACCAGGTCGCTGCGGGTGTGCTCCGAGATGGCGATGACCCGGTCGGGGAGGCGGTAGCGCAGGCGGTCGACGAGGGCGACAGCGGCAGAGGGGACCCAGGCGGGGCGGTAGGGCGGCCCGAGCACCGTGGGGATCAGGTCGTGGCAGGTGGTGACGGTCCGCATCCCGGGCAGGCAGGGCGCGCCCTTGGGGTCGGTCGCATGGAACAGGTCTACGCGACCCGCCAGGCGCGCGGCCCCGGCGGTGTGGGCCAGGGCGTAGTGGGCCGCGTAGGGGACCGGGGGCCCCGCCGAGGAGTCCATGGCCCGGGCGACCGCCTCTGCCAGGGGGAGGACGCGCGTGCGGACTCCGCGTCCCACGAGGGCGTACAGCTCCAGATCCTCACAAGGCGTGGCGGCCAGGGCGCGGGCGAGGGCGAGCGCATAGGTCCCGATACCGCGGAAGCGGGAGCCGGTGGACAGCGGCGTCAGGTCGAGGCAGGCGCGGGGCTTCACGGGGCGACCTCCAGGGGGCCGCACCGTACAGCGGGAGCCCGCGCGGGGTCAACCGCCCGGGGTCAGGTAGACTCATTTCCACCAGCCGGGGGCAGAGACGCTCGCAGGCGGGGTGTCGAGGGCCTCTCGCCCCCTCGGGGCTCGGACTCCGCGCTCCTCGAAGGAGGCGCTCGTCCTCGGCGGGAGCTCCCACCTGGCGCGGGCTGGCCATGGAGGTCCTCGACGAACGGATCGAGTCGAACGGTTGACCGGAGGGGGCGCTGAGTCCCACACTGCACGACACCACCTACGTCGTGTGGACGTCTGAACACCGTCCCGAGGAGCTGACGATGACGGCACCCGCTCTGCTCGCCCCTGCGGTCCTCGGTGCGACGGCCCGGAGCAGCGGGGGCGCGCAGGCGGAGGGCTCGCCTCGCCGCCTGCGCCACCGCCGCGCCGATTGGCTGTTCGCACTGGCAGCCGTGTACGCCACCCTGTCGGGCTGCGGCGAGACCAAGCCACAGTCGTCGAGCAACGGCGTCGTGGACACCGTGTCGGCAATGGTTCCCGCCGCCACCGGAGGCACCATCCGGTTCGCCGACGGCACCCGCATCGAGATCCCTCCCGGCGCCCTCGCCGAGGACACGACGATCACCCTGACGCGACCGACACCAGGCTCCTATGACACGAGAGCCCTGCTCACAGCGGTCGCCCTCGAGCCGCACGGCCTGACGCTCAAAGCGCCTGCCACCCTGGTGCTGGCCTACGAGGAGCCGCCACCGGACGGGGTCGCCTCCCTCGTGCTCGTGAGCGCGAGCCGGCTGAACCCCCCCGTGGTGGTGGGGGGCCAGGTCGCTCCCTACGCCGTCGTGCCGATGACCGTCGACGAGGGCAGCCGCCAGGTGTCTGCGTCCATCGAGCACTTCTCCTGGTATGGGCTCAACTCCACTCCGCGCATCCACCTGGCGCTGGAGCTCCCGGGCAAGTACCTGAAGAACGGCGACATCCTCTACACGCTCACCGGCGGGCAGGGCTTCAGCAACGCGACCGCGTTCCCCATGCACGTGGGGCTCTTCGTCGAGGACGCCACCCGCGACTCGGTCATCGAGTCCACCATCCCTTCGGAGAAGTGCACCGACCACTACTTCCGCGGGGTCGCCACCAACAGCTACGTGGGCACACTCGACAAGAACCTGGGCCTGGCGAACACCGGATTTACCGAGCTCTGCGGCGAGCACGTCTTCCTGGGAGCGCGGCTGCCCTACGAGACCGACGCGGTCGCCATCACGGGCGCGGTCCGGGCCAGCGTCGTCGCCGCCGCGAAGAAGCGCGTCGGCGATCCCTACGGGATCCTCACCCTGGACAGCCCGGGCTGGGGCACAGGGACCTTCGGCGGCCCGCTGACCGTCGGCACGGGCACGAGCTGCGTCGAGCTGACCGAGGATGCGTGGGAGGACGCCGGCATCAACGTCGTGGTCGTCCCGGACATCTTCCTCACGCCCCACGCGCAGTTCCTCGCCACGCGCCCCGTGGACGTCATCCGCGTCGAGGTCGGAGAGGAGGTCCGCATCCCGCTCATCGGCGTCGCCCGCGAGGAGAACACGTTCCGCTACAGCCGTGGGACGGTCACCGGCGTTGCCGGCCTCGTGCCGATGAGACTGGAGCTGGTCGGTCCCGCGGACGTGGCGCAGTCGGCCTACGGTCTCGTCGCTACGAAGTCGCGCCAGGGTCTGCAGGATCTCGTCTTCACGCCGACCGACGCCGAGGCTGGCAGGAGCCACCAGTTCCACTTGAAGCTCGAGACCGAGCCGCCGGGCCTGTTCACCACGTTCGACCTGCACGTGGACGTCGCCGAGAAGGCCACGACCCCCGGCGGTGCGGGGGCCTGCGGCGACCGGCCCAATGGCGCCTGTGCGGTGGAGGGCGGCGTGTTCTCCGCCCTTCCGTGCGACCTCCCCGCGAGCGACGCGGCGGGGCGCATGGACTGGTGCTGCCCCGCCGACCTCTGCTGGCAGTCGGGATCCTGCATCCAGCTCACGTGCCCAGCGGACTGCTACCGGATGAACTGCAACGGCTGCGCGGGCGGGCTGGGGGGGTGCTGGTGCAACCCCGCGCCGGCCATGGACTACACGTGCTACTGCGAGGCCGGTGACTTCCGCATCACGGGCGCCACGGAGTCGGGAGGGCCGGCGCCCCAGTGCCCGTGAGGGGCGGCAGCCACCGTGAGACTCCGGGCGCCGCGGGGAGCCCGACCCTCCACGCCTGCGCCATCGCCTTCCTCTTGCGCCGAGGCCCCGGGACAGGCGACCCTGTGCGGGCTGAGGAGGTGGCCACCATGAGCAGCAGCCGGACAGTGAGCAGAGCGGGCGTCGCGCTGTGGGCCGTGCTCGTGGGTTGCGGAACCCAGGCGGGCGGCGCACTGCCGGTCGCGGACACCTCCACACCCGGATTCGGCGGCAACGCGCAGGTGGGCCATGACGCGGGCTCGGGCGCCGGGAGCGGCGCTGGCAGCGGGGTTGGCGCGGACGCCGGCGGCGCGCCAGGCGCGGGAGGCGCAGACGCCGGGACCACCCCGGGCGGCCCCGTGGGCACGGGCCCCTGCACCGACGCCTCGGACTGCAACGACCACAACACCTGCACCGACGACGTCTGCGCCGGAGGCACCTGCTACCACACCAACAACACCGCCCCGTGCAACGACGGGGACGCCTGTACCGTGGACGACGCATGCTGGAAGGGGACCTGCACTGGGACTCCCCTCCTCTGCGACGACGGCGACCCCTGCACCGAGGACGCCTGCGCGGACGGCGCCTGCTTCGCCGCGTCCATCTCCGCCGACAAGGGGTGCGCGCCGGCCATCTCCGTGGCCTCACCGACACGAGGGGCCACCCTGTCCGGACCGGGACCCGTCCAGGTGGCGGGCTCGGTGATCCTCCCTGGAGGCCCCCTGGCGTCCTTCACGCTCAACGGCGCGACGGTCGCCGTGGACGCCGAGGGCAGCTTCTCGACCGCCGTCACCCCCTCCGTCGGCGTGAACCTGCTGCGCTTCGTAGCCAAGGGGAAGGGCGGCGCGACGGCCACGGCCTCCCAGTCCTTCGCCTGGGCGCCGACCCTGCACACGGTGGGGACCTCGTCCCAGCTCACGGTGGTGGACGGCTCGTCGGGGCTGTGGCTCGGCAAGGAGCTCTTCGACGACGACGACCCGCAGGACCTGGACGACCTCTCCGCCCTCGCGTGGCTGCTGCTCGACACCTTCGACGTGAACAAGGCCATCCCATCGCCGCTCTTCGCGGAGGGTCAGGAGCCGTCCTTCGGGTGGTGCAAGTGGGACGTCAAGGTGTCGAAGGTCGACTACGAGGTCGGCGACGTGGACGTGCTCCCCGTGCCTGGCGCCATCCGCATCCACGCCACCCTGACCGGCTTCAAGGCGTGGTTCGAGGCCGTGGCGAGCTGGTGCCCCGACGCGCTCGGCTGGGTGTACGCGGACGCGGTGACCCTGGACGCGGAGCTGTCGGTCGTCGTCACCGAGGGCGGCAGCATCGACGTGGACCTGCTCTGGGTGGACGTGGCGATCACGGGGGTCAACGTCGATGCGCAGAAGGGCACGGCGGCGCTCTTCGACTGGCTGATCAACTGGTTCGAGGACGACCTGGCCGCCAAGCTGGAGGCCGAGCTCGAGAAGTTCATCCCGCAGAAGATCGTGCCGTTGGTCGATGGCGTGCTTTCCGGCTTCGCGAGCTTCAAGACCACCATCCCGGTGCCCGCCCTCGTGCCGTCGGCCCAGCCCGTGAGCGTGGGCCTGGACGTGCGCGCTGGCCAGGTCGGCTTCGCGAGCGCCGGCGCCACGTTCCACCTGAAGGCTGGCGCAGGTGCGGCCAAGGCGAGCAGCCATGTGTCTCCAGGCACAATCGCCCGCGGGGCCTGCGGCGCCAGCGGCAACCCGACGAGCTGCGTCGGCCAGTGTGGGGGCCAGGCCCCGGGCGGGTGCTACTGCGACGCGGACTGCGTCAAGTTTGGAGACTGCTGCACGGACGCCTGCAAGGCCTGCGGGCAGTGTCTGGTCGTGCCCCCGGCGGAGAGCTGCGGCGGCAAGTGCGGCGATCAGGCTCAGTCCGGCTGCTATTGCGACGCGGAGTGCATGAAGTACGGAGACTGCTGCGCCGACGCCTGTGACAAGTGCGGCCACTGCAAGGGAGACTCCTTCGTCCCGACCCCCTTGCCGAAGCAGTCTCCCGTCGAGCTGTTCGTCCACGAGGACCTGCTCAATCAGCTCCTCTTTGCCGTCTGGTGGGCCGGCGGGCTCGACTTGACCCTGACGGACGCGACGGTTCCCGCAGTGACGGGCATGGGAATCTCCAACATGAATCTCAAGATCGACCTGAGCCTGCCGCCGATAGTTACCACCTGCACCAAGGACGGCAAGCCGGAGATTCAGGCGGGTGATGTGAGGGCAACGGGCACATTCAATCTCCTCGGGACGGCCGCCTCCATGGACGTGTTTGCGACGGCCATCCTCGGAGTGACCGTGGGGGTCACGCCAGCTCCCGGCGGCGGCGCGGATCTGTCCTTCACCCTGAACGGGCTCCGCGAGTTCGAGGCGCAGGTGATCTCTGCCGACGGCCTTGGCCCCGACGGCCCCGAGCTGATCGCGAGCCTGCTCGACGAGGCGACCATCCAGACCCTGCTCGGAGACAAGCTGTCCGCCGTGCTCGCCGCGTGGCCCCTGCCCCAGATCGACCTGGCGAAGTGGGTTCCGGGGCTGCCGCCCGGGGCGCAGATCCTGTTCGTGCCCAAGTCCGTGAGCCACAACCAGGGGGCGGTGATCCTGAGCGGCGCCATCAAGGGGCCGTGACATCCGCGTTCTGGCCCCCCGCCCTCCTCTGATCTATGCTCCGGCGCCTGGAGGTGGCCGGTGATCGAGATCCGTGACCTGCGCGTGCGCTTCGGCGACCTGGTCGCCGTGGACGGCCTCTCGCTCACGGTCACCGAGGGCCTGCTCTACGGGCTCCTCGGGCCCAACGGCGCGGGCAAGACGACCACCCTGTCCTGCGTCGCCGGGCTGCGGACGCCGACGGGGGGCACGGTGCGCGTCGGGGGCCTCGATCCGGTGCGACAGCCCATGGAGGTGCGGCGCCTCCTCGGGCTCGTGCCCCAGTCGCTGGCCCTGTACCCGACGCTGACCGTCACCGACAACCTGCGCATCTTCGGCGGGCTCATGGGCCTGTCGGGGGCGCGGCTGCGGGACCGGGTCGCGTGGGGGCTCGCCCTGGCTCAGCTCGACGGGCGGGCCGGCACCATCGTGGACACGCTGTCCGGGGGGATGAAGCGCAGGCTCAACCTGGCCTGTGCCCTGCTCCACGACCCGCGGCTCGTGATCTGCGACGAGCCGACGACGGGCGTGGACCCCCAGTCCCGCAACCACCTGTTCGAGACCATCCGGGCGCTCCGCGAAGAGGGCCGCACCGTCGTCTACACGACCCACTACATGGAGGAGGTGGAGGCCCTGTGCAGACGGGTCGCCATCGTCGACCACGGCCGCCTCGTCGCCGACGCGCCATTGGGCGAGCTGCTGGCCCGGGCCGGGGCGACCTCCCACTTCGACGTGACCCTCTCGGCAGCGGCGACCCCAGAGCAGCTCCGAGCCGCCCTGGCCGCGGCGGGCCTGAACGCGGACGTCCAGGCCGGCCGCAGCCTCGAGGACGTATTCCTGGAGCTGACGGGCCACGCGCTGCGAGATGACGCATGAGGGCGCTGCTGACGGTGGTCCTGAAGGACCTCAAGGTGTTCGTCTCCGACCGCAACGGCGCCCTGATGACGGTCGTCGTGCCCGTCGCCCTGGCGGCGCTGCTCGGCATGCTCTTCGCGCCGCGCTCCAAGGCCGGCACCATCGGTGTGCTGGTCGCGGACCAGGACGGGGGGCCCCGCGTGGCGGCGCTCATCGACGCACTGGACGCCAGCGAAGCCATCGAGGTGGAACGTACCACCGAGGAGGACGCCACAGGGCGCGTCAAGGCCGGCAAGGCGTCGGTGGCGCTGGTCATCCCCGCCGGGAGCTCCGAGCGGCTGCGCCCCGCCAACCTCTTCACCGGGGAGCAGGGCACGGTGGCGCTGCTGTTCGATCCGTCGCGCCAGGTGGAGGCGAGCCTCGCCGAGGGCCTCCTCATGAAGGTGCAGATGGAGCAGGCGGCCAGCGGTTTCACGGACCCGGCGGAGCTCAAGAGCATGTTCGGCGAGCTGCGGCGCACCCTCTCCGTCGCCGACGCCGGCTCGGAGTGGCTCGACGTCATGGACCGCGCCATCCGGGCGGCGGACGAGCCCGCGGGTGTTACGGGGGGCTCTGGCGCACCGGGCGGTGGCATGCGTCCCCCGCTGGCCATCGCGCGGCAGGAGCTGACCGCCGCCGCGTCGGGCTACAACAGCTACGCCCACACGTTCTCGGGCATGCTGTGCATGTTCCTCCTCTTCATGGCGCAGGACATGGCCAAGAACCTGGCCCAGGAGCGCTCCCAGGGCTCGCTCGTGCGGCTGCGGGTCTCGCTGGCCCGGCCCTGGCAGGTGCTCGCGGGCATGGCGCTGGCGACGGCGGTGATCGCCTTGGCCATCTCGGCGGCGGTCTACGGCGCGGGAATGGCGGTCTTCGGCATCCGCGTGCTCGGCTCCTGGCCGGGCTTCGTCGTCGTGCTGCTCGCCCAGGCGCTCTTCGCGGGCGCCTTCGCGCTGCTCCTCTGTGGTGTGGCCCGCACCGAGAAGCTGATCGCGAGCGTCGGGAGCGCGGTGATCCTCGCCTTCAGCTTCCTCGGGGGCGCCTGGTTCCCCCGGTTCCTCATGCCCGACTGGCTCCAGGGCGTCGGGAAGGCGATCCCCACCGCGTGGGCGACGGACGGACTCGCCGCCATGACCTGGCGGGGCCTCCCCGTGGCCGACGGGCTGGCCGACGCGGCGGTCCTGCTGGCCTTCGCGGCCGTGGCGGGCGGCATCGGGGTGTGGCGCTTCCGGTGGGAGCAGTAGGGGCGGTGGCGCTGGGAGGGGTCGACCGCAGCAGTTGGGCTCGTACGAGGGATTGAGGTGCGCATGGTGCGAGTGATGGTGGTGGCCGGGACACGGCCCGAGGCGATCAAGATGGCCCCCGTGGTGGCGGCGCTGCGGGCGAGGCCCGAGACCTACGAGGTGCGGCTCTGCGTCACGGCGCAGCACCGCCAGATGCTCGACCAGGTGCTCGCCATCTTCGACCTGGTGCCGGACGTGGACCTGGATCTGATGCGCCCCGACCAGACCCTCGCGTCCCTGACGGCCGGCGCCCTGACGGGAGTCCACGACACCCTCCTGCGGGAGCGGCCCGACGTGGTGCTGGTCCACGGCGACACGACCACGACGCTTGCGGCCTCGTTGGCCGCCTTCTATGCCCACGTTCCTGTGGGCCACGTGGAGGCGGGGCTGCGCACACGGGACCTGTCGCGGCCCTTCCCCGAGGAGGCCAACCGCCTGCTGACCGACCACCTGGCCCGGTTCCGGTTCGCGCCGACCGAGAGGGCGCGCCGGAATCTCATGCAGGAGGGCATCCTCGACAATATCTGGGTCACGGGAAACACGGTGATCGACGCCCTGCTGGCCGCCGTGCGGCGTGTGCGGGAGCAGCCGCCGGACGTTCCTGGGCTCGCGCTGGATCCGAAGAGTCTCGGAGGGCGTCGCCTCCTGCTCGTCACGGGCCACCGGCGAGAGAGCTTCGGCGACGGCTTCCTGCACATCGGGCGCGCCCTGCGCCGCCTCGCACAGCGCGACGATATCGAGATAGTCTACCCGGTCCACCTGAACCCCAACGTCCAGCGCCCGATTCGCGAGCTTCTGGGCGACCTCCCCCGGGTCCACCTCATCGAGCCAGTCCCATATCTGCCCTTCGTGCGGCTGCTCGACGCCTGCCACGTGGTGCTCACGGACTCGGGCGGCATCCAGGAGGAGGCCCCGGCGCTCGGCAAGCCGGTGCTGGTCATGCGGGACATCACCGAGCGCCCCGAGGCCGTGGATGCGGGCACCGCAAGGCTCGTGGGGGCCCGGGAGGACGCCATCGTGGCGTCAGTGACGGAGCTGCTCGACGACGACGCGGCGTGGCGCGCCATGGCGCTGGCGAGCAACCCCTACGGAGACGGGCGCGCCAGCGAGCACATCGCCGATCTGCTCGCCGACGCGGTGCTGCGGGCCTGATCGCGTTGTAGAGCAGACGCGGGCGAGCTCTGCGTCACGTCCCCTCGGCGGACCTCTGCGCGTCCGTCGCCTTCTCCAGCTCCGCGATGACCTGCGCCCCGAGCAGGAGCGTGATGGCCCCGAACTGGAGCGTCAGGAGTGTGACCACGACGGTCGTGATGGAGCCGTAGAAGAGGGACACCTGGGAGACGCTGCCGTAGTACCACCCCAGGACCCGCCGCATGAGCTCCCAGAGCACGGTGGCGAGGAGCGCCCCGACCAGCGCGTGGGACCAGCGCGTCCGCCCCACGGGGAGGTAGTGATAGAAGGACGTGAGCAGGGCGACCTCGCCGACCAGGATCGCCGCGCGCAGCAGATCGGACGTCACCCCCCTTGCCGAGAAGGACGTGCCGAGGAGGTGTACCTCCCGGTCCGAGATGGCCTCGACAAAGCCGACGGCCACGGTGGTCAGGAGCAGCCCGAGCGCGATGATCATGATGAACGCGTAGGGCATGATCGCGCTGATCAGGAAGTGGCGCTTGCGGGGTGGGCGGTGGGAGAAAAGGACGAACAGGGACTCCTCCAGGACCGTAAACGCCAGGGAGCTGAAGAACAGGAGCGACAGGATGCCGAAGCCGCCCAGCAGGGAGCGGTTCTCCAGGAACGAGGCCACGATGCCCTGAATCAGCTCCACCTGACCGGGCAGCACGGAGCCGACCGTGCCGACGATGCCGTCCATGAGCCGCTGCGGGGCCACCAGGTGGGAGAGACCGACGACCAGCAGCAACACCAGCGGGATCAACGACAGCAGCGTCTGGAAGGCGACCGCCGCGGCCAGCAGGAAGCCGTGGTTCGCGTGGAAGCTGCGGGCGACCGCGGCGATCAGGCGGGCCCCGCGGACGATGAGGCTCTTGGGCCCACGCTTCATGGGGGACGCATAGCACGGGGGCGGGACCCTGTCGAGGGCGCCCTAGCGCGGCTTCGGTCGCCGCTTGGGGGCGGACTCCCGCAGCGCGTCCATCGCCAGGTTGCCGATGGTCGTGACCTTCGCCCACTCGCAGCCGGTCATGACCACCACGGCGCGCCGCTCGGCCGGATAGATCATGAGCCGGGTGGCCGCCCCCTCCTGGGAGCCGTTGTGGATGATCTTCGTGCGGCCCTGGTCGTCCTTGGCGATGACGAAGCCGAGCCCCGCCTCGGTGTCCTTGCCTGTCTTGAGCCGCTGGCGCGTCCACATGAGCTTGCGGGTCTCGGGCTTCAGCAGGCGGTCGTTCATCACGCCCTCCGTGAAGCGGGCGAGATCCTCGATGGAGGACAGATAGCCGCCGCCGCCCAGCTTCCAGCTCACGTCCGTGTCAGGCGCGAGCACGACCCCCTCCTTCTTCTTCCACCGGTAGCCCACCGCGCGCCGGGGGATGTCCTCCCACTGCCAGTCGGGGGTCAGGGTCGTCATGCCCAGCGGGGTAGCGATGCGATCACGGACCTGCTCGTGAAAGGGGGCCTTGCCCGCCCCTTGCACGAGCGCAGACAGCAGGATGTACCCGTGGGTGGAGTACCCGTACCGGGTGCCGGGCTCGAAGAGGAGCGGCGACTCGGCGAAGGTGTCGACGGCAGTCACCACGTCGGCAAACGGGTTCGGGTGGTCATAGGTGCGCTCGCGCGGGATGACCTTGCCCTTCTGGTAGTGCGGCAGGCCGCTCTGGTGGCACATGAGGTGCCGCACCTGGAGCGGCCACTCCTTCTTGGGGAGCTCGGGGACGAGCCGGCGCACGTCGTCGCTCAGGGTCAGGGCGCCCGCCTCGACGAGCTGCATGGCGGCGACGGCGGTCAGCGGCTTGGACAGGGAGGCCCAGCGGAACAGGGTCTTCTGCGGGTCGACGGCCACGCCCGCCTCCCGGTCCTCGAAGCCGTAGCCCTTCAGGTAGACTATCTCGCCGTCCTCGATGAGGCCGATGGCCAGGCCCACCAGCTCCTCCTTCGCCATCTCGGCCTCGACTGCCTTGTCGACGGCGCGGGCGCGCTTCTTCGAGAGTGGGTCCGCGGCCGCGGTCACCGCGAGGGTGAGCGCGATGAGCGCGATGAGCGCGATGAGTAGCAGTGCGAGGCGCCGGGTCATCTTGAGAGCTCCGTCAGGGGACGACAACGGTCACGGGGGCGACGTGGGCCCCGGCCCAGGACACGGTGCCGTCATCGTGATGCCTGCGCAAGCCCACGACGAGCTGCCAATCGCCCTCGGGGGCGTCCTCGGGAATCTCCAGCCAGAACCGGTCTCGCAGCGGGCCCGGCGCCCAGCTCTCCACCGGCCAGGCGCCCCAGGCGGGGACGTGGTCGAGGGACGTCCACGATCCGGCCGGTGAGCGCAGCCGGGCGCCGAGGGACCAGCCGGGGCCCGGAGGCACAGAGATGGCGAAGTCCGCGGTGACCTCGGCCTCGTCGCCGGGCTCCAGGGTGGAGGGTGAGACGACGAGAGCCGTGAGAGCGACGCCCGGACCCACCGGAACCCGGAGCGGCGCGGCTTCGGGCGGCATGCGCGCATGGGCGCGCAGCGTGGCCTCGGGGTGCCCGTACAGCGCCGCGATGTCCTGCTTCCAGGAGAGGAGGCGCTCCTGAAGGGACACGGGGTCGTCCACGAGCAGCGGGCGCCACTCGCTGGGATCGGCGGTCAGGTCGAAGCGCTCCGCGGGGCGCAGGTCGAAGTGGTGGATCTGCTTGGTGGTCCCGGTGCGCTCGGCCATGCACTGGGTGTGGTAGTGGCACGCGTGGCGCAGGACGGGGTGACCCTCCGGGGAGAGCAGGCTCCGGCCCCATAGCGCGCCCTGCTCTACACGGGCTCCGAGCACCTCCAGGACCGTGGGCATGACGTCGATGCTCTGGCGCAGGCCCTCGATGGCCGTGCCCGGCGCGATGCCAGGGCCCGCGACGACCAGTGGGATGTGCAGGCCCTCCTCCCAGATGACGTTGTCGTGCTGGCGCCTCCGGTGCTCACCGAAGCCTTCCCCGTGGTCGGCGAGGACGAGGATCAGGGTCCGGTCCATGAGGGCACGCGCCTCCAGGGCGGCCACGACCTTGCCGACGAAGCGGTCCACGTAGCGCACGCCGTTGAGGTAGCCATCCAGGTCCGGGTCGTCGCTGTACGGGCGCCGCTCGAAGCCGCGGGGCACCCGGTAGTCGTGGTGGGGGGTCACGGTGAGCAGGGTGAGCAGGAAGGGCTCGCGGCGGCGGTCCACCCAGGCGAAGGCGGGGGCGAGGAGGACGTCGTCCTCGTAGCCGAAGTAGCTCGACCGATCGAAGCCCTCGGTGGGGAGGTGCTCGGGGCCCCGAAAGGTGGAGTAGCCGAAGCGCCGCGCGAAGCGCTCCCCCTTCTCGTAGGACTCGTCCACCGACTGGAACAGCGCCGTCGCCCACCCGTGGCGCCGCAGCACGGTGGGGAGGCAGTCGTGTGGGATCCCCCCGGGCTCGGCCTCCACGTTCCAGGTGTCGATGGTGGGGGGGATGCCGCAGTGGATGGCGACCAGCGCCTTGGTGGTGTGGGGCACCACCGTGTACGCCTGCGTGGCGTGGGCTCCGCGGGCGGCGAGGGCCACGAGGTGGGGAGTGGTGTCCAGGTCGGAGTGGAGGGACGTGGCGGAGGCGCGGGTGGACTCCAGCATGATCAAGACGACGTTGTGCCGGCGGGTGGGTGGGGCGACACGCAGCGGCGGCGCGGTGGCGGGGGTGGTGGGGCGCGGTGGGGCGAGCGCCTCGCGGGCCAGGGTGGTGGAGAGGGTCACCAGCGGCGAGCGACGGAGCGGCATGAGGTGGTCCGCCACGGCGGGAGCCGCGAGTGTCGCGGCGACGGAGGCGGCCAGCAGCACGAGCGCAGGGTGCCAGGAGGCGGCGCCGGGGCCGGCGAGGCGGGCGAGGAGCGGCGCGGCCCCGATGGCGGCCACGGTGGCGGCGAAGGCGCCGACGACGAAGGACGGCATGCCGTGGAGCAACACCTGGCGCAGATCGACGGCGTGGGCCACACCGTAGATCAGGAGGTTCCCATCGAGAAAAGAGCCCGTCGCCACGAAGAAGCCGTGCTCGACCAGGGACGCGGCGCCCAGGAGCTGGGTCAGGGCCTGGAGCGATGCCGGGGCGAGGCGCCGGGGAGAGCGGAGCAGGATGGAGGCGCAGAGCCAGAGGGCGGCGCACAGGGCGAGGTCGGGGGCGAGGAGTCGCAGGAGACCCAGCGGGGCAGGCCAGCCCAGGATCGCGACCTTGTGCAGCTTCGCGCCGAGCAGGAGCACCGCGAGGGGCAGGAGCTGCGCGGCGGCGCGCACGCCGGGGTCGGGGCGGCTCACAGGCTCAGGGAGGCCGAGTTGGCCAGGTCGTGGCGTGGCCGGGGCCACGGGGACGTGGCGAGGGGGCCCGTCGGCGCGAGGGCGCGCAGCACGACGCCGTCGCCGACGAGCAGAGCGCCGTCGGGGAGCGGGAGCGGGGCCAGGAGCGCGACGCGGCCCGTGTCATAGCACCAGACCGTTGAGCCGGAGCGGGTGACGGCGGCAGCTCCGCGCGACGTGCCGAGCAGGATGGCGCCAGCGATGGCGGGGGCGGTGCGGACGGTGGCGTTGCACGGGGCGAGGTCGGTGGCCGGCGCGGGCACGACGGAGAAGCCCGTCGGGTGGGCAACCAGCGGGGTCGAGTCTGCCAGGAGCACGACCTCGGAGCCGGGGACCGCGGCGTGGTCGATGGGGGCGTCGTCGGCGCCCGTGGGGGCCGCCCAGCCGGTGCCCTGGAAGCGGGCGGTGCGGAGGCGCGGCTTCGGGGCACCATAGAGGACGTGGACCCCGCTGCCGGGAGCGCCCGACGGCGGAAGGAGCGGGGGCCCGGGGAGCTGGGTGGAGGTGGCGACGACCTGCGCTGGGTCGGCCCCCTGATCGAGGCGCCAGAGGGTGCCGTCGGCGGCGGCCGTCACGACGACTCCGTTGCGGACCAGGGGCGGGGACAGCGCGTCCTTGGTCGGGGGTGACCAGGTCCAGCGCAGGGCGCCGGTGGCCGCATCGAGGGCGAGGACCGCGGGGCTGACGCCATCGGTCACGAATACGGCAGCGGGGGCCCCTCCCTGGGGGTGGTGGAGGGCGCCGCAGGCTCCGGAGGCGCCCGAGACCAGGATCTGGGACCAGGTCGAAGAGGCGCCGAGCTGGAGGCGGCGAACGAAGCCACCTGCGGTGAACACCGCGGACCCGTCGGGGAGCAGCAGCGGGCAGGGGGCGGGGACTGCGCCGAGCGTGAGGGGGTCCTGCGTGGGGTCGCCCGTCGCCAGGTCGAGGACGTGGATGGCGGCAGGCCCAGCGCCATCGCGGACCGCGAGGATGAGGCGGCTCCGGTCGACGTCGACTGCCGCGGCGGCGGACGTGAAGGCGATGGAGCTGAGGGTCCAGACGGCGCAGTCCGGGTCCTGGTCGAGGTTGAGCAGGCCGGGCGGGCAGCAGCCGTCGGCGGGACCGGGGGCGCAGGGCGAGGCGTCGGGGGCCGTGTCCACGGGGGCCGTGTCGTGCGGTGGGGCGCTGTCTGTGGACGTGTCCGCTTGGGGGGCGTCAGGCAGGGCAGCCACCGAGTCGTCGAGCGACGCAGAGTCCAGCGGGCCGGAGACGACGTCGAAGGGCGCCTTCTCGACCCCGGAGACCGCCTCCTGCAAGCAGTACCCGGTGTAGCAGCGCGTATAACCGCGGGGACAGTCCTCGACGGAGCCGCACCGCGGGAGGTCCCACTCGGCGTAGCAGGCGGCGAGGGTGACCGTCGCAAGGGCGGCGAGGACGGCGCGGCGCATCGGCTACTTGGCCGCCGTGGGGTTGATGTCTTTGCAGCAGCGGGCGTAGGCGTCACCCGCGTGGATGAAGTAGGTCTTCACCTCATCGCAGTCCTTCCCCGTAAGCGCGAGAGCCTTCCCCTCGGGCGAGAGCTGGTCCATGAACTCGTCCACGTCGAAGCCCCCCCCGGGAGCCTTGTCCGAGGGAGAGATGCCCCCGTCGAAGCACGCGGCAAAGAGCTCCGCCGGGCCGCACAGCCGCTTCCCTTGCGCTCTGCAATACTGCGCCTGCCACCGCCATGAGTCCGTGGACGGGTTCCGCGACTTGTCGACGCAGTAGACGCCAGCCTTGTTGTACATCTCGGGTGGGCATGGGCTCGCGAAGAGGGCGTCGTGGACGCTGACGCGCTGCGCGAGGTACTTGATCGCCGAGTAGACGGTCTCCGGTCCCGGGATCACGCTCGGATGAAAGATGTAGTCCTCGATGAGCGTATCCCAGTGCTCCAACGCGATGCCGTCAGCGAAGTAGATCAGGCCGACGACGTAGTTGAGCCCCTCGATCTCGAACGCGTGCGCCGCAAGCTCCTTGGTGACGGCAGCCTCCAGGGCCGAGACGCCCTCGCCGAGGGTCGCGAGCGACGTCTCCAGGTCGTTGGCCCTGCTCGCCGCGAGCGCCGCCGTGTCCCCTGCAAGCGCCGCCGCACTCCCTGCCAGCGCCGCCGCGTTTGCAGCGTCCTCTACGTCGGTGGTCAGGAGCTGCGTCGTCAGGTCGAGCGCCTCTCCCAGCGTCTGCACGTTGGTGGCCTGAACATGGGTCTTCGCGGAATCGAAGGCGACGTCGCGCGCCACGGGGGGCTCGGGCGTTACCGGCGACGGAGCTTCCTCCAACGCAGCGACCCGCGCGGTCAACGCCACCAGGCCGCTGGCGAGCTTCTCCAACGCCGCCTGGACGTCGGCCGCACCGAGAGCAGGGATCTCGGGCTCTACGGCGATCTCGGCGGCGGCGGGGACGCGGGCCGAGTCGGGGTTCACGGCCACGTCGGCCCTGCCTGTTGGGGCCACGGCGTCATCGTCGCAGGCCAGCAGAGCACCAGCCGTCACCACCAGCCATACGCCGCGTTTCATTCGCTCCTCCCTGTCAAAATGTTGGTTCGACTGGCGGGACGACGCCCTCGGTCCCCATCCCCGCACCACCCAGAAGGTCTGACGTGGCCGGTGCCACTGCCAAGCGAACGCCGCCAGCGGGCGCCTCGTGCTGCACCGCGAATGGAGTGGGGTCGACCCCTGCCCCGGGGGCCACGTCGAACCCGACAATCACTCGCGGGTTGTAGAACTTCACCGCCGCTCCCGGTGATGGGGGGCTGCACGTGCTCACGGAGCCGGACCCCGCATACGTCGCCGGCGTGCTCGCGGGCCCCCCGTTGCAGGGGCTGAACTTGTTCGGCACCGGATAGAAGATCCAGGGGCCGTTCAACCCGATGAGCTTCACGGGCACATCCACGGCACAGATGACGTGAGTCTGCACGCGCCACTCCAGTGTCACGCTGCTGTTGGCGCCGATCTCACCCTCCCAGGTGACCGCCTCGACGGCAGAGCCACCCGGCTCAGGAATCACCCACAGCCGGTGCTCCACAGGAATGGTCACCTGCTCCACGGGGATCGGGACCTTGGCGATGCACCCGGGAGCGACAGGCGGCCCGTTGTAGTCCCAGCCATCCCATTGGTAGCTGCACTGGCCCTTGGAGCACCCGGTGGCGGCGGCCTCGAAGGGCAGGTAGCAGTGGCGCTCGTGTCGCCGCAGCCGCCGGGTGGAGATCGACGGTACCGCTGCCACCTGCGGTACGCCGTGGGGGTTGACGACCTTCCACCGCGCCACCACATAGCCGGCGTCCGTGACGCCGGGAGGCGCCACCAGGGCAAACGGGACGTGGGCGAGCGCCGTGTCGACGCTGTAGGTGAGCAGCTCGTCGGGGGCACCCGTCGGCGGAAGGGTCTCTATCCACAGAGGAGGCGTGAGCAGCGCAACCGTGAACCGCACGACCACCACCGGCGACTCGTTGCCGGCCGCGTCGACCGCGACGACCCGCAACACCAGGGACCGGCCGGCAAGCGTGGCGAAGTCCACGCCGAACACCCCGCTGCACACCAACGCCAGATGGAGCCCCGCCTTGTCGAGGTCGGCGAGCGCCGGCCCGGCCAACTGCACTTCCCCGCCACCGCCAGTGTCCTCCCCCAGCGTGACGAGCACCTTGACCGAAGGATCAGCGGCATCCTTGGCGGCAAAGCGGAGCACCGGCGTGTGGGCACCGCAGGCTGTCTCGGACGTGAGCATGATGAGCGGCTTCGAGCACGTCCCCGGCGAGCAGCTGCCTCCACCCAGGCAGCAGAGGTCCATGAGGTCGTCCTTCACGAGCGCCTCGCCCCAACTTGGCGCCTCCTCCTTGGTTCCCTCGGTCAACACCAAACCATAGGGATCGACCACCTCCGACTTCACCGGCGTCAACGCTGGCGGCACCGTGTCCCGCACCAGCAAGTAGGGCACGTGCGCCGCGTTCCCGACGGCGTCCCACGCGTCGATCTGGTACACGTTCGCCCCTTCGCTGACGAGCGGGAGCGGCCCCCTCCATGCGCCACCATCGAACACAAGGGCCACCGGCTCACAGCCCTCGCAGCCGGGCACGACCTGAACCTCGACGACGCCCGAGCCTGCATCCGCCACCGGCACCACGACGTGCGCCTCCGTCGCGGAGAGCCAGGCCCCGGACCCCGGGCTCGCCCCCGCAACATCGACGACAGGCGCCGTCCGGTCCACCGACACCGTCCGTGTCGCCTCCGCCTGGAGCGCGTGCTTCGAGGAGTCCTTCGCGGTGACCCGCAGAACGAGCGCTCCGTCGGGAACTGCGCCCAGCGCGACGCTCGCCGTCAGCACACCTGCGTCCACGGCGCTCGTCACGGATGCCACGGGCTCCGTCGCCAGCGTCACCGTTGCCAAGGGCGTCTTGTCCTTGGCGACCGCGGTGACCGGCAGCTTCTCGCCTGTGACCCACGCCCCCTCGGGTGGCGTCGGCTCCACGAAGGCCACGACGGGCGGCTCCTCGTCGAACGGAAACGCGGCCACCCCCTTCGGGTACAGCGGGCCGTCGTCACCGGCGATCAGATCCAGGAGCCCACCGGGCACGTTCAGCACATCAATGCCCACGACACCAGCGCCCTCCGCCCACCCCGCGACCTCCAACGCCAGGGTGTACCGCGTGTCCTCCACGTCCACGGGCGTCTCGTCGGGCCACGCCAGCAGCCCCGACATGCCACCTCCGATGGCCCCCTTGCCGTCGAGCTTCGTGTCCCACAGGTCCGCAGCGAGCAGCCGCGCCGCGTCCAGCACGTCGCCCCCGCGCCCGGCGGCCACGCGCCCGAGCCCCAGGTGCGTCAGCCCCAGCACCGCCCCTGCGGACGGCCACGCGAACGCCTCATCTTCCGGCAAGACGACGTCCTCCACCGCCAGATCGAAGGGCTTGGGCCGCTGGAGGTGCTCGGCGATCAGCGTGTCAGCCAGACCCGGCGCGGCGTCCCGGTCCGTCCCCGCCTTGCGGAGCCCCGCCGCGAGCCCTGCGCTCAGCGTCGTCCAGGCATTGACCCGCGTCACGACGGCCCCCAGCGCGTCGTCCAGGCGCACGACGGACCAGAGCACGTCGTCTGCCTTCAGCGCCTTCTGCGAGCCGCTCGCCGGGTCCGTCACGGTGCCGCCCGGCCCGCCCACCTCCACGATCCCCCACCCTGTCGGAGCGGCCTTCAGCGTGGTCGCCGTAAACCGCCCGATGGCGTCGGTCACCGCGCTGGCGAGCAGCTCCCCGCCGGGGAGTCCGTCGTTCCAGTCCCGCAACGCCACGGCGGCCCCCACGATGGGCACCCCGGTGCTCACGACGCCGGTCACGAGCCGCCCGGGCCCGTTCTGCACGAGCACGCCGACATCCACCCACGTCGCGTTCCCCCGCACATCCCGCGCCTCGATTACCAACGTGTGCTCCCCGTCCCCGGCCGCCACCGAGTCCCACGACCCGATGAACACCCCTGGCAGCGGGTTGGTGTCGGCGAGCAGCGCCCCCCCAACCCCGACCCGCAGCAGCTCCACCCCCGAAGGGTCCTCCGCCAGCACATGCACGAGCACCGACCCGGTCAGCGCCACCCCACCCTTTGGCGCCAGCACGGTCATGATCGGCCCGTCGTCGTCGTTCCCAACGTCTCCACCACCGTCCTGGAGAGCGCCCAAGACGTCCACAGTCCCCTGGGCAGCGCCGTCCGTGGTGCCCCCCTCGCCGTCCAGACCCGCGTGAGCGTCCGCACCCCGGCCCTCGCCCGCGTCACCAACGACACCATCCCCCGGCCGGGCGTCCACGTCTTCACCCGCGAGCACCCCGGGAACGGCGGCGTCCCCGCACGCCGCGAAGCCGAGCAGGAACGCAGCCCCCCACGACACACAGGCCCCGCACCATTGCGCCCACGCGCTCCGCTCCCGACCGATCCATGACACCGCAGCAATCATACTCGCTAGTATCCCCTTCGCTTCCAGACAGGTCAAACCAAACACGGAGGCGCCTCGTCTTCACCGCTCCGCTCCAACGCAACGAGCCCCAGCCAAGGCCTCATGTCCTCGTCCACGCGCTGGTGAGGAAACCCGGCGTGCGAGTCGCTTCCTCTCCCCAAACCTCGAACCGCTCCCAAGCACCGGAGGGTTGGCCCGCACCAACCAGCAGGATCACAACTTCCTCGCCCATGGACCGCGCCGCTTCGCTGGACTGAGACAGCCGCCCCGCCTGCCCCCCCAACCAGCCGCGTCGCCAAAGTGGCCCGCAGGTCAACACTCATCAGCCACGCGGCAGGGGTAAGTCCCAGATCATCACTTTGCTGTTGACGCTCCACTCGCAGCTGGACTAACTTGACCGGTGACACACTGCGACGAGCCCCGGTCCCGAACTGGAGGTGCCAGCGTGGAGGTTCATGATGCTGTCCCTGGAGCTGACCACCCATGGCATGGATGACTCGAATCAGGCCCTGTGCCGCCCCGCAGGCGTTTGTGACGACATGAGGCAACATCTCCAGCCGTGCGCGTTTCATTGGGACTCGCGCGTATCCGGTTACTCGGCAGTCCCTGGTTTCACGACGTCCGTAACAGCCCCATTGGAGGCTTTCCCATAGGGAGTACAGAAAGCAGACCAAATTGGAACGAGTTCCGGGAGGAAGAATGATCATCCAACGTATGGGGTGGCTCTCACGCGCGAGCGCTCTGGGGCTGGTCGCGGGGCTGGCTGTCGGCCTGCAACCGTCGGAGACGTTCGCCACCAAAGACCAGGCGAGGCGCGCGGCGCTCGCCACCGCGATCTCCCTCGAGGCGGTCGGGTTCCGTTTTCGGGACCAGTTCAACATGGGGTTGCTGCGCAGGGGCCAGATCGCCAAAGTGCGTCTGACGCTGTCGGCGGGAACCGACTACGCGCTCGTTGCAGCCGGGTGTGGCGATGCCTACGACGTAGACGTCCACCTCTTCGACGAGAACGGCAACCTCATCGACCGAGACCGGGACGCAGCCCCTATCGCCGTCGTTCAGGTGACGCCCAAGTGGACCGGGACCTTCTACGCGCTGGTCACCATGTACGACTCCACTTACAACGGCGCCCATTACACGCTTGTGACGGGCTACAGGTAGACTCGGAGCGTAACCGCGTCCCGCGTTCGGAACCCGCATTCGCAGTCTCTGCGACATCGCTCTGCACCGTCTACAGCCGTCTCCGAAGAACAGGTGGATCCTGATGCCGAAGCGTCGCCGCAGCGAGCAACAGGAAGAAAAGGGCCTGCGTCCCCATAATCGCTAGTGAACGACCGGTTCCTCCAACGCGGTACTGCCTCGCCTCCATGGGAAACGACTCCCACGCCCGCTGCTCGTCACCCGACAAGCGCCTGTGTTCTTGATTGAACACGGCCTCCGCCGCCCACCGCACAGTCGTCGGTGCCTCCAGGACCAGCATCGTGACCCTCTTGTCCATGACGTGTCCGTCACTGTCGCGTCCAGGCTCGATGAAGAAGCCGCTGAGCATGAGCTGCGCCACCACGAGGATCGGGACGAAGTTCAGCGCGCCGGTCGGTGTCGAGACAATGCACGACAGCGCGAGCCCCATGGCCGCGGCTATGATCGAAGTGAGTGCACACACCAGGAATACGGCGCCCACATCTGCTGCGAACCCGAGGACCGCCGTAACCGGAAGGACGAGGACCGCGACCTGCGCCACGGAAATCGCGCCGAGGACGAGTACCTTCGACAGCAGGTAGACAGGAATCCCCAACCCCACCATTCGTTCGCGCCGGTAGATGGGCCTCTCCGCTACGACCTCCTGTGCGCAATTGAAAAGGCCGAAGAACAGCGAACTCATGACCAGGAAGAGCATCGGGGTTGCCCTCTTCGACGCCCCCTTGTCCCCGATGTCGAAATACGCCATCAGCAGCAGCCCGCAGATGACGATTGGCGGTAGCCCATAGCGTCGCAGCGAACCGGGCGTCAACTTCACTGTCGCCAGACGGCCGACCAGCGCGGCGAGCTGCACCCACGGGGACGGCCGCGGCCTCTCCAGCGTCTCCGGCGGAGGAGCCTCCCGGTCGCAGCGCTCCGTCACCCACTTTCGGCACACCTCCGATTGCTGGTAGCGCTGAGCCCAATCCTCAGGCAACCGCTCCTCCAGGGCTTCGAGCACTCCCTCCGGCCCGGCCTCGACCGACTTGAACCACTCGTAGCTCTCCGGGTCTGGCGGTCCGAACCAAGCGAGTCGTCCACCCCTTCCAAGGACCATGGCCAGGTCGAAGCTGGCGTATAGCCTGACCGACGGCTGATGGATGGTCATCAGGACCGGACGGCCCTTGTCGGCTATCCTGCGGAAGACACCGACCACCTCGGCAGTATCCCTGGAGGAGAGCCCCGAGGTGGGTTCATCCGCGATGAGGATCAACGGGTCGGTGACAAGCTCCACGCCGATGTTCACACGCTTCCGTTGGCCGCCCGAGAGAATCTGCTCACTTGGGCTCCCGATGCGAAGATTGCGCTGCCCCGTCAGGTCCAGGCTCTGCAGGACCGACGAGACACGCCGGTGCAGCTCATCGTCACTTACGCTGTCCGGGAGCCGCATCCGCGCTGCATAGTAGAGCGACCTCTCCACGGTCAGGTCGGCATGAACCAGGTCGTCCTGCGGAACGTAGCCGATGAGCCCGCGGAACTTCTCGAAGTCTCGGTGCAGGTCGGACCCGTTCACCACAACCCGCCCCGAGTCTGCAGGTGCGTCCCCCGTCAGCGCGCGCAACAACGTGGACTTGCCGGCGCCGGACGGACCCATGATGCAGGCAACCTCAGACGAGTAGATGCTGAACGACACGTCCTGCAGCAACCACTTGGCCGCGCCCGTTCGGCGATCCGCCACGCACCGGCCCAGCCCCTCTACGCGAAGGTCGATCTGCCCGAAGATGGGCTCGACTTGGACTCGACCTTCCTTACCGACACGTACCGTGTGGTGCGCAAGGTGGAGCACACCCCCTTGCCGCACCACCCGGTCGCCCACCCGTACTCCCTCGACGTCTCTTACAATCCGCACCTTCCGCGAGACTTCACCCGACGGAACCGCAATCTCACACCCCGTGTCGCTCCCGATAGTCAGACCGACACCGGTCTTGATCTGCACACCCGACTCCGCTTCGGCAGCCTCGGCCTGACGAATTCCATCGACGAGGAGGCTGACCGGGAGCCGATGGTTGCCGAGGTACAGCACCCCGTCGGTCGGAACCTCGCGCCACGACTCGCCTACCCGCACACCGCTTCGGTGACCGATGAACGTGCCGTTTCGGCTTCCGAGGTCTCGGACGCGCAGGGCCCCCGGCCGGCCCGTTACCTCAAGGTGGCGTGCCGACACCTGTGGAAAGGGCAACCTGATGTGCGAGTCCGCACTGCGTCCGACGCGCCAGATTGTGCTCAAGGGTGAAGGTTCGAACTCTCGCTTGTCGCTCGGGGCCCGCTGCGCACGCCGTTGCAGCAGGAGAGCAGCGGGAAACGCGCACGTCCCCAAGTAGAGCATCGCATCGTCGGACACCGAGACCCACTCGCGGCCGACACGCTGCCCCCATGGCCCTCCAATCCTGGTGCCGTTCGTGCTCCCTCGGTCCCGAATCTGGAGAGAGCCGGGCCCACCCCTTACATCGAGGTGCAGGCTCGACACCTGCTCGTCCGCAATACAGATGTCTGCGCGCTCGCTTCTCCCAACCGTCCTGGTGTCTCCAGACGCCCCACTACTCATCGTCCCACCTTCGTCGCGTCCCAGGGGCGTCGAAGTTCCCTGCAATCCTTGGAGTGAAGTGGCCCCGTACCGCGACCGGGCCCTTGTGTGCCAGTGGATTCGAGGTCACAGTACCTCGAGCAGGACCTTGTAGAAGTGCAAGGACTCGCCGTCGTCGCAGAGCACGGGACCAGCATGCCAAGGCGACTCGAAAACGCGGGTCTCGCGCGTGGTCGTGCAAACGCGCCCGAGGAACTCCTCTTTTCGGTGGTAATAGGCGTCCTCCTTGGCGATGTCGAGAATACGCACCTTGCGCTTCGGCGCTATGGGCTCCAAAGCGGCCCTTGACGCAACGCCTGCTCTGGAGGATACGCTGCCCTGAGACACACTCCCCCCGGCTGCCGAATTGCTCGGGCGCCACCCACCCCTCGCGGGAGCCGCCAAGCCGCGGTCAGTCAAGGCTACCCGATAGAACGTATGCCCCGTCCCATCGCAATCGAGGACTCCTGAGTGCCATCGGCCACGCACCGTCGTCGCGATGCTGGTCGTACATGTCTTGCCAACGAGGTCCCCGCGGTTCTCGTAGTACGCATCGGCTGGGTCTATGGCCAGGACCGACACCGCCCGACCAGGTCCGATGGAAGAGTTGGACTCGGTGGCGGTCGCCGCCACCTCGGCGGCCGCAGCCGCCGCGACCGCAGCGGCCGAGACAGCCGCCTGCGACACCGGGGTCTTCCCCAGCGGGGGCACAGCGACAGGGTCGAGCCCCAGATCTTTGAGGGCGACCTTGTAGTAGTAAGGCGACACCGAGCCACACTTCAGGGTGGCGGCGTGCCACCCATCCCCCTTGTGGGTGGTGCGATCCACTGTAACGCACGTCTGGCCAATCAGTTCGTTCCGATCCCCGTAGAAGGCGTCTTCCGGGTGGATCGCGACGATGCGCACCATGTGATTCTCCTCCACGTGGCTCGTGGCCCGTTCGTCGCCCGACTCGCTGCTCGCGGCCCCTCCCCCTTGGCCCCCGGGATTGGTCCCCACACCGGGGGGATCGTCATTCAACCACCGCTCCAGCTCTGCCGCCCCCTGTGGGTCCAGAGTGCCAGGGGCGTTTTCTGATGCTGACTGAGGAGCTTGCACGTCCTGCTTCGGACGCTCCGGGGCCTCGCCCGCTCGCCCGGCGAAGTGCATCGCGCCGAGACCCAGTACGGTGACGATGGCGGCGCCGGCAGCAGCGTAGAGCGCGGGCTGGCGCCATTGCTGGTCACCTTCGCGACGCGATTGCTCGCGTGCTCGGTCCTCCGTGGGCTCAGCTCGACCGGTCAGCGCGAGCTGAAGCTCGCGGACGCTGCGGAAGCGGTCCATCGGGTCCAGGCTCATCGCCCGACTGACTGCGTTCGACACGGCCAGGGAGACCCGCTCACCGAGAAGATCCCGGAGTGCCGGAATCGACGTCCCTCGCTGCCGCTCGAGTGCCCCGGGCGGTATCCGCCCAGACATCATCCGCCAGAGAGTTGCGCCCACGGCGTAGACGTCCACCGACCAGTCCTGAGGCGTGCTCCTCACATACTGCTCTGGAGGTGCGAAACCCTCGGTGAGGACAGCGGAGACCGAGCGCGTTGCAGCCCCAGTGACGTAGCGAGCCTCACCGAAGTCCAGGAGAAAGACCGGGCCTTCCTTCGTGACATAGATATTTGCGGGTTTGATGTCACGGTGGATGATCCCCCGCGCATGCGAGGCCCGCAGAGCGTCCAGCACCGGAAGCGCGATCCGCAGGGCGTCTGCCTCCGAGAGCCGTCCCTGATTGCGCCTGAGCAAGTCCTCCGCGGTCATGCCATCCAGGTACTCCATGACCATGTAGCCAGTACCGTTGGCCGGAAAGACGTCGTATACCGTCACGACGTTCGGCTCCTTGCGGAGCTGCGCAAGGGCGCGAGCCTCTTTCAGGAAGCTCTCCAATCCTTGGACAAACGAGTCGCGCTCGCCGGGCGACCGAGGGCGCACCGTCGAACCGTCCCGGTTTCGGGTGGCCTCACCTCGGGGCAGATACTCCTTGATGGCGACTCGTGCATCCAGCTCCCCGTCTCGCGCCAGGTACGTGACACCGAAGCCGCCGTGCCCCAGGACCCGCCCCAAAAGGTAGCGGCCATGCAGCACGGTACCAGCCGGCAAAGTGAGGACGTCGCCATCATCCGTCCCTCGCGACGGTCGACCACAGCGATCACACGTCACGCCTCCCTGGCAAGGCTCGCAGCAGGTGAGACAGATCGTGGTTCCGTTTGCCATCGCCAATCTCTACGGAGTTGTGTCTACGCTCGGGTCGAAACACGCAACGAAAACCGATTCGACCCCAATTCGATGGTCGCACCGCCCTGCACCGGGGTCCAGGACCCCGGGCGGAGAGCGACGCCGTTGACTTTCGTCCCGCGAGACGCCTCCAGCTCACGTGCCTCCAGCGCGCCCCCTGGGGTGACGCGGAGCTCCAGGTGGCGCTTCGAGACCCCCGGCCAGGGCTTGTCCTTCGCCTCGTCCGGCACCACGAGGGCGCATGCTCCGGCGTCCCTGCCTATGACGAGGGATGCACCCGCCGCGAGGGGGATGCACTGGTTCTTGAGGTCGATCGGACCCTCCAGGATACGGACTTCCCACTTCGCGGCAGCGTTGATGATGTTCCCGTGCTCGTCCCGGATGAAGCCCACCGGGCCCTGCACCGCGTGCTTCTGAGGATCGGGCTGCTTCCACCGCTTCGTGATGTTCGAGACCGTCGCTGGCCGACGTAGGACCAGCACCATCCCCGTGATCGCCAGCAGACCGGCAGCGATGACCATGGCGATGACGAGGCGCGGCGGAGCATCCGGGTCGCATGGGGTCGTGACCGTCGATGGCTTTGCGCCGACCTTGTTCAGGATGTCGACCACCTCGGAGGACGCCACGGCCGCGTTGATGCCGACCGCCACCAACGGGTTGACCTTGAGAGTCGACACACCGGCTACCCGCCCGCACGCATCGAACACGGGTCCGCCGCTGTCTCCCTCGTTGACCAGCACGTCGATCTGCAGGAGCCGTCGGTCCGCCTGCTCGTCGTCCAGATACCGCTGTACGGATCCCACGGCGGAGCTGGGCTCGACCCAAGCGCGATTGCTCCCCGCCAATCGGTCCGCGGTACCCGGAAACCCGATCTTCGTCAGGCGTGACTGCTTGGGCGCTTCTGTGCCAGACGCAATCGTGAGGGCGGGGGGGACGTCGCCCGTGAAGCGCAGGACGGCGAGATCCTTCTTGTCGTTGGCCTCCTCGATGGTGGCCTGAACGACCTTGGCGGGGCCAAAGTGAATCTGGAGGCCGTCATCCCCCGGAGGCTTGCCGATACAGTCTTCGATGACGTGCTGGTTGGTGATGAGGAGTCCCGACGGGTCCACCACGAAACCCGTTCCCGTGACCGCTCTGCCACCTCCAAGGGGGCATACCACACGGCCAACGCTCTTCTCCAGATCCTGCACTTTCGGTGCGTCGGTCTTCTTGCAGCCTGTGATTGCCAGCAGGGAGACGAACGCGAGAGCGGTGGCGTATCCTGGTCGAACTCTCATTGGTCACCTCCCTCTTGGGGGACATCGGTCGACCGGGGCTTCGGGTCCATCTCGGGCCGAGTTTTCGGGGCGACGTCACTGCTTGGCGGCGGCGACGCGGGGGCTGTGACGGTTCCCGGGGGTGGATCCACAGCGCCTTCCTTGGCCCCGGCAGGCGACGAGTTCGTCTCTTTGGATCCCGAGCCACCGGGTGGAACGTCAGGTCCCGGCGTAGAACCCGGAGCATTCTTCGTGTCGCCGGGTACGCCGGTAAGGGAAGGCGCCGCGGGGTCGGGAGCTGGAGAGACTGGCGGCGCGTGCAGCCCAGTGCTCGTCTCGCCGACCGCAGTGCCAGGTGCCGTTCCCGCCTTGTCGGCCTCAGCCTGCGGTTGCGTCAGTCCACCGGGCGCCGGTGTGGCGTCGGTCGCTTTGGCGCCAGTGGTGGTGCTCCGAGTATCGCCGTCGGTTCCTCGCCCCGGTCGGACGTCGCCGCGTTTGTCGGCCTTGGCGTCGCCCGGCGAATCGTGAACGCCAGCGTCCTTGATCTTGGACGGGTCCTCCCCAGACTTTGGAGTCTGTCCGCCGTCCTTTGGCCGCGCTCCGGTACTCGAACCGGTGCCCTCCTTCCGCTTCTTTGGGTCCGGGGTCCTCCCCGTCTGCTTATTGGGTGGATTGGACTCTGCAGCACCCGTCTCCTTGGCGGTGTCGCCGGCTCGGACTCCGCTGGCAGAGTCTCCCGCGGCGTCCTCCTCCCCCTTCTGCTTCGCCGCTTCCGACCCGGAGTTCTTCCCACCCGTTCCGACGTCTTTCTCATCCTTCTTGGCGCCCGCATCGGCATCAGGATGCACCCTGACGGGCTCAACCGGCCCCTCCCCCCCGTCCTTCCGCGAGGGCCAGAACGCCACCAGCAACAGCAGGACCGCCACCAGCGCCAGGGCAGCACCCAACCAGCGCCTGGGGCTGGAGGAGGCCGTCGCGGCAACGGCCGCGCCCGCGACCCGAAAGACGACGACCGAGACGTTGTCCTGCGCCGGCCGCTCCTTGATCAGCGTCGCCTTGACGAGAGCATGGCATGCTGCATCGGCATCAGCCGCCTGTGACACGATCCGCGCGATGTCCCCGTCGGACAGGGCGTCGGTGAGACCGTCGCTGGCGAGGACGAGGGAATCGCCTGCCTTCAGTGATTGGGGGCTCGTGATGTCCACGTCCGCAAGACGCGGCTGCCCCAGGTAGGCCGTCAGGTGGGCCCGCTCGCCCTCCCGTCGCCTGGCGTCTGCCGTGTTGACGGCACCGGTCGCCAGGCCGCGGTCCATCTCCGCCCCCAACGTGTGCTGACGGTTGAGCCGGAGCACGCTCTCCGCGCGGCACAGGATGGCGACGCTGTCGCCCACGGACACGCACTGAAATCCCCGCTCGCTGACCCAACAGGCGACCAACGTGGTGCCCATGTCCGCCCCAGACGCTGACGCCGCCGCAACAACGGCATCGTTGGCCACCCGCACACAGTGTCCCAGGACCTCGGCCCTGTCCTGGGCTCGGTCTCGCGAACGCAACGCCTCCGTGAACGCGTCCACCGCGATGACGCTCGCCTGGGCGCCGCCCTCGTGCCCGCCCATACCGTCGGCTACGACGAGCATGTAGCCACCCGACCCGTCGGGGATGGTGCCGAAGTAGTCCTGCTGCTCCTTCCGGGCCCCAATGTCCTGGTGGTTGCCAATGGAGACTTCCATCTGTCCCAGCTTCACGACGCAACCTCCGTTACTCTGAGCTCTGTCGTGCCAACGCGGATCATATCGCCTGTCTCGACGCGCTCTCGCCCGACCACCCGCGCGCCGTTGCGCCATGTGCCGTTGGTCGATCCGAGGTCCTCCACCACGACGGCGCTCCCAGCCACGCTGAATTGGCAGTGCCGACTCGATACCTCGGAGTCGCCCGCCACGGAGACATCCCCATCCCGGCCCAGGATCAGACCGGAGGAAGAGATGGCCAGCGAGCCACCCCCGTCGAGCCGCCCCGGCCCTCGTGCATGGGCCAGGCGGATGGTCACCTGCCCCGGGGCTGCCGGGGGGACCACGGGGCCTGTCGGGTGCAGTGTCCCTCCATGCTGTGGCCTCCGTTCAAGGTCCGGGAGATCACGAGGGACCGCCGGGTCGCGCTCCAGCGGAGATGGCGCATCTCCGCGCCGAGGCCGCCGAGCCAGAAGGACCAGCAGCAGCGCGAGCGCCAACAGCACGCTTCCGCCCACGCCCAGGGTGATCGGCGACCGCCACCACGTCGCTTCAGCAGTCGTTGACCCTGCTTGTGCCGGAACAGAACCACTGCCAGCATCCACCTCGGGCCGACTCTCCTGCTCTACCTGGGCGGGCTGCGGCGCAGCCAGGACCAGCGCCCTCCGCTGGTCGACGAAGGTCCCTCCCGGATGCACGAGCTGCACCTTCACGTCGTCCCGCTCGATAGTCGCTGCGTCACCGTCCCAGGCGGCGCGTACGATCATCCCCTCCCGTGCCCGGATGAGCAACTTGTCGAAGGTGGCCTCCACCTGGTCCACGGTCGGGCTCTCGGCAAAGTGCCCGCGGCTTGCCTCGGCGAGGCGCTGGAGGGTCGCGAACTGCCCTCGCCCCGACCGCTTGTAGCCCACAGCGTAGACGGGCCAGCGCAGTCTCAGCGGGTTCGCCGTGAGGTCGTCGATGACGACGCCGCTCCCCTCGTCCTTGCCGTCGGAGATGGTGAGCATCATCCGGTGTCGCGGAAAGTCGGTGTCGACGCGCGCCGAGAGGAGGTCCTGTCCGAGACGGACCGCATCGAGGAGCTTCGTGTTGCGCTCCCTGGGCTCCAGACCATCGATGGCGCGGGTCAGCGCCGCCTTGTCGCCCGTGAACGCGAGCTTCAGGTCGGCGGTGTCGCCGCACGTGATCAACGCCATCTGGTCCCGGTCGCCCACCCGCCCGACGAGGGCCTTGGCAGCCGCGATGGCCACCTGGAAGGGGCGCCCTTGCACCGACTTGGACACGTCGAAGACCAGCACGTAGGCCGTCCCTCGCGTGTCGGACGACTGGGGCGCCGCCTCTGTGACCTGGGCGTCATGTCCCCCCACGGTGACCCGGAAGCTGTCTGGACCGAGCCCCATGATCGGCGCGTCGGGGAACGCGCGAGCGTCGACCCACGCCTCCACCACCGGCCGCGAGTAGAAGGCCGCCGTGACACGGATGCCCGTCGGCTGTAGGGCTGCGCCAGGGCTCGGGGGGGTACTTGCGTCTGCGCCACTCCCTGCGCCGTGGGTCGCCGAGTCCGAAGCGGACGCCCCGGGCACAGATCCCACGTGCGCACCCGCATCACGCGATGCCCCGGCATCCGGCGCCCCGCCCTGCGCATACGCAGCAGCGGCCCATGACATCAGAATGACCGTGACGGACGCCCACCTCGCGGCGCCCCAACCGGGGCGACCGGTCACTGAGCGCCCCCCCAACGGAATCTGTCGCCACAGAGAGGCACGAACATCAGCGTTGTGCAGCCGATCTCCACCCGGTCATAGGCGACCAGATCCTGCGACTCTCCGCGCAGCGCCTTGCCATTGATATAAACGAGGTTGCGGCCCCGGCCCTGCTCGATCCAGTACACCGCCCCCCGCGGATCGAACACCACCGCGCAATGCCCATCCCGCGAAATGGTGTCGTCCCCGGTGATCTGCACCCGGTTGTGCGGGTCACGCCCCACCTCGTTGCGCCCCTCGACGATGCGGTAGTCCCGCCCCATGGAGGGGCCGTCGATGCAGACGAGCCACGCTACGACCGGGTCGAAGCCGGACACCGCGGAGGTGCCCCGGTCGACTCGACGCGTCATGCCATCGACTGCGGTCGCCGCGCGGCGCGTGTCAGTGCGGCTCTGCTCCGTCCTTCCCCCCTGGTCCGCCCGCTGGGTCTTTCCGTCGTGGCTGGTCCCCCGCGTGTCGTTGACCCCCCGCGTATCGGGGATGACCCCGCCGAGGATGGGCCCCTGACGGCAGTAGGGGCAGCTCGCCTGCTGGTCCGAGTTGAAGAAGTGCTTGTCCTGCTCGCAGCGGATCATGGCCATGATGCTGTGCTCCTCTCGATGTTCAGCCCGACTCTCCTTCGGCGGGGAGTCAGGACGCCTTCAGACAGCTCGCAGGCCCCCGTTGGGGGGCCCGTGTTCCTGCACTCCGCGCCCTCATCGGCGCACGATGGACACGTTTCTCTTCTCTCCCGTGCTCATGTTCCAGACGAAGGTCTCTGCACTGGTCCCATTGCAGGGACTGACACGAACGCTCGCCGTGTTGGGTGAGCCGTCTCCCTCGTTCAACGCCTGCGCCACGAAGTAGCTCACTCCCTGAGGCAGGTTCAGCGTGAACCGCGCCACGTTTGGCAAGACGCGGAGCTTGAGGTTGGAGGCAAGCTCCGTCGCACCGTGCCGCAGGTCGACCCGATCACCATCCTCGGCCTCGTGATCCCAGACATCGACGACAACGGTGTCTGCCTCGGTGTGGCACATGCCGATGGACTCGCCAGCGGCCTGGCGGGCGGCATCGGCCTGCTGCTGTGCCTCGGCCGCAGCAGCCCGTGCCTCGTCGGCGGCCGCTTGCGCCGCCCGCGCCCGCGCCCGCGCGGCGGCGGCGTCGGCGGTGGCGGAGTCGGCCGCAGCCTGCGCCTCCCGTGCGCGGCGGTCTGCTTCGTCGGCCTGCGCCCGCGCGGTCCGCGCCTGCCGCTGGGCCTCCTCCAGCGCCTCCATGGCCTCCTTCATCCTGGCGACCAACGTCTGGACCAGGGACTCCGCCTTCTCGGCCCGCTTCTTGTGGGAGCTGGTCGCCTGAACGGAGATGAGATACAGCACGAGGATTGCGCCGAGCGCGGAGCAGATCACGTCCAGCATCGACAGGTTGAAGACGCTGATCTCGCGAGACGGGCGGCGCTTCACCTGCAGACACCCTCCCCGGCCCCTACTTGACCGCCTGCGGCACGTAGAGTCTGTTGACCAGGTTGCGCAGGCAGTAGTCGGAGCTGCGGTTGATCGCCTCCTCCTCGCTGGTCTGGGTGAACTGGGTCAGGAGCACGAGGATGGCGCTCTGGCACAGGGCCAGGATCGTCGAGTAGAAAGCCGTCGACAGGCTCGCAGTGATCTCGCCCGTCTTGGACGAAAGGTCCTCACCCGCGCCCTGGATCACCGACAGCGCTCCCGCGATGCCGACCACCGTCCCGATGAAGCCCATGGTCGGGATCAGCCACGCCAGATAGCGGAGCAGCGTGTAGCGAAGGTCGACACGGTGCAGCTCGTGGTCGACGAGAGAGGTCAGGATCTGGTGCGTCTGGTCGGTCGCCTGGTTCGCGTGGAAACACAGCACGCACTGGTCCACGATCTGCGCGAGGAACGAGCCCCGCGTCTGCGCACCCTCCAGGGCGGACCGCCGGATGGGCCCGAGGTCGGAGCCGACGAGGACGGTCCGATCATCCTCCGGCAGGATTCGAGCCGTGCTGGCGACGCCCTCCACTGCCGCCGCACCCCGGCGATAAACGATGTCACCGACGCCGGCCGCGAACAGCAGCGTCATCAGGTTCTGGATGGTGAACGGATACGGGAAGACCTGAAGCTCAGGGACATTGCGGTCGAGCAGCAGGAGGCCCACCCACTCCCCGGGGGTGACTGCTGCGCTCAGGACTCCGATCAGCCCTGCGGCCACCGCGACAGACAGCCCGATGCACGCGAACCGGTTCTGCGACAGCCCTTGCACGCCCTACCTCCTACGCACACCCGTGCGCACACGGCGACCCTGCCGGCTTGATGTGACCATTGGCGCAACGATCATACCGTTGATCGGGGGACGGACCCTCACGCACGGCGCTCTTCTCCATCGCCTTCAACTGCACGATGAGCGCATCGACCGGAACGACGATCCCACCGAAGGAGACGGTGGACCCGCTCACAGCCGTCGCGTCCGACACCCGCCTCGACATCGCCCCGTCGACGATGAACGTGCCGTTGGTAGAGTCGCGGTCTCTCACGCGGATCTGAGCGCCCTCCAAGGATACGGTCGCGTGCCGGAACGACACCATCGCGTCGTCCAGCCGGATGTCACACGTCTCACCGCGACCTATGGAGTACTCTCGACCCGCCACTGGCACACCTCGTTGGCTTCGCCTCCGACTCGGCGGGGCCCGCTCGGGCCGACAGGCTCTACGACAGCGCCGACGGTACCGCAAGGGCCGCTCCCCTGTCAACGCACAATTCGGGCCTTGACGGCTTGGACGGGACCGAGTCTACTGTCGCCCTGTCGTGCGAACGGAGCACCATGAAGCGACGCCCCGCCCGCGAGATCAGCGTCTTCAACCTGTCGATGCTCGACGTGATCTGCTCTGCGCTGGGAGCCGTCCTGATCCTGTATTTGATCGTTGCGCTCCAGCAGAAGAAAGACGGGAAGGACCTTCGTGAGTGTCTCGTCGAGCTGAAGGAGTGCGAGACAGAGCCGTGCGCCACACGCTGCCCGTGCGACCGGGAGTGCCCCTGCGCACAGCGCTGCCCGTGCCCCGACATCGACTGCGCCAGGCAGTGCCCGTGCGCCGCCAACTGCCCCTGCGACAGCAATTGCCCGTGCGACCAGTACTGCACCTGCCCCAATCCGCCGCCGCCATTCGTCGTGGTGCTCGTGCGGTGGCGAGGAGCGGGCGTGGACATCGACCTCCATGTGCGCAACCCCACGGGCGGCGAGTGCTCCTTTCGTTCCCTCACGGGCTGCGCGACGGCCGGAAACGCCGAGGTGGTCAACGACTACCAGCAGGGGGGTGTGGACGAGACCTTCATCGGCCGCCGCATCCCGACGGACGACCAGTGGTGGACGGTGAGCTACAACTACTACACCGGTAATGCCGGAGTCACGGTGGAGGGCTGGGCCTACTACCCGGACGGGACCCACGTCATCGCGCCCGTGAACCTTGGCCCCATGGACCGGGGCAAAAAGCGCGCCGTCCTCCGATTCAAGGCGAACAGGGACGGTCGAGTCCAGTTCTCGGTGCCATAGGGTCGCCTGAGCGAGGCAGCATGATCGATCCGCAAGCGCTCTGCCTCCACTGCTGCCTGCCTCGCCGCCGCGCCGGTGGATGCCGCGACTGCGGGGCGGAGGCACCGGGCCTCCCCGTGGAGGCCACCAGCACGGAGCTGGCCCCCGGCACCGTGCTGAACAAGAAGTACGTCGTCGGCCGCGTGCTGGGGGCTGGCGGCAACGGGGTGACCTATCTGGCAGCCACTCTCGACAAAGGCGAGCGCCGGGCCATCAAGGAGCACGTCCCGAAGGATCTCGCGACCCGGTCCAAAGACGGCCACACAGTCGTACCGCTCAAGGACACGACGCAAGGCGAGATCGACGAGGAGCGCGGCAAGTTCCGCAAGGAGGGGGATCGCCTCGTCCGCTTCGCCGGCCACCCGCGCATCGTCCGGGTCTTCGAGACCTTCGAAGAGCACGGCACGGCCTATCTCGTGATGGACTTCGTGCCGGGCAGCACGCTGGGCGACCGCCTTCGGGAACACCGGGGTGCCTTCCGGGAGCCGGAGGCCGTCGGCTGGGCCATCGAGCTCTGCGCCGCCGTCCAGGAGGTCCACGCCCGGGGCCTCATCCACCGGGACATCAAACCCTCCAACGCCCTTGTGGCCGACACCGGCACGCTGATGCTCATCGACTTCGGCAACGCGCGCGAGACCCACACCAAGCGCGGCCATACCCGCGTGTGGACGGACGGCTTCGCGCCCCCCGAGCAGATCCTGGGGCACGACACCCAGGGCCCATGGACCGACGTCTACGGCATCGGCGCCACGCTCTACGCCATGCTCCTCGGAGAGGCGCCTCCCTACGCAGAGCGTCGCGGCACAGACGGCCTCCCGAAGCTCGGCGCGGCGGTCAAGCGAGGCCGGATGCGCCAGGAGACCGCGGTCCTCATCCAGGCCGCTCTCGCCCTCGACCCGAAGCACCGCCCCCAGTCCGCCGAAGAGGTCCTGGCGAACCTCCAGGCGCTCTATCCGTCTGCGAACGCACCGAAGCCGCCCCTCCCGCCAGACCCGGTGCCCCTTCCCGACCCGGTGCCGCCGCCAGATCCGGTGCCGCCACCGAACCCGGACCCGACACCGATCTCCCGGGACCGGTTGGTGACCCTTGCGATCATCGTTGCGCTGGGCCTTCTGTGGACGCTGGGAGTCTATGTTGCCATCGACTAGCGGGAGGACTTCCGGGCCTGTGAAGTTTCCGGTATCCGGCAGCTCGCTATCGGCGTATGATGGCCGCCGCTATCTGACTGTGTGGGTCGCTCGATTCCGCCACTGGCGCCCACGGTCAGACGAGGGTTGAACATGGCCAGCGCGAAACGAGTGTGCCTCTGGTGTTGTGACGAGACCGAAGGCGTGGTGTGCCAGCGCTGCGGGCATGGGGACGCGGCTGCGCGGGACGACGATGCGCTGGTGCTGGACGCGGGCACCGTCCTTCAGGAGCGCTATCTGATCGGCCGGCCGCTCGGCAAGGGCGGGTTCGGGGTCACGTACATCGCGCGGGACCTCAAGCTGCGAGCGCGGGTCGCGGTGAAGGAGTACATGCCACGGGAGTCCTCGTCCCGCAGCCGGGATCGCCTCACCGTGCGTCCGAGCCGGGGAATGGACGCCGCAGCCTTTGCCGACGGGCTCACTAGCTTCCTCGATGAGGCGCGCCACCTGGCGCAGCTCCGCGACGCGCCCAACGTCGTCGACGTCTACGACGTGTTCGAGGCGAACGGCACCGGGTACATGGTCATGGAGTACCTGGAGGGCGTGACCATCGAGGGGCTCCTTGCTCTGCGGGGTGGGCGGTCCGGCAAGGAGGCCGCGCGGCTCTCGCCGGCCGAGGCGGTGCCGATCATCGTGGCCGTGCTCGACGGGCTCCGCGCCACGCACGAGGCGGGGATCGTCCACGGAGACATCAAGGCCGCCAACGTCTACGTCACCGACAAGGGGCCGATCTACCTGCTGGACTTCGGCGCATCTCGGCGTACCATCGGGGTCGCTACCCGCTCTGTACAGGCCACGTTCTCGCCAGGCTACGCGCCGCCCGAGCAATACAACTCCGACTCTGCGCTCACGGAACGGTCGGACCTGTACGGGGTCGGTGCCACGTTGTATCGCATGCTGTCCGGCAGTGTGCCGCCCGAGGCCCCGGCGCGTACTCGGGTTCCCATGCCGCCGCTCCGGGATGTCGCCGGGTTGCGCGTGCCTCCGGCGCTCTCGGACGTCGTCGACCGGGCTCTGTCCCTGGATGCGTCGGACCGGTTTGCGTCGGCGCGGGAGATGCAAGTTGCGCTGGTGGAGGCTATGGGCGGGCGGCCGCCGTCGCCGTCTCCCCGACCACCCGTCCCCGCGAAGAGACGCCCCCTCCGACTGATCGCGATCAGCGCGACGCTCGGGGCGCTAGCCCTGGTGGGCGGCACGTTCGTGGTCCTGCAGAGGGACGACAGCAGCTCGCCGCCGCCGGCTCCCGCCCCCCAGGTGGCCGGCACAAGCCCGATTTCTCCCCCGGCCAGCGACGCCCTGCCTCCGCCTCCCTTGGTGCCCATCGCCTGCGCCAGGGACTGCCGGGAGCGCGCGTGCGGAGGCGACGGCTGCGGCGGGTCCTGCGGTACATGCGGCGATGAGAGCCTGTGCACGGCCCTTGGCCAGTGTGTGCCGCTTCCGGGCGAGCGGATGGTCAGCATCCCGACTGGAGTCTCTCTCCTCGGGTGCAACGCAGACGCGGCGACCTGCGGAGGCGACACCAAACCGAGCACCATCACGGTACCCGCGTTCCTGATCGACCGGACGGAGGTGACCGCAACGCAGTTCGACCTGTGCGTGCGTGCGGGCAAGTGCTCTCCTCCAGGTTCTTCGGGAAATGGGTGCGCCGCCGGCCCGGAGACTACCTTCCGCGTAGCAGGTCGCGAATACATGCCCATCAACTGTGTGAGCTGGCACCAGGCCTGCGCCTACTGCGCCTGGAAGGGGAAGCGACTCTGTTCGGGCGACGAGTGGGAGCGGGCGGCCCGGGGGGGCTGCGAGCACAGTGGCGGGAAATGCGACCAGACCCGGCGCTACCCGTGGGGAGACGAAACGCCCCGCTGCAGCCAGGCGGTGATGAACACGCCTGGCGGGACCTGCGGCCCACCGGGCCTCGACCTGAGCGGCGGGCGCCCAGAAGGCGCCAGCCCCTTTGGCGTGCTCGACATGGCCGGAAACGTGTGGGAGTGGACTGGCGACTGCGCCTCCGTGTCCGATGAAGCGTTCATCCGGGGCGGGGGCTTCGCCAATGGACCGAGCGCGCTCGTCTCGTGGGCGCAACAAACCGAGCCAACCGATACGGCGACGGACTACATCGGGTTCAGGTGCTGTGCGGCAGCTCCTTGAGGAGGCATCATGCGAAGCTCGTTGCTGTGGGTGGCGCTCTCGTGGATGGCGCTGGGCGGCTGCAAGACCGGCGGCGATCCCACGCCACCGTCGGGCGCTCCGGGACCCGCCGGGGGTGCGACGGCTCCTGTGCAGGCCGCGCCCGGCGAGCCGGCCAAGGACCTTGGCGCCCAAGGGGCGACTGCCACACAGGACCCGGCCGGGCCCGGCAAGCCGACCGCAGCTCCAGACCCTGCCGCTGAGGCGCTTGCGCCGCCAGCGGGTTCGCCAGCCCCTGGTGCACCTGAAGGGGCAGAACCGACTGCCCCCACCGCGCCGTGCAAGGAGCGCAATGTCCTCCAGGAGATCCGCATCAACCAGGTGCTGCGCATCGCAACGGAGGAAGACAACGAGCCCATGTGCTTCAAGGACGACGACGATCAGTGGACCGGCTTCGAGTACGCGCTCATGGTGGGGCTCGCCAAACAGCTCGACGCGAAGCTCGAGATCGTCATCACGGAGTTCGACGACTTCCCGGCGGCGCTCTGCGAGGGGCGCGCGGACCTGGCTGTCGGCGGCGTGTTTCCTACAGACGACTGGCCGGGCGTCGCCTACTCGAAGCCCTATCTGGAGACGGGCCTCGCCCTCTTCGTCGCAAAGGATCGGGTGCGGGACTTCCCAAACACGGCCGCCCTTGCCGGGCGGACCATCGGCATCACCAAGGGCGACAGCTACCCGCGCGACTTCATCGAGGGGCTCAAGCTCTCGCCAGCGCCGATCATCCGAGAGTACACCTGGTCAGAGGAAGTAGAGGACAACTACTTCACCAAGCTCTTGGATCGCGAGATCGAGGCGTTCGTCTACGACTATCCATTCGGCATCGTGGAGGCGCGGAAAGAGCCGTATCGCGGGAAGGTGCTCATCGCGGCGCACAATCTTAAGGAGGGGCGCTATGCAGTGGCCCTTCCGGCGTCAGACACGCCGCTCCTCTCGGAGGTGGACCGGGCCGTCGAGAAGTTCCGAGGCAGCGCCGACGAGCCGAATCCCGCCTACGCCGCGCTCCTTCGCGAATATTTCTCCCAGGGCACGGAGACCGTCCAGGCTCTCAACACAGTCCCCTGCCCCGCCGCCAGAACGTACACGGTCAAGTCGGGAGACACCCTATACCGCATCTCCTCTCGCACCACGCCCCCCATGTCCTGGCGGACGCTCTACGAGGCCAACAAGGCCCGCATCCCGAACCCGAACATCATCGAGGTCGGGCAGGTGCTCTGCGTGCCCTGAGTCTCACTTCCCTCCCTTCACCGCGTCCCACACCTCGGTGTAGAGCTTGTTGTTCGCTCCCAGGTCCCGGATCATCTCGGACTTGCCGAGGATCTCCGGGTCGAGGAACACGGCCGGGTTCTCCCGCAGCTCCTGACTGACCAGCTTGACCGCCTCCACGTTCGGGGCCCGATACTGGACGTGCTCCATGTTCTTCGCCGCGATGTCCGGGCGGAGCAGGAAGTCGATGAAGGCGTGCGCCAGCGCTGGCTCGGGGGCCCCTTTGAGGATCGCCATGTTGTCGCTGGCGATCGCCGTGCCCTCCCGCGGCACGGTGAAGGCGATGGCGTCGTTCTCCTCGATGACTTGCAGGATATCCCCGTTGTAGCCATGCACTACCTGGAATTCGCCCGAGCCGAGGCCGCGCTTCGCCTCGTCCACGTCGAAGCGGGCCAGATTGGGCTTCCACGAGAGGAGCAGCTCCTTCGCCCGCGCCAGCTCCTCGGGGTTGGTGCTGTTGTAGCTGTAGCCGAGAAACTTGAGTGCCGCGCCGATGGCCTCCCGCATGTCGTTGAGCATGGTCATGCGGCCGGCCAGGTCCGCGCGTCCGAAGACTCCCCACGAGGGCTCCAGGTCACCAAGCTTCTTCGCGTCGTAGCCGATGCCGGTGACGCTCACCAGGTAGGGGACGCTGTGCCGCATCTCCGGGTCCTCGGTCAGCGCCGTGAAGGAGCGATCCACGTGGCGCAGGTTCGGGAGCGCGCCCGGATCGAGGGTGACGAGCATCCCCTGCGCCTGCATCACCGCGGCCATGTACGAGGTCGGAAAGACCACGTCGTAGCCCGTCGCTCCGGCCTTGATGCGCGCATACATGGCCTCGTTGGAGTCGAAGGTGTCGACGACCACCTCGCAGTCGTTCTCCTTCTCGAACTGGGCGATGACCGCCGGGTCCATGTAGTCCGCCCAATTGTAGACGTGGAGCTGGCGCTTGCCGGCGCCCCGCGTCCAGAAGAACGCCGCGACGGCGGCAGCGACGACCACGACCACCGCGACAGCCAGAATCCCTCTTCCCTTCATGTGCTCCTCCTCGCGAGACGCAGGACCAGCCACGCCACGACGGCCGTCGCGGCGAGCATGACGACGGACAGCGCCTGAATCACCGGCGGAGAGCCGTGCTTCAGGGAGCTGAAGATGTAGATGGGCAGCGTGGTGGAGCCGGGCCCCGCCACGAAGAAGGTGATCACGAAGTCATCGATGGACAGGGTGAAGGACAGGAGCGCGCCGGCGACGATGCCCGGCGCGAGAAGCGGGAGCATGACGTGCGCGGTCGCCTGAGTCGCGGTCGCGCCCAGGTCTCGCGCCGCCTCGATCACGGAGAAGTCGAAGTCCTGGAGCCGCGCGAGCACCACCATGGCGACGAAGCTGATGCAGAAGGTCACGTGCGCGACCACGATGGTCCCTACGCCGAGCTGGGTGGACGTCGCCACGAAGAACACCATGAGAGACAGGCCCATCAACACGTCGGGGACGACGAGGGGCAGGGTGAGCAGCGTCAGGTGCGCCCCCTGGACGCGCCCCCGATACCGGTGGAGCGCCAGGGCGGAGAGCGTCCCGAAGACAGCGGCGACGAGCGTTGCGACCGACGCGACGATCAGCGAGGTGGAGAGCGAGCGCAGCAGGACACGCTCCTGCGCCAGACGCTCGTACCACTTGAGCGTGAACCCGGTCCACTCCCCGCCGAACCGGCTCGCGTTGAACGAGTGGACAGCCATGGCCAGCAGCGGCAGGTAGAGAAACACCAGCGTCGCGGCGAGCACCAGCGGGGGAATGCGGGAGCGCTTCATGTCGCGCCTCCGCGGGCCGTTCGGGCGTCCCGAAGCCGCCACAGCAGGGGCAACAGGGCCAACAGGCAGAGGAGCACCGCGATGGCACAGGCCTGCGGCAGATTGCGGTCGGCGAGCGCCCGCTGGGCGATCTTGGAGCCGATCATCTCGCTGCTCGCGCCGCCGACCAGCTCCGGCACCGCGTAGGCGCCCAGCGCGGGGACGAACACCATGAAGGCGGCTGCCGCGACTCCCCGCCCCACCGAGGGAACGAACACGCGCAGGAACGTCTGCGCGGAGGACGCGCCCAGGTCTCGCGCTGCCTCCAGCAACGAGACGTCCAGCTTCTCGGCCGCAGCGTAGATGGGCAGCACGGCGAAGGGAATCGACGTGTAGACGAGCACGGCGAGCACCGCCTCCCAGCGATAGAGGAGCAGGGTGTCAGGGTCCGTCAGACGCAGCGTCGTCAGGACGCCAGCGATCATGCCGCTCGGATGCAGAATGACCTTCCACGCCAGGATGCGTATCAGGAAGTTGGTCCAGAAGGGCACGACCACGGCGACGAGGAGCGCGCCCCGCCAGCGTTTCGGCGTGCGGGCCATCGCATAGGCGACCACGGCACCGATGGGCACGCAGAGGAGAGTGGTCGCCAGGGCGAGGACCACGGTGCGCAGGAGGATGGGCGGCCACATGGGAGACCAGAGGGCACCGAAGGTGTCGAGGCTGAGGCCGTCGCCGAAGCCGCCATACGGGTCTGCCGGGCGAAAGGAGAACGCGACGACGATCAGTGTCGGCGCGACGAAGAAGATCGCGAGCCACGCGACCGTCGGCGCGGTCAGGGCCCACTGGGTGCTGCCCGCTGGCGCGCGGGACCCGCTCATCGCACCTCCTCGCGGACGTCATCGACGAGGTGCACGTGCTCCGGGGCCCAGGAGACCGTCACCGCGGTGCCCGCCGGTGGCACGCCGGCGGCCAGGCACCGCGCAAGGACCAGCCGCTCCCCCACTCGGACCTGGAGCTGCACCGAGCTTCCCTGGTAGACCGTGTCCTCGATGGTGCCCGCAAAGGCGTTGGGGCCCGGCGTCTCTCCAAGATGCACGTGCTCGGGCCGGACAAGCGCAAGCACCGGCCCGCTCTGCTGCTCGGCGTGGGCCACCGCAACGGCGCCGAGACCGTCCAGATCGACGCTCCCCGCAGATCTGACCACTCCCGGCAACAGGTTGCCGTCCCCCACGAAGGCCGCCACCATACGCGAGCATGGGCGCTCGTAGATCTCCGCCGGGGCGCCCACCTGCACCACCCGCCCCGCGTCCATCACAGCCAGCCGGGTGCTGAGGCTCATGGCCTCGCCTTGGTCATGGGTCACAAAGATGAACGTGGTCCCGAAGCGCCGGTGCAGTGCGCGCAGCTCGCCGAGCATGTGCTGGCGCAGTTTGAGATCGAGCGCGGCGAGCGGCTCATCGAGCAGCAGGACCTTGGGCCGTTTCGCCAGCGCGCGGGCGATGGCGACCCGCTGCTTCTGCCCCCCCGACAGCTCGTGGGGCTTGCGGTCCGCCAACTCACTCATGCGCACGACGTGGAGCAGCTCCTCGACGGCTTGTCGCGCCTCCCGCTCAGGGCGCCGCTCGACCCGAAGCCCGAAGGCGATGTTGTCCGCCACGCTCAGGTGGGGGAACAGGGCATAGCTCTGAAACACCGTGTTGACGGGCCGCCGGTCCGGCGGCAGACCCGTGATGTCCTGCCCCTCGAGGCACACCCGCCCCGCGTCCGGCGCCACGAAGCCCGCGCACACCCGCAGGAGCGTCGTCTTGCCGCACCCACTCGGCCCGAGGAGACTGAACAGCTCCCCTCGCTCGATGCCCAGAGTCACGCCGTCGAGCGCAACAGCCTCCCCGTAGCGCTTGTCGATGGCCTCGAACTCCAGGTACGCCATGGGCTGTCTCCGCCACGGAGTCCTCGGGGGAGGCTCTGGAGCGCCTGCCCGCGAGACGCGAGGATTGCGGGGCCGAGAGTGGGGCAGAAGCGCGGCGCTGTCAATGGCCTGGATGGCAGTCAGGAGGTTCGAGATGCTCCGAGCGCCTCGCACGCAGGCGTCACTCCAGACCTCCGCGAACGGTTGGCACGCGGTTGCCTGCCCGAGGGCCCAGGTGGTCTCATGCTCCGGACCCTCCGGTCGCGTCCTCGTGCCCGGCGACACCGTCGGAGTGCGGGCCGTTGAAAATTTTTCGCGATCCCTCCGTTGCAGGTCCTTCTCGGTTCACGCTTCGGTGGCCTCATGGGGGCCCTGCCAGCGAGCACTCCAGACCACCTCTGCGACGACCCGGCGCCTCGCTTCGGGCCACCGCCAGCTCA